>DCVL01000043.1 GCA_002328035.1 Geobacter sp. UBA2189
TGCTATTCGGTTTTCAAAGACCAAAATGTAACACGCTTGTAACTTTTTTGCTGAAGCGGAATTGGGAAGCTACTAAATCTCTTTCAACTTGTCAATAGCTTTTTTATTTTTTCTTCAGCAGCAATCCTTAAAAAGGACGTTCTGTATACTCGATGGCGGATGAGGATGTCAATGCAATTTTTAAAAAATCTCAAAGAATCTGCCTGCCCCCAATTTGTGAACTTTCATTAGATTCGTAGATCCCCTTGCCTCAATAGGCGTACCCATTATAATTACAACTATATCCCCTTTACGGAATCCTGATACCAACAGAATCTCTTCAGCAAGTGCCACCTGTTCTTCCATACACTCAAGTATATTTATCGATTTTGTTTTTACACCCCAGTAAAGAGAAAGTTTTCTCTGTATCATCTGGCTATTTGTAAAAGCAACGATAGGAGTAGCTGGCTTGAAACGGGATATTAGAGCTGCTGTGCTCCCTGACTGTGTAAAAACAGCTATTGCCTTTGCATTAAGACTTTCTGCTGCTCTACAGGCTGCTTCTCCAATAGCCTGTGCTATACTGGGTGTCTGCTGCGCAGGTGCACTTACTCTGCTTGCAAATCCAGCTGCTTCAACATCAAGCGCAATCCTGGCCATTGTTTCGACTGCAGCAACCGGATGTGCACCAGAAGCTGTTTCGCCAGAGAGCATAACCGCATCAGTACCGTCAATTATTGCGTTGGCTACATCAGATGTCTCTGCTCTGGTTGGTCTCGGATTAACAATCATAGATTCAAGCATCTGGGTCGCTGTTATTACTGGTTTACCTGCATTATTACAGGCTTGTATAATTTTTTTCTGGATAAGTGGAACCTTTTCAGCCTGAATCTCTACTCCTAGATCACCTCGTGCCACCATAACACCATCGGTCAGCTTAAGGATTTTATTGAAATTTCTAAGAGCCTCCGGCTTTTCAATCTTGGCTATAACAGGGATGTTTTTGCCTGCTGAATAGATAATAAGTTTTATCTGCTCAATATCTTCATGTGTTCTAACAAAAGACAAGGCAATATAGTCAACGTCCATCCAAAGGCAAAAATCCAGGTCTACAAGATCCTTTGGCGTCAGTGATGGAGCAGAGACCTTTACCCCAGGCAGATTTATCCCTTTGTTATTCTTAAGTAATCCACCATGCACCACCTGACATTGTACATCCTCGCCATCTACGGATAGCACCTTAAGCTCCAAGAGACCATCATCGAGCAAGATACGTGCGTCAGGCTTAACATCCCGAGGTAAGTCCGTATAGATAGTCGGAATCAGGCCATTTTCCCCCTGAATATCAGCGGTGGTAATAACCACTTTCTCGCCTTTACGCAACATCATGCCATCACCAGACATCTTACCGATGCGGATCTTGGGACCCTGAAGATCCGCAAGGATTCCAACTTCCTTGCCTAGTTTCAGCGATATAGAACGGATGTTATTAATAAGCTCCGTCTTGTCATCAAGCGTCCCGTGTGAAAAATTGAGCCGGAACAGATCAACCCCTGCCTTAAACAGTCGTTCCAGCATTTCAGGTGAACTGCTTGCAGGTCCCAATGTTGCAACAATCTTGGTTCTGCGCCGTTCTTTATGCACGTTCACCTCCTTTTTATACATGTATTGCCTCTTTATTCAGATCCAAAGCAGCCTCTTTAAGGGCTTCAGAGAGTGTTGGATGTGCATGAAACTGTGAACCCAAAACATGTGCCGTTGCCTTTAATGTAATTGCGGTAACTGCCTCGGCAATCATATCAGAGGCACGGGGACCAACAATATGGATTCCAAGAATTCTGTCGCTGTCTGGATCCGCAAGCACCTTCACAAACCCGTCAGTTTCATCCATAGCCCTGGCTCTGCCATTACCCATAAAATTAAATTTACCAACCTTGTAATTAACCCCAGACCCCTTCAGCTCCTCCTCTGTTTTTCCAACTGAAGCCCCCTCCGGCCAAGTATATACAATCCCGGGTAAGGCATCATAATCCAGAACCGTCTCTTTTCCAGAGATCCTTTCAACGCAGGCCACCGCCTCCTCAGATGCCTTATGAGCAAGCATAGGTCCAGGTATAAGGTCACCAATCGCATATATGCCTGAGACTGTTGTCTGGAAATTTTCATCTACAACTATCCTGCCGTTTTTGTCTCTTTGCACACCCAGCGATTCAATCCCCAAAGTAGATATGAGTGGTCTGCGACCGATCGCCACAAGCAATCGATCACAGTCAACTTCAGCATTCTCAGAATCAGAACTGGATTGGACTATCAGACCTTTTCCCTTAGACAAAACAGCCGTGACACGGGTATTAAGCCTGAAGGCAATCCCCTGTTTTTTCAAAGTTCTTTGAAGATAATCAGCCAACTGTCTGTCACTTGTTGAAATTATACCCGGCAATGCCTCCATTACCGTAACCTTTGCTCCGAGTCTGCGCCAGACAGAACCCAGTTCAAGACCTATATAACCTGCACCAACCACAACAAGATGCTCAGGCACCTGTTCAAATGCCAAAGCTTCACGCGCGGAGACCACCAATCTGCCGTCAAAAGGTATCCCCGGGAGGGGTATTGGTTCGCTACCTGTTGCCAGAAGGATCCTTGTTCCACTTAAAAATTCTCCTGTATCAACCGAAACCTGCTGTAATCCTTCCTCATCAATCCCTTTTAGAGTGGCTGTTCCGGTCACCAAGGCAATCTTATTCTTCTTGAAAAGATAGGCAACACCATCGGTCAGCTTCTTGACTACATCATTCTTGCGAGTCATCATTGCGCCAAGATTCAAGCGTGGGGGTTCAATATCAATTCCATGCAACGCAAATTTATCCCTTGCCTGGGCAAAATGCTCACTGGAATCCAAAAGAGCCTTGCTAGGAATACATCCTTCATTCAGACAAACTCCTCCAAGCGTATCCCGTTTCTCGATAACAACAACCTTCATTCCCAACTGGGAGGCTCTTATGGCTGCAACATACCCTCCGGGTCCTGAACCAATTACAATCAAATCGTATTTCTCCGGCATATCCCCCCCTACCTAGGTCTGGTCTGTACAAACAGACTATCTTCATACAACATAATCCCCTGTTGTCCAGCCACCCCCTTGAAATAGTCCACCAGGTCAAAACCATTAATAACCTTTTGGTTAGCAAGTTCCTGTTGAATCAGATCCCGTCTTACCAAAGAACGAGAGCCATCGGCAAAACTCTTTATGGGTGCTTTGTCTGAAAGTTCAGGCAGCATCACTGGTTTTTCAACAGCAAAAAGTTTAACAACATCAGTACCGAACGGAGGTTCTACAACTATTTCCCAGCTATCATGTTCAGCTGGAACAGTATGGACTTTCCCTGGAGCTAAAGAGGCCTGCTGCTGTTTAGGCCCCGGATAAAGCCGGTTTACCTCGTTTTTGGTATTTATTGCAAAGAGGTAAATATAGAGAGGCCTGGCAACCTGGATGAGAAACTGCAATTTTTCACCAGCCCGATATACTTGATAGCGATCCCCCTTGGTGGTGTTCAATTTCACCACCTGCTGGATTGCCTGACCTGCCACATCAGCCACAGCAGCAAGGCTGCCCGCCGTCTGGTTAACGGTACTATAGGGTATCATACTCCGTTCAATGGTCTCATCAGCACTTCCCAGCACCCCACCCTTCAGATTTTTAAGGGTCATGGCAACCGTCACCCTGCCAGCCCCTTCCAGATAGTAGCCCTCCAGGACGGCATCGGCACCGCTAAACAGCGCGGTGCTGGTATCAAGATTCTTCACCTCTTTGGCCTTGGCGGCCAGACCACGGGTATTGGAGAGCGAGCGGGTTACCGGCTGTTCTTCAAGCACCTCAAACTGTTGGCTGTTGACCATAAAACTTCTGGCCTTGGCGGTTACATACTCGGAAAATTCACTTGAATAACGGTTCTTACGTTCCACCACCGGGCTAATAAACACCTTCAGACCGCTCTTGCCGCCACCGGCCTTCTGCACCAACCGCTTCAGCCTGCTGTCCATTGATTCGCTGAAACTCTCTTTAGGAAGCTTGTTTACCGGCAGAGCTGCCGAGAGACTCTTACAATTACTGTTGTCCTTTGCGGGGCAGTATTTAACAAACACCCGCAAACGCTCACCATCCCGATGATAAGTGGCTCCCACCACCTGATCTGCCTGTTCCATGAAATCAGTAAAACTGAATCCGGCTGCGGAAAGAGAGCTTTCAAGTTCATTGACAAGAAAGGCAGAGAGATTGGAGGCTTCACCCGAAACCGCATCTTTGACGTTAACCTTATCAAGATACAGCTTCCTGGCTGAACCGGATTTGTCCTTCAGCTCTGTTGCCACTCCAGTTGCCAGCTCTTTAAGCGACGCAGGGTCTGAAGACCAGAAGGCGTGGGATGCCGTCGTAACGGCTAGCAGCAGGATAATAATCACAGATTTTATGATAGGCATCATCTTGCACTCCTCTTCGTTGCATGATGGGGATGGTTCTTTGCACCCTCCCCCAGCCCCTCCCATCGTAGGGAGGGGAGCAAAACCTTATACCAACTCTGTCAGCACGTCCCCTCTCCCCTCTGCGGGAGAGGGACAGGGTGAGGGGTGGTTTACCTCTCAAATAACCTGATCAGGCAGAGTCTTCACGTTAGCTACCAACCCTGCCCAACCAGTCATCACACTATTTGTCCGCCACCAGTGTAACGGCACGGGATATCGGCTCATGGTTACAAAATAATGGGAACGGCAAATCACCCCAGAGCCTACCATACCACCTTTAAGCCCTGTTTCCGATAGTCAGCACAGGCTTTATCCTGCGAGACAAAGGTGAGCTTGTGACTGATGGCCTGCCAGATCAACAGACGATCAAAGGGATCTTTATGCTCAAACCTCGGAAGGTTATGAAACGTAGCTGCATCCTGTACCGCAAGTGGCAAGAGTTCAAAACCGGTTTGGCTTATCAGATCAGGAAAGGCATCCGGCATTATCCCCTGCAAATCAAGTTTGCCGATGGAGTATTTGAGGGAGATTTCCCAGATAGAAATAACGCTGACATAGACAGTGTGCTTCGGGTCTTGCAACAGTTCCAGGGCAGCAGTGCCAAGCCGGTTTGGCTCAAAAAGCGACCAGAGCAGGGTGTGGGTATCAAGCAGGCAGTTCATGATGCCAGCAGTTCATCATCAGTAAGCGTAAAGCCATCTTTGATAACACAGGTTGCCTTGCCTGCCAGTAGGCCGAGGGTACGTTCCTGCTTCTGGGCATACCGGGAAAAAGGCACCAGCACGGCAACCTTCTCCTTCCGCTTGCCAAAACTGATCACGATATCCTCACCCTTCTGCACCAGATTAAGGGCTTCTGAAAAGTGAGACTTCACCTCTCCTACCGTCATGGTTTGCATGGGTATTACCTCTCCTGCTCACATCATCCGTTTTGCGTGACATGTTGTCAAGAAAAGACGACAACAACCGCCAGGCCTCACTTTAGTCCAATCGGAAAATCAGAACCAATCAGCGACTTTTGGGGTATCTGTTCATAGCCCCATTTTTTGTAGGTACGTTCTGGTAAGGTCTCTTCAATATATGAAGCCAAGGCATTGATCGTGATCTCGCCTTTCCTGTTGGAGGCGTTTCCTCTCAACCCTTCCATAACGGTATAACTGAACACCCCATGCCCCTGAAACCCTTCCAGAGCCACCTGATTCTTTGAGCTGGCCGCGATAGTTGCCCTGCCCACGGCACGAGCCAACTTGTTTAAGGCAACCTTTTCTGTGACTCCGCGACTGGCCATACCCTCACTAAAAGAACCACTATTGCAGGTATCAATCAGAAAAAGTGACTTCATTGCCTGAATGCTGCTAAGCATGCGCTTGAAGTCAAGCATGGATATACCCTGTTTTGCAACAGAGTCTAAACCGGTATAACGAAAATCAACCGGTAAAAAATAATACATCCCATCCATTTCATCAGTAAGCCCGTGTCCCGCCATAAACAGCACAAACACATCACCACGCGCTGCCTGACCGCCGATCTTTGCAATTACCTTTTCAAGCTCTGTCTTTGTGACTTGTTCATCATGGAGCCGATATGTCTCAACACCAGAGAAAAGTGAGCGGGATTTTTCAGTAACCAGTTTAATGACCCCCTCGGCGTCATCGGTTGAGTATTTTAACCGCAAATCCCCATCCCGATAACGGTTTACCGCTATAGTGAGGATGTACAGCCGTGGCTTTTCAAGCTCTGGCGCCGCATACTGCAACGTTATCTGATCACGTTCAGACTCAATACTGTTACCAGCATTAAATGCCATCAAAGAGAGGGTATTCTGCCCAGGTGCCAGGGTAATAATTCGTTCAAAACGTTCACATCCCTGAGCAGTACCCTTTGTGCGGGCAACAAGTCCTCGACCGTGTTGTTCAAACACAACCGGCATCTTGTTGATAAACAACGTGATTGCTCCAACTCCGCCGCCGCCATCACACAGATCGGCCTGAATTTTCACATCAGCTCTGTTACTGACTCCTGAAACCGTTACAAAACGTACTTTTGGGGGTAATGTCGCAGGCTTCACTAGACTTGCCAAGGCAGTATATTCCACTAACGGCTCATCAACTGGCTTTTCCTGCAACAGTTGATCATCTGTGGTCAACCGCTTGCGATCTGCCTCCTGCTGTCTAAACAGATCTCCACGCTCCTGATCAAGCCTGATACGCCCCTTCTCAGCCTGCTCCCTGGCATGTTTCTCCGCAGCAACCTGCTGTTGTGCCGCACGCTCTGCTTCCAACTTTTGACGTTCTGTCTGTTCACGTGCTACGCGCTCCTGCGCCAAACGTACCCGTTCATTTTCAGCCTGTTCTTTGGCTCGCCTTGCTGCTGCAAGCTGTTCTTCACGAAACCTGCGATCAGCCTCAGCCTTCAAACGGACTCTTCTTTCATGTTCAATCCGTTTCTCCTCAGCCTCTTCCTTTTGGGCTTTTTCAACGGACAACTGCTTAAGATCAGTTAGCAAAGTCTCTTTTTTTTCTCCAGCCACCTGAGGTCGGGAGATCAAACGCTGCAGATACGCAGAAATATCCTCACCAGCAATCTCTTTATCTATCAGATCAGGACGATACAAAAAATCATACATCCGTTCAGCTCCAACCATGATAGATGACTGAGCAATGCCACAATTAACCTGAAAACCGATCAAGTTTGCCGATCCGGCACCATGATCAAAAAAACCGTACGGCGACCAGAGCAACCAGCGTTTTTTATCGGGATGCAGATACAGGGCATACAGTTCCCTGCCATCAGCCATACGGTACCAGCGAACGGTACTGTCATCAAGCGCTGCCACCAGGGTTTTGTCATCAGCTGAAAGTGCGATATCCCAGGCTACCTGGGGAATCCGCTGTTTCCAGAGCAGCCTGCCATTGCGTGCAAAATGCCTCAGATAGTGATTACTTCCCAGTACAAAGCCTTTTTCATCGTGCCGAATCGCCAAACTACGGCTAAGGTCTCGACTGCCAAAACCATTTAACATCCTCTTGTTCAACCGTGGTTGATCAGAATCCTCCCAGTTTTGCACATTAATACCATCTGCAGTAAAGCGGTGGGGAAGCAGGTTCGTATCAGATGGATTATTAACAACCAGTTTACGAGTTTTTAGATCAAAACGTGCCGGTGACAGTCCATACCGTTCATAACTAAACAACACAGACAATCCGTCTGGAGAAACCCTGAACAGGTCATGATTTTTCTGAAAGTCTGCTGTGGAAAGCTCGTGAAAAAACAGCAGATCGGCCTCAGTTGTCCCCTGCTGATGTCGCTTACCTTTTCCCTTCCTGGCGACACCGGCACTGGTGTTACTTTCATGACTTATCACCCCGAAACCGGTCATGCGTGACACAAAAGCCAGCTCACTGTCTTTCAAGACAAGCAGACGGGTTATGCCATTTTTTGAAGGGAGCACCATAAGATTATCAAGCGATCTGGTTTCAACAGACCACTTAATCAGCAGTTTTCGGCTATCCTGCGCCCTGTTGCCGCCGGCAGCCAGCAGATGACGGCCATCTGTAGACCAGGCAACACTGAAAAACTTTCCTTTGGGCTGTTGCAGCACAAAGTCAAGCGCACCGTCCAGGGAAGCACGGACTTCAACGCCGTAATAATCATCATAGACAACCGCAATCTGCTTGCCATCCGGAGAAAAACGAGTATCCAGAATCTTTTTGCCGTTTTCAGTTTCCACTGTATAGACTCTTGATCCATCAGCGCGATATAGCTTGATAACTCCGGCATCACTTGAGGCTACCAAGTTCCCCCGTTGATCAAACTGAAGCCCAAAACAGTTGCCTTCAAAACTGCGATCATCAAGAATACTGTGATTATCAACAAGATTAATAACGCGCACACCACCTGCATTGCTCAGCCCAACTGCCAGATACCTACCATCGGGAGAGAATGCGAGACGCTGTATTGATTGATTGAGTCCGGTTAACCGCTTTATAATATCTCCTGTATTGACGTCAAACAGGTAGACACAAAAAGCTTTGTCCCAACTGAAGCCTGTCGAACCTGCAGCGGCAATGATTGAAGCATCCGGTGAAATGGCAACAGCAAACAGAGTTCCCTCAAGGCCAACACCAATCGGTGGCCTAAAGGTTTTAAGCAGTTTACCTGAATCCGCGTCCCACAATTTTATGCTCTTATCAAATGAAGCCGTCGCCAGACGGCTCATATTTGCGTCAGCAGCAATATCCGTAATTTTAGCTGAATGAAATGTAGTGTTAAGCCTGACAAAGGGAGTTTGGGGAGGGGCTGCTGCATCAGCCGTTCTAAAAACAAACAACATAAAAAAAACGATCTGGCAGATACGTTTCATTTTCTTCTCCAAAATTCAGCACACTTCAATACAAGATAATGAGAAGTATACCAGTCAAAAAAAATATCGCAGCAGATTAAATACAGAAAAAGCGGGACACCGAGGCAGCCCACTTTTCCCAAATCAAACAAGATGAACTCAACAGCCTACTTTAAAAATTCCCGTCCAAACGGCGACATCTGCCTCAGGCGGGCTATTATTGGCGGCAATTCTTTTACTACAGCATCAATCTCAGCATCAGTAGTATATCGGGAGAGTGAAAACCGGACTGAGCCATGGGCGCATGTAAAAGGAACCCCCATGGCTCGTAAGACATGGGAAGGCTCCAGTGAGCCGGAGGTGCAGGCGCTGCCGGATGAGGCGCAGATTCCCAATTCAGAAAGCAGCAGCAGAATAGCTTCACCTTCTACAAATTCAAAGGCGATTGAAGTGGTGTTTGGCAACCTCTCTGCTCCGCCGCCATTTACCTGTGCATGGGGAATCGCAGCCATAAGTTCTTTTTCAAGTCGTTCACACTTGGCCTTGACTACAGTATTTTCAAACTCCATGAACTCACCGGCAAGTTGACAGGCCTTACCCAGTGCAATAATGGCTGCTGTATTCTCAGTGCCGGCACGTCGGTTTTTTTCCTGATGTCCACCAACAATAAGAGGTTTAAATGGAGTCCCCTTGCGGACATACAAGGCACCTATCCCTTTTGGCGCATGTAGTTTATGTCCAGAAACAGAAAGCATATCTATCTTTGAAGAAGCCATGTTAACAGGGATCTTGCCAACAGTCTGAACCGCATCGGTATGGAACTGTGCTCCATGACGTTTTGCGATGGCAGCAGCCTCTTCAACCGGAAATATCACTCCGGTTTCGTTATTGGCCCACATAAGTGATACTATGGCTGTATTATCATCGATTGCCTGCTTGTACTCATCCATATTCAGCCGCCCTGCGCCATCTACACCTATCTCAGTAACGCTGTATCCCTTGCTTGCCAGTTCCCTGCAAAAACTGAGGATAGCTGGGTGTTCCACCCGGCTGGTGATTATATGACGACGCTCAGGCATAACTTCAAGCGCAGAGCGGATAGCGGTATTGTCGCTCTCTGTACCACAGGCAGTAAATATTATCTCTTCAGGGGTTGCACCGAGGAGATCGGCAACTCTTTTTCTGGCCTCGGTTACCTTGCTCTGCACCTGACCACCAAAGTAATGCATTGAACTGGGATTGCCATACAGTTCACAAAAGTATGGGCGCATCTCCTCAAAGACAGCGTCATCCACCCTTGTAGTGGCGTTGTTATCAAGATAAATCTCCTTCATGCCGACACCTCCGTTACTATAAGACCCTCATAAACCAGTTCACGCAGCTTCATCTGAACATATCTGGCTGTATTGCCAGAAGACACACAGCCTGCGCAGGCCTTTCTAAAAGCTATCTGGACAAGGTCTCCGTCAATATCAATCAGCTCCAGATCCCCTCCGTCAGCTCTCAGGAGAGGCCGAATATCACGTTCCAGCACCTCCTGAATCAGTTGCATCTTCTTAAGATTCGAGAGTTTGGGTCTGGCTCCGCTCTCTTTATCCTTATCAAGCACCTCAGCAATAATCTCTTTAATCCTGGGGAGACAGCTGCCACAGGCGCCACCGGCCTTGGTGAAATTGGTTACCTGTTCAACGGTTGTAAGATGGTTATCTGCAATTACCCGTTTAAGGAATGTGTCCGTAATACCGAAGCATTTACAGACCAGATTACCTTCATACTCAGGATAGGCATGACCATGATCATGCTCGGCATCATGCTCTGGAATCTCCATGCCGCGATACTTAAAGATCGCAACTTCAAGCGCCTCCTGCCCCATTACAGAACAGTGCATCTTCTCCTCTGGCAGACCACCCAGAAACTCTGCAATATCCTGATTGGTTACTGCCAGAGCCTCATCCAGGGTCTTCCCCTTGACCATCTCTGTAAGGGCGGATGAAGAGGCAATGGCGCTGGCGCAGCCAAAGGTCTGGAATTTGGCGTCAGCTATCTTCTCTTTCTTATCATCCAACTTCAGATACAGCTTAAGGGCATCGCCACATGCCAGGCTTCCTACCTCACCCACCGCATCGGCATCAGCTATATCGCCCACATTGCGGGGATTCAGAAAATGGTCTTTAACCTTCGGGGTATAATCCCACATGTTTTGTTTACTCCTTTGATTCTTGATAGTTCCTATCCAAGTATAAATTTCTTGCCCGCTTCCATTACCTCAGTCAAGCGCGCCTCTGTTGATGCCTCGCCATACAGTCTTACTACCGGCTCTGTGCCCGATTTGCGGAACAGAATCCAGGAACCGTCTTCAAGTATCAGCTTAACGCCGTCAACAGTAACAACATCCTTGACCACAGCTCCGGCTATCTCTTTCGGAACCGCTGCCACCTTAGCCGGATAGGCAGCTTCAAGCTCCGCAGAGAGCTTAAGATTTGCGCGTCTTGTGATAAAGCGTCCCACCTCTCCATACAGCCTTTCAAGCAATTCCCGTACCGTCTTACCTTCACGGGCCACCATCTCGGCCACAAGGAAACAGGCCAGAATACCGTCCTTTTCAGGAACATGCCCTTTAATGGTAAGACCTGCGCTCTCTTCACCACCTATAACTATTTTATCCTGGGTAATCAATTCACCTATGTATTTGAAACCAACAGGTGTCTCATAAACAGGCACACCATGCTTTTTTGCTACGGCATCAACAAAATGGGAGGTTGCAACACTGCGGGCAACGCCGCCGGATAGCTTCCGGACACGAATCAGATAATCAAGCAGAAGAGCAATAATGTAGTTGGGCTCAATGAATGAACCATCAGCATCAATGATTCCAAATCGATCAGCATCACCATCTGTGGCAAGCCCAAGGCGTATAGCAGGGTCAGCCTTTACCAGAGAGATAAAATCAGGGATATGAGCCTCGGAAGGCTCAGGCGGCTGGCCGCCAAAGTATGGATCAAGATTATCGTTTATGATGGTATACGGAACACCACGATCTTTAAGGGGGGTATCAAGATAACCACGGGCAGTCCCGTAAAGCGGGTTAAGGGCAAGCTTTCCGATTGACTTCAAAGCCTCAAAGTCAATCTTTTGTTCCAGCGCCGACAGATAGGTTTCTCTTGGATCAATCAGTTCAAGCAATCCACGCTGCCTGGCCTCTTCAAGAGAGATCTCAATGTATCCACCCACCCCCATCATAGCATTGGCAAGGCGCTCAATCTCTTTGGTTGTTTCAGGCAAGGCAGGGCCGCCCCAGGATGGAGAAAACTTTATACCGTTATATTCCGGCGGATTGTGGCTGGCTGTAAAATTGATTCCTCCAGCAGCTCCACGGCGAAGGATCTCAAACGCAATTACCGGCGTAGGGACATCCCTGTCACAGAGCAGAGCCTTGATACCGGATCCGGCAAGCACTTGAGCCGCTTTTTCGGTAAATATCCTACCCATGAAACGGGTGTCTCTACCGATAATAACCCCTTTGTTCGCCTCGCCAGAAGCCTTTAGATAATCAGCAATAGCCTGGCTCACAATCTTCACATTCCGATATGTAAAATCATCCGCTATGACTCCACGCCAGCCGGAAGTGCCAAAAGCAATTCGGGTCATATCTCCTCCAGAAAAAGCAAAGTATAATAAGATAGCTTTAATCTTTTAAAGCTACTACAGCGCGTTATCTGCGTCAAGACAAACGGCTGCAGGATTTACTGCCAGATATTTGTCACGGTTGAGATTGCTTTTCCAAAAACTTCCATACTCAAGATGTAGTGACAAAATTGGCCTTATAGGTGTATAGATATCTTGGCACACAGGTGGCAAAAACAGTATAAGCATTTGTTTTTTCAATAATTTATAATTAAAATTATATATTTGCAAAACAGGAGGGGTCATGTCCGTTATCAAAAGTTGTCGCCTGGAGACTGAAAAACTCCGATGGAGCTGTAACCCTGAGCAGTTTGAATTTGAGACAACAGCCGATCTGCCTGATCTTGTAGATGCAGTAGGACAGGAACGGGCTCTTCGTTCGATAGAATTCGGTCTGGGGGTAAAGGAGACAGGATTCAACCTCTACATCTCTGGTGAAACAGGCACAGGCCGTACCTCAACCATTCGCAACCTTCTTCGACAGAGGGCAAAAGATGAACCGACCCCGGATGACTGGGTCTATGTCTACAACTTTAAAGATGCGGACAGCCCTGTTTCACTGTCTCTTCCTGCAGGCAGAGGCGCTGAACTTGTCGCGGATATGAAAGAACTTATTGAGGCTTTCAAGAAAGATATACCTAAAGCCCTCGAAAGTAAGGAGTATGAATCAAGGCGTACAGAGATACTTGAACAGTACCAGACTGCAAGCAACAAGCTCTTTGAAACTCTGGAGACTGAATCGGAAGAACATGGATTTGTACTGCAAAGAACCGTTTCAGGACTGGTAATCGTCCCTCAGAAGGATGAACACAACTTCACCCAGGAGGAGTACGACGCATTGACGGATGAAGAGAGGACGAAGCTTGAAGAGCAGGGAAAGTTTCTGACAGAAAGGTTGAACGATGTACTGCGTCAGGTAAGAGACAATGAAAAGGCTACAAAGGATGCCCTGGCTCAGGCAGACCGTGAGTTAGGACTCTCATGCCTTGGACATCGCCTTGATCCTGTTCGTGAGAAGTACGAAGGATTGGAAAAGGTGCTGACCTATCTTGAGAGTGTGCAGGAGGATATACTCAAGAACCTTGAAGATTTTAAACCACAACCAACCCAGCCCCAGATTCCAGGCCTGAAGATCCCCAGACAGGAGCCAAGCTTTGAAAGGTATGATGTCAATCTGCTGGTAGACCACAAGGAGACCGTGGGCGCTCCCATAGTCTTTGAATCAAACCCTACCTACAACAACTTGTTTGGCAGGATTGAACATGTAATGCAGTACGGCGGTGTAGCTGTAACAGATTTTACGATGATTAAGGCTGGCGCACTGCATCGGGCAAGTGGCGGCTATCTTGTCATTGATGCCCGCGAGGTATTGATCAACCCGTTTGTATGGGATTCCCTGAAACGTGCCATCCGCACCAGCGAGATAAGGATTGAGGATGTCCTTGAACAGTACCGTTTTATGACCATGGTTTCACTAAAACCTGAACCGGTACCACTTTCGGCGAAGATAGTGCTTGTAGGCACCCCATGGATCTACTATCTACTCTATTATCAGGATCCTGATTACAGGAAGTTTTTCAAGGTTAAAGCAGAGTTTGACAGTAGTGTTTCCCGCACGCCAGAGGTTATGAATGAGTATGCGCTGTTTGTAGCCACGCTTTGCAGAGAGAAAAATCTCCTGCACTTTGATCGCTCCGGCGTAGCCGGCCTGCTCGAATACACTGCCCGTATGGTGGACAATCAGAAAAAACTATCCTCGCGTTTCATGGAGATAGCCGACTTTGTTCGTGAAGCCAGTTTTTGGGCAGAGCGTGACGGAAAGGCTGTAATTTCACATGATGCTGTTCTAAGAGCCGCAGAAGAACAGCTCTACCGCTTCAATCGTATTGAAGAGCGGATGCAGGAACTTTTTGATGACGGAACGATAATGGTTGATACGGAAGGTGCCGTTGTTGGTCAGATAAACGGACTTTCCGTTCTTTCCCTGGGGGATCACACCTTCGGACGCCCATCAAGAATAACCGCAAGAACCTGGCTGGGGCAGGCCGGCATGATAAATGTTGAGAGAGAGGTAAAGCTTTCAGGTCCTATTCACGACAAAGGGGTATTGATACTTACCGGTTATCTGGGTGGGCTTTTTGCCCGTGTTCGTCCTCTTTCTCTCTCTGCATCCATCTGTTTTGAGCAGAACTATGACGGAGTTGAGGGAGACAGCGCATCATCAACTGAACTTTACGGACTTCTCTCGGCTCTCTCTGGGATACCTTTAAAACAAGGAATAGCAGTTACCGGCAGTGTCAACCAGCGAGGACAGATCCAGCCAATTGGAGGAGTAAACCACAAGATCGAGGGATTCTATGCCGTCTGCAAGGCAAAAGGGCTTACCGGTGAACAAGGGGTATTGATTCCAAAGACAAATGAGCGGCATCTGATGCTTAAGGAAGAGGTTGTTGAGGCGATCAAGGATGGAAGATTCCATCTCTGGAGTATCGGAACAATTGAAGAAGGGATTGAGATCCTGACAGGAATACCGGCAGGCAGGATGACAAAAAGTGGAACCTTCCAGAAAGGTACGGTTTTTTATCAGGTAGATCAGGCCTTGAAAAAGATGCACGAACTGATGCAATCCGAGGATGAGGATAAAAAGAAGAAAAACAGAAAAAAAAGAGGAACTGTCGCCAGAAAAAAAACCGTTGAACCACCCAGAAAGCAGATGCCATGAAGAAAGTCGAACAGCCTGCTGCCCGTTATGATTTTTTTGCCTTTCTTGCGCGGATGAAATACATAAACCGCTGGGGTTTGATGAGAAACACCCAGACGGAGAACATTCAGGAACATTCACTGGATGTGGCTGTGCTGGCTCACTCACTCGTCGTCATTCGAAACAGCTTCTACAACGGTAATCTGGATCCCAATCTTGCCGCAATGTACGGCATCTTCCATGATGCCAGTGAGATATTTACCGGCGATATGCCAACACCGGTAAAGCATTTTAATCCCCACTTCAAGAAGTCGTTCCACCAGCTTGAGGATCGTGCGCGGAAAAAGCTGCTGGCAATGTTGCCGCCTGAGCTTTCCAGTGTGTATGAACCTCTCTTCTTTTTTGAGGAACAGGACAATCAGTACCAGCCGCTTATAAAGGCTGCTGACAAGATTGCTGCGCTAATCAAATGCATTGAAGAAGAAAAGTCCGGTAATCTTGAATTCAAACGCGCCGGACAGGAACATCTGGAAAACCTGCGTAAAAGCGAGCTGCCTGAAGTTATTTATTTTCTTGATCATTTTTTGCCTGGCTATTGGCTCTCTCTGGATGAACTCCATCTGGGATAACTTGCGTAATCAGGTTTCTGATTTAAACTGTCTGAAAAGTTCAGAAAGGTTTATATGAAGCGGGCCAAGATTAAACATGCCAACTGGCTGGTCGCAGGTACACTGACCATTCTGCTGCTTCTGGCGGCGCTGATACAGTGGTATCCCCTACAACTGCTTGAATACAAGACATATGATCTGCGAGCAAGATTACGGGTCAAGAAGCCAGAAGCGCCGATCGTCATAGTCGCCATAGACGATGCGAGCATTGAAAGATTGGGACGCTGGCCCTGGCCCAGAAGCTATATGGCTGAAATGATGACCCAGATTGCCGCATGCGAGCCCGCACTTATTGGAACCAACATCCTTTACACAGAGGCAGACAGAAACTCTGCCCTGGATGAACTTAGATTGCTGCAGGAAACGGTTGTAAAACTTGGAGGCAGCCCTGCAATCCTTGATGCCATAACCCAATCTGCGGAGCGACTTGACAACGATACTCTTTTAACCGCTTCACTTGCTGCAACAAACAAGGTGATACTCCCACTGTTTTTCACCCTGGGCGACCAGGCAGCCACCCCTGATCCAAATCTACCCGAATATCTGAAAAAAATCTCAAAAGAGCAGGCCAGCAAGGGCAAACTTATACAAGCCACAGAGCTTTCAGCTCCGATCGCTCCCTTTGCAGAGAAGGCACTTTCCCTCGGACATATCAATATCATTCAAGACAGTGATGGTACGGTGCGGAGTGAATCACTGCTAATCTATTACCGTGGGCGCATCTACCCGTCATTTGCCCTACGGGCAGCGCTGACCTACCTGCATATACCACCAAGTCAGCTTACAGTTTCAAATGAACGTCTGACCGCCGGACAACTCTCAATTCCTGTAGATCAGCAGGGACGGATGCTTATCAGCTACAATGGAGGGTTTGGCAGTTTTCCCACCTATTCCTTCTTTGATGTGGCATCTGGCAGCGTAAAACCGGAGACCTTTAAAGGCAAGATTGTCTTGATAGGCTCTGTAGCCACAGGTATCGCCAATTTCACAGTTACACCTTTCCAGTCTACCTATCCAACTATTGAGCTTATAGCCACAGCTATCGAAAACATTATCAATAAAAGTTCAATTTCACGTCCTGCCTGGTTAATCTGGGCAGAACTGGGAACAATGCTTCTGTTTGGGATTTTTCTGGCATTTGCAATCCCGCGTCTTAAAGCCGGTATGAGCGCAGCCATAGCATTTGGCCTGTTTCTGATATGGAATGGTTCAGCAGTCTGGCTGTTCGCCACCAAAGGAATCTGGCTTGGGATGGTTGCCCCTACATTGCTGCTTGCAATCGGTTATACAGCCATGGTCTCAATCCGCTACATGGTAACCGAACAACGCAACGAACTGGTTGAAAGTGACAGCATTGAGACAAACAAGATGCTGGGGCTTTCGTTTCAGGGACAGGGGCTTTTGGATCTGGCATTTGAAAAATTCCTCAAATGTCCTGTAGAGAATAATACCATCAGGGATCTTCTTTATAATCTGGCGCTTGATTTTGAACGGAAGAGGATGTTTAACAAGGCCGCTGCGGTGTACGAGCATATCCTGACAGTTGGAGATTACAAGGATATAAAAGAGCGAATCTCAACCATGAAAACAGCCGGAGAGACAATGATATTTGGAGGAACCGGCAGACGTGAAGGGACAATAATTGCTGGAGCCGCCGTATCCCCAACAATCGGGAGATATGAGATTCAGAAAGAACTGGGGCGAGGTGCCATGGGGGTTGTCTATCTCGGCAAAGATCCAAAAATCAACAGGATGGTTGCCATAAAGACCGTCCGTTTTGAAGATGTTGACCAGGATCTTCTCGATGAAACAAAAAAACGGTTCTTCCGCGAGGCAGAAGCTGCAGGTACCCTGAATCATCCAAATATAGTAACCATCTACGATGTTGGAGAAGAGGAAGATCTGGCCTACGTTGCTATGGAGCTGCTTGATGGTTCAGATCTTACCCCATATGTTAAAAAAGAAAAACTCCTGCCCGTAAAGGAACTCCTCAAGATTATAAGCAGTGTGGCGGAGGGGTTGGCCTTTGCCCATGAAAAGGGGATAGTTCACCGTGACATAAAACCTGCAAATATAATGCTGCTAAATGATGGAACCGTAAAGATCGCTGATTTTGGGATCGCCCGGATAACCACATCATCATCCACCCAGACCGGCACTGTACTTGGAACTCCCAGCTATATGTCACCGGAACAGGTAGCAGGTCAGAAGGTTGATGGCCGATCAGACCTGTTTTCTCTGGGTGTTGCAATGTACGAACTGCTATCCGGCCAAAAACCGTTTACCGGAGATAGCATTGCGGCTCTTATGTACGCCATAGCAAACAAGCCGCCGGTGCTGATTACCCAGATTAATCCTGATATACCTCAATGTTGCGCCTATATAACCCACCGCTTGATAACCAAGGAACTGGCCAAGCGGTATCAGAATGCGCGGGAAGTGGTGGAGCATGTCAAGATCTGCCTGGCAAAGATCGGGGGAGGGACAACATGAAAGTACCAGAAGAAATCAAAGAACATGCATGTGCCGTAACGGTGCCGTCTGATGGTTTTTTAGAACATCTTTTGTTAATCCATAAAGATAACGGTAGGCAGCGGTACGTCTCGCTCCAGCGACAGCCTTGATACCGTGGTGACACCGGTTGAATAGAAAGAGGCCCGGGCCAGGCGGCTTAAAGAGCTTAAACAGCAGCGCGAGGCAGAAGAGCGCGAACGCCAACAGGAGCTGGATCAACTGAAACAAGCTGAAGAGGCAAAGCGGTTGGAACAGATCAGGGCTGATGTTGCCAAGTACCAGAAGGTGGCTGCCAGTAAACACGGCCAGGACTTGAAAGGAACAGCCTGGGATGCCCTGCTACACAGCTACCCGGCGGCAAAAGGGGCGGCGCGGTATGATGTCGAGGTCTTCCTGTCGTTACTGGGGCTAACTCAGCAGGAACTATTGATTTATACTGACCCACAAACCGGCCTACAGTGGCTGCGAGATGCAAATGTTACCGGTAAAAAGATGACCTGGCATGAGGCAATGCAGTGGGTAAAGACCCTGCGTATCGGCGGCTACCAGGACTGGCGACTACCTACGAAAGATGAGCTGGAAGCTTTGTCAAGCGGGGCGAGAAGCGCCCTGACGACTATTTCAATACCAACGGGTTCAGCAATGTCCAGGCTAACAACTACTGGTCATCCAGTACCGCGGCGCCTACGGCACCGGCAGCGCCTGGGTCGTGGGCATGGACGGCGGCTTCGTGAACGGCTACTATAAGGTCTTCAACTACTACGTCTGGCAGATCCGTGATGCAAAGTAGCAGCCATCCCTCATCCGGCCTGCGGCCACCTTCTCCCTAAAGGGAGAAGGAAGAGAGATGTTTCCCTCTCCCCGAGGGAGCCCTGAGGGAGATGACAGGGTGAGTGGTGAAAGGAGTTTACATGGGCTTTATATTTGAGTGGGACGCTCGTAAGGCTGCTACAAATATACGCAAGCATGGAGTAAGTTTTGATGAGGCGGTCTCAGTCTTTGCTGATCCGCTATCGCTGACCGTTGCAGATCCTAAGCATTCCGAAGAAGAGTTTCGGTTTATCGATATAGGTCTGTCACACCGCAGACAATTGCTGGTTGTTTCGTACACAGAGCGTGAGGATAGAATTCGTATAATCAGTGTGCGGTTGGCATTACCCAGAGAAAGGAATTGGTATGAAGAAAAAAATAGCAACTGATGAAATACCCCCGGTTGATTTTTCACAGGCAGTGCGGGGTAAGCATAGCGCATGCTTCAGGCAGGGGTATACGGTTAAGATAGCACAGGAAGATGGTTCTCTGCACATACAGAGGTTTGTGCCGGACGCCGACGCCGTGGTAATTGATCAGGATGTTCGCAAGTATTTTCCGGATGCTGCGTCTATCAACAAAGCGCTGCGCGCACTGATTGAAATTATACCCAAACAGCCAGGTACTGGCGCTCGTAAAAGGTTGAGTGCGTGATCCCCCTCATCCGGCCTGCGGCCACCTTCTCCCTCAAGGGAGAAGTATTAAAAGTGTATCACTTTCGCTGGGATAAGGTGGGCAGCAGGTCCGAATATGTTACCAACAACCATAAAAACAGGCAGCTACCGGGAGCCAACCATGCACCTGATCGCCTTTGGACTAACGGATACTGGTAAGGTGCGTCAACATAACGAGGATGCCATCCTGCTTGACTCCTCTCTAAGCCTATATGCTGTAGCAGATGGTATGGGTGGGCATAAGGGGGGGGAAGTTGCAAGCCGGATCTGTCTTGATAGCATGAAGGACTATCTGCTACAGGCATCCAAAGGCCATGCGCCATTGGTGGGTGAGGTGGATACATCCCATTCGGAGGCAACCAATCTGCTGGGTTCTGCAGTACGATTTGCCAACCAAGCGGTGTTTGAGGCAGCATACACCAAACCGGAATGGCGTGGCATGGGTACCACAATTGTGGCGCTGACCATTAGAGGAGGCAAGGTTTCAATTGCTCATGTTGGCGACAGCCGGGCCTATCTTCTGCGTCAGGGTCGGTTTCAGCAGCTTACCCAGGATCATTCATGGATTGAGGAACAGGTAAGAGCGGGCTTGATGACCCGTGATGAAGCACTGTTGAAGCAGGGACGAAACGTTCTTACCCGTGCCGTTGGGCAGGAAGAGACAGTAAAGGTTGATCTGAATGAACTGGAATTAAAGTCCGCCGATCTTTTAATGCTCTGTTCAGATGGACTGTTCGGAATGGTGACAGATGAGGAGATAGCAGCCCTTATAGCATCTTCAAGCAGCCTTGAAACCGCATGCACCGAGCTGGTTGCATGCGCCAACGGTCGAGGAGGAAGGGACAACATATCTGTGATTCTGCTTAAAGTTATTGAAAAGCATGGCGTATTAGCTGGAATGAAGCGGTTTTTCAAGACAGGTTAATTTCCTCAACAAGAAGAGATGTCTGACCTATTGATATCCGATCCGACTGTTTAAGCTCCTGCTGATTAATAGCTTTGTCGTTAAGCAGCGTACCGTTCGTACTATGCAGATCGATAAGCATCAGCTTGCCGTTTATAATCTGGATTGCAGCATGGCGCTTGGAAACCATTGGATCGTCTATAATAATGTCCGCATCCTTCCTACCCAGCACGCAAGGTAAAGAGCTACCAAACGAGCTTCCAGCCTCAACCCCTTCAAGCACTTTCAAACGCAATTGTTCATGGTGCTGGACTGTCAGAACTCCTGGAGCAATGGTCTTCTCGGTATCCTCAACTGCGGCAAACAGCCTGACCAGACCTTCCAGCGTCATATTAGCCGAATCCATTGATTCCATTGTATTAAGGGTCTGATAGACTATAGCTGTCACCGGAGAGGATTTTTCCATTGAAGCGTACAGAAGCATCTGCTCGTCCACTGTCAGCTCACCACTAACAACCTGTTCACCTTCAGACCAGTATGCTGCTGTTTTGGTTCCATCAAGGAAGAAGAAGAAGTTGTGCCTGCCTGCCTGTTCAAGAATCACAAGAGCATCTGAAGCCTGTTCATGGATCTGATTCATCATCCCTTTCAGGTTGATAAGATTTACAGCCCCTTTTGCCGCCGGTTCATCCTGAACAAAGACCAGCAGACATTTAAGCAACACGGGGTCAGTTTCATGGAGTGAAATTGACCCACTACCTTCATGAATGCTTGCAACCTGAGCGCAAAAATTAGTTATGGTAAGCGATAAGGGTTTCTCAGCCGCATAAAGGCCTGCAGAATATGGACACCCCTGAAATATAAAGAGAAGAAAAAGGCGGTCGCCAGTTCTGACAGATAGATATCCGGTAAAATGAGTGCCGAAAAGGCCTTTAAGAGTGGAAACAAGTGTTTCACGCCTAAAATCGGTTTCTGTCAGACGAACTGTTGCTGTTGGAAGGGTCATATTTTGCATACATCAGACTATACGGTCAGGTTGCCCGACTGTCAAGTTAGAGAACAGGGGTTTTTCTTGCCCTTAACTCTATGGAATGTTAATCTTTCATCCAATTATCCAAGAGCAGGAGACGTTTTATGCGATATATGACAGCAGGCGAATCTCACGGTCCGCAATTGACCGCAATTATTGAAGGATTACCAGCCGGACTCAAGATCTCTTCAGAAATGATCGATTCTCAGCTTGCACGTCGGCAACAGGGGTACGGCAGAGGCGGCAGGATGAAGATTGAGCTTGATAGCGCCGAAATACTTTCGGGGGTTCGCTGGGGGAAAACACTCGGTTCTCCGATAACGATTGTTGTAAAAAACAGGGACTGGGGAAACTGGTTGGAAAAGATGTCACCTCTGGCAGAACATGATGGGCAGGCTGAAGCGGTAACCCGTCCCCGTCCCGGGCATGCCGATCTGTGCGGAGCAATGAAGTACGGTCACAGTGATGTCAGGAATATCCTTGAACGCTCAAGCGCCCGAGAAACAGCTGTCAGGGTGGCTGTGGGGGCGGTAGCAAGAACCTTTCTCAATGTTCTCGATATCAGGATTGGAGGGATAGTTACCGAAGTCGGCAGCATAAAGGCGGAGATATCTAAGCTGCCTTATCCAAAACAGTGGGAACTGTCTGCAGCCTCTGAACTTTTCTGCCCTGATTATAGTTCGACCACGAAGATGAAGGAGTTGATTGATAATGCAAAATCAACTGGAGACACCCTTGGTGGCGTGGTTGAAGTACAGGTAATTGGCCTCCCTCCAGGGCTTGGAAGCTGTATGCATTGGGATCGGAAACTTGACTCAAGAATTGCCATGTCTTTGATGAGCATTCAGGCTATCAAAGGCGTTGAGATCGGCCTTGGTTTTGAGGCTGCCCGTCGTCCAGGTTCTCAGGTACACGACGAGATCTATTATGACCTTTCAGCAGTTGAAGCTGGCGCAAAAACCGCCTATACACGCCCCACCAACCATGCTGGCGGACTGGAAGGCGGAATGACCAACGGGGAACCGCTGCTTGTGCGGGCGGCGATGAAACCTATCCCCACGTTATACAAACCTTTACAATCGGTTGATATTGCAACCCATAAGCCTTTTGAAGCATCGGTTGAACGTTCTGACACTTGTGCAGTCCCTGCTGCCCTGGTTGTTGCAGAGGCTGTCGTTGCCATAGAGCTGGCTCAGGCGATCCTTGAAAAGTTTGGCGGTGATTCACTGGAGGAAACACGACGTAATATGGATAGTTATCTCAAAGGCTTGCGAGATTTCTGATGAATGAATCAATCATCCTTACCGGCCCTATGGGAAGCGGAAAGAGCAGTGTCGGGAAGATTCTGGCATCACGCTTGGGATATAGATTTATGGATCTTGATGCCCTTATAGTTGAAAAAACCGGCAAGAGCATTAATCAGATCTTTGATGATGAAGGGGAAGATAAATTCAGAGAACTCGAGTCATTGGTTCTCTCTTCTCTGTCAGGCCAGCAGAGGATTATACTCTCCACAGGTGGCGGAGCAGTTTTAAGGGAAGAAAACAGAGAACAGCTCCACGCTCTGGGTCTTGTCGTAAATCTTTCAGCAACCGTTGATGAACTGACCAGCCGCCTTTCAAAGGCAGATGATAGGCCGTTGTTAAAAGGAGATGAGCCGCTTTCTGCAAGAATTAAACGGATTTTAAATGAACGGGAACGGTTTTATGCAGATGCAGACATAAGAATTGACACTACCGGTAAAAAATTGGAAGATGTCGCGCGAAAAATAGATAAACTTTACCTCCAGAAACAGCAAGGGGTCTCGTGAATAAAATCACCATCAAACTTGATTTTCACAAATATGACATAATCATCGGTGAAGAAATTCTTCAAACCGTAGGTTCTTTATCTTCCAGCCTCGGACTCTCCGGAAAGACAGCTGTAATCTCCAATCCTACTGTTGCGCCTCTTTATGCAGGCAAAGTCATTAATTCCCTCTCCTTAGCAGGACTTGACCCGATCCTTATTGAAATACCTGACGGCGAGGAGTTCAAATCACTTGAGACACTGCAAACAGTGTATGATCGCCTGATTCTGGGCGGACTGGATCGCCGTTCTTTTATTGTGGCTCTTGGTGGCGGCGTGGTGGGAGATCTGGCCGGATTTGCCGCTGCAACATTCCTGCGGGGCATCCCGTTTATACAGATACCGACTACACTACTGGCACAGGTTGACAGTAGCGTCGGGGGCAAGACAGGTATAGATCATCCCCTGGGAAAAAATCTGATTGGCTCTTTTTATCAGCCACATCTGGTGGTTTCTGATATAAGCACATTAATCTCTCTTTCTGAGCGTCACTATCTGGCTGGACTTGCAGAGGTTATCAAATATGGCGCAGTCCTGGATGCTGATCTGTTTGACCTGCTTGAAAATAAGATTGATGAACTGTTAAAAAGGGAACCGTTGTTACTTGCAGATATTGTAGCGAGATGCTGTGAGATCAAGGCGTCGGTCGTTGAGCAGGATGAGAAAGAGTCTGGACTTAGAGCTGTTCTGAATTACGGCCATACACTGGGACATGCCTTTGAAACCCTTTCCAACTACAAGAATCTTGTTCATGGAGAAGCGGTTGCCATAGGCATGGCACAAGCAGCCCGAATTTCTCTCAAAACCGGATACTGTTCTGAAAAAGAGGCTGAACGCATAATTTTACTAATAAAAAATCTTGGACTCCCGACAGAAGCACCGGAGACTGAACGTGAAGAACTGATAATCGCGCTCTCAAAAGACAAAAAGAACCGTTCCGGCAGCTTGCAGTATATCTGTAACCGTGGTATCGGTTCATCAGCAATACACCAGCTTACCCCTGCCATGCTGGCTGAAGCCTGTTACTTCAGGTAGGTAAAGGAGGATTTATGCAGTCATCATCTGCCAATGAGATAAAGGCGCTTGAGGAGCGTTTGAAGAGCGACCCGGCCTCGTACTGTTTCGCACAACTTTCGGCGCTTTATATCAATGCAGGTTTGTTGGATGATGCCCTGATTACAGCTATTAACGGTACTGCAAGACACCCCAGTTTTGTAGCCGGCCAGATGGCTCTGGCCAGAGCCTCTCAAAAAAAAGGAATGCCTGATGAAGCACGCAAAGCCCTTGAAACTGTTATAAGCGCAATGCCTGAAAATGTTGAAGCCCAGCGGATGCTTGCAAGACTTCATCAGGAAGCCGGAAGATACGATGAAGCTATCTACTCACTCCAGACATTGATTGACTTTTCACCAAATGATGAGGCCGCCAAAAAGGATCTTGAACTGTTAAAGAAAAGGCAGCATATGCCTTTAAATGAAGATGATCTTGAATTGATCGAGCTTACAGATGCCGATATCTTTGAAGAACCAGAGGGTGAAGATCTACTGGTTGAAAGGGTAAAGCCGGTTGCCCCACCTGTTGAAGACCCCTGGTCAGCTATCAGCATATCAACTTCAGAACAGCAAAAATTCGAAGAAGAAAAACAAATACCTACATCTAACATGGATACAGACCTCCAATCAGTATGGAGCGGTTCCACACACCTGCCAATAGAAGCCTCCGAACCTTTTGAGTTCTCTGTTCCTGTAGAGAAACCGGAACAGGATCCAATGAATACCGCTACGCTTGCAGAACTTTATGTCTCGCAGGGTCTTCCGGAAAAGGCTCTTGTGATCTATCGCAGGATTGTCGCTGACAACCCCCTTAATCAGGAGGCAGCAGCAAGGGTTGCAGCGCTTGAACAGCAGATAATGGCTAGCGAAGCAATTGTTGCAGCAGTTGAACCTCCGCCTGCTCCCTCCCTAAATCTGCCTGAAGCTGGTAAAGCTGATCAAAATGCCGTCGTATCGGTTCTGGAAGGATGGCTGGAAAATATCCGGAGGTTAAAAGCATGCCACTGAGAGAACTGCTGACTTCAATACTTGCCAGACTTGATAACGGATACGCAGTCATGCTTATGGGTTATGATTGCATTGCTATAGACGAGGTACATTCCGGAAATCCTGGTTTTGACGTACAAACCATGGCAGTTGAATATGGAACTGTACTTAAAGACATACGTAAAACAATTGAACTGGTTGGAGCCGGAGAGATGGAGGAGATAACCATCACCACAGCAAATTCACTAATGATCGTACGTGTGCTTAACGATGAGTTCTTTGCCGCCTGTGTACTGGCTAAAGATGCAAATCTGGGTAAAGCCAGATATTTGCTTAGAGCTAATACCCTGACTCTTATCGAGGCGGTTGCCTAGTAATGAGAATTCTTGTAATTCATGGCCCCAATCTTAATATGCTGGGAAAAAGGGAACCTGAAATATACGGAACCCTTACATTGCATGATATCAATTCTGCGCTTGATGCTCTGAGGACAGAATTTGAATGTTCCCTCGGTTTTTTTCAGTCAAACAGCGAAGGTGAGTTGATAGACATTATTCAGCAGGCACCAGAGAGTTACGACGGTATATTGATAAACCCCGCAGCCTATACCCACACCAGCATTGCCCTGCGAGATGCACTGGCGGCAGTCGGCCTTCCGTTTGTTGAGGTTCACCTTTCAAATATTCACCGTAGGGAAGAGTTCCGGCACAAGAGTTTTTTGGCTCCTCTTGCATTGGGTCAGATCTGCGGTTTCGGGCTGGACAGTTATCTGCTTGGCCTGCGTGCACTTTTCAACCATATTAAAAACTAATTATCGTTTTATTCTAAAATATGGCTGTTTTATGAAGAATTAGATTGAGGGCTTGCTTTCAGTTATGCTAAAAAACAGACGTCAAAAACTAAAACCGTTTTTTGAAAAATACAATCTTGATCTCCTCCTGATTGAACATCCTCTAAACCTTCGCTACCTTTCAGGTTTCAGTGGTTCAGAAGGGATATTGCTGCTTACGCCGGAAAATGGCTGGTTTATATCTGATTCCCGTTACACGCTTCAAGCGGGAAAAGAGGTTGAAGGCCTTACGGTTATTGAGCGGACACAGCATCATGAGGGGTTGCAGGCTCTTGTAAATCAATCATCTGCCAGCAATATCGGTTTTGAGGCCACACATACAACCGTTGCCGCTCACCAGAGCTTGGCTGCCAGATTGCCTTCTGTAAAACTGGTTGCAATAGGTGCAGAGCTTGATGAAATAAGAACCCACAAAGACAAAAAAGAGCTTCGGCAATTAGCAGAGATTGCTTCTTTGGCCTCCGAATCGCTGGAAACGGTATTGCCACTGATTCATCAGGGACAGAAAGAATCAACACTGGCGCTGGAACTTGAATTTGAGATGCGACGTCGCGGAGCTGATGGCCGTGCTTTCGATTTTATTGTTGCATCCGGCGTTCGTGGTGCAATGCCTCATGGAAGAGCTTCAAGCAAGACAATAAAGGCCGGTGAGTTTGTAACCATTGATTTTGGAGCCGTCTTGAACGGTTATAATTCTGATGAGACAGTCACACTCGCGGTTGGAGCTGTCAGCAAGAGACATCAGCAGATCTTTGATACAGTGCTTAAGGCACATGATATGGCAATTTCCGCCATAAAGCCCGGAGTTTCCTGCAAGGCAATTGATGCTATTGCAAGAAATCATATAGGCGAGCAGGGTTTTGGCGACTATTTTGGACATGGACTTGGTCATGGCGTTGGCCTTGATGTCCATGAGAAGCCGCTGATCTCACCACGTAGTGAGGCTGTTGCAGAGGAAGGGATGGTCTTTACCATTGAACCTGGAATATATATTCCAGGTTTTGGCGGAGTGAGGATTGAGGATACCGTAGCTGTTACATCTACAGGATGCTCACTACTTACAAAGTTTTCAAAGGAGCTAAGGATCCTTTGATTTAGCAGATGGTTGTCGAAAATTGTATCGCAAATACAATACAAGTAATAAATTAAGGAGAATAGACTATGGAAGTAAAAGATCTGAAACAGCTGATTAAAATGATTACAGAGACAGATATTACTGAATTCGAGATGGATAACGCAGAAGAGAAGATTGTGATTAAGCGGGGACAACGAACAGAGATCGTACAGATGAGCGCTCCTGCCCAGACTTATTTCCCCGCTTCCCCTTTGGCAGCACCAAGCGCACCGGCAGCCCAGGTTGTCCCCGCCGCTACAGAAGAGAATGGCGACACTATAAACTCTCCGATTGTTGGAACCTTCTACAGGGCATCTTCACCTGAATCCGCCCCCTTCGTTGAGGTTGGGCAGGTAGTTGAAAAGGGTCAGGTTCTTTGCCTTGTTGAGGCTATGAAGCTGTTCAACGAGATTGAAGCCGATTTCAAGTGCAAGATCATCAAGATTGTGGCTGAAAACGCACAGCCGGTCGAGTTTGGTCAGCCTCTCTTTGTTATCCAAAAACTTTAGGAGTCGTTAATGTTTCATAAAATTCTCATCGCCAATCGTGGAGAGATAGCCATCCGTGTAATCCGCGCCTGCAAAGAGCTCGGCATAAAGACCGTGGCGGTTTACTCAACGGCTGATGCCAATTCATTACATGTTAAACTGGCCGATGAATCAGTCTGTATAGGTCCTGCTCCAAGCAGCCAGAGTTATCTCAATATTAACGCCATAATCAGCGCTGCAGAACTTACTGATGCCGAAGCCATTCACCCCGGGTATGGCTTTCTTTCTGAAAATGCAAAGTTCGCAGAGATTTGTGAACAGTGCGGCATTACCTTCATCGGGCCATCTGCTGAAAGCATGCGGATAATGGGTGACAAGATCTCTGCCAGGCAGGCAGTTATCAAACATGGTGTGCCAATACTGCCAGGCACCAAAGAGAGTGTTAACAGCGTTGATGAGGCTGTCAAAATTGCAAAAAAGATAGGATTCCCTATAATCATAAAGGCCACTGCAGGGGGTGGCGGTAGAGGGATGAAGATTGTTCACTCACCAGCTACAATGGCAAATGCATTTGCCACCGCAAGGGCAGAGGCGCAGGCAGGATTCGGTAATCCTGAAGTTTATATTGAAAAATACTGTGTTGAACCACGCCATGTGGAAATCCAGATCCTGGCTGATAAGCATGGGAACTGCATACACCTTGGCGAGAGAGACTGCTCTATACAACGCCGTCACCAGAAGATGCTTGAAGAAGCTCCCTGCCCTGTGCTTAAACCTGAAACGCGCAAGGCAATGGGCGATGCGGCTGTAGCCGCTGCCAAGGCGGTAAACTACTCAAGTGTCGGAACAGTTGAATTTTTGTTGGATAAAAGCGGCGATTTCTACTTTATGGAGATGAATACAAGGATTCAGGTAGAGCATCCGGTGACTGAGATGATAACCGGCGTAGATCTCATTCGTGAGCAGATTCGTTCCGCCGCCGGCCTTCCTCTTCGTTACAAGCAGAAAGATATAAAGATAAACGGCCATGCCATTGAATGCAGGATAAATGCAGAGGATCCTTTTAAATTCACACCATCCCCTGGAAAGATTACGGCCTACCATCAGCCTGGCGGACTGGGAGTGCGGGTTGATTCCTTTGTATATGACCAGTACACCGTAGTTCCCAATTACGACTCCATGATAGGCAAGCTTATTGTGCATGCCGACACTCGCGAGGATGCCATAAGAAGAATGGCACGCGCCCTTGATGAGTACATAATAGAAGGGATCAAAACCACAATTTTTTTTCATAAACGGATAATGACCAACAAGGATTTTATTGAAGGTAACGTTGATACATCATTTCTTGAGAAATTCGTTCTGGAGTAGTCTATGGAATTTCCTGAAGAGCTTAAATATTCCAAAGAGCATATCTGGCTTCGGATTGAGGGCAACCGTGCAGTTGTTGGCATCACAGATTTTGCACAGGAAGAGCTGGGAACCATAGCTGCAGTGGAACTTCCTGATGAAGGGGAACAGGTCGAGCAGGAGGACTCTATGGGCTCTGTTGAGGCCAGAAAGACCGTTGCTGAACTGTATGCCCCGATAACAGGAACCGTTCTGGCATTTAATGAAGAAGCGCTTGATAACCCTTCACTGATTAATGATGACCCATATGATGGTGGATGGCTACTAGAACTTAAGCTTGAAGATCCTGACGAGCTTAAGGTACTAATGTCAGCCGATGATTACGCTGACTATGTTGAGGATAAGGATATATAAAATAATTAATTAATATGATATAAAGCAGGCGGGATAATACATCCCGCCTTTTTACGTTTTAATCTGTTCCTGTAGATAAGATGATTGCAGTGAGGTGAAGTTGTGAAAAGATTTATAACCGTTTCATCATTTTTTTTATTGTTAATCCCCATTAATCTGATGGCTGAAACCACCCGTTTGACATTGGCAGATGCAATAAAGCTGGCAGTAGAGAAAAACCTGGATCTACAGGTTGAGCGCTACAATCCTGCCCAGCAGGAAGCCGAATACCAAAAGAGCAGAGGTATATACGACCCGATATTAACCCTTCAGGCAAGCTACAATGATACAACCAACTATTCCGCTTCGGCTATGGCAAGCCGTTACTGGAATCAGACAAGCCAATTTAATGCAGGTCTCAGCCAGTTAATTCCTACAGGCGCCACTACCACAGTTGGATTAAACAACAGCTATCTGAACACAGATCAGGCATCCAGTAGCATTGCATCCTACTGGCAATCAGCTCTAAGCGTAACATTAAACCAGCCGCTCCTTAAGAACTTTGGTAGGGAAGCTACCGAACTGACTATAAACACAGCCCGCCTTGGCAAGGACTCCTCGATTGAGGTTATGAATACAAAGCTGATGGCCATGGTTGCACGTGTAAGAGACGAATATTACAAACTTTATAGCCTCAATGAAGAACTTGGGGTTCGTAAGGTTTCCCTTGAATTGGCTCGCCGTGTATTAACTGAAACGGAGGCACGGGTCAAGGCAGGTGTCATGCCTGCCATGGAAATCCTTAACGCGGAATTCGGAACTGCCAGCCGTGAAAAGGAGCTTATTGATGCGGAACGTTCCGTAAGAGACCAGATTGATGTACTGGTACAGCTTCTGCAACTGCCACAGGGTTCTGCCGTTGAAACAACGGAACTCCCATCAAAGGAGCGTTATGATGTTTCCGAGCAGGCTGAAATCAGCAAAGCACTATCAAACCGACCGGAACTCAAAGAATTAAAGAAGAAGATTGAACTTTATGAATTACAGGCTCGGGTTTCGGGAAACAGGACAAGGCCAGACCTCTTACTTTCAGCCTCCGCTGCCACTAACGGCCTCGCCACAACCTATCCTAAGGATATGGAACGCCTTTCTTCCGGTAATGCCCCGGCCTGGGGAGTCGGACTTACTTTCACCTACCCACTGGGAAATAAGGCTGCTGAAAATGAATATCGTAAAAACCGCTTGAAGTTTGAGCAGGAAATACTGCAACTAAAGAACAAGGAAGAACTGATAGTCAACGATGTACGTGCAGCTGTGAGAGCCATTAAGTCTAATTATAAACAGCTCGATGTAGCCGACCGTGGGCGGGCATTTGCAGAAGAGCGTCTCAGGGCCTGGGTACGCAAGGTTGAGGTTGGCCTTGCAACAACCAAGGATCTTCTTGATGTGGAAAACGATCTGGCTACAGCAAAGAACAACCAGATAAAGGCTCAGGTGGCATATAACAACGCAATTACCCAGCTTTGGAAATCAACTGGCCAAATTCTGGAAAGAGAAAGAATTCAGATAATTGCCCTTGATCCGGATATTCTATACCGGAGGCTTGACTGATGCTAAGGATCGGACGGATCGATTACGCTAACTGCACGCCTCTATTCATGCAGCTTGAAAAAACTCTCCCGGCAGATTCAACAGAGATTGTTCACGGAGTTCCGGCCACACTGAATTCAAGCCTTGCCAAGGGGGAGATTGACATCTGTATTTCATCTTCAATAGAGTTTTCGCGCCATGCCGATGAATACAGCATTCTCCCGGGAAACTGTATAGGATCTGACGGGGCTGTAAGAAGCGTCCTTCTCTTTTGTCATCGTCCGGTTGAAGAGATATCAGATCAACAATTTTTTGTAACCAGTGAATCAGCCACATCCGTCATTCTGCTCCAGATACTGCTTGCAAAGCGCTGGGGGGTATCAGCCTCTTCTGTCACCCCAACATCCATTCCCTGGAATGAGGCTCTAAAGCAGACTAACGGATTGCTCCTTATTGGTGACAATGCCCTTAAAGCAGCCTCTGTAGTTCCCACCCCTTACTGTTATGACCTGGGACAGGAGTGGAAAAGCCTTACCGGACTCCCGTTTGTATATGCTCTATGGCTGATAAACAACAAATCTTCAAAAGGAAAAGAGAAAGCTCTAACCTACCTGTTTTCAATGCTTGAGAAGGCAAGAGAGAATATTGCTTCTGATGCTGACATTCTAGCGTCAAAGGCTCCAGAATCAGCCTGGATAAATCCTGCCAGCCTAGCTGATTATTGGAGAGATTCAATAACATACCGGCTTGACAGGGAACATCTTGACGGACTTCAGATGTTTTACCAGCTAGCTTCAGAACTGAAGCTTATTTCTACACTTCCTGAACTAAGCTTTTTTGCTTTATGAAAAACGAATCTCCAAAAAACTCTTCGTTTCAGCCGGAAGCGATCTGGTTTGAATCGCTCTCTCGACTCGTTCAGACTGATTCTGCACATCCCCCTTTAAAAGAACTAATTGTGGAGCAGTGCTTCAGGGTCTTTCTTATGATAAAGATCCGCTGGGGCATGCTCGCTGTACTTTTTTTATATGTGCTAATTGCGGAGATGCTGCTTACTCCTGATATTGATCTCCCAATATTTCATCCTGAGCAGTGGAGCCTTTCACTAACTATTGCTGCGATCTTCTTTGCAATAGCATATCCACTTACATCGTTGCCATCCAGCCTCTGGAAGAACTGCCATATTTTAATCTTTCTGCAGGTGCTGCTTGACCTCCTTTTTGTCACGGCAGCAGTTCATTGGAGTGGGGGGGCAATTAGCTGGTTCTGGCCTGCATACCTGCTGGTTTCACTAGAATCAGCATTTCTTTTTGAAAGAAAGCGGGAGGTATGGGGAATTGGCCTGATTGGAGCCACTCTATATGGTCTGCTGCTTACTGCGGAACACTTTGATTTCATTGCCTCTGTCAGAATGCCATTTATGGAGGAGGAAGCTCCAAATATCCTGTTTGGACTGCTTATGTGGCTATGGGTAGCCGGCCTGAACTCTACCGTAACCTTCTTTGCAGCTTTTCTGATGGGGAAAGTTCGTGATAACCAGAAGAAGGTTGAAGATAGCGAGGCGGCTCTGACAGGCTTTATAGATACTGCCCACGATCTGATATTCTGCTGCCACAATGATGGCACCCTACTTTATATCAATCAGATTGGCCTCGATATGATTGGAGAAAACAGTGATGGCAAGATTTCAAACATCTTTGAACTTACTGGCAATGAGGGTAAGGCACTCTTGTCAAGGTATTTTGAAAAGACAAACAGTCAGTCTGGTTCAGGATATTTTGAGATACAGTTCATCTCTCCTTCCGCAGACAGGCCTCTTGACTTTGAGGTGAGCCTTACAAACAGTTCTTCTGAATCGGAAGAACCGGTTATATGGGGAGTCTGCCACAACATTACCGAAAGAAACATGGCACAAAGAGAGCTCATAAAACTGGCTCACCACGATATTCTCACAGGCCTCCCGAACAGAATTCTATTACATGATCGTCTTAAGCAGGCGCGAGCCTTTGCACACAGGATGAACTGCCGCTTTGCCCTCCTGTTTATTGATATGGATCGCTTCAAGATCATCAATGATACATTAGGGCATGCTGTTGGAGATGACCTTCTAAGAATGCTTGGCCAACGCATTAAAGGCTGTTTCCGTGAGAGCGATACAGTTGCCAGGATTGGCGGAGATGAATTTGTCGTACTGATGCTTAATGTAGCCGACAAGGCTGATATCCGTGCATTATGTGATAAACTCCTGCAGGAATTGGCTCAACCTTTCATTATTCGCAACCATGAGCTTTTCGTAACCACAAGTGGCGGAATATGTACGTATCCTGATGAAGACAATATCGAGACAATGATGCAGAAAGCTGACATTGCAATGTATCACGCAAAGTCTCTTGGCCGTAACAATATCCAGTTTTACAGTGACGGGATGGATCAAAACGCTTCGCGCCGCTTTACCATATCAAATTCCATGCGACGTGGGTTGGACAGAGGAGAATTCCGCCTCCACTATCAACCAAAACTTGATATTTCTACAGACTGTATAATTGCCACAGAGGCATTAGTCCGCTGGCAACACCCTGAGCTTGGATTACTCTCACCTCTTGAATTCATACAGCTTGCCGAGGAGAGCGGCTTGATAGTTGAGCTCGGCGAGTGGGTACTCCGTGAGGCATGTCGTCAAAACATGGAGTGGCAAGAGGCAGGAATGAAGGGTTTAAGGGTGGCCGTTAATCTTTCCGGCTACCAGCTACAGCACAGTCGACTCGTTGAAACAGTTAAAACTGTGTTGGCTGATACAGGTATGCCTGGCGACATGCTTGAACTTGAAATAACTGAGAGTGTAATAATGCAGAACCCTGACTATGCGGTCTCTTTATTAAATGAGCTAACAAACATGGGAATCCATATATCAATAGATGACTTTGGAACAGGCTATTCCTCCCTTGCACACCTCAAGCGTTTCAGCGTTAACACACTGAAGATAGACAAGTCCTTTGTCCGCGATGTGGAGAAAAATTCAACCGATGCCGCGATTGCCTCAGCAATAATAGCTATGGGAAGCAGCCTTAAGCTTAATGTTATTGCGGAAGGTGTTGAGACGAAAGAACAGATGGATTTTCTGCGAGACAACAACTGTGACCAGGTTCAGGGATTCCTGATCAGCCGCCCGCTACCTGCCGAGCAGGCACTTAAGGTATTACGAGCAAAATGCGTTGGTGAACTTATAAAGACGGAAGGCTCCTGAAGGTGCAGTAATCCTCAATTATCTTGGCATGATCAAAACAGAGAGGCGAAGGGAGTTCGCGTGGTTTAAACAGAGCCAGTTCCGCCGCATCGTCTGCAGCCTTTGGAATACCCTCCGCTTGAGCCAGATATACCGTTGTAATGGTGTGCATCCGGCTGTCCCTTTCAGGATCAGAGTAACATCCCAGCAACTTGAGATTGTAGATATCAAGACCTGTCTCTTCCTTTGCTTCACGAATAGCGGCAGATTCAAGTGATTCTCCGTAGTCAACAAACCCGCCAGGCAATGCCCATCCTTTTGGGAGATTTTTCCTCTCAATCAGAATAATCCTACCTTCCATCTCTATTATTATATCTACTGTTGGAAAGGGATTTTGGTACTGTTTAACAGGAGTTCCGCATGAAGGACAATCCAGGGTTTTATAGGACATATGCCGTTACCTTAAGTGACACAAAAATGGGGAAGCATGCTTCCCCATTCAGTCAAGAATATCTGCAGAAACCTCGAACTATTTTTTCTTACCGCCAGAGGCCTTTTTGGAGGCCTTAAGTGGGTTGACCTTAACATCTTCAACCTTGATCTCGATCTTGGCGTGTGTTGCAAAGTTGCATATACCGTTTGCCCATTTTTTTGCAGGAGCCGGATAAACACTGCAAACCTTACCTATACTGCTCTCAACGATTTTTTCACAGCCTTCACAATCTTCAACTATGTTCTGGCAGGAGCCACCAGGGAACACACAGCCATTTTTTGACATGAAGGTACATTCGGTACCTGGGAGAACTGTTTGACACTGCATATTTCAACCTCCTCATAACTGATTCTATTTAATGTTTAAACTGTAACAATTCCGAAAAGAGAAAGTCAATACCAAAATCTGAAAGAACTGTCCATTAAAATTTAAACTGTAGACAGATTTTTGTCATTATTATTTTGAAAGACAGACCTGATTTCTTCCAGCATTTTTAGCCTTATACAAAGCCGCATCTGCACCTTTTATAGCCTCTTCAGGGGTTGCATAACGAGTTCCTGACTCAACCACTCCAATACTAACGGTGACAGATGCTTCCTGGTTAGACTGATGTTTCATCCTGTTCTTTTCCCCCACGGTATTGTCTTTGGGGCGGTCATCTGAACGCAAGGCCATTTTATATTCTTCAATAGATTTACGCAGCTTTTCGAGATGAGGAAGGGCGTCCTTGGCTCCTTTTCCGCTAAAAACGACTGTAAACTCCTCTCCACCATAACGGAATGGACGTCCACCACCAGATACAGCCATAAGACGTGAGGCAACAACCTTTAAAACCTGATCACCCACATCATGGCCATAATTGTCATTAAATCTCTTGAAGTGATCAACATCAACCATGGCAATGGCATATCTACTTCCCAAACCCCGTAAAAGCTCGTTCAATGCGCGTCTTGACGGCAAACCGGTCAACTCATCACAAAAAGCCATATGGTGAGAGTCCTGTATAATAGCAAAAACAAGCATCAGGTTTGCAGCAGAGCTGAATACTGTTGATACGAAGGGTCTTTCAGGGAGTGAAAATATAATTATGAAGGCAATAGCCACACCAAAGAGTGCACCTTCTATCGGGTTTGACTGGTGCCAGATTTTCCAGAAGATCACCAATAGTGCAAGGAAGAGTAAGGAAATACTGATTTGAGGAATTGGAAGGTTAGCTGCAAATGTTGTCTGAACTATTGGACGAGCCAGGCCGTTCCACAAGGTCTGGCTGCCAATATGCATTGTTATGGCAAATACAGAAAACTGAGCAAAAAGAAACAATAAACGAATCCTGGCACAGCTCCCTGATATTCCTTTTTCACGCATAAGCGTAATTACAAGCAGGTTAAACGGAAGCAAGACGGCAAGAGCCTTGTATACGAGCCAGGCTTTTGGAGTTGTCAGACCAGAATTGATGTAATGAGTCAACAGGTAGTAAGCCAGGATCGTCAGAAAGATAATCAGACAAACACGACCTCGTTTAAAATGATACGCTGATGCAAAGGCAACGGATGCAGAGAGATAAGGCGCCATCTCGAGCAGCTCCTGCTCTGCAGATGAAAAAGTTGGTACCCTCGATAGGATCCAGTATGAAAAGAGGAGAATAACTACTGGAAAGGTAAGTGCAAAAAGATTCCGTGGCATTGGAAGTATGACTCTTCTCTACGACTGCCCTGCTAATGCATTTAGCGATGATATGGCACGTTGAACGGCAGCATGTATCTCTGGAAGGTCAGGCAAAGTAGCCGCCAGTTGCTGTAGATATTCCCTTTCAAGCAAAAGTCTCCTGGTAGTGTCAAAATTAAGATCATACACCCACGATATCTGAAGTAGCCTGAAATCATTTAGAAACCTGGTCTTATTCAGCTGTACTATCCTGCCCTCTGCCAGAGCATTCAGGCAGTCAGCGGTCACTTCCGGCAGATCCGGAAGCCCAAGGCCTACCGCTGAAGCACGCTCAGCTTCTGGAAGTCGGTAATTTTCTATTACAACTTTCCATATATCAAGCTTATCCGCATCACGAATCAGGCGGATAAAAAAGTCGCTGGGTGAAGAGTATTTTTCAGGAAGGCTTAGAAGATTATGAAAAAGCACAGCTTCTTCAATAATAAGCCGTTCTTCATCCGAAATATTTTCCAGCAGACCTTCTCTTCTGATCACCTCAAGTGAAAGACGGGCATGGTTGTCAGATTCACTGTCACGATAGGTACGCCAGCGGCGGTATTGATAAAAACGGCCAACATCATGCAGCAAGGCAATAGAAAGAGCCAACAACTTCTCATTTTCATTCAGCCTTTCACCTTCTGCAATCTCCTGCATACATGAAACTACCCGCCATGTATGTTCAACCTTCATCTGTATATTTAGCAGCCCTTCTGGATCCAGATCGTAAAAACCGGCAACATGGCTTGCAAACCAGTCTTTTAAAGCATCAAGCTGTTCAAGCTGCATTACTCTTTCGACCCCGTGTAGATGGATGAGATCCCAAAGGTAAGAGGCTGACACCTTACATGCTTAAAGCCTATATCAGTCATAATACCGCAGAACTCCTCAGTTGATGGAAATTCCAGCACTGAATCCGGCAGATATTTGTAGGCATCATATTTGGAAAAAAGTCCGCCAATTGCAGGAAGTATACGGAGAAAATAGAAATGGTACAGCCAGCGAAAAAGAGCCGATCTAGGAATTGAGAACTCAAGAATTACAATACGCCCACCAGGCTTGATTACCCTCCAGAGTTCCGCAAGCCCCAGCCTGCGATCCACCACATTACGGATTCCAAAAGCAATTGTTACAGAATCAAATGTATCCGAGCCAAAAGGGAGATCTTCACATGGAGCCACCTTGAAATCGATCCGTTCTGCGTAAGGGGAGGCGGCAATTTTTGACTGCCCCAAGGTTATCATTTCAGGGCTGAAATCCGCACCTGTAATCATAACCGAATCAGGAGTGACCCGTGCTATCTCAAGGGCTACATCTCCGGTACCTGTGGCGACATCCAGCACCTTGCCACCCTCCGGCGCCTTTATAAGACGAACTGCAATACGTCGCCAGCGTTTGTCGATGCCAAAACTGAGCAGATGATTAAGAAAATCATATTTTGGAGCAATTGCATCAAACATCTGCTGAATCTGCTCACCTTTTTGCGATAGCCTGAACATGGAATTTGGTATACCCTTCGACAATATTTGGTGATATAAGACAAGGACTTGTCATCTACCATATTTTGACACTTCATACCAGAAGAAACGCCCCCCACTGCTTCTAAACAGCGGAGAAACAGCAAGCCATGCCACAATTCAGACCACAGGATATCCTAGACATCCTGATAATGAGCATCCTGATCTACCAACTTTACTCGTGGTTTCGCAACAGTCTGGCAATTCAGGTGCTTGCCGGACTTGGCACTGTTACGGCGATCTACTTTTTAACCCGCCAGACCGGACTTTATATGACAAGCTGGGTACTTCAGCAACTTGGCACTGTCATTATTGTAGTTATCGTTGTCGTATTCCAGAATGAAATCAGACAGACGTTATACCGCTTCAGCAAACTGAAAGAACTTGTGAAAGGTGCAACAGCTCAGGGTTCCCCTATCCCCTCAACAATCGCAGAGGCAGTATTTGAGCTTGCCAGGGATTACTGTGGAGCAATAATTGTCTTTCAACGAAACGACCCGCTTGATGACCAGCTCACTAACGGCATTCAAATGAATGCTCTTGTATCCAAACCTTTGCTTCGCACTATTTTTCAGGATGGGACACCACTCCATGACGGAGCGGTAGTAATACAAAATGGCTTTTTAACTCAGGCCGCTTGCCTGCTCCCTCTCTCAGACTCCAATCAGATACCACAACAATACGGCACACGGCACAGGGCAGCTATTGGCTTGACAGAGAGAACCGATGCCATAGTGCTTGCAATATCTGAAGAGCGCGGCGAAGTATCTCTGTCAATGGCTGGTAATCTGACTATCATTAAGGATATCAAGCAGCTTGATTCAAGACTGGAAGAGCTCTTGACCTCCGAAGAAAATGAACAGAAACATTCATTTTTCAAGCGGATTTTCAGCAATCTATTGCCAAAAGCGGCAATACTAATATCCGTGACTATCATCTGGCTGATGCTTTCAGCTCGTCAGGGCGAGGTAGCGATTGTCCCTGTGCCACTTGCCCTGCATGGTCTTCCTGACGGAATGTCGCTAACAAAAGTAACTCCGGAAGAGGTTACAGTACGTTTGAGATCAACTTCAGGACTGGTTCCATCTCCGCGTCAGCTTGATCTGACAGCAGATCTTGATCTTTCATCCGTTAAGGAGGGATATAACACAATGCGTGTTTCACTTTCCCATGTACGAGTTCCAACCGGCATGACAGTAGTTGGTATAGAGCCAACGACTGTCCGTGTCGTTGTTAAGAGCGCTCAAAAAATCAGGTAGCATTTATTTGTGTGCATCAGGAACATTTTTGCCTCAGGCGAAACTTGACAAAAAGCCATTCTTGTTATATAGAATAAAATAATGTTTCTAAAAAACAAGGAAGGAGGAGGAAAGATGAACCGTAAAACTAGGCTGCTAGCAGCTATTATGCCGCTCATTTTTGTCCTTCCCTTGCCAGCTTTAGCCTCTAAAACGCATATAGCCCGTTCAAATGAAACGCTTTCAAGCATTGCCCGTAAGTACCGCGTTCCAGTCGAGGAGATTAAAGCGGCTAACAACCTGGCCAGTAGCCGTATTGCAAAAGGCACAACCCTTATAATTCCATCCCACGCAGCAAAACAGCAGCAAGTCATTGAAAACTGCAACACCTACACCGTTACTAAAGGTGACAGCTTACCCAAGATTGCAAAAAAAACCGGCAAGAAGATGTCTGATCTTCGTCGCATCAACCATATTAAGGGTAACCGGATTAAGCAGGGTCAAATACTGGCTTTGTCAGACACAGCCGAGACATGCGATCTGGTTGCCGCACGCCAGGCTAATAAAAGCAGGTTGCAGCTGGTAAGTAAGGAACTTATTAATGATCAGGAGCTAAACAACACCCTCGCGGAACTGTCTGATCTTGAAACTGACACTCCAGTTGACCTAGCTAAAAACATGGAAAACCGCTCCAGCGGATTTCTGGGGATACAAAAAACGGCCTACACTTTCTTGGGAGCAAGGTACCGCTTTGGCGGAAACAGTCGCTCTGCGCTTGACTGTTCGAGCTTCACACAACAGGTGTTCCGTGACCTGAAAATTTCCCTACCAAGAACTGCACGTGAGCAATTCAGGATCGGCAATCAGGTTTCCACAGGCGATCTTCGCCGTGGCGACCTCGTTTTTTTTCGCACATATGCACCATTCCCTTCGCATGTTGGTATCTATCTGGGTAATCGCAAGATGATTCATGCATCATCAGCAGATCGCCAAGTGGTTATTTCATCAATGGATACACCATATTATCTCTCACGTTACCTTGGAGCAAGAAGGATTGGCAATTTAAATACCGATATGCTCAACATAAGTGAACTGCTTTTAGGTATTGATGAAGAGCAGGAGTCGGATGTCCTTGCAAATGACCATCTGGGACTTAATCTGCCTGAAGCTCTTGTCAAGTAGAAGATATTCTTACTAAATTCTTTGCGGGCTCAGACTTGAGCCCGTTTTTTTTGCCCAGTTTCAGGAGATACCACTAATAATGAATCTCTTGCTTGCCTACACAACCAGCCAGGAACAAAAACGCAAGACTGAAGCATTTGAGTCACTTCTGCCCATAGGGCTCTGTTCTCTTCATGCCCTGCTCCGTTCACGCAACATTCCTGTTACTCTCGCCAACCTGAGCGGTATGAATCCCAAAGATGTAATCAGCCTGATAAAGCAGATTAAACCGACTGTGGCAGGCTTGTCACAGTGGACTCACAACCGGCATGCAACTATTGAACTGGCTGCAATTATCAAAAAAAATATCCCTGACTGTACCGTTCTGCTTGGGGGTGGTCATGCAACAGAACAGGCAGAACAGATCCTTCAGAATCATCCTGAAGTAGATATCATTGTTACAGGCGAAGCAGAAGAAACCCTCCCTGAACTTCTTGATACTTTAGAAAGCAGGGGTCACCTTGAATTTCTGCCAGGGATAGTAATACGTAAGGATTCAAAACCGTTCCGAACTAAAGGCCGCTCTCCTCTTAAAGAGCTTGACAATCTCCCTTTTCAATCCAGCTATCTTGATGAAGCTATAAATGTTAACAGCGGACTTCAGGCTGAGTTTATCAGCAGCTCAAGAGGTTGTCCGGCGGCCTGCAACTTCTGTTCATCTCCCTCATTCTGGGGGCGCAAAGTCAGGCATCGTTCAGTAAACTCCGTTATTGATGAGATACTTTTTATAAAAGAGAAGTATGGCCTTATATACATCTCACTCAGGGATGACACATTTACTGTAGATCGCCGGAAAACCGTTGAGTTCTGCCGTCAGCTCATAGAAAGGCGGGTAAATATTTTCTGGAACTGCCAGTCCAGAGCAGAGGTTGTTGATGAGGAAACACTTGAATGGATGCGTAAATCAGGATGCGAATGTATTCAGCTTGGCGTAGAATCAGGTTCACCCGATATCCTTAAACTGCTTAACAAGAAGATCTCAACTGAGCAGGTTATAATGGCAGCAGATCTAATACACCAATCCGGCATAAATCTCTCAGTATATCTTATCTCCGGAATCCCTGAAGAAACAGAATCTGACAGAAAACAGACTATTGACCTTATAAAGCGGATAAAGCCGGATGATCTGCAAATAGCCCCTTTGGCCTACTACCCCGGAACCGCTTTATTTCAATCATCAATCAACAGTGGAAAGATTAAAGCCAACATATTTGAAACAAGCAGGGCTGAGGCTGTTCTGGCAAAATCTGACGGACTCAGACAGACAGACAAGCTTTTATCTCTTACCCAGCCCTACCATAACAAAAAGACCCTCAAAACCCTTCTTTCAATTCAAAAAGAGTCAGGCTATTCTGCAGTTACAGCCATGCTGACAGGTGACATATATCTGGCAAAAGGTAATTTCAAAGAGGCTGAAAAAGAATTCCAACAAATTATCGGAACGGAACCGGTTCATCCATGGGGCTGGTATCTGCTTGGAGAGTTTTACGAACAGACAGGTGCAGGTGACAAGGCTGTCATCTGTTTTGAAAATCTCTTGAGACTGGTGCCTAACAACCAGCCAGCATTAGAAATGCTGGGAAGAACCGTCTAAAAGAAAAGGCGACTGAAACCGCTTCAGTCGCCTTTTGCATTAAATAAAACAGTGCAAATTTTTACTTAACCACCTCAACCGCCTGCGTAAGAACCAGGGCATCAAATGTACGATTCAACGCCTTGCTTGGAAAGTTAGGTAAAGCAGGCGAGTCTGCATACTTTACTTTATCACCCTTTGCGACCTTCATAGGCATGGCAGCAACCCAAACTTTATCGCCATTGTCATGCTGAACTTCCATATAGATGTACTGTCCACCATCCAGCACCTGTAGCACCTTTCCTGTTTTGCTGGGAACACCCTGCGGAACAGGCATAGGCTTGATTCCTGCGTGCGGATCACCCTGTGGATTAACGTGAGCTGCATCATTTGGCATGGCAGTTTTTCCTTCAGGGGCCGGAGGCATTCCGCCAACCGGCGGATGACCTGGGGGTAATGAACCGGTAGCCTGCAGATTTGTAGGCATTTCAGTCTTTGGTTTGTCTTGGCAGCCTGCAAGAGCAAGAGCTGCAATCATTAAAGCGATAACACTTACTTTCACTGTTTCCTCCTGCTTGTTAGTATGAATTAGTTTTGAATATAACATAGCAAAAGTGTCACGCCAAAGAAAAAAGAGCCTCCTCCTTGCCCTGTCTGAATAGTGTGGTATATACCTAATCAAAAACCTTTACGGAGGTTCTCATGTTTGAATCTGCAGAGCTTGGCCATAAAATCAGTAAAGTTGTTTACAAGAAAGAATTGCCACAACTGCGGGAACAACTGCTTGATGACCAGCTTGACCTTCTTCAATCAGGCAAGTTTCCGGTTATTATACTCCTTGCCGGGGTTGACTGCGCCGGTAAGGGTGAAACGATGAACCTTCTCCATGAATGGATGGATCCCCGTCATATTGAGTCTCATGCCCAACGGGAACTTACCGATGAAGAGCAGGAACGACCACAGATGTGGCGTTACTGGAGGGATTTACCCCCCAAAGGAAAGATCGGCATCTTTATTGGTTCCTGGTATTCCTCCCCTCTTATTGACAATGTCCATGGAAGATCTAAAAACGCCGAGCTTGATCAACAGCTCGATCGGATCATTCGCTTTGAGACAATGCTTTGCAATGAAGGAGCATTGATTCTTAAATTCTGGCTACATCTTTCCAAAGAACAGCAGAAAAAGAGGTTAAAGAAACTGGAAAAAGATCCCAAAACAAGTTGGAGGATTACTGATACCGACTGGAAAAACTTCAAGCTCTATAACCGTTTCAGGATGGTATCAGAACGTATGCTTCGTAACACAAGCACTCCTGAATCACCCTGGGTTATTATTGAGGGGGGAGATGAACAGTATCGCTCTCTATCTATAGGCAAGGCCATACACGAAGCGCTTCGCCGTCGTCTGGATGCTGTAGAACAACACAATATAGAAGAGCCGATTCCGCCGCTTTTCACCTCTATTGATGGGCTGCATATCTTGCAGACTCTTGATATGACCAAATCCGTATCCAAGAAAAAGTATGATGACGAGTTGGAAATTCTGCAGGGACGTTTGAATCTTCTGTCCCGGCACAAAAACTTTAACAAGCTTTCTGTAGTGATTGTTTTTGAAGGGAATGATGCAGCCGGAAAAGGGGGAAGTATAAGAAGAGTCACACAGGCTCTTGATGCAAGAAGTTACCGGATTATACCTATAGCAGCTCCAACTGAAGAAGAGAGAGCGCAGCCCTATCTCTGGCGTTTCTGGAGACATCTGCCAAGAAGGGGGCGTTTTGCCATCTTTGATCGTTCGTGGTACGGGAGGGTGCTTGTAGAACGTGTCGAAGGGTTCTGCTCTCAGGCAGACTGGATGAGGGGGTATGGAGAAATTAACGACTTTGAAGAACAGATGGTTAGAAATCACACCGTTGTTGTTAAATTCTGGCTTTCAATAACAGAGGATGAGCAGCTAAAGCGCTTCAAGGAAAGGGAAAAGATAGGATTCAAAAGGTTCAAGATAACGGAAGAGGATTGGCGGAATCGTGAAAAATGGACGCTTTATGAGCAGGCTGTCTGCGACATGATTGACCGGACAAGCACTGAAATTGCTCCATGGACACTTGTAGAGGCAAATGACAAGAATCATGCAAGGATCAAGGTAATAAAAACTATTTGTAATCAGATTGAACAGGCACTTGAAAGAGTTTGAACATAGCTGTATAAAATAAAACGGTTTCAGCAGGGAAGCCTCAATTCTATAAAAAGGATTGCTTTATATGCCAATTTTACCTGAGGTTTTAAAGGCTCTTGATACAACACAGGAAGCACTATTAAAAAACCTGATTGATGACACCCGTAGCGTCTACTCAACCATGTTGGGACTGGATCTGATGCATTTACCGCTTGAAGTTGATCCGATGGAACATTTCAAGGACTGTGTCTCTGCAATGGTTGGTCTGGCAGGTACTTATAACGGCTTGATCTCAATACATCAACCTACATCACTGGCTCTCAAGGTTACCGAAGCCATGTTGGACATGGAGGTTTCAGAGGTGGATCAGGACGTTTTTGATGCCATGGGTGAAATTGCCAATATGGTTGCAGGAAACGTCAAACAACACCTTTCAAAAGGCGGATTGGACGTAAGACTCTCCACTCCCTCCGTAGCAACTGGCAGTGACTACGTAATCTGCGCCAAACAGTCAAATTCCATGAACCTCCTTTTTGACCTGGATGAGGAATGGCTTCTTGTAAGTATAGTACTTGAAATGGATTGAAATCTTTAAGGTAAAAACCGGACAAAAAACCGTTCAAGCCAGCGAAGTACAATAAAAAACAGTTCTTTTCCAAGATTTGAGCGTAACTTGATATACGGATTACGAACATAGCAAGGCCTGGCTCCTGCCAGCATGGCGGAGAGACAACCGGTCAGCAGACGGTCATCAACCATAAGTATTGAAGATGAGCGAACTGATGTCAATTCCTCTATTTTTTTTATCCCATCAGGAAAAGGCTTCTTACGAACACCTGAAATAAATCTCAAAGCTGGAAAATGCGTGGCAAACCAATTAATTCTTGGGCCAAAGGGACGGTTTGACAGGATAAATATCTGCTCCTGCCCAAAAACTGATGTCGCCCGTTCCAACCATTCAATCACCTCCGCAACTGGCTGATCCGCACCATGAGGAGCCAGAACGCCATCAAAATCTAGCGCCAACACCTTGATGCCTGAACAGGCAAGCTCATCAGCCGTTTGATCAAGAACTGTTCTTGTTGGAGGCGTATCTGCAACCAGCTTTTGTAGCTCATTACGATACTCCCATCCTTTGATTACACTTTCTATAATATGTGATATGGCCGCATTCCTCTCTTTATCAAGGATTGAACCCTCCTTAAAACTAATAACAACAAAACCAAAAGCCTGCAATAGCTTCATATAGCAAAAACTTCATCTTATTTCTCTTCTGTTTTTTAAATCCAGACGTTATATTCCAGTAATAAGACAGTCTACGGGAGGGATAAAATTGGCACAAAACATTTTTCCACTCAAAGAACAGATTGCAGGACTTGCAGAGAATCAGGACAGGATCTTTAATCTTGTAATAGAAGTTGCCCCCAGACTGATTGCAGCAGCGCTGATTCTTGCAGCAGGCTATTATTTGGGACGCTGGGCAGGACGGATTCTTGACAAATTACTTACACGTCTGGAACTTGATCTTACCATCAGACAGTTACTGGTAAGGACAAGCAGAATACTGGTTTTGATACTGTTCCTTATCATCTCCCTTCAGAACCTCGGAGTTGATCTTTTACCTATGATCGCCGGGCTTAGCGTTGCAGGTGCGGGAGTTGCACTCGCAATGCAGGGGGTCCTCTCAAACCTTGCCGCAGGTCTTACTATCATATTCACTCATCCATACAAGATAAATGAATATATTTCCATTGCAGGAGAAGAAGGGATGGTTGAAAGTATCTCACTTTTCAGCACCACCTTAATCCATGTTGATCTCTCACGTGTCGTCATCCCCAACCGGAAAATAGCAGGAGAGATCCTTCATAATTACGGAGAAATAAGGCAGATAAATATTACCGTAGGGGTTGCCTACAACACAGATCTCGAACTGGCTCTTGCATCTATAAATGAGGTGCTTGATAGAAATCAACTGGTGCTGAAGGAACCTTCACCGTTTGTTCAGGTTGCCAAACTGTCTGATTCCTCAATCATAATAGGCGTCCAGCCTTGGGTGAATGTTCCTGATTACCCTCAGGCTATCGGAGAACTCAACAGAACAGTTCTTGATATATTCCAAAAACGGGGCATCAACATCGCACTACCGCAGAGCGAGGTTCGTTTGTTGGAAAAGACTCCCGGATAACGAACCACGCTCTGAACAAATTGAATTTAGAAATTTATTTCACCTCAACATTAATCTGTTTCGGCTTAACCTCCTCCTTCTTGGGCAATGTGACCGTAAGGACTCCCTTTTCACAGGTAGCTGCCACATTTTCCTGTACTACCGTAGCTGGAAGTTTGAAACTACGCTGGAATGCACCGAAATAGCGTTCAATCCGGTGATAGTTTTCCTTTTTAACTTCACTTTCATGCTTCCGCTCACCTTTAATTACAAGCATATTGTCTTCAATACGGACATCAATATCCTTCTGATCAATATCTGGAAGTTCCGCCTTTAAAACGATTGAATCCTCAGTTTCGTAGATATCCACCGGAGGCTGCCAGATCCCCTCTTTTATATCCTCGCCTGAATACTCATTTCCACTCCATGAAAGGTTCAGAAGACGATCCATCTGGTCTTGCATGCTGCGAAGTTCACGTAACGGATTGTACTTTACGATAGCCATGACAATTTCCTCCTCTTTCTTTATTCTGAAATCTTTTGGTGGAACTCTAGTAAAAAGATACTCATATAAAAGCAGATGTCAAGGGTGTGTCCAATTCAAGATTGGAACAAATGCTTTCCACTTCCTTACTCTATCTGTATTGACAGCTATACCTATACGGTATAGGGATAAAATCATTTTAAAATAGCGTAGCCCGCATAACCATGCTATCCACGAAAAACTGATGGAGAAACAGATGACCGAAAAAACCTCAAAAAAAGAAGAGCTCCGAATTGGCGAACACTTTGTTAAATCAGGGCTTATTACACCAGAGCAACTGAATATTGCCCTTAAGCGTCAGGTACAGACAGGAGACAAATTGGGCTCAACCCTCCTGCAACTCGGTTATATAACCACGGAAAAACTGCTTGAATTTCTTAAGGAGTTTTACAGGATACCCTCTATTGATATGTTCAGCATAGTTATTGATCCATCTGTAATGCAGGGTATAGCCCTTGAGCAGATGGCACGACTTAAGGCTATTCCAATACTGCTTTCACAGAAACTTATCTTTGTGGCGATGTCTGATCCAAATGACATTGACGCGGTCAACGAGCTTGAATTTACACTTGGCAAGAAGGTTCAGCCTATTGCCGCTCCAAATGCACAGATCAAGGCGTTTCTTTTATATATGCATAAAAACAGCAACAAGCTTAATTCCAAGATCTCCGGCGCTGACGTCTCAAAAGATCTGGCCGGTACAGAGTGTCAGGAAAAAGCAAACGGCATTGAACAGCTGCTTACCCTGCTTGTTCAACGCAACGCTTCGGATCTGCTGATATCAGCCGGACTTCCCCCATGTCTTAAACTTAATAATGAGATAGTCAGAATGCAGCTCCCACATCTGACACCGGGAAATGTGGAAGAGATAGCCCGCGAAATGATGACAGAAACACAGTGGAATGAATTTATGGAGAACGGAGAATCTGATTTTGGTCTTTTAAAGCCAGAAATCGGACGATTCAGAGTCAATGTTTACCGTCAGCGTTCTTCTGTCTCGCTCACCGTCAGAAGCATCGCTGACAAGATTCCAACCCTCTCCTCACTGGGTTTCGGAGAAGAGATTGAGCCGTTTGTCATGCAGTCGCAGGGCCTCATACTGGTAACCGGACCTACAGGACATGGCAAAAGCACTACTGTTGCCGCAATGGTTGACTGCATAAATTCAAAACGGAAGTCCAACATAATTACCATTGAGGATCCTATAGAATTTTTACACAAACACAAAATGAGCAATATCAATCAACGTGAAATCGGAAGGGACACCCGATCATTCAAGGAAGGGCTTAAACATATATTCAGACAGGCAGCCGATGTAATTGTTATCGGAGAGATGAGAGATGCTGAAAGCTTCGAGATCGCAGTTCAGGCCGCAGGCACAGGGCATCTGGTCATCAGCACACTGCACGCAAACGCAACAACCAACGCAATTGACAGAATCATTGAAATATGTCCAGCGGAAAGACAGGAGCAGATAAGAAGCCAGTTGGCAGACAGCCTTTTGTTATGCATCTGCCAGAGGCTTTTACCATCAAAAAACAAGGCAGGCAGGGTACTGGCATATGAGAGGCTTTCAACTTCAAGCCGCATAAAGAACATGATCAGGGAAAACAAGTGCCACCAGATACGAACGATCTTTCAGCAATCTGTTGATGAATACTCCCCTCTGGATATATCTCTTGCAAGTCTTGTAAAAGCTGGCAAGGTAAGCTCGGAGGAGGCGCTTAAATATTGTGAGAATCCTGCTTCACTAAAGTTTATGACATCCTGATTACAAAAGCTTGATCCCTGCCAATTCTTTTGATCTCTTGACTGCAGCATCAACTGCGTCCATTACCAGACCATGCAGTCGGCCATTTTCCAAAACATGCAGTGCCGCAATGGTTGTGCCTCCCGGAGAGCTTACCCTTTCTCTAAGGACAGCCGGATGCTCGCCACACTCTTTCAAGAGTTGGGCAGATCCAAGTACCGTCTGTATAGCCAGACCATTAGCCACATCCCTTGAAAGCCCGTTTTTAACCCCGGCATCAGAGAGTGCCTCCACAAAAGAAAACAGATATGCGGGACCGCTTCCTGAGAGACCTGTAACCGCATCCATCTGACGTTCTGCGACCTGATATACTGTACCAACAAGAGAAAAAAGCTCTGTCGCCAATTCGATATCGGCAGATGTAGCCCTTCTTCCACCTGATATTGCAGTTGCTGCAGCCTGCACCAGAGCCGGTGTATTGGGCATGGCACGGATCACACGGCAACCGGCTTGAAGAGACTCCTCTATAAAGGTTGTTGAGATTCCTGCCATAATAGAGATAAGAAGTTTGGCAGGGCTTAGAGAGGCTTCAAGGCCTGACAGCACACTGGCAGCCATCTGAGGTTTAACTGAAAGGATGACAAGGTTAGCTTCATGGACAACCGCACTGTTTTCATCTGTGCTCTTTACCTGTAGTGTTGAAGTCAGATGAGCGCGACGGTCAGTAACCGGATCCGAGACAATAATATTACGAGGTGGCATTCCACCAGAGATCAAGCCCTTAATGATTGCCTCAGCCATGTTACCACCGCCGATAAAACCAACTGTGCTGTTCATCAGCATGAAAAACCTCCGGTTTTATTTTCAGTCTGCGCTGTATGCTGAGCCAGTTCCGTTGTCTGCTTCTTGTCTGTAGCGCTGCTTTTAGTGACAAGCATCACACCCAGACAAACAAGCGCAATGCCGGCCCAACGGAGAGGAGAAACTTCTTCATGCAGAATATACTTGGCCAACACTGCCACAAGCACATAGTTTAGAGCCTGCATCGGGAGGGCAACAGAGAGGTCTTCCCATGAAAGCACTGCAAGCCAGATAAAGAAGAACAACGCCAGCATCGCAGTGCCCAATACAATTTTCCATTCAGTCATAGCACGAAACGCAACATCAATTATGCCTCGAAGGTTCATCGTAGAAAGGTCGCCCAGCTCCTTCATCCCCTTTGCCAGCAGGATATCACCGACCGTTCCGGCTGTAACCGCCAGTATCATAAGCACAACCGTCTTAAACATATTCTTTAATCTCTCCGCGATAGTTTATCAGTTCAATTGAAAGCTGCCTTAGTTTGTCTTTTACCTTTTGCGAAAGCAGCGCCGCCAGTTCTTCTTCATGCCGGTAATCAGGCATCCTTCTGGTTATCTCGCTATCTGGCAGAGTACCGGGATGAAAATAGATCTCCGTAATCCCTTCTTTCAACCTCTCCAGAATTGAAAGCAGATACTGCTCCGTCATTCTGCCTGAATTGAGGACACCTTTAACCTCTACAGCTGTTTTTATCTTGTGGTATTTGAGAACAGGAGCAGCATAACTTGAAAGGGAACCAAAAATGAACCGTTCGATAGATTTGCCAATAAGGCGTGAGCTGTCATGTCTCAGGTTTTCAAGGAGTCGTTCACGGGTAGTTCTAAAACTTGCAATCCCGTAAATTGGCATTAGCTCTGAAAGCACAGAAAAAACAGTAGGATGCATCTGAATATTAAGGTGTCCATCAACATGCGACAGTAAAACCCCTGCCTGTTTAACCTTTTGTATCTGCGCCTCAATCTCGTTTCTAAGCTGCATCCTGATTGTTGGATCAAAAAAGAGCTTCATACCTACAGCAACCGGATTATCAGGAAAACAGCCGTTACTGCCAACAAGCCCCGAAATCTTTTCAGGCGGCAACACAGGGCGTCCCTGCACAAGAGTCAAATGAAGCCCCACCTGCAATCCAGGATTGCGCCTTGCTATATCAACCGCCTCATCAAAGGCATCCCCTCCTGCCATCAGGGATGCCTGCGTAAGAAATCCATCCTGCCAGGCCTTCTCCACCGCCCTGTTTACTCCGGACGACAGACCAAAGTCATCGGCGTTAATAACAAGTTGTCTCAACACTGTCCCTGTTTACGCTTACGCATATAATCAAGATACTGACGACCTTCCTTTAGCAGCTTCCTTCGCTCGTTACCGTCTACAATCATCTTGCCAATACTTCTAAGTATATACTTAGGACGGAAGTAAAACTTGTCGTAAAACTCCTCAACTGAATTGAATATCTCCGCATTCGTAAGATTAGGATAGTTAATCACGCACTTCTGGTGACCGGTATCGTCAATAAAGTCATCAGAGGCAATCCAGCCCTGTTCCTTAGCCATGGTATAAAACTCGGTGCCCGGATATGGTGAGGCAAGAGATGCCTGAATAGAATTAAGATCCAGCTGTTTGGCGTACTCTATGGTCTCCCTGATAGTTTCTTTTGTTTCTCCAGGCAGACCCATAATAAAGGCTCCGTGGATAGAAAGCCCCAGTTTCTTGCAATCCTTTGTAAACTGGATTGCCTGCTCTTTGGTTACCCCTTTTTTGATATTCTTGAGGATCTGCTCATTTCCGCTCTCATAACCCACAACAACGTGCCTAAGTCCTGATTCACGCATAATCTTGAGTGTCTCATAGTCACAGTTGGCGCGGGTATTTGCTGTCCAGGAGATACCGAGTGGTTTAAGGAGTCTGGCCACTTCGCGGGCATGAGTAGTATTGGCTGTAAATGTATCATCATCAAAGGAGAGTTCTTTCATCTCCGGTATATTCTCTGTAATCCACTTAACCTCATCATATACGTTCTTTGGCGAACGGGTACGCATCTGACGTCCGGAAAAGGTCTGCGGCCAGAGACAGTAGATACACCTGAACGGACAACCACGGCTGGAATATATAGACACGTAAGGATTCTTGAAATGCGGGATTATATATTCAGAGATCGGCAGATCACGACGGTACACCTGCGCTACAAACGGCAGAGCGTCAAGATCCTCTATCAAGGGTCTGTCAGGGGTATGAACCACCTTACCATCCTTGATAAAGCTCAGACCATCAACCTTGCTCCACTCACGCCCCTCACACAACTCTTTGGTTGAATAATCAAACTCGCCACGGCAGACTATATCAATAATTCCGTTGCCCGCCTTAAGAGATTCCTCAGGCAGAACGGTAACATGAGGACCTGTAAGCACAGTTACCATCTCCGGCTTTATCTCTTTGATACGACGGGCGGTCTCAATATCAAGCTGAAGGGTCGGGGTAGAGGTGTACATCACAACCATGTCAAAGTTTTTGGCAATCTCAAGACAGGCAGGCAGATCCAGCTTCTGCACAGGGGCATCAACAACCCTGCTACCTTCTATCATACCTGCAGGGTAACAAAGCCAGGTAGGATACCAGAATGATGTCACTTCTCTGGATGCCTGATAACGCGCACCAGCTCCACCATCAAAATCCTCAAAGGTAGGCGGGTTAAGAAAAAGCGGTTTCATTACAACTCCTTGGTAGTTACTGAAATGCTCGACAATAATGGATTTACGGGAATAAAGTCAAGCAAGTTCAAGCAACTTGACATCGGTGAATATTGCGGCAAGATAATAAAAAACGATCAGAAAGGAACATTATATGAGAAAGGTAGCAGGAATAATCACAGGGTCAGTTTTGATTTTATCAGCCACCTGGTGTTTTGCATTAGAGCTGAAAGGGACTCAGATCAAAGGCGTTCCGGGTCGTGATGCACAGATTATAAGCACACCTGTAAAACTCGTTAAACCGATGAAGATTGATCGGATTGAAGGTGGAAGGGACGGGCTCTGCATCCAGTCACCGGCAGAGGTTCCATTATGCGGAGACCCGTCAGAACTGAAAGACAGGATATTAAAGCCTGGCAGTTACACGGTTTATCCCAACATACCAACCGGCAAGGATAGGGCATCAGTCACAGTCTACTTAAAATAAAAAGGGCAGCTTAATAACTGCCCCTCGATCCTTTTACCAAATCGATTCTACTTCTTCTTCGGTTCTGCCTTTGTTGCTGGCTTTGCAGCATTTTTCTTTGGCTGCTTTGCAATAATCCGATCCTTTACCTTCTCATATACTGATTCCGGCAGAATCTTGCGTGAAACCAGTTGAGCCTTGTTCGCAAATGGGCGGTTTACCACAATCTTGGCAATATAGGCATCTCCAAGCCCTGGAATAGCCTTTAACTCTGCATCGGTTGCACTGTTGATATCAACAGGCTCCTGTTTGGCTATAGGGGCTTTGGCATCTGCCTTTGCTGCAACAGGTTTTGCTGCTGGCTTTGCAGGTTCAGCTGCAAAGGCCAAATTTAGAGACAAACTCAGCACGGCAAGCGTAACCACAAGACTAATCCAGTTTCTTTTCATCTGTTTTTCCTCCTTTTTTTGACACAGATAATTTGTATCTGCTTTTAACAACAGCATAAACCGATGTCAATTATCCAGATAAACAGGCTTGGTAACTGCCAGAAGATAGCCCAGCGATTACTTTCCACAGCATTTTTTATACTTTTTTCCACTACCGCAAGGACAAGGTTCGTTCCGACCTATTTTGTTAACAACAATAGGTTTGGGCTTAACCATTGCTCCATCAGTAAAGAACCAGAGGCCATCTTTTTTCTTAAACAAGGCATTTTCATGGTGTTCATGCAAGGTTCCATCCTGCTTGAAGCGAGCAATAAACTCCACCTCTCCGTTACTGTCATTTTCAAGTCCCCTGACGGTATCAACTATATCCAGCCCTATCCATTCAGACGATTCAGCCCATGTTTTGGTTCCAGCAGGGTCATAATCCTGACGGTGCTCCGGATGGATACTTTCGTAGATAAAGTCCATCTCAATCTTCGTGTAGGCAGAATACCTCGCCCTCATCAGCTGCTCGGCAGTTTTTGCAGGCCGCAACCCTTTAATTACAGGTTCACAGCAGTCGGAGTAAGATGCGTTGCTTCCGCATGGACAACTGTTCATGTAAAGTTCCCCTTTAGAGAAGAGATTTTAATTTGAGCGGAGTATAGTACGCTTTGACTAAACTTCAAAACGGTTTTAAGGGAACACAGCCATGAAACTTGAGAGCCAGCCAGCAATAAACAGCCTGCTATATATAGTCACACTGCTTCTATGTCTTGTGCTTATGTACCTTTCAGGTGGAGGAACAAATATTCTACCCGCCTTTCTGCTTGGCTGCATGTTGTTCAGAGTTGGAACCCTTGCATTAACGATCGGCGAAACCAGGAGAGTTGAACGGGATGAACATAGAAAAAGGATTCTGCTGGATGTCAAACGCAGGGTAGGAGGTAACCGGCAGATCATTATTCCCCTTGCTGAGATAACAAGTCTGGGGATAGGCGCTCAGGGCAAATACACCAGCGGCAGCCGCTTTTATGTCCTCGTTGTCACACTAAAAACGCTCAAACAAACCATCCTTTTCTTTCAGAAAGTGAAGCCGTATCGTAGAATTGCCACTCAATATGAATGGCTTGCCAAAAACTACAATGACGACGACATCCCATTGGGGATGAGTCGTTCCAGTTCTGCCAGCAGCAGGTTGATCTCCACCGGCTTTGTAACGTGTGCATCAAACCCCTGTTCAAGGATTCTGATATGTTCCTCTTGCATGGCATGAGCGGTCAATGCGATGATCGGCAGGTGAGCTCCTGTCCGTTCTTCCTGTTTTCGTATAATCCTGGTTGCGGCATCTCCACCAAGTACCGGCATCTGAATATCCATCAAAATGCAATCGAACGATTGTTTTTCAAGCATATCCAATGCCTGCTGACCATTTTCCACAACAGTAATCCGGTGGCCCAGCCTGTTTAAAATCTTCTCAACAAACTCGGCGTTGATTTGATTGTCTTCTGCAAGCAGTATTGATAGAGGTAGTCTACGATCTGCCGTTTTGGCTGTTACAGAAACAGTGGGTACCTTTTTGCTCTGTTTCTCTGGCAAAGTGAAGCGCAGCTCAATATGAAAACTGCTCCCACTTCCCTCACGGCTTTCCACCCAGAGCCTTCCACCCATCAGATCGGCTAGCCGGCGACAGATGGTTAATCCAAGCCCGCTGCCCCCATAACGGCGTGTTGTTGAGGAATCTGCTTGCATAAAGGGGGCAAATATACGCTCCTGCAAATCATTAGACATACCAATGCCGGTGTCCGTAACGGTTATTCTGATGAGCACCTGCTGTTTCTGGCTTTCAAGAAGTGAAGCGCTGATGTTAATCTTTCCATACTCCGTAAACTTTATGGCATTCCCGATGATATTGAGGAGTATCTGTCGCGTGCGCAACTGATCGCCACTAAGCACTTCCGGTATGTCAGCGGAGATTTCTGTTGTGACAGTAAGTTTTTTCTGTTGGAAGAAAAACTGCTGGCTTGTAAGTACCTCGTGAATACACTGCCGAAGTGAAAAATCAACCGTTTCAAACCCCATCCTTCCAGCCTCAATTTTTGAGAGGTCAAGTATGTCACTGATCAGGGTTATGAGGCTGTTGGCAGAGATCTCAATATTTGACAGATACTTTTCCTGTTCTTGTGTCAGTGCGGTAGTACGCAAGAGATGTGTCATGCCGACAACACCATTCATCGGGGTACGGATTTCATGACTCATGTTGGCAAGAAATTCACTTTTTGCAATATTTGCTGCATCGGCAGCAAGTTTGGCTTCTATGAGCTCATGCTCCGCCAGTTTACGACTGGTGATGTCTACTTCGACACCATCCCAGATCATATGGCCGTCATTCCGCATACGTGGAGATACTGTATATTCAAACCATTTAATGGCTCCGCTCGGAAGCTGGCTTTCTACTTCAACATGCAGCATTGCTTTATTGCGGATCGCCTCTTCCTCACGTTGCTGCAACATATCGTGGTATTGGGGTAAAATTTGATGATAGATTACGCCTGCATCTGCAAGCACCTCATCAACTGATACTTCATTTAGACGTTCAACAGCTCGGCTTACATATGTAAAATTCCTTTCACCCTCAAGATTGCCTGAAATCTGGTATACGACCACATTTTGAAGGTTATCAACCAGATTGCGGTACCGCTCTTCACTTTCACGCAAGGCATCAAGGGCCTTTTTGCGATCCTCTATATTTCTGACAACAGCAATTACACTCTGCCGGTCATATATTAAAGAGACCTCTGACCAGAAGAGTTCACCTGATTTTCTGCATGAATGCCATTCAAAGAGCTGCGGCCCTTCAGTGACAGCCATTTGAATATACTCACTTGCCTCCAATTGAGTGTAGGGTGGAACACCTTCAGATAAACGAGATACATCCAGCAACAACATCTCATATCGCTCATAGCCAAACATGCTTAATGCTGTTGAATTCAGATCCAAAATTTTGAATGTCAGGGCATCATGGATAAAAATGGCCTCATGCGTTGCATTGAAGATAGTTTCATAGTTTTTGAGCGTTTCAAGCTTTTCGGCTTCGACAGCAGATATATGTGTGACAAAATGTGAAATGAGCAAATACAAAAGGAACGACGTAGAGAGGACGAAGAAGGAGCCTTTATAGACAGCAAGTTTGGTTAATAGCTTTGGCTCCTGTACCAACCAAACAAGTAGCATATCGGAGAAATAAATCCAAGCCAGTCCAAACAAAGCATATGTTGCAACAATTTTTGCAACCACTTTCCAAGTCTGGTGAATAGGCAGCATATTCATATCCAGTTCCTATAAGGTAAGACTCAATACTTGGCAATCGTTTTATCCCAGAAAAAGCATTTGAAACACGGAGCAACTGATTAAAACTACAGAAAAAAGCAATGAAAAAACTTGTTTAAAGACTCACCACTTTGGCTCTGCCATCTGCTTTACTAACATCTTGATTTCTCTGTTGTTCCGTTGCTCTGTGTTTAGTGAACTGCCAGTTTTAGGTTTATATATCAACATTAAAACATCTGTAGCAATTAGCAGAGCTGAATGACAAAAGGGGCTACAGCACAAACTGTAACCCCTTGATTTTTTTTGGCGGGCGATACTGGATTCGAACCAGCGACCTTTGGCTTCGGAGGCCAACGCTCTATCCAGCTGAGCTAACCGCCCTTGAGTCCGGTAAATTACATGATGACCTGCTGTAACTCAAGCGGAAAATCTATAATCAGGCGGTTGCCCCCGCATCTTCAAGGTTCAGCTCTTTTATCGCAATCTCCCTAAGTTTGAATTTCTGGATCTTGCCTGATGCGGTCATCGGATACCCTTCAACAAACTTGACATACCTGGGAATTTTGTAGTTGGCAATCCTGTCCTTGCAGAAATCCCGCACCTCTTCCTCTGTCATCTCCATCCCTTTTTTCAGAATCACGGCGGCCATTACCTGCTCACCATATTTTTTATCAGGCACTCCATAAATCTGGACATCTGAAATCTTGGGATGGGTGTACAGAAACTCCTCAATCTCACGGGGATAGATATTCTCTCCACCTCTGATGATCATCTGCTTGATCCTGCCAGTGATCTTGCAATAGCCGTTTTCATCCATAATCGCAATATCGCCGGTATGCAGCCAGCCTTCGCCGTCAATGGCGCGAGCGGTCTCTTCCGGCATCTTGTAGTATCCCTTCATTACGAGGTATCCACGGGTACATAGCTCTCCCTGTTTTCCTGGGGGGAGTGAAGCTCCTGTCTCTATATCTATTATCTTCACCTCTACATCAGGCAGGGCGCGTCCAACAGTTGCAACCCTGAGCTCAACAGGATCATCCGTTCTGGTCTGGGTAATAACCGGAGAGGCCTCTGTCAGACCATATGCGATTGTAATCTCTGATGCATGCATATCCCTTATGACCCGCTTCATAACCTCTATAGGGCATGGAGAGCCGGCCATAATTCCGGAACGGAGGGAAGAGAGGTCAAACTTTGAGAAATCCGGATGTTCCAGTTCGGCGATAAACATAGTCGGAACACCGTGTACTGCGGTACATTTTTCAGCCTCAACGGTCTGCAGAACCTTAAGCGGGTCAAATATCTCGACAGGAACCATTGCAGAACCGTGAGTTACACAGGCAAGCACTGCCAGTACGCACCCGAAACAATGGAAAAACGGCACAGGGATGCAGAGACGATCCTTATCAGTAAACTTCATGCATTCACCGATATTGAAACCGTTATTGATTACATTATGGTGGGTAAGCATTACCCCCTTTGGAAAGCCTGTTGTTCCGGAAGTATACTGCATGTTAATGGCTTCAAAGCAGTCAAGTGTGGCCTCTACAGCGGCAAGCTCCTGATCTGAGACATCCTTTGCAAGCTCCATTATGCTGTTGAAGTTAAACATCCCTGCAGGGGTGTCTTCACCGATAAATACCAGATTTTTCAGGAACGGAAGTTTTTCAAAGGATAGCTTGCCTGGCTCAAAGGCATTAACAGAAGGCACTACATCAGCCAGAGTCTTCAGATAATCGGCATCCTTGAACGATCTCACCATAAACAGGGTGGTAGAATCGGACTGGTTAAGTACATACTCAAGCTCTGCCGACTTGTAGGCTGTATTTACCGTTACCAGAACAGCGCCTATCTTTGCTGTGGCAAACTGTAGAATCACCCACTCGGGAACGTTGTAGGCCCAGATCGAGACATTATCACCTTTTTTGATCCCCATCTTCAAGAGACCTTTGGCCACCTGACGACAGATCTCGTTAAATCTTGCATAACTGTAACGAATGTTCCGTTCCGGATAGACCAATGCATCATTTTCCGGAAAACGCCGGGCGATGTCGTCCAGCATGGCGCCGATTGGAAGTGTAATAGCTTTTGACATGGATATTTCCTCCAGATTAATTGTTTTGATTTTCATAACAAAAAGTTTTGGCTAAACAAAAACACTGTATCTAAATTATTGAATTATTGAACTTTTCCTGAATAACACAGGCAAAGATTAGCGTCAAGCCGTTAGGAATCAGCCCTGATGTGTCGATAACTACAAAACTGAGTAGTTTAAATACACAGTTCATCTTCTGCAGCAAAATCCTGTGATAAAAAGCTGCGATTACCTGTTTGAAAGCTGGCTTCTAATAAGCTGAATTTCTACTGGTTATTTACAATACAAGATCAATTTTCAAGGCTTGGCACAGCGGTTGCTTCTGTAGATGGGTTGTTGCAGTAAAAAAACCTTGATGTATGCTTTAAGCAGTTCATGTAACCCGATAACCGGGGAGGTATGCCGTGCTATACAAATCAGTCAATGAATCCTTGAATGAATTTATCGTTGAGCGCAGTGATACGAAATGTATCCGTTGCAAGGTCTGCGAGAGACAGTGTGCCTACGGTGTACACCGCTATCTTGAGGGATCGGACTGCCTGATAGAGGACAGTTCCCTCTGTATCGGCTGCCGTCGCTGTTCAGCCCTCTGCCCTACAGGTGCCATAACGATCAGAAAGAACCCTGAGACCTTCAAGGATAACGCCTCCTGGTCTACAAGTCATATACGCAATCTGTATGCACAGGCCGAAACAGGCGGTATACTACTTGCCGCAATGGGAAATCCTCAGCCATACAGGATTTACTGGGATCACCTGCTGCTTGATGCCTCTCAGGTCACCAACCCTTCTATCGACCCTCTGCGTGAACCGATGGAACTCCGTACATATCTGGGCAAGAAGCCTGACCAGATTGAGATTATCAGCAATCCTGAGACCGGCAAACCGGAGCTTAAAAGTTCCCTGACCCCCCAGATAAAGATGGAATATCCCTTTATCTTCTCTGCAATGAGCTATGGCGCGCTGAACCTTAATGCCCACCGCGCAATGGCTATGGCAGCATCAGAGCTTGGTACCCTTTACAATACAGGTGAAGGTGGCCTGCATAAGGATCTGTACCAGTATGGCGGCAATGTGATGGTTCAGGTAGCCTCAGGCCGGTTCGGGGTTTCCGAGCAGTACCTGAATGCAGGTGTAGCAATCGAGATCAAGATTGGTCAGGGTGCAAAACCCGGAATTGGCGGTCACCTCCCTGGCGAGAAGGTCAATTCAGCCATCTCGGAGACGAGGATGATTCCGGAAGGTTCTGACGCCATCTCTCCGGCACCTCATCACGATATCTATTCAATCGAAGACCTGCGTCAACTGATCTACGCACTTAAAGAGGCTACCAACTACACGAAGCCGGTATCGGTAAAGATAGCCGCCGTTCACCATATCGCAGCCATCGCCTCCGGTGTGGCTCGCGCCGGTGCGGATATCATCACTATAGACGGGTTCAGGGGGGGCACAGGCGCAGCACCACAGGTAATCCGTGATAACGTAGGGATCCCGATGGAGCTTGCTCTGGCGGCTGTAGATGCCCGTTTGAGGGACGAAGGGATCCGAAATCAGGTATCAATTGTGGTAGGAGGCGGTGTCCGTAACTCCGGAGACGCAATAAAGGCGATCGCGATGGGAGCGGATGCGATCAATTTGGGGACATCTACCCTTTTGGCTCTGGGCTGCACCTTGTGCCAGCGCTGCTACACCGGCAAATGCCCCTGGGGGATAACGACCAACGATCCGTATCTGGCAAAAAGGTTGAATCCTGAAGTAGGCGCTGAACGCCTCGTAAACCTCGTAAAGGCCTGGAGTCACGAGATACAGGAGATCCTGGGGGGAATGGGTCTTAACGCTCTGGAGTCCCTACGCGGAAACCGCTACAAACTCCGCGCCGTAGGTCTTACCGAGAAGGATATGTATTTGCTGGGCGTTATCCCGGCTGGAGAATAGACCATGAAACGTATTTATTCTATTGAAGAGGCCTGTATCGGATGCCATCTGTGCGAGGTGGCCTGTATTACCGAGCATTCGCTTTCAAAAGACCCTGTCAAGGCATTCATGTATGAGGCAGAGCGTCCGATTGCACGTTGCAAGGTGGAAGAACGGGATGGAGGGGTGATATCCATATCCACAAACTGCCGTCATTGTGACCAGCCTGACTGCCTTCAGGCATGTATCTCTGGCGCGATACAGAAACAGGCAGATGGACGTGTGCTTGTTGATATCAATAAATGTGTAGGCTGCTGGTCCTGCGTAATGGCATGTCCCTTTGGCGCCGTGCAGCGCAACCTTAAAAAGAAAAAAGCCAACAAATGTGACCTTTGCCCTGATCGAGAGATTCCGGCCTGTGTCGCAGCCTGTCCCAACCGGGCTTTGGTATACAGGGAGGGGGAATAACCATGAATCATGTAATCGTTGGCAACTCTGCCGCCGCTGCAGGAGCCATCCGCGCCATCAGGTCTATTGACAACGAAGGCACAATAACCGTGGTTTCCCGTGAGAAACAGACCGCTTATGGCAGACCGCTGATATCATACCTTCTGGGTGGGCTGATAACTGAAAAAGGGATGCCATACCTGCCTGATAATTTTTATGATGAGCATCGTGTAAATCTTCTGCTCTCCACTGAAGTTAACAGGGTTGATCCGTCAGAAAAAAGGATCTTTTTCACAAATGGCGATTCAATGCCTTACGACAGGCTGCTGCTGGCAACAGGCGGCGACCCGTTTATCCCTCCGATTGAGGGAATGTCCGACAAAGGGCGCATTTATACCTTTACTACATGGGATGACGCAGCAAGACTAAAGGCTGTCTCTGCTGATATATCGAGAGCCGTAGTTATCGGTGGCGGCCTTATCGGACTTAAGGCTGCAGAAGGATTGAACCTTCTTGATAAAAGCGTAACTGTGGTCGAGCTGGCTGACAGAGTCCTATCCTCCGCCTTTGACCGGCCTGCAGGCAAGATCGTTGCCCGCAAGATGAGGGCAAACGGTATTGACGTAATCACAGAAGATACCGTGGTGAAGATCGAATGGGAAGGAAGCACCATCAGTGGCGTAACCCTCAAATCAGGAGATTTTATTCCGTGTGACACAGTGATAGTCGCTATCGGGGTTCGCCCTGCCGCAGGTTTTCTGAAAGGAAGCGGAATCGAGGTAAATCGTGGCATCGTAGTCAATGAGCAGATGCAGACATCTGCACCGGATATCTATGCTGCAGGTGACGTTACCGAGGCTGCAGATTTTTTCACAAACCAGAAAAATCCGATGCCGATCTGGCCAGATGCCTATATTCAGGGAGATGTGGCAGGCACAAGCATGGCCGGTGGCCAGAAGGTATACGAAGGGGGGCTGGCCATGAACTCGATTGAGTTTTTCAAGGTCTCCACCATCTCAATGGGGATAACGAACCCCAAAGATCCGGATAGTTACGATATTCTTACCTATCAGGACACTGAGAACTATCAGTACCGCAAGATAGTTCTTGATAAAGAGGGACATCTGCTTGGGGCGGTTCTGGTTGGAACGGTTGATCGCGCCGGCATCTTCTCCGGTCTGATCAGGAACAGGGTCAATGTCACACCATTCAAGGACTCGCTATTACTGCCCGATTTCGGTTTCATCCATCTTTCACAGAAGATACGCAGGCAACTGTTCGGGCAACAGAGAGGCTACTCCTGGCCACAACCGGCATTTGCCAGTCATGGCGGCGGACACTGATATTTAAAGGTTTTTCAGGTTTTAGATTCTCCCGAAAGGGATCAAGGAACCAAAAATGAAACAGCTCAATAATCTATTCTATGAAAAAGAGATCTCCAACTGCGGTCTGACCGGATTTATTTCCAAAAAAGGACGCAGGGTTGAAGGCTCAGTCATTATCAAATCCATAGCCCTTATGCATGATCGCGGAAACGGCCTGGGAGGCGGCTTCGGTGGATATGGCATATACCCTGAATTTCAGGAGTTCTACGCCTTCCACCTGATGTATGAGACTGAAGCAGCCCAGCTCCTTACCGAGGAGTATCTGGAAAACAATTTTCATATTGAACTACAGGAACTGATACCAACACGCCGGATCAGAGCCATTGCAAACCCACCGCTCTTCAAACGTTATTTCATCGTTCCGTTCAGGAACGATGACTACACTGAAGCCATTGAATACCAGGGACTTACGGAAGAGGATCTGATAGTTCGCCATGTCATGGCGATCAACCATGAAATAGAAGGGGCTTTCGTTGTCTCATCAGGAAAGAACATGGGCGCCTTCAAAGGGGTTGGCTTCCCTGAAGAGATAGCAGAATTCTTCCGGCTTGAAGAATACAGCGGCCATATCTGGACTGCACACAACCGCTTTCCGACAAACACCCCTGGCTGGTGGGGCGGAGCGCACCCTTTTACACTGCTGGACTGGTCAATCGTTCATAACGGAGAGATCTCATCCTACGGAATCAACAAGCGTTATCTTGAGATGTACGGCTATCTCTGCACAATGCTGACTGATACAGAGGTTGTAGCTTATACCCTGGATCTGCTGATACGCAAGCACGGACTGCCACCGGAACTGGCATGCACCGCACTGGCGCCCCCCTTCTGGTCTCTGATCGATCAACTCCCCCAGAAAGAGCGCGAACTGTACACCGCAGTCCGTCAGGTTTACGGCAGCGGACTTCTGAACGGCCCGTTTGCAATCCTGTTTGCCAGCAATAAAGGTCTGATTGGATTGAATGACAGGGTTAAACTGCGACCACTGGTATGCGCCGAACATGAAGATATGGTCTACATGGCCTCTGAAGAGGCAGCCATCAGGGAGATCTGCCCGCAGCCTTCCCGAATCTGGTCTCCCCGTGGCGGTGAACCGGTAATTGTAAAGATGGAGAACTGATATGAAAATAGATGCCCAGGGACTGTACTACAAAGATTTGAACCTGCAGGTAAGAGATGCTGTAGACGGTGGCGCTGAGAAGATTGAGCTGGAGAACGTGAATGGCCAGTATTTCATCGGCGACGGCATCAACAGGCCGGTTACAATAACCATAAACGGAGTACCTGGAAATGACCTTGCAGCCTTTATGAACGGGGCAACCATCATCGTCAACGAAAACGCCCAGGACAACATCGGCAACACCATGAACGCAGGGAAGGTGGTTGTTCATGGCCATGCGGGAGATGTGCTCGGATACGGCATGCGTGGCGGCAAGATCCATATAAAGAAGGATGTCGGTTATCGGGTAGGCATCCATATGAAATCCTACTATGACAACAAGCCGGTACTGATAGCAGGAGGCAAGGCAGGCGATTTCTTCGGTGAATATATGGCTGGCGGAGTTCTGATACTGCTGGGAATGTACAGCGATAATCCTGACAAACCAAAGCATGGCTACCTGTTTGGAACCGGAATGCACGGAGGTGTCATATACGTTCGTGGCGGAGTTGATGAAGCAAGACTTTCAAAAGAGGTGGGAGTATTTGAACTTGATGAAGCTGACAAAAGCCAGCTGGAAGGGCTTTTAAAATCTTACTGTGAAGATTATGACCTTCAACTTGTCGATATTATGGCAGAACCGTTTGTAAAGATTCTACCCAAGAGCAAAAGACCTTACGAGAATATGTATTGCCAGATGCCGAAGTAGTGGTTCAAGAGACACACCAATTTAAGAACAGATTGGATCAAAAAAGGGTCGAAATTACTTTCGACCCTTTTCTTTAGCAGATAGATACCTGATTAAATATCAGGCAGGTTTTTTTGTTTCATCACTGGATTCAGGCTCTTTTGGCTGATCAAGATTCGCAAACTCCGGGTTTTCAGCCTTTTTCTTCTTTATCAGCTCTTCAACCTCTGCCTTGCGGCTCTCCTCACTAATATTACGCTGGAAGTCATCCGATGCTTTTTTGAATTCAGCCAGCCCCTTGCCCAGCGATTTTGCCAATTCCGGCAACTTGTTGGGGCCTATTACAATCAGAGCAATGACCATTATTATAATGAGTTCCGGCATTCCAATTCCAAACATAACTATATTCCCCTGATTTTTATTAACTGTTACAGTTTTTTCATTTAACAGTTAATTAGCATAACAAGGCAACAAAAAAATGATACAAAACAAACAACAGATTGTACGAGGGCAACAGCATGGTAGTATGCCTAAAAAACAGACTCTGGTGATTAAATTATAATCAGGAGTAGAGATTGTCATTACTGCGTTCAATCAAAATCGGCGATTTGGTTCTGCCCCACAACCTGATTCTTGCGCCTCTTGCAGGGATCACAAACAGGATTTTCAGGATTATCTGCAGACAGGAAGGGGCAGCGCTGGCCTTTACAGAGATGATAAGCGTCAACGGCATGGTTCGTGAAGGCAAAAACACACTGGCTCTTCTGGCAAGTTCTCCGGAGGATCATCCACTGGCTGTCCAGCTTTTTGGAGACTCTCCAGAACTGCTGGCAAGGGCAGCTATGATGGTATCAGATCAGGCAGAGCTGCTGGATATAAACATGGGATGCCCTGTCCGCAAGGTTACCGCAGCAGGGTCAGGTAGCGCACTGCTTAAAGATACGTCACTGGTTGCAGATATAATAAAATCTGTGCGGAAGGCAACAAGGCTTCCTTTAACTGTAAAGATACGATCTGGCTGGAACTCTGGAGATAATGCCTGGCTTCAGGTTGGCCGGATTGCCGAGGCAGAGGGCTGTGATGCCATAACACTGCACCCTCGCAGCAGAACCCAGATGTTTAGCGGACAGGCAAACTGGCAACAGATAGGCCATCTAAAGCAGACACTGAAAATACCCGTTATCGGCAGCGGAGACCTGTTCACTCCTGAAGATTGTCAAAGAATGCTTGAAGAAACCGGTTGCGACGGCCTGATGATTGCGCGCGGGGCTTTGGGTAACCCATGGATATTCAGTCAGACTGCATCATTACTTGAAGGCAGACCTGTTTTGCCGGTAACCCCGCAGAACAGGGCGGAGATGGCTGCCAAACACCTTGAGATGTTCTGTACAGAGCTTGGAGAACATCTTGCCATTCGTGAAATAAAGAAGCACCTGGGCTGGTACATCCATGGCATTACCGGAGGCGCCACATTGAGAAGAACCGCTAACAGGGCACTCAATAAGCAGGAACTGCTGGCGGTGATAGAACAACTGGGAAATAGTGGAGAGTGACAGTTACAGTGAATAAAGAACTGAGCGAATACGCCATTACGGTGCTGGACAGCGTTGGAGACGGAGTGATTGTTATCAGCCATGAAGGTCTGGTAACACTTATGAATCCGGCTGCAGAAGAGATAACAGGCCGTTCCCGCCGTCAGATAGTTGGAACCAGCTTTATAGATTCCTTTCGCTCAGAGCCGTTCCTTATCGAAATGGTTGAACGAACCACAATTACAGGGGGTTCCCTCTCCGATCAGGACAACATCGTGCTTATTACCTCCGGAAATCCGGTTCCTGTCAACGCCACCACCTTTCCGCTTGTTCAGGGAGACGGAAAAACCATCGGAGTAATACTTAACCTTAGAGATCTCACCTCTATCCGCGAACTTGAGGCTGCAGTCCGGCAGGCGGATCGCCTATCCGCCCTGGGAACCCTGGCCGCTGGCCTTGCACATGAGATTAAAAACCCTCTGGGGGGCATAAAAGGAGCCGCCCAACTTCTTGAAAGGGAGCTTGACCCTAACAGCGAACTTCTTGATTATTCCAGAGTAATGATCAGGGAAACCGATCGAATTGACAAAATAATAAGACAGCTCCTTGATCTGGCGTCACCCCGAGGCCCCCGTTATGCTCCTGTCAACCTGCATCTGGTGCTTGGCGACATAATACTCTTGCAAAGAGAGCCGGCAGCCAGCAGAGATGTTTCTATCATTACTGCCTTTGACCCAAGTATTCCTCCTATAATGGCTGATGAGGCACAGCTTACCCAGCTGTTTCTAAACCTGATTAAAAATGCCCTGGAAGCCATGTCAGAAGGGGGAAGGGTGACCATTACCAGCCGTGTACTTTCCGAATATCACCTTTCCCGAGATGAAAACCGTTCCAGAATGGTTGCTGTTGATATAAAGGATACCGGTAGGGGGATTTCCGAAGAGAATCTGGCCAAGGTAGGCACACCGTTTTTCAGCACAAAGGATGGAGGCACAGGGCTGGGGCTGGCGATCTGCCAGAAGATTGTCGCCGAACATCGCGGCATTATAAAGATTGAATCAAAACAGGAACAGGGAACGAAGATCAGCGTGCTGTTACCGCTGATCCAGTCTGCCTTGAAAGGATAACTATATGGGACTGCACAGGATTCTGGTAGCAGATGATGAAGAGAGCATGCGATGGGTTCTTTCCAAGGCTCTTCGTAAAAAAGGATATTCCGTCGACCTCGCGGCAGATGGGAATCAGGCTCTTCGTCAGGTACAGGAACAGTCCTACGACCTTGTCATTGCTGATATTAAGATGCCAGGAATGACCGGACTGGAACTTCTGGACAAGGCAAGGGAGCTGAGGCCTGATCTGCTGGTTGTGGTTATGACCGCAGAGGCAAGTATGAAAAACGCAGTTGAGGCAATGAAACGAGGCGCCTACGACTATATAACCAAGCCTTTTGATCTTGAGGTTCTGGATGCCATCATTGAAAAGGTAAGCAGGGCAAGGGATGTAAGCAATCAGGTGGCCATGCTTAAACAAGAGTTAAAGGATCGCTATCTGGTTGAAAAAAACATAATCGGCAACTCCGCTTCAATGCAGGAACTGTATAAAACTATTGGCAAGGTGGCCGGTAGCGATATTACCGTCCTGATTCAAGGGGAGTCCGGCACAGGAAAAGAGCTGGTAGCACGCGCTATTCATCTGAACTCCAGCCGTTTTGGCAAACCGTTTGTCGCTATCAACTGTGCGGCTATTCCGAAGGATCTGCTTGAAAGCGAGCTCTTTGGCAGCGAGCGTGGCGCATTTACCGGAGCCATAGAACGTAAGACCGGAAAGTTTGAGCAGGCCAACCACGGCACTATATTTCTGGATGAGATAGGCGACATGCCGCTCGATCTGCAGGCCAAGATACTGAGGGTATTGCAGGAACAGGAGATTACCCGTATCGGTGGTTCCCAGAATCTGGCTGTTGATGTTCGTGTCGTTGCCGCCACCAATCAGGATCTTCAGGAACATGTCCGCAACCGCGAATTCAGGGAGGATCTGTACTACCGCCTTAATGTAGTACCTATCAACCTGACCCCTTTAAGAGAGAGGAAAGAGGATATCCCTGCTCTGGTTGCCTATTTCCTTGAACACACCTGCGCAGAACTGGAAATTCCTACAAAACAGTGTAGTCCGGATACAATGCAGCTGCTGACAACCCACTCGTGGCCCGGCAACGTAAGGGAACTTGAAAACAGCATAAAGAGAGCGGTAATACTATCCTCTGATCACCTCCTCTCACCCTCCGATTTTACCGCCATTACCAATCATAGAGAGACTTTCCATGCCGTGCCACAGGAACAATCTCTGGAGGCGATCGTAGAGACAAAACTACGAAGTTCAATGAATGGTATTGAAAAACTGGACAAAGGGGATATATATAATCGTGTGCTTGAACAGGTCGAAAGGCCGCTTATACGTTATGTCCTTGAAAAAACCCGTGGAAACCAGGTAAGAGCCGCAGATATTCTGGGGATCAATCGAAACACCCTGAGGAAGAAGATAAGCGAATTGCAGATTGCGATAAAAAAAGACTGATACAGGACTCTGAACATCCATGAACGATACCGCAATAATTCTGCTACAGATGGGAGGGCCTGATTCGCTTGAAGCGGTCAGGCCATTTCTGCTTAATCTTTTTACCGACAGAGAGATTATTAAGATAGGGCCTGCCTGGCTACAGCCTTTAATAGCAAGAATGATTGTAAACCGTCGCGCCCCTAAGGTAATTGAGAAATATCGAGAGATAGGTGGAAAATCACCCATAAGGGAACTTACCGAGGCACAGGCCGTCGCTCTTTCAGCAGAAACCGGCATCCCGTGTCATGTTGGTATGCGTTACTGGCATCCGTTCAGTGCAGATACATTGTCCAGAATATCGCTTTCAGGGGCAAAAAATGTCGTGGCCTTGTCACTCTACCCTCACTACTCCCGTGCAACAAGCGGCTCGAGCTTCAACGACCTTAAACGCAGCCTCTCATCTTTCCCCAACCTGAATCTGCTTACCATAGAGCAGTTTTATGACCACCCTCTATACATTCAGGCATTAGCCGAGAAGATTGAAAAGGGTCTGGCCACATTTAAAGACCGTTCAGAACCTCAACTGCTCTTTTCAGCTCATTCGCTGCCCCAATCGTTCATAGATGACGGGGATCCATATCTCAACCATATTCAGACCACAGTCAGGCTGGTAATGGAGCAGTTTGGAGAAGTTCCGTACCAACTTGCTTTTCAGTCCCGTGCAGGACCGGTCAAGTGGCTTGAACCATCTACGGATGACAAACTTAAAGAACTGGCTGCGGTCGGTTGCAAGAATCTGCTGGTCGTTCCTCTCTCATTTGTTTCAGACCATATTGAAACCCTGCATGAGATTGATATTGAGTACGCAGAAGAAGCCCGCAAACTGGGGATCTCTAAGTTCCGCAGGATAGAATCGCTCAACGATTCCCCTACCTTTATCCGCTGTCTGGCAGAGCTGGTCAACACTGCCCTGAAATCTTCATAATCTTTCACAATCTCTTCATGGTAACTTCTCACAAGGGTAGTAAGGTAGAACCATCACAACGAGGTTCTATACGAACAAAAACCCAAAGGAGGAAGTAACCATGAAAAAAACCATCGCAGCATTCACCGCAGTAGTAGCTCTTTCAGTAGCCGGAACCGCACTGGCTGTACCACCAGGTATGGGCCAGGGACAGGGGATGGCATATCGCGGCCAGTACACAGAGCAGTACAAGAAGTTCGCAACAGAAACTCTCCCTATCCGTCAGGAGCTATCCAACAAACATTTTGAACTACAGAAGGAATTTCTTAAGGACAAACCGGATTCCGCTGTAATATCAAAATTACGGGGTGAAGTTGCCGAACTGCGTAAACAGATGATTGATGCCCATGTAAAAGCAGGCCTTCCTATGGGTAAAATGGGCAAGCCTGGCAAACGGGGACACAAAAGGCCACACGGTGGAACGATGGGCGGCATGATGGAAGATTGCAGATGGATGGCCGTACCACCAGCTCCGGCGTCTGCTCCACCAAAGTAAGCCCTGTTAAAGACTTCAGAAAACTACCCTCACCCTGAGGAAACTCATGGTGAGGGGAAAACTCTATAGGCAGTCAATGTTGACGCCTTATAAGCCATTTTACAACCCTATCGCATAATTCTGAATCAACCGTGAATCAGTAATAATACTGAGGTTATGATGAAAACAGTTTTAATAATCTGCCTTATGGCAACAGCCCTGCTTCTCTCAACCATCCCTGCGGCGGCAGAATCTACTGAACCCTGGCAAGGACGCGGCGGCAGGCATGGTGGCCGATGGTTATCTGAACCAGGAGCCTCTCCCCCTCCTTTTGGCGAATACTGCCCCCGCAGACACCCTGATCGTTACGGGGCACGCCAACCTTTAAGAACGACGGATGAGGCTCGCGAACGCCTGGGGCTTTTCTTTAATATTCCGCCAGCACAGATTACTCTCCGCAAAGAGTTCAGAATGGGGTATATTGCAGACATCACTGATTCTGAAGGAAGATTGACCGACAGGGTTTTCATTGACAAAAGAACCGGACGGATTCGCTCCATCCGTTAACTGGACAAGAGAGAATGCAACCTCCTATCCTGATAGTAGAAGATGATCTGAAGATAGCCCGAATAATAAAGGCCTACCTTGAAGGAGCCGATTACAGGGTTATCCATGCCGATACCGCCAGGACTGCCCTTGAAAAGGCCGAACAGGAACTGCCACTGGCCGTTATCCTCGATCTCGGCCTGCCTGACAGAAGCGGTGAAGAGCTTTGTCAGGATCTTAAAGAGCTGGGCAATTTTCCGGTTATCATGCTTACCGCCAGATCATCCGAGGAGGAGCGTATAACCGGTTTTGCGCTGGGCGCTGACGATTATGTTGTCAAGCCTGCCTCACCACGTGAGCTTGTCTATCGTGTAAAGGCTGTGCTCAAGAGATATGACAGCGGATCTGCAGGAGAACGTCCCGCCAGCTTTAACAAAGGTTCCCTTATTCTGGATAGCCGCCGCCATTCCCTTACCTGCCGTGGAGAAACATGCAGCGTGACCCCCACTGAATTTAAACTGTTACAGACACTGGCTGCTTCTCCTGGCAGAACCTACAGCCGTGATGAACTGGTCTCAAAGGCATTGGGCTATCAATTCGACGGCTATGAACGAAGTATTGACGCGCATATAAAAAACCTGCGTCAAAAGATAGAGCTGGATAGCCACAAGCCGGAATTTATAAAGACAATCTATGGAATCGGATACCTGTTTGCAGGAGAACGGGATGCGCTTTAGTCTGCAACGCAAGCTTCTGTTTCTGTTGATGATTGTGATAACCATCGCCCTCTCCTCCTCCCTGCTTTTAAGAAACTTCGTAATCCGTGATTTCAAGGCATTTGGCGAAGGAAGGATGCTTGACCGTTTCTACCAGATCCAGGCTGTTCTTGAAGGACGTTATGAAAGTTCCGGAAGTTGGAGAAAAGATGAGGTATGCGACGATATTGTATGGGCCTGGCTTTCAGGGATTGAACTGAAGTTGTACGATACGGGGGACAACCTTGTTATTGATACAGAACAGGCTCTGACTTCACTTTCCCCTGTAATGGAAGAACGGGTTGTCGCATCAAACGCAAGACGTCCGCAAATAGCCAACAATTCAGAGTTTCAGAGCTATCCACTGTTTATGAAAGGAGAAGAGATAGGCAGGCTTGATGTTCGCCTGCCAACACCCCTGCATGAACATTTCTTCATCCAGTCATCAAACCGCTTTCTGGCCTACACTGTTCTGGGGCTTGGCCTTTTTGCCGTAATACTGAGCATTCTGGCTGCGAGGAGGATCTCCCTGCCTTTGCAGCAACTTAACCTGGCCGCAGAAAATCTGGCTACTGGCGACCCTGCCTCCAGGGTTGAAATCAACAGCAGTGACGAGATAGGCAAATTATCAGCAACCTTCAACCGGATGGCAGATAAACTGCAGTCACAGGAAGAACTTCGCAAGCAGCTAGTCTCAAATGCCGCGCATGAGCTAAGAACACCTCTTATGATCATAAAGGGAGAGCTTGAAGGGATGATTGACGGTCTCCTTCCCACCAGCCCCGAGGCTTTGCAGTCACTGCATGATGAGGCAAGTCGGCTTGCGCTAATCCTTGATGCTGTAGATGAACTGACAAGAGCCCAGACAGCGCACACAAACCTAAACCTTCAGCATATCCATCTGATTCCATACCTTAGGCAGCTAATTTCCCGCTTTTCCAGACAGACAGAAGAACAGAAGGTAAGGATAAATGTAGAAGGAGATGAAGAGATTAAGGCCTGGATAGACCCTGATCAATTTGTCAGGATAATCATAAATCTTACGACTAATGCATTGCGCGCTATGCCGGATGGCGGTCAGCTGGATATAATTGTAAGCAAAACAGATGGCGACTCATTGAATATTGATATAAAGGACACCGGTATTGGTATTGAACAGGAGCATTTACTCCGGATCTTTGAACGGTTCTACAAGGGAAAGAACGGCGGCCTGGGATTGGGGCTGGCCATTGTAAAGGAACTGGTTAAGGCTCACGGTGGAAGGATATCGGTAAACAGTGAAATAGGTGAAGGAACCTGTTTTCATATAGAGCTGCCTTTACTAAAAGGAGAAAAAGCATGAGCATTACGGAAGAACTCACAAACTGGAGATCGGAGCAGAAATGCCTTAAGGCAGTTGAGGCGCTGAATAGAAATGCCTTCACAGCCATATACTGCCCGGTTCCCAATGATGCAGCAAACTACATAATCAAGGCCGCAACAGATGCCATCACTGTAGGTTTTGGAGGTTCCATGACCATTGCCGACCTGGGTGTCAAGAAGATACTTGCCGGACAGGGAAAGGAGATCCTCAACCATTCAGATTCCAGCTTGTCAAAGGAGCAGAAGATGGAGGTCATGCGTCGACAACTTACCTGCGACCTATTTCTCTGTAGCAGCAACGCCCTTACGATAACTGGCGAACTTATAAACATTGATGCCACCGGCAATCGAGCCGGAGCGATGTTTTTTGGCCCCAAGAAGGTAATAGTGGCAATTGGCAGAAACAAGCTGGTAGATGGCAGCGTACAGGATGCTATAAGGCGTGTAAAAGATTGGGCCACACCTCCAAATGCCAAACGACTCAACTTTAACACCCCATGCGCCAAGACCGGTTTCTGTTCAGATTGCGATTCACCTGACAGGCTCTGCCGTGTGACCACCGTAATAGATAGAAGACCCCGCCTTACAGATCTGCATCTGCTGGTCATAAACGCGGATCTCGGCCTTTAGGATATGAGTCGGTTTGCAGGCATTTTTAATGCCCTACTGGATATCGCTCTGCCTCCGAGATGCCATATCTGTCACAAACCGGTTCAAGGTGAAATTTCACTGCATATCTGCAATGAATGTTACAATTCGTTGCCGGTAATCAACTCTCCTCTCTGCACTGTATGCGGCATGCCGTTTGAAGGAGAAGGAGTAGACCATACCTGCAGCCGATGTATAACATCACCTCCACCCTACAGCGCAGCAAGGGCTGCGCTTAGATATGAAGGTTCCTGTAAAGAGCTGATCCATGCTTACAAATACCTCTACAAATCGCATCTGCGTCGCCCGCTTGCCCTTTTAACAGCAGAGATTCTCCACTCCTTTGTCTCTGAACAAAGACCTGAACTGCTGATTCCTGTACCGCTCCATAAAAGCAGATTACGAAGTCGAGGCTTTAATCAGTCCCTTCTGATCGCAGAAACACTATCCAGAAACTGGCAGATACCTCTGCTACGGCAAGGACTTATACGCACCCGCCGCACGACACCGCAGGTAGAACTTACCCGAGCAGAACGGCTGACAAACCTAAAAGGGGCATTTGCCGTCAAGGATACTGAATCTGTTACAGGCAAACATATTATGCTTGTTGACGATGTCTTTACAACCGGCGCCACCCTCTCTGCCTGCGCCGAGGCTCTGTTGAAGGCAGGTTGCAGCAGGATATCCGCCGTAACCGTAGCACACGCAATCAACTGATCTCCCCAAAGGCTTAAAACCAAAACAAGATATTCCTCTTGAGTGCATCAAAAAACATTTTTTGCTTTATAACCCCTTGTCTTTACTATCTGTTCTCTGCGATCGATCCGTTTTAAATGTTTTTTCAAGGATAAAGAATTACCCATACCTTGCTGGCATGATTTATTATGGTAAAGTCAACTTACCTCTCCTCACAGTTTATCCTCTTCAGAAGGAGTCCCACAAATGCGACGCATACTTCCTGTTATCTTCTCTATCTTCATCCTTCTGGCTGCTGCAAACAGCCTTGCCGCCAACCCGCAAAAACCGACGACTGGCTCATATAATGTAAGGCTTTCAATCATGGCAGCCGAGACCAACAAACCGGTTCAAAACGCCCTGATTGAATTCAGAGATGAGAAAACCCCCGAAAGGATAGTGGCAACCGTATCCTCAGACCCGGACGGGAAGGCCACGGTTCTGCTTCCAAAAGGAAACTACATCTATCTATGTAAGGCTACAGGCTTTGGTATTTCCCGTAACTGGCTCTATCTGAATGGAGAAGAGAAGGATGAAGTCAAGGTCTGGCTGAACAAGGCCGCCTCTTTTACCGGACGCCTGATTGACGACAAAGGAAAGCCTCTTGCCGGTTTCAGGCTGGTGGTTGACCGTCTTTTCACCGCTGAAACAGACTCTGAAGGCAGATTCAGCTTCAATAAACTGGATGCACACGGCCACGACCTGACCCTTGAACAGTCAGGCTGGGTCTTTGAGAAAAGTATCTACCCACAGGTTCGTCCAGGCGAGAAGAGACAGCTTGGCGATCTGACCGTTCGCCGTGCTGCCAGCCTGGAACTGAACGTAAAACTTGCAAAAAACGTAAGAATGGACTCGACTTCAGGTGTTGGGATTACAGTAAACGGCAGCGGCATCTGGCGCAGCGGCAAGCTGGATGGGAACGGAATCCTTAAGGTCGGGATGCTGCCTCCTGGAACTTACAAGATCTCCATCTCTGACGAGAGGATGGAACAGGCTGAATTGCAGATTCCGCTGAAAGAGGAGGAAAACCGGCAGGTTAACTTAACAACAACCCCCAAGCCTCCTTCCGTTGAGATTGAGGAATACGGTGATCTTGTTTTATCGAACAAAACCGTATCAGTCAGGGGGTACGGGCTTTGGATCAACTCTGCAAAGGCTACCATATACCGGATGCAGCCAGAACGTTTGATTGATAACACCGTTGAACTTTCAAAACCGGAAGAGATACCTGACAACCTCTTGAAGGCAATCAAATCATTCAATGTCATATTCAAAAAACCTAAAAGCGATCACCGCACACGCACAAAATTCAAGCTTCCTCCCCTTCCCCCTGGTGTATATCTGCTGGCACTTGAGGCTGAAGGAGCAGCGGCAAGGATTGCGTTTCTTTCAAGCAGCCTCGGTGTTGTTGCCAAATCATCACCGGATGGGACGCTCCTTCAGGCAGTTAATATTCATACAGGCAAGCCAATTAAAGGGGTGCGCTTTTATGGAAACGTCTCGAACAAGCCGACTACAACAAGCATTGAAGATGGGACGGCAAGCTGGGATACAAGGAAATCCGGCTCAAGGATAGTTGCCCGCCACGGCAACAGCCTGGCAATCCTCTCACTTGCAGCGGATGAAGGGGATGTGCAAAAAAGAGAGATAAAAGGATATCTCTATACGGAAAGAACCGCATACCGCCCAGGTCAGACCGTCTATTACAAAGGGATACTGCGTAAGAATGCGGGGGACGACTATCAGCTTCCGCCTGCCGGACAGGTAAGGATCAAGGTAACGGATTCAGGAGAAAAAACTGTCTTTGAAGAAACCGTTTCCAACGGGATTTCAGGTTCTTTCCACGGCCAGTTCAAGCTGCCTGCAACCCCTGTACTGGGTGAGTACAGCATAATTGCAAGCAGCAATAACGAGAAATGGCATAGCAGTTTCAAGGTTCTGGAATACCGCAAGCCGGAATTTGAGGTAAAGCTGAACAGTACAGAGCAGTATTGGCTTGGCGATAGCCAGATCCCGCTGAAGCTGTCCGCCCGTTACTACTTTGGAGCACCGGTGGCAAACGGCAAGGTAATCTGGCGGCTCTACTCGCAACCCTGGCATCGGGATGATTCTCCTGGAGGGGGTTTTACTGAAGAAAATTACTATTTTGGCGGCTACAGCGAGTTTATAGGTGAAGGGGAAGCAAAGCTGGATCCGGATGGAACTGCCGCAATAACAGTTACCGCAAAGAAGCATGAACAACCTGTCAGATACAGCATTGAAGCTGATGTAACCGACATATCCGGCCGGATGGTCTCAGGTTCTGCATCCCTGACAGTCACCCCCTCCCTCCTTGATATCCGGATCAAGGGAGATGAGTACCTTTTAAAGCCTGGTAAGGAGACCGTTTTTACAGCCAGGGTTGCTGACTGGCATGGAAAGCCGAAACCGGATCATCCGGTAATTATGGAGATTGAACAGCAGAGTTACGACAGGAAGAGCCGCACTTGGTCATGGAAGGCTGTTGCAACCGTCAATGCCTCTACAGACTCTTACGGGGCAGCACGTATTCCTTACATCTTCCCTGATTCAGGATACTGGAGGCTCAGAGCGGTAACCTTTGATGAGGGGAAGCGACGGAGCTTTGATGAAACCTACAGTTGGGTCTGGGATAAAGGGAGCAGCTGGGCAGGGAGTTATCGTGAGCTGGAGGCCGAATTTGACCGGAAGAGTTACAAACCTGGCGATACAGCCCGCCTGATAGTAAGGTCACCAGGGATTGGCGGCTCGCTTCTCTTTACCCTTGAGGGACGAAGAATCCATAAACAACAGATAATCCCGGTCACCTCACAGGTTCAGGTTATTGAAATACCGGTTACCAAAGAGCTGGCTCCTAACATATATGTTTCACTGGTTATCATCCATGCGGGTCGTTTTTACCATCAGGAAGGTTTGCTCAAGATTGAGCATAACCCCGGAAAACTGGAACTTGAGCTTAAAGCGGAACGCCCTGTATACGCCCCGGGAGATACCGCACGGATCTCAATCAGGTCAACCGTAGCCCAAAAAGCGGTTCCTGCCGAGATATCGCTTGCACTGGTTGACGAAGCCATTTTTGCCGTTGCGCCGGAAACCCGCGAAGAGATCTACAATTTCTTCCGTGGAAGAAGGGATCACCTGGTAAGAACCATCTATTCATTTCCCCGCCTATACCTTGGCGGAGCCTCAAAAGATGCCGCAGCCGCAGCGCTGGATGAGGATCTTAAAGGAATAAAGACACGTAAACAGTTTAAGGATACAGCCGGATGGTTTCCGATCCTTGTTACCGACACAAAAGGGGATCTGACCGCAGAGGCTCCGCTGCCGGATAATCTGACCACCTGGCGCGCAACCGCAATAGGCCATACCCTGCAACAGGAATTCGGCACAGGAAAAACCACTTTCATATCCAGATTACCATTTATGACCCGCCTCTCCCCACCCCGTTTTCTGGTCGCAGGGGACAGGGTACAGATACCGGCTGTTTTGACCGACGCTTCCAACAAGGAACAGCAGGTAAAGGGAATGGTTGAATCAACCGGACTGACCCTTGCGGGTGAAACCATCTTTGGCGGCACAGTTCCAGCTGGAGGGACTCTGCGACGCGAAATTGATGTTGAGGCAAAGCAGGCCGGAGAGGCAACATTACGGATCTCAGCCGCAGGAACTGACGGTAAGGATTCCCTGGAACTGAGCATACCGGTTCTTTCACGCAGCCTGCAGCGTGAGCAGGGCGGCGCCATTGAGGCATCTTCAGGAAGAGGGGAAACCATGCTTGACCTGCCTGCCGATGCAGTGGAGGGAACGGCGGCCATACAGGCAAACTTCTCCCAGACTGCGGGCGGAACAGTCGCCCTGGCCCTTGAACACCTTATTGACTTTCCGTACTCCTGCACTGAGCAGACCATAGCCCGCTTTGTCCCTGCAGTATATGCTCAGAAGATGATAAAAACCGGAGATGCAGTATCCCCCGCTACAGCCGAAAAACTGCCCATTATTATCGAACAGGGACTGCAACGCCTGGCCGGGTTTCAGCATGAAAACGGCGGATGGGGCTGGTGGAAGAAGAGTCCTGTCAATCAGATGATGACCGCGCTGGTAATGGACGGGCTGGCAACGACAAAAGAGGCAGGGGTTAAGGTTGATGAACGGATGATAAAGCGGGGGATGAATGCAATAGAGAGCATGTTGCCCTCGGCAGAACCAGGCCAGGCTGCCCTGCTTTATCGTGCCTTTACAGCCCACGGCGGCAGGGACAGCGCCACAGAAAAACGTCTTGCAGACTCTTTTGACAAGCTTTCTCCCGATGAGATTATTGCCGTTGCAGAATCTCTTCACAATATGGGAAAGACTAAAGATGCTACAAAGATCCTTAAAGATATGGAAAAGCTCTTAAAGAAAGAACCTGCTACAGCCTGGCTACCTGACAATCCTTCAGAAAAACGATGGGGGAGCTCCTCAATCGAGACGACAGCCTCTTTCCTCTCCGCAACAAGCAGGATAATACCTGACTATCCCCTTAATCCCTCTCTTGCCCGTTATCTGGCAAGGGGGCAGAGCGGCGGCTGGTGGCAGACCACCTACGGATCAGCCAAAAGCGTCATAGCCATTGCAGACTATCTTGCAAACAGCCGTGAAGATGAGAGCTCATACTCCGCCCGTCTGCTTCATAACGGCAAAGAGATCCAGCATTACAAGGTTGAAAAAGGACGACTTGCAGGCGGAACTCCTGAAGCAAGAATAATCCCCTCTGCCGGAGAAAACCGCCTTGTACTAGAAAAACTTTCCGGAACCGGCAATCCTTCTGTGGCAACAACCTTGAAATACAGGGTAAACCCTGATAAAGCAGAGCAGAACAGGGATCTTGAAATTGAACGCAGGGTCTACCGGATAAGATCGGTACAGAGTGGAGGGGAATGGAGGCATGAGTACGAACCGTTAAAGATTGATGAGTCCGTAAGACAAGGAGAAGATCTTGAGATCCGCCTGCTTGTAAAAAATGGCAGGGAACTTGAGTACATCATCCTTGAAGAACAGCTTCCGGCAGGTTTTGAGGTTCGTCAGTCCGACAAAGACCCACGCTACAGCGGAGAGGCATTCTACCAGGGCTGGTACGACCACAAGGAGCAGAGGGATGCCACAATGGCCTGGTTTATGAGCCGCCTTCCAGCCGGACAGCATGAATTCCGCTTTGTAATCTCACCGGAACTGAAAGGAAAGGTAACCGCATTGCCGACTGCTGTCTGGCCGATGTATCAGCCGGAGATGAGAAGCGAAGGGAACCTCTGGCAGGTAGAGGTCAAGTAAGGCAAATCCACCCCTCTCCTGCATAAATCCGATTAACACCAATCTTCCGCCAGTTGCTATCATCTGTCCCCTCCTCTCCACGAGGGGGGAACAGATCAGTGGAAGTCAAAGGGATAAATAGACGTAAGTTACAGCCTTAGACCTCCTGCAGCCTGGCATACACCTTCTTCATCATCCATTCCCTGACAAGGCCGCCAAAGGCTTTGTCCTCTACAATCTTTTCAAAAATCTCCTGATTCTGATCCATCCGCTCGATCAGCTTGCCCAGAAACTGATCTTCAAAGGCATACTTGAAGGTATCAATCTTGTTAGCCTGTGCCTGGGTCTTCAGGGTTTCATCCGCCACAAGCTCTGCCTCAATCTGGTCAAAGAACAACCTGTCGGCCTGCTCAAAATCGGTGCCGAACCGCTCATTCAAGAGGTCAATAATTTCAGATAATGCCGCCTTCTCTTCCTTTGCCCGTTTGATGCCCGCTTCTGTCAGACCGTCAAGCTCTCCGGTCTCATCCTTCTGTAGCTCAATACTGCCGTCCGCAATCTTCTGCAGGCGGTAGTATTCAAGGGCGACTTCATCATCAAGCTGCAAGGTTTCCGATAAATCCTTCCTGGGCAGCTTGGTCTGCAGCAGCTTTGCGAATGCGTAGAACTTTTCAAAATCAGGCTCGGTAAAGGGCATAATCTGGGCAAGGAAGGAATACAGGTTTGTCCAGGTGCGCAGACTCTTCTTGAACTCATCCTTTTCATCATCTTTCTCAATGGCCTTGAAACGATCAACCGCCGGGTCAATCCAGGCGTATAACGCTGCCTGATCCTTTACCGTCAACCGACGGCTGTCCTTGAAGTAGACCCGTGCGAACACCTCAATCTCTGTCTGCCAGTAGATCTGTTTTTCATCCAGCCTGGCCTTCAGGTCATACAGATGATTCGGGTCGGGCTCGGATACCACGGTTGTAATCTCATAGTATGGCTGGAATGAGGCCAGTATCGTTTCGCGATCATTCACAAAATCCAGCACAAAGGTATCATCCTTGCCCGGACAGGTGCGATTCAGGCGGGATAACGTCTGTACGGCCTTTACTCCGGAAAGCTTCTTGTCAACGTACATGGTGTGCAACAACGGCTGGTCAAAACCGGTCTGGTACTTATCCGCAACAATCAGGATCTTGTACTCATCCGTATCAAACATCTCCGGCAGTTCCCTTTCACCAAAGCCGGTCAAGGCCGGTTCAGAGACCCCTTCAGGGAAGTCGTTGTCAATCACCTTGCCGGAGAATGCCACCAGTACCTTAATGCCGGTATACCCCTTTGCCTTCAGGTATCTCCTGAACTCGTCAAAGTACCGTTTGGCGTGGAGCCTTGATCCGGTTACCAGCATCGCCTTAGCCCTGCCGCCGATCTTTTTAGAAACGATCTGCCGGAAATGCTCAATGATGACTTCTGTCTTCTGTGAAAGGTTATGGGGATGCAGCGATACATACTTGCCTATGGCCTGTGCTGCCTTCTTTTTATTCAGCAGCGGGTCATCCTCAATGGCCTTGGTCAGCTTGAAATACAGTTCGTAGGTCGTATAGTTTTCCAGCACATCAAGAATAAAGCCCTCTTCAATGGCCTGACGCATGGAATACAGGTGGAACGGCTGCGGCTTTCCCTCTGCATTCAGGCAGCCAAACACAGCCAGGGTCTTGTACTTGGGGGTGGCGGTAAAGGCGAAGAACGAGATGTTATTCTGGCGGCCACGCGCGGCGCATGATTTCTCAACCTCGGCATTGATGGAGTCTTCATCATCATACTCACCGGCATCATCTTCAACAGCAGTTTCAAGAGACTTTGAAGAGAGCACCTCTTTCAGCTTCTTGCTGGCCTCGCCCCCCTGGGAGCTGTGTGCCTCGTCAATGATAACGGCATACTTCCGGTCTGGCAGATCACCTGTCTTATCAATCACAAACGGGAACTTTTGCAGGGTGGTAATGATGATATGGGTACCGTAGCTGATAGCCGTGGCAAGCTGGGAGCTGTCCTTATCAACCTTCTGAACCACGCCGGTTTTATGCTCAAACTGGTAGATGGTGTTCTGCAGCTGGTTATCAAGCACCTTCCGATCAGTAACCACAATCACGCTGTCAAAGATTCGCTGATCCTGGGCGTTGTGCAGGCTGGAAAGGCGGTAGGCCAGCCAGGCAATGGAATTGCTCTTGCCGGAACCGGCTGAATGCTGGATCAGATAGTTTTTGCCTGCTCCGCTCTCTCTGGCGTCGGCAGTCAGTTTGCGAACAGCATCAAGCTGGTGATAGCGGGGGAAAACCATCTTCTCGCTTTTCTTCTTCACTCCATCCAGCTCGTATTCTTCTGTCTGTAGATGAATAAAGCGATGGATAACATCAAGCCAGCTATCTTTGATAAGGACATCTTCCCAAAGGTAGGAGGTCTTGTGACCCCCCTCACCCGGCCTTTGGCCACCCTCTCCAGGGAGTGGGTGAACTGTATCCCTTCTCCCTGGGGGAGAAGGATAGGATGAGGGCGAGTTGGCCGGATTGCCTTTGCCGTTATTGCAGCCCTTGTTGAACGGTAGCCAGTAGGTCTTGCTCCCGTTTACTCTGGTGGTCATGTAGACCTCATCAGGATCAACAGCAAAATGGACAAGGGCGCGTTTTTTGAAGGCAAACAAAAGCTCCCGGTTATCACGATCCTGAGCGTACTGCCGCCTGGCATTGCTTGCCGTCTGTCCGGTAAAGTGATTTTTCAGTTCCAGCGTGGCAACCGGTAGACCGTTCAGGACAAGCACCAGATCAACCGAATTTTTGTTCTTTGCGCTGTAGTAGAGCTGACGAACAACCTTCAGGCTGTTCTTTGCATACAAGGCCAGCGTATCCGGGTTTAAGCCCGATTCAGGCTTGAAAAAGGCCATCTGAAACCTGATGCCGTAATCAACAAAACCATTACGCAGCACATCAAGGGAACCACGCAGATCAAGCTCTTTATAAAGCCTCTGGATAAGCCGGTTTGGGCAGTCAGCGCCATGGACCGTTTCCAGCTTTGCCCATTTGTCAGGCTGGGTGGCCTGGATAAAGCTGATAACATCGGCATTGAACATCCCCAGCTCAACGCTGTAATCGTCGGCAATCCCCTGGCTGTAGCCGCCCTGTTCTACGAGGCATTCAACAATGGCGGTTTCAAAGGTCTTTTCTGTGTGGATAGTGGTCACGTGCGTGGTTTCCTTCTTGCTTTGGTCGTAGCATGCATGGTGCGACCAAAGCATAACATACTTAAAATGCTTGTAATTAATACTTATAAATAATTTGCCCAGTGCTTTCCACAATTGCAGATTCTGTACTTTCTATCTGCCAGTATTACCCTTGTCTTACCCATAAAAGTCGTGTAAAGTTATTTGCAGATGGGGGCCATGTCGGCGTGAGCAGTTCGTGCTTGCCAACCAACATGAGTAACCAGAAACAAGTTAAAGGGGTTCTAGCAAGGTGGACAGTTCGTGGCCGCTGCTGCTAGAGCTCCTTTGTTTTTGTAATACCAAAGCCAATCATAGATCCGAATGGCTCTTTTAATGTCGGATTTTAAATTCTGTTTTTCTTTCTCCGTGGCAGAAAGTGCTGATGGGTTGGTTGTTAAAACGTCTCGTATCAAATCCAGTAATTCTAACGGATTGATATTTTCCTCTTTAAGATACTGGAGTGCCTGGAGGCATCTTTCTGACGATAACCGTCGCCTTAGCGATACAATGGTTTCGTTTCTGTAAGAACTCCCTTCTCGATTCTTTTTTATTGTTGAAGAGAGTAAGTCGTCAAAATCAGCTTTAATCGCAGATTTAACCTTGTCAGGAATTTCTCCAGAATATCCGGCAAGATATTTGTAAATCGGAAGAATGCTATTGATAGGCAGCAAGGTAGGTATCGAACGTGTGACTATCTTTTCAGCGTCAAACTCCCCGTTATCAAAAATTACATCGGCATAAAGCTCTGCCGCTGTAATGCCCGCGTATCCTATCTGGCCGAACTCAGACAGCACCCCAACGCCGACAACCACTTCCACATCTTCCAGTTTGTCATCCTCAAGATTTATTACACGCATTCTGCCTGTCGGCTTATTGGTTAGAACCAGCTCATAAATATCCTGCTTCAGTCGTCTTAACATAGGAGCGTTATATTTTGCCTGGTTTTCAAGCAACGCCTGATAAAGCGGTTCGTAACTTTTAAGCCGAACACGGGTCATATCAATGGATTTCCCGCCTTCAAAGGATTTGCTGTATGTTGAAATCTCTTCAGCCTCTCCTTCTTTAGCCCTCACCACAAAAATGAGCCGTTCCTTTATCCTTTCAAGGTTTTCGACGGAAAGGCATTTCACAATGGATTTCAAGATGGTTTCAATGTTTTTATCGGCAAGGGAATAACCGATGAATATGATAGGATGCTCAAGGAAAATGGTTAGTATCTTTGCTGCCAGATACGCATTGTTTTCAGTAAAGTTGGCATAGTCAGCCTCATTAATAACAATGGATCCCGGTTTTGAGCAGCACCCGTGGATTTTGTAGATTTCTGAAATACCTTGCAGAGTTGAGAACAGCAGCTCTTCCTGCCCGACATACTTTGTGTAGTTGGTGAAAACATCCTCAATAAAACTGTCATAATTTGTCGTTAACACACCACCGATGCTTTTCATTTCAAGCTGCTTAAATAACGCTATTTCTGAAGCATATTCCTGATTGTGGGTTTTGCTGCGCTCACGGGTATGATGGGCAATTTCGATTTTGAAGGGAGATACGCCACGCCGCAGCTCATCAGCAGACTGTTCACGATTTTCCTGGAATTGCGGGGCTTTAAACCACAACAGATTGAAGTCATGTTCAATCAACTCTGCTACTTTTGGCAGGAGACCTTCCTTGTAGTCAAATGCCTTTGCCTGCTGAACATAGATCTCATAGGCATACTCATCATCCTTGGCAATACCGGCAAATTTCCTTAGAAGACCTTCCCAGTTCTCAAGCCCCAGATAGCGGATGGAAAGGCCGGAGCCAACAAAGAGCAATGGCAAGTGATCATTTTTTGTCAATCGCTTCAGAATAGCACTTTTCATTCTTTCTCCTCCCCACACAGATCAATCTTCCCTGTTACTACCTCAGAAATCAGCTTGGTGCGGTACTCCTTGAGCAGCTCGATCTGTTTTTGGGAGATGACAGTGGTTTTAAAGGTTTTTAAGTATTTATGGCGGTCATATAAGCATCCTCAAAACCCTATCAGGAAAAGTGGCCGCTTAATTCCGCTGATTTCGTTGCCGTGGGAGAGAATCAGGTTTTTCCTGCCTTCAAACCCTTTAAACTGTTCACGTCCCTTGCCAGGTCCGCCAATCTCGATAACATACTGTTCATTATCAGATTGCACCAGATAATCGGGCGTTTTCGCCCCACGTGTAGATTTCAGGTAGCTGAAGGAGATACCCTTGCAGATCATCATCTCAGCAAAGAACTCTTCACGAAGCGAGCCTATGGCGTTTTCGTACTGTTGAAACAGCAGACGGTAGGGCAAGCGCATCAGGATTTTTGGTTCTTTCATGACATTGGTACCGACAGGCATAACCCGTTTTAGAACAAATGCCTGTTCAAGAAGATCAACATACTGCTCTGCCTTGTATTTGGTGATCTTCAGGTTGTTGGAAAGTGAAGAATAGTTGATTCCATCCGGTGAGGATGAGCCTATAAAGCGCACCAGTTTATGAAGAACTGCAATTTCATCTGTCATCAGTCTGGCTATCAGTGCGATATCGCTGGTGATGATTTTGTCGAGGATGTTTGCCATGAGCGGCACAATGTTTGGCTCTTCCAGGGCAAAGGGGAACACGCCGCCTTTAAGAAAACCTTCAAAATGAGTTTCCTGGCGAATATGGCCTGTTTCCCAGCTCTGTTCCATAAGTTGATGAACAGAAAGAGGGGGGAGTTCAAGCGATCTGGTGAAATAGAGATATTCACGGAAGCTGAAGGGATTAACAGGAACCAGCTTAACCCTTCTTGAAAGATCGTAGGCAGCTTCATGAAGAGAGAGGGCGACGGAACTGGAGAAAACGATACGCACATTCAGAAAATCATATATTTTTTTCAGTTCCCTTGCGTACTGTTTTTCATGATGGATCTCATCAACGAGAAACAGGGTGTATTTGTACTTTTCATGGAGTGCCTGGATGGTCTGAAAAAGTCCGTCTATTTCAACCGCATCCAGAGAGAGGTAGCAGGCGTTATCCGCAAAATGAGCCAACAGCTGTTTGAGAATGACCGTTTTCCCTGAACCTCGCGGGCCGACAAGCCCTATCTGATGCCTGCCGGTATCGTCGAGAACGCTCTGGAAGACAAACCGCTTGCGCTGAATGGAACTTCCCTGCGTCAAAGCGATTTCGTTCAGTTTGAGAATTGTTGTGATATCCATGCCGTTTATATACCCTTAGCATACATTCTGGTCAATGGCTTTCCAGAATGTATGTCATTTTAGAAAGTCATTGAACGAAATGATGCGATTATGCCACCTCCCCGCGCAGATCAATCTTCCCCGTTACCACTTCAGAAATCAGCGTGGTGCGGTACTCCTTGAACAGCTCGATCTGTTTCTTGAACTTGGCGATGATGGCATCCAGTCGGGCGCATTCGGTTTCTATGTGGGTGACGATGGCGGTTTGTTCTGATGGCGGCGGAAAACATAAGTTGAAGTTCTTTAGTGATTCAAAATTCAGTCCCTCTCTGCCACTGCCTGTCTGCTCGATGTCTATTTGTTTTTGGCCGACATCAGATCTAAGCAGATAATACAAAAACTTTGTTTCTATTGTTGTAGTTGGTCTAATGATGCAGACATGCTGGTTTACGTTAGCTTCTCCAAGAACTTCGTCCGCAAAATAACATCGCCCAATCGAAGCTCCGGTAATATTCAACAGAACATCACCAACCATAACCTTGCTGTTTGACATATCGTCATGTGTTTCTTGTGATATATATGCAACATCATCCAATTTTAGACCGATAAAATGGATATTCTGGCTTCTTAATAGCGGAATACCATCAAGCTGATAAACGCTTGCTCCTCCTTTTGGCGTAACACCGCTTCCAACCTTTGAAACAAAGTACTTCAACCGCTTCACCTCCCAATGCTCAGGAATATCCCCAAGCCAGTCAACGCCGGAAGGTTGAGTTTTTGCGGCTGGATCAAGCCCCCTGGTCACCGCACGGTTGATAATGGTGGTTTTCTCTTCTTCATACAGGGCAATCAGCTTTTCTTTGTTGGCAATCAGTTGGTCAATCTCGGCGGTCTTGCGGTCGAGGAATGTGGCGATGGCGGTTTGTTCGGGGGGAGGAGGCAATACAATCGAGAATGATTTAATAATGGAGGAGTTCAATCCTTCCATTATTGATCCATTGCTCAACAGCTTCTTTTGATGAAATATATACGCAGAATCATTAATAAGTACCTGCAAAAAAATCGGGTGCACTTGGTTGTCATCTGGTCTAACTCTGATAAGGTGAGAGTCCATAATACCTTTTTTGATTTTACTCGGTACAAGCTTTGCTAAACCAGTGGTGCCCATCATTGTAATCAGTAAATCACCAGTCAAAATTTCATAAACTTCAAGTTCCTGAAATTTATTTTCATCTATGTGTCGAAAGCCTCTTTCAAAATCGTCGTTAATAACATTTTCTTGCCCATAGACTTTATACCCATCAGACGTTAAATATTCTGATTTGAGAGCACTTCCAAATGGCCCTATTTTAATCCCGTCATTTCCAGGTCGAAGCATGTACTTCAGGCTTTTGCAGTTCCACCCCTCCGGTATCTCCCCGATCCACTCCACCCCGGAATCCTTGTATCGCTCGTAACGCGGCAGGCTCATAGTTCAGCCTCCGCAGCAATATTCTGTAGGTAGAACTCATGCAGTTTGGCCTGCAACAGCTTCTTGTCCGGCAGTTGGGTCTGGTATTCAGCAATCAGGGCGGGTGAAAGGGAGCGGCTTAAGGCATACTCAACCACCTCCGCATCCTTACTGGCGCAGAGCAACAGGCCAATGGAGGGGTTTTCGTGTGGTTTTTTGACATCGCGATCAAGGGCTTCCAGATAAAACTCCAGCTTGCCCAGATATTCCGGCTCAAAGCGGCCAACCTTCAGCTCTATGGCCACCAGACAGTTAAGGCCGCGATGAAAGAACAGCAGATCAAGGGCAAAGTCACGCTTGCCCACCTGAAGCGGAAATTCTGAACCGGCAAAACAGAAATCCCGCCCCAGTTCAACCAGAAAATCCTTTAGTTTATGCAGCAGCCCCTTATGCAGATCAGCTTCATCGTGACCATCTGCCAGGCTAAGAAATTCAACCAGATAAGAGTCCTTGAAGACATCCAAAGCATCAGAATGAATTTGTGTCACCAGTGGTGACACTTTTGGTGGATGCAGTATGGTGCGTTCAAAAAGTGCTGTCTTAAACTGCCGTTCAAGCTCACGTTTACCCCACTTTTCCTTGATAGCCATCCGCAGATAGAACTCCCGTTCTTCCTCCCGCTTACTCTGGCTGATGATGATCAGGTTATGGGTCCAGGATAATTGTCTCACCAGTGGCGAGACTTTTTCATCGTTGCGATAGGTCTCGTAAAACTGCCGCATCCGAAAGAGATTTGCCCGTGTAAAACCCCGCAAACCGGGCTGGGTCTGCGCCAGGTAGGCGGCAAGTTGTTCGACAACCCCATCCCCCCATTCGGCGCTTTCTATCTTGCGACTGATATAGGCGCCCACCTGCCAGTACAGCTCTATAAGCGTGGTGTTGACGGCCTGAAACGCCTGCTTGCGGGCGGCTTCGATAAGCTGCAGAACCTCGGTAAAGGAGGGTTCAACCGTTTTCTTGATTATGCGGACATCTTTCACAGCAGCACCTGCTTCTCAAGCTCCAGGGTTTCCTGCTCCAGCTCCAGGATATCGGCCTTAATCTCACCCAGCGAGCGCAGCGGCTTGAACTCATAAAAATACTTGGTGAAGTTGATCTCATAGCCGGTCTTGGTCTTGCTCTCATCAATCCAGGCATCAGGGACGTGTGGCTTTACTTCACGCTCAAAGTATTCAGCTATGGTCTGCTTTACCAGCCTGCCGTTTTCATCCTTGCGCAGAAATGGGATATTCTCAAAATCACGCAGGCTGGCATCAGGCTTTGCCGCGCCATTCTTCCCTTTAACGATTTTCCCCGCAGCGTCCCGTTCCGGTCGTTCCACCGTCACCCGCCAGTAACCAAAGAAGGCGTTGGGGTAAATCTTGCAGAACTCATTTTCTACAAAATCACCATAGAGATTGGTGATATAGCCTATTCCCCGGTTGGCGCCGTTTTCCGGTATCTCTTTGCGCTTGTTGCCCAGGCTGCGGGGCATCTTCTGCCAGAAACGGTTTTCTGTGATGGCAGGGTTTTCATCATCCTTGGCTCCAGTTGCATTGATGAGCTGAATTTTCCCTTTGCGTTCCTGCTCTTTGTGGTTGGTAAGAATCCAGATATAGGTTGAAATGCCGGTGTTGTAAAAGAGCTGATCCGGCAGGGCGATGATCGCCTCCAGCCAGTCGTTTTCAATGATCCATTTACGGATTTCACTCTCGCCACCACCGGCCTGACCGGTAAAGAGGGGCGAGCCGTTAAAGACAATAGCGATACGGCTGCCATCCGGCTTCATCTTTGAAACCATATGTTGCAGGAACAGCAGCGAACCGTCGTTAATGCGGGGCAGACCTGCGCCAAACCGTCCGGCAAAGCCCTTTTTCTCGGCCTCGGCCTTGATGATCTTTTCTGCCTTTTTCCAGTCCACGCCAAAAGGGGGATTGGAGAGCATGTAATCAAACCGCTCCCCCTCCAGGCCATCAACCGTAAAGGTGTTGCCCATCTTGACGTTGGCCGGGTTCTGCCCCTTGATCAGCATGTCTGATTTGCAGATGGCGTATGATTCAGGGTTGATCTCTTGGCCAAACAGCTCCAGCTTGGCCTTGGGGTTAAGCCTGACAAGGTATTCCTCTGCAACCGAAAGCATGCCGCCGGTACCGCAGGCCGGGTCGTAGAGGGTCTTGACGATCCCTTCTCTGGTAAGCATCTCATTATCGCTCTTGAAGAGGACATTAACCATCAGCTTGATAACTTCACGGGGGGTAAAATGCTCTCCAGCGGTTTCGTTGGATATCTCGGCAAACTTTCGGATCAGCTCTTCAAAGACATACCCCATCTGCATGGTGGTGATGCCAGTCAGGTCTATCTTGGCAAACTCATCTATTACCTTGAAGAGAAGGTCAGTATGGGGATCATCCATGCGGGAGATATGATCATCAAAGCTGAAATACTCCACAATCTCACGGGCACCGGCTGAAAAGCCGTTGATGTAGTTCCGCAGGTTGGCGGCCACATTGGCCGGTTCTGCCTTGATTCTGGCAAAATCATACTTGCTGCGGTTGTGGAAGTTGAGTCTGGCGACCTTGTTCAGGGTAAGGTCTTTGGCACTATCGGAGAGCTTTTCTACCTTTGGAAGGTAATCCAGCACAGCCTGCTTGGTGGGGGCAAGAATGCAGTCAAGCCGGCGCAGCACGGTCATCGGCAGAATCACCTTGCCGTAATCAGACTGTTTGTAGTCACCGCGCAGCAGGTCGGCCACGCTCCAGATTTTAGTGGCCATCCCTTTGAAATCAGTCATGCAGATACTCCTCTATCTATTTCTGCTTTCAGTATACAAAAATGAAATACCTTACCCTGAGCATGCCAGCCAGTCAATGCAACAACAGAGAAAATTACAGCCCCTTGCGGGGGCTGTCGGAGAAGGATTGAAACCCCAACCAATTCCTGTCTGCTTTGGTATTTTAGAGGAACGTCCGTTCCATCCAGACGGGTGAGGATTGAAACTTCTTGGCGTGGTTCCGGTTGTGATACAGTTGGGTGGGGCAACAATTCCCTAAGTACAACAGACTCCTAGTGAAGTATACACTCTGTACCCATACACTTCATAAGTGACTCAGGTCAAACAGACCACGCAGGAAAGACGAGGCTGGATAGCAAGGTTACAGAGGTCTAATCCAAAACGACTTCAAAAAAGCACCCGCTTGACCACAGCCAGCAGCTGTTCAGGCTTGAACGGCTTAACGATCCAGCCGGTTGCGCCTGCTGCCTTGCCTTCCTGCTTACGCTCTTCCTGCGCTTCGGTGGTCAGCATCACAATAGGCAGAGTTCGGTAGACCGGATCTCTCCTAACCTCACGGATCAGACCAATGCCGTCCAAAATTGGCATATTCAGATCGGTAATAAGCATATCACAGCTAGCGCCCCGCAGTTTTGACAGCCCATCACGGCCATCAACCGCCTCAATTACCTCGTAGCCACCCTGACGGAGTGTAAACACCACCATCTGACGCACACTTGCCGAATCATCAACGGTCATGATTGTCCTTGCCATAGCATCCTCCTTTGATAACACCCAGTATTTTTTGTTCAGACCCTGATTACACGCTGTCCTTGGGCGGCCAAACGCACAATAATTCTGCCCGGGATCTCGGCCAAAGGCGCGACCTCATCCACCCCGCCACGGGCAATCGCCTCTTTAGGCATACCAAACACCACGCAACTCGCCTCATCCTGGGCAATGGTATGGGCACCGGCCTGCTTCATCTCCAGCATACCGTTTGCCCCATCGTCACCCATACCGGTCAGGATCACTCCGATACAGTTCTTGCCGGCGCAGTTTGCCGCAGAGCGAAAGAGTACATCCACTGACGGGCGGTGTCGGCTGACCAAAGGACCATCGCTAATCCTGGTTGTGTAATTGGCGCCACTGCGGTCAAGCAGCAGATGGCGGTCACCCGGCGCAATATAGGCATGGCCAGGCAGGATCCGGTCGCCATCACGAGCCTCTTTAACTGAAATACGGCAAAGCCGGTCAAGACGGTTGGCAAAGGCACTGGTAAAGGCAGCAGGCATATGTTGGGTGATCAGGATACCGGGCGAATCGGCCGGCATGGCGCTCAGCAGTTCCTTCAGCGCCTCGGTACCACCGGTTGAAGCACCGATGATCACCAGTTTTTCAGTGGTCACGTTATTCGTAGTTAGCGCGGGCAACACCACATCAGCGCAGTTCTTCTTTTCAACCTGCAACGATACGGTGCGACGGATAAGGTTTTTTACCTTGGCAGAAGCTGCCCCACGGATCTTGTCGATAATTTCCTGGCAACTTTCATGCAATCCCTTACTGATATCAAACTTCGGTTTGGTGACGTAGTCAAAGGCTCCCAGCTCCAATGCCCGCAACGTAATCTCTGAGCTCTTTTCAGTCAGGGACGAAACCATCACCACCGGCATCGGGTGGAGCCGCATCAGTTTCTCCAGAAAGGCCAGCCCGTCCATACGCGGCATCTCGACATCCAGGGTCAGCACATCCGGGTCAAGCGCCTTGATCCGGTCGCGAGCGATGTAGGGATCAGGGGCGGTGCCGACTACGACCATGTCCGGCTGGTTCTTGATCAGCTCGGTCAACAAGCTCCGCACAAGGGCAGAATCATCAATAATCAGGACTTTTATCGGCATAGGATGCTCATTCGTTTTCAGGCTCCTAGTCTGATGTAACCGTTAAAAACCGTTCATAAATTTCATCAAAACCCCTGTTGATTTTTTTAAAGGTCTGTAGCAGGGTCGGGTCAAAATGGGTTGGTTCTGTCCTGCCATCCCCTTCGAGAATAATACGGCAGGCGGTATCATGATCAAAGGCTGGCTTGTAGCAACGGCTGGTTCTCAGGGCGTCATATGTATCAGCAATACTTAGAATACGAGCCTCCAGTGGTATGCCTGTCTCGCGCAGACCGTAGGGATAACCGCTGCCGTCCCAGCGTTCATGGTGATGCAGCGCGATGGTGCGCGCTATCTCCAGACGAGGATGGTTGCCGATGATCTGAGCGCCAAACAGCGTATGCTCTCGCACCAGAAGCATCTCCTCCTCCGTCAACTTGCCCGGTTTTCTTAAAACATCTGGTTTTACATGGATCTTACCGACGTCGTGAAGCTGGCTTTGCTGTGCTATCGTGGTTGCACGTTCTTCGGAATAGCCGATCCTGCGGCAGATTGCCGCGCAATATTCCCCCACCCGCAGGATATGATTGCCGGTATCCTCGTCGTTGGCCTCAGCCGCACGAGCCAGGGAGGTGATGGTGTACAGGAAGGCCTCCTCGGTCTGCTGAAATTGGGTCGACAGATTATCCAGATAACGGGCCTGCACTGCCAGACTCTTGATCACCGCTGCATCGCAGGCGGTTACCCGGGCAGGATAGTTGAGGCCGCAGACAACTCGACTGCCATTGCGATACCAGACCAGATTACGGGGATGCTCCTGGCACAGATCCAGATGTTCAATAAAACTGATGAGCAACGGATCCTCGGGAAGCGGTTCATCATCGTTAAGATAGTAGAGAGCATGGCTTCCGTCTGAAGAGGTCAGATCCAGCGCCGGATGTTCCAGATAACTGACCCCCAGGCGTGGCCCAGGGCGACCCAGATCATACCAGAACCATGATGGCTGCCCTGCCAGACCATGGGTCAGGGTCACGACAAGACTGGCCGGACTGTGTGTCCCATATCCATTGTTTCCGCTGACAATTTTTTCAATCACCTGATCCAGTTGATGCTCAACTTCGTTATGGGGCCTGATTGTTGCGTCAATACATTGCTCGCCGCAGTCAATCAGCGAGTTGATCGTCTGATATGCCTCGGTCAGGTTTGCTTCCCGTTCGCCGAGCGTCCGCGCCTTCCTTACCAGCTCTACACAATGTTGCAGGGAGGCCTCCATCTTGGCGGTATCCAGCGGTTTGAGCAGATAGTGGCTGATCCCCAGCTCGATCGCCTCCAGCAGATCATCTGTTTCATTGTGGGCTGAGGTGATGATGATCGGAGCCTTGTTATTCTGCCTCAGGATACCGTGGGTCATTGCCAGGCCGTCCATGATCGGCATCCTGATGTCGGTCATCACGATGTCCGGCGACCTTTCCGTGTAGAGCCGCAGCCCATCCAGGCCGTTATCAGCCTGCCAGACCTGTCCAAAGCGGCGTTTAAGAAACACCAGCAGGTTTTCACGAATGGCGGCATCATCCTCCACATACAGAAGCGAAACATCTTCTGTGCGAGCCATCATGTCAGCCTCCTTTCCGCCTTGACAACAGGGAGACGGATAAAAAACAGGGCACCATCGTTGTCGTTTTCAGACCACAGCCTCCCACCCATGCTGTTTTCAATAATTATCCTTGAAACATACAGGCCAACCCCTAATCCTTCATTTTCCTGCTTGGTGGTAAACAAGGGATCAAAGATCCGCTCCATGATTGATTCGGGAATACCGCCACCGTTGTCCGCAACCCTGATCACAATCTCATCATCCAGCCGCTGAAAAGAGATCGTGATCGCTCCCGCGAAATCAGCGCCAATCCTGTGCTGCTGTTCCTGCACGGCATCATTGGCGTTGCGCAGCAAATTATGCATCACCTGCTGGAAGCCATAATGAGAACCAGCCACCTGGAGATCATCATCCAGCAGATCTGCATCCTGTATTTCTATGGCTGTGAAGTGTGAGAAACAGTTGGACAGCAGGATGACGGCATCCTTCACACACTGTTTCGGGTTAAAATAGTCTGCGGAATCTGGTGGAATTAAGTAGCTGCGAAACTCGTCAATGGTACGTGACAGAAGGTTAACCTGCTCAACGACGCTGGATGAGGCTTGAAGCAGTAGTTCTCCATCAAACTCACCGTACTCCCAGGCATCCTTCATGTTCTGGATCACCAACGAAATGGCGCTGAGCGGCTGACGCCACTTGTGAGCCACCACCCCCAGCATATCTCCCATGGCGGCCTTGCGTGCCTGCTGAATCATGATCTGTTCATGCACCGCATGCCGTTGTTTTTCTTCGTAGCTACGTGCTGCCAGCAGACTCTGCAGGCGGTTGAGTTCTGCATTCGTACATATTAGCAGCCCTTCCAGATATACCGTGTACTGTTTTAGCCTTTCCAGCTTGTTCTCGACAACAGCCTGTTCTGCAACAATACCCGCTGCGGAACAGGACTGCATGCGACTCCCAAGCTGTGCTTCATCCATGTTCAAACCGATCATCAGACTGTCTTTTGAGCCGTTCATGGCGGTATACCCATATTGTTCATCTGCTACAGAAATCCTGCGTAGCTAAACTAAATCCTGTCAGGCATAACAGACTGCGTCCAAAGCCGTCTCCGCAGGGTAGGCAGGCCTGGCACAATGCGGACGATAGACCGTCTTACCGCAAGGATCGAACAGATCGGCCAGATGATTAAGATTTTCGGAATGCCCCGCAAAAAACAGCCCATCCGGCGCAAGATACCTCAGGCAGTGTTGCAGCACCCGCTTCTGGGTTGGCCGATCAAAGTAGATCATCACGTTTCTACAGAAGATACTGTCAAACGGCTTGGTCATTGTCCAAACCGGATCCAACAGATTGAGCTGCTCAAAGGTAATCATCTGTTGCAATTCTGGGTGAACCTTGACAAAGCCAGTCTTGTCGCGGCCACCCCGCAGAAAGTAGCGCCGCAGCATCCGCTCTGACAGAGACTGAACACGTTCGATCGGGTAGACTCCTTGTCGGGCAGTTTCAAGCACCCCTGTATCAACGTCAGTGGCCAGGATATCAACCGGTGGATAGAGGGTGCCAAACCGTTCAGCCATGGCAATCGCCATGGAATAGGGTTCTTCACCAGTGGATGCGGCACAGCTCCAGAGCCTGACCCTGCTGTTACCGGCCTTATCTCCGGCATGCCCGGCCAGAATGGGAAAATGGTATTCTTCTCTGAAAAAAGCGGTCAGGTGCGTGGTCAAGGCGCCGATAAAAGGCTTCCATTCCGGACTATCATCACTAAGGAGAGTCAGGTAGTCCGAAAATGAATGCAGCCCCAGCACACGCAGTCGACGGGAAAGCCGGTTATATACCATCTCCGCCTTCCTCTGTGGCAGACAGATGCCGGCTCGCTGATAGATCAGAGTACTGATCCGCTCGAAGTCATCAGCGGTGAAGCGGTATTCATGCTGTCTGTCCCCAAAGACGAAGCTTGAGGCTGATTTGAGCAGTGACATGGCGTGCCCCTTCAAAATGTTAACTTCAAAACCAGCCGCCCTCAATCCACCATTGATTTAAAACTCGTTCCAATCCGCATCATCTCCCACAGCCTTAAGCTTCGATGCTCCTTCCGTTGCCTTGGCAGCATGGTAGCCATTGGCCTTGTGGTAGCCGTTGGCCTTACCACCCTTTTCGGCACCTGTGGTCAGCTTGCCAACCACGTAAGCGGCCTGGGTCTGGGCTGTCAGCGGTTCCATCCGTTGCGTCCTGGCGGCCTCGTGCTGCTGCCCCTTGCGTTGCTCGTCCAGTTTGAAGCGTCTTACCGCCTCGACCAGCAGTTGCGCCTGATCCTCGAGCGCGCCAGCGGCTGCCGAGGCCTCCTGTACAACCGAGGCGTTCTGCTGGGTAATCTCATCCATGCTGGTAATGGCGGTGTTAACCTGCTCGATACCGCTGGACTGTTCAACCGAGGCTGCCGAGATTTCGGCCATAATGTCGGTCACCCGTTTGATGCTGGTAACGATCTCCTGCATGGTCTGGCCAGCTTCGCCCACCAGCTTGCTGCCATTGCCGACCTTGTCCACCGAGTCGCTGATCAGTTCCTTGATCTCCTTGGCCGCCGCTGCGCTGCGCTGGGCAAGGTTGCGTACTTCACCTGCCACCACGGCAAAGCCCCGTCCCTGTTCACCGGCTCTGGCCGCCTCAACAGCCGCGTTCAAGGCAAGGATATTGGTCTGGAAGGCGATGCCGTCAATCACCGAGATAATATCAGCAATCTTTTTGGAACTGGCACTGATGGAATCCATGGTATCGACAACACGGGTGATGACCGTACCTCCCTTGACTGCTACATCGCTGGCATCAATGGCCAGTTGGTTGGCCTGCTGTGAATTGTCAGCATTCTGCTTGACGGTGGAGGTCAGCTCTTCCATGCTGGAGGCGATCTCTTCCAGCGATGAGGCCTGGGTTTCGCTACGCTGAGCCATGTCGGCATTGCCGGTGGCAATCTGTCTGGTTGCAGTAGCAATGGAATCACTGCTTGCGCCCACATTGCCGACAATTTCACGCAGATTGCACACCATAGCGGCAAAGGCGTTGCCGATGGCGTCATTTTCTGAAGCCGGTTTGACGTTCACGGTCAGATCGCCGTCGGCGATCTGTTCAGCGGTTCTGGCCAACTCCCGCAGGGTTGCCACCATGCGGGACAGAGCCTGCATCAGTTGATCCTGGGATGAGCGTTCACGCACCTCTACCGACAGGTTGCCCAGGGCGATCTGAGCAGCAGTGCTGGTCACGGTATTCATGGCATCGATCAGGACATTCAGGTTAACCTTGATTTCGTTAAAATCGCCGTTGTAGTTGTCTGCAATTGCGGGTGGGATGTCTCCCTTGCTGATCCGGTCGATATATTCACCAGCTACGTTCAAGGGGCCGATCACGGCATCCAGGGTCTGGTTGACCCCTTCCACAATGCCACGGAACTCAAAATTGACCTGTTCCACGTTGCCCCGTGTCGCCAGTTTACCGGCCACTGCCGCCTCGGTCAGACGGCTTGATTCATCCAGCAACCCTTTCAGGATAACGGCGATGTTATGCTTAAGGTATAGACCAATCAATACGGACAGCAGAATCGCAATAATCAGGGCGCTGCCAAGCATAATCTTTGCTTGGGTAGCGGCTCGTTCCCCGGCCTTGCCGGCATCACGCCCCACCTTTTCGTTGAGCGTCACCAGTTTGGTCAGCAAGACCTCAACATCCAGAAACCTTTTACGAGACTCCAGAGAGGCTGTATATGCCTTGCTATCTAAGGCCTCAATCCGCTTGTCATCATGCTCAACCCCGGAGGCAAGCAGGCTGTCCTTCTCGCGTGAAGCGTCCACAACCTGCTGATGGGTCTTTTTCCATGCCTCCCATTTGGGAACAAACTCCTTCCAGAATCCAGCCTCTTCCGTGGTCTGGGGCAACGGCTCATAGATCTTCCAGGCCTCCTCGGCATGCTTCCAGGCATTATCAATATAGTCATACTGCGCCTTGCGGATCTGCGGATCCATCATCCTGCGGTTGATCAATCCCCGTTCCCCCACCAGGATCTTGTTCTGAGACTCACTCATAATCAGGAGGGTCTGAACGCTTGGCAGGCGGACCTCAGCTACCTCAAACATATTGTTACCGACTTTATTCAGACCGTAGTAGCCGACCAGACCCATAATAGCGGCGATCAGCGTCACCACCGCGAAACCTGCCACTATTTTTGTCCCCAGCTTCATCTGTTGAAACATGGCCAGAACCTCCTTTTTATCTACGTTCATATTCATGTATCCGTATAGCAGGCTATGTCAGGCCGCCAGATCGAGACGGTTGTCGGCTGCAGCCATAAGTTGCATGTCTGCGCTTCCGATCAGGCGCTCGATATCGGTCAGGATCAACATCTGCTCGTTGACCGTGCCGATGCCGGTGATGTACTCGGCATTGATGCTGGAGCCGAATTCCGGGGCCGGCTTGATCTGTCCGGTCGGCAGGGTGACCACATCCGATACCCCATCCACCACCATCCCGATCACCCGGCTCAGCACATTAATGATGATCACCACCGTAAATTCATCGTAGATCACCTTGTCCAGGCCAAACTTGATCCGCATGTCAATGATCGGCACGATCACCCCACGCAGATTTATGACCCCCTTCATGAAGTCGGGGGCGTTGGCAATATGGGTCACCGAATCATAGCCCCTGATCTCCTGTACCTTGAGAATATCCATGGCATACTCCTCGTTGCCCAGGCTAAACGTAAGGTACTCCTGTGCCCCGCTTTCGGCTGTCATGCTGCTCTGTTCATCCATGCTCATGGCACGCGCCCTCCTTTTTCAGAATCTGATTTATTTCAGGCGCAATCCGCACGCCAAAGACACTCATGCTGCCCACAGGTGGTCGCTCTATCACTGGCAAAGCAGGGCTGGTTCCCTTCAGCTTGCTGGATGGCACAGATCAGTTCGCTTTTTGTCGCCTTGCCTGTCTTGATATTGTGTTGCCTGGCGATCTGTTTGATTTCCTCGAGTTTCATCTCTATTCTCCTTTGTACGCAGATATATTTACTCTATTGAGTCCGCCAGAGCCGAACCATGTCAACCGCATCCAGAATCAGGGCTACCTGGCCGCTGCCCAGTATGGTGGCTCCTGCGGTGCCGTCCACCTTCCGGTAATTAGTTTCAATGCTTTTAATCACCACCTGATGTTGCCCCAGCAGTTCATCCACCAGAAGCGCCACACGCTCCCCCTCGGCATCAACCAGCATGATAACCGCCTCTTCAGGCCGCTGTACGGCTCCGGCAATAGAAAAGATCTCTCCCAGCCGCATCAGTGGGATGTATTCACCCCGGACATGCACGGTGGTATTATTGCGCCCAACCTCGTTCAAGTCAGAGCTGAGCGGTTGCAGGGACTCAATGATCGAGTTGAGCGGGACAATGAAGGTCTCGCCGCCCACCCGCACTGAAAGCCCGTCCAGTATGGCCAGGGTCAGCGGCAGGGAGATCACCACGCGGCTCCCCATACCATGCGATGAAAAAACATTAACGCGCCCACCCATGGCATGGACATTCCGCAGCACCACATCCATACCGACCCCGCGACCGGAGACATCGGTAACCTGATCAGCCGTAGAAAAACCAGGGGCAAAGATCAACTGCCAGACCTCTTCATCGCTCATGTTGTCAGAGATCGGCAGCCCGTTTTGCACCGCCTTGGCCAGAATCCGCTCACGATTCAGTCCGGCACCGTCGTCGGCCACCTCCACCACTACCCGTCCCCCCTGCTGTGCAGCCTTGAGGGTTATGGTGCCACCGGCTGGCTTGCCAGCGGTGACACGCGCCTCGGGCAATTCGATGCCGTGGTCAAGACTGTTGCGCACCAGGTGAGTCAGCGGGTCGGCCAGCTTTTCGACCAACCCCTTGTCCAGCTCGGTGGTTTCCCCCACCAGTTTCAGCTCAACCTGTTTACCCAGTTTTTCAGCCAGGTCATGCACCAGACGGGGAAAACGGCTGAAGATGAAGTTTATCGGCATCATACGGATCGACATGACGCTTTCCTGTAGGTCGCGGGTATTACGTTCCAGAAGCGAAAGGGCGCGGTGCAGGTTTTCGTGCTGAACCGGATCAAGCTGGTGTGCGGACTGAGCCAGCATCGCCTGGGTGATGACCAATTCTCCCATCTGGTTGATCAGCTGATCCACCTTTGCCACCCCGACCCTGATTGAGGATGCCTCACCAGTTTCGCCGGATCTGCGGCCATATGCGCCGGGAGCGGTCTCATGCTTGTCGTACAGACGGCGCCCCATGACTGTTCCGTTGTCGGGAGGCGGTTCTGATGGTTTTAAAGCCACAGCTGCGACACCTGGCGCCGCAGGAGCAAGCTTTTCGATACCAAGCTCATCTTCATCTGCCACGAACATAAAGACTTCCCGAATTTCCTCCAGGGGACGCTCGGTGGACAGGGTCATTTCCCAGCCCATCAGACAGCGGGTCGGATCATAGCCGTCAAGCTCCTGTTGCGGTTCAATCTTGCCGGTTACCGCAAAGTCACCCATGGTTGACAGTTCCTCAAAGATCGGCTCCATCCGCACCATGCGGTTATACAGATCGGCAGGGGGAGTGAAGACAATCCGGTAGGTTGAGATGGAGGCAGTTTCAGTTTGCTGCTGATATGTTGCGTTAGCTGTCGGCTGAACCGGCCGGGAAGCTGGTGACGCAGCATCAGGGGCAGAGATCGTACTCAATTGTTCGCAAACGTGTTCAATAACCTGCTGATCCACTGCACTGCCGTCGCGGTGACCGGCCAGTTGCATGCTGATGGCATCGCCTGCCTGCAGGAAGATATCCACCATCTCTCCGGTCAGTGCGATTTCGTGGTGCCGAACCCGATCCAGCAGTGTCTCAAGGGTGTGAGTCACCACGGTCATATCGGGAAATCCGAAGGTTCCTGCTCCTCCCTTGATGGAGTGGGCTGCCCGGAATACGGCGTTTAGCTCTTCGTCATCAGGATTGGCCGGATCAATGGCAAGAAATATCCGCTCCATCTCTGCCAGATGCTCGGCGCTCTCATCAAAAAACACCTGATAGAATTGGCTGAGATCAACATTCATAATGAATCCCCAGGTACCTGCTCAGTCAGCCAGCCCACCATGATTCTAAGCCACATCAGGATAATTATCGGTAAAGGACTGGTCAAGCCCCAGACGCTGGATAATCTGCTTCATTGCCTCAGGCAGATTAATCAGTTGTGCCTGTACACCCCGCATATTGGCGCACTGCATCCATACATGAAGAAGCTGGAGGCCACTCATGTCGATGCAGTCTATTTTGGCGCAATCAACATGCAGCCGTGTATTTTTAGCACCTGACAGCTGCTCAAGGGAATTGCTCAATGCGTCAACTTGGGTAACCACTCCGGCGATAGTCCAGTCTCCTGACAAATGATGTTCCTGTTCTGTTGTCTGGGTTTCCATACCTCTCTCCTCTCAATATACGAAACACTCGTAGAAACTGATCTGTGTTTTACACATTACATGCCAAGGCCAAAAACAGTAATAAGCTTTTAATTTCATTATATTAGAGAGGAGACAAATCTATCTGAAGGTAAGAAATTTACCTTGAGAAGAGTTGCAGGGGGGGCAGACAGGGATAATCAAAATAGTAACAGGCAGTTAGAGCAGGTAAATATTTTGCCGGGTGGGAATTTTTTTTACTTAAGGAAGCAGATCAATTTTGCTCAGCAATCGGAACCGGTTCGATAGGCAGCCTTTATGCACAACTCATCAATCTGTTGTAACAATGCTTCAAAGTCAATCGGCTTCGAAGCGTAGCCACTAAAACCAGCCGAAAGAAAACTCTCAACATCCCGGTAAAAGGCATGAGCCGTCATGGCTATAGCAGGGATTAATGCATCGATTCCGACCCGTTCGCCGGAACGGATGATCCGCACCACTTCCAGGCCATCCATATCTGGCATGGAAATATCGGAGAGAACAATGTCAAACTGTTGCCGCTGCAACGCATCAAGCAGCCCAGCTCCATTTGCCGCCTCCGTCACCTGATATCCCCTGCGCCGCAGTAGTGTCGCGGTGGTAGCCCTCCCCAGCTCTTCATCATCAGCCAGCAGAATATGCCATGGCATGACTGGCTTGGAATCTCTTGATCGCTGCTTTTGTGGCGGTGCCTGACAGACGGTAACCGGCAGTAACAGGCTAAACACAGATCCCTCGTCAGGTACGCTTGACAAGGAAATCGTCCCCCCCATCATCTCGGTCAGTCGTCGGCAGATGGCTAATCCCAGGCCGGTTCCGGTGTGGTGGCGAGTGTTCAGAGCTTCCAACTGGGTAAAGCTGTCAAAGATCGAATCCTGCTTGTCCAGCGGGATGCCTTTGCCGGTATCCTGCACAGAGATCACCAGCATGACCGTATCTGGCTCATAACCGACTACCGACCCATTTTGCGTGATTTCCAGCGTAACCGTTCCGTGATCGGTGAATTTTATGGCGTTACTGAGCAGGTTAGAGATGATCTGGCGCAGACGCTGCTGGTCGCCGGATATATAGGCAGGCAGATCGTCGGCCAGCAAGGGGATCAGCTCGATCTCTTTTTGTTTCGCGCTGACGGCAAATATCCGCACCAGTTGCCAAGCTGTGGAAAAGATTGAAAATATTTCGCTGTTCAGTTCCAATTTTCCGGCCTCAATCTTGGAAAAATCCAGCACATCATTGAGAACCTGTAGCAGCATCTCCGAGGCACTCCGACAGTCCTTGAGATATTGACGTTGATCTGGCGCAAGCTGCGAAGTTTCAAGCAGCTCGATATTCCCCAGCAAGGCGGAGAGCGGAGTGCGGATCTCGTGGCTCATGGTAGCCAGGAAGGATGACTTGGCCTGGCTGGCTACCTCAGCGGCCACCTTGGCCTGCCTCAAATTATTTTCGGCAAGCATCCGCTCTGTGATATCGTGGCCAACACCAATAAATTGCCATCCGCCCTGTTTATCCATATAGGGCGAACCGTTGGCAACAAACCAGCGCCAGGAGCCATCGGCATGCCTGACCCGATAGGGCGGACTTGTCTTGACCTCCCCGCCACGCAGTATGTAGGCCAGATATACAACGCAGGGTGAAACATCATCTGGATGCACAAACTGAGCAAAATTTTTTCCAAGCACCTCGCTAACCGGATAGCCAAAATGACGTTCCCATGCACGGGATGCAAACTGAAAATCACCCTCTGGATTCAGTGCAAAGATGACATCAAACGAATTATCCAGATAGGCCTTGATCTCTTCCCTGCTTGCCCGCAACGCCTCTTCCACCCACTTGCGCTTCAGCAGGTTAAACAGCTTCTCCATCAGGACAGTCAGCGCATTGAGATCAGATTGGGTGTACTCCTCCTCCTTGTTTGCCGCAGCCGCAACAGCGACAATCCGGTCACCATCAAAGATCGGAACCGCCATAAACCGCTTGATCGGGATATGTCCAACCGGACAACCTCTCTTTTGGGGATGCGGGGCAGCATAATCATTGACCACGATCGGAACCCTCTGTCGGACAGGCTCACCCCACAGGCCCGCCTCGGCAATCGGAAACTCCAGCGGAGCAGAATCCATGACGCAATGATCCATCACCCCTTGTGACCATGCCGTAATGGTCATGAACGTTTCAGCGTCATCCATAAAACCGATAAAGGCAAACTCGCTCTGGACGGTTGTCAGAACCGCTTCAAGAGAAAAGGCAAGGATTTCATCCTGCGTGAGGTCTGACAAGGCACTGAGCTGCAATAACAGCTCAAGTCTTTTTTCATTCAGTTCCCGCTCCAGTTCGGAGTGCTTGCGATCAGTAATATCCCGCCCCACGCCCTGGAATTCAATGATGCCGCCCTCGGGGGTATAGATACCCCTGTGGATCCAGTGCTGCCAGCGCACTGTTTTGTCAGGGAAGATTACCCTGTGTTCAACGTTCACAACCGGACTGTCAGGAGTGATCCTCTTAAGCTGCTCCAGCACCGTGGCAAGGTCTGGTTCAGGGATCTGCGGGATGTAGTTGTGGCCGATCAGTTCCCTGCGCTGCTTGCCGAAACAACGCAGATAGGCCTCATTGACAAAGGAAAGCCTGCCGTCCAGCCTATAGCGGCAGATCAGGTCGGTCTGATCCTCAACAACAGCATGATAGCGTGCCTCACCTTCCAGCAAGGCCTGTTCTGCCTGTTTTCGGTCAGTTATATCACGCAGAAATGCAACAAGCTGTTGTTGTGACTCTATATAGGTTGTACTGACTTCAACATGGAAGATGCGCCCGTCTTTTGCCCTGTGTCTGCTTTCAAAGTGATCAACACCGGTTGCAATGAGCTGTTGTAGATGCAGGGCAGTCTCTTGTGCAGACTCGGCAGCTTCAATATCTGCAACTGAAAGTTGGAGCAATTCTTCCCTGCTGTAACCGGACATCCTGCAATAGGTGGCATTTACATCCAGTAATGTACCGCCGTTATCCAAAAGGAAAAATCCAAACAGATCCGTCGCAAGCATGGCTTGGCATTGCTCAGCATATCTGCTGAGTTCTGATTCAGGCTGTAAATGTTTCATTGTTGTGCCTCTATACGTTAAACAGATCCTCCATGGGTGCCAGATCAAACTTTCTGGTTTTTTCAGGAGTAGAACTCAATTTTCGCCGACGATTTGTTACAGTCTGACGGGTTATGCCGAGCATGGCAGCAGCCAGATTGAGGTTTCCTGCTGTGCGCCGAAGCGCCTCGTTGATCAGGTACTCCTCTGCCTCATCGACCGTTGGGAAATGCCCGAAGACGGTCTCGATGTTCTGCTCCATCATCGTCACCGGAGCTCCCCTGTCGGAGACACCCTCTGTATCATCCCACTGTCCGTTACAGGGCTGAATCATCAAATCACCACCGCTATAGCGAGCCACAGCATCATAGATCATAGCCTTCAGTTCTCGTACATTGCCGGGAAATGCATGCCGGATCAGACACGCAACCAGATTGTCTGAAGCGATCGGCTTCTCCTTATGATAGTCAGTTGCTGCCTCGGTGAGAAAATGAGCCACTAACAACGGGATATCTTCGAGCCGATCCCGCAACGGCGGGATATGAATGGTATGTGTGGAAAGTCGATAGAGCAGGTCGCGCCGGAACTGTTTCTGTGCGACACGCTCAACCAGATTCTGGTTGGTTGCTGCCACGATATGTGCGGTCGACTTTTTGAGCAGATCAGAACCGACCTGGTAATATTCCCCTTCCTGCAGCAATCGCATCAGCTTGATCTGTGAACGTTCCTCCAGATCTCCGATCTCGTCCAGAAACAGGGTGCCACCGGCAGCGCGACTGATCAGCCCTTCCCTAGCCTGATCAGCACCGGTAAAGGCTCCTTTTTTGTGTCCAAAGAGTGTGTCTGAAAAGGTTGCATCATCGAGTCCGGCCACATTTACACTGATAAAGTCACCATTTACCTGGCTGAGTGAATGCACGGCATGGGCAATCAACTCTTTACCGACGCCAGTTTCACCGGTAATCAGGATCGGCTGCTGTGACCGGGCAACCACTTCCACATACTGGAACAAAGCCCGCATCTTGTTGCTACGGGTCTTGATCGCGGCAAAGGCATCAGGATGTTCGAGGGAATCCTCCAGTAATCGCTTTTTCAGGGAAAGGAGTTCACCCTGCATGGCATTTATCCGCAGGGCATTTGATACGCAGGCGATCAGACGGCTGGCCTCTACCGGCTTGCTCAGGTAGTCCAGCGCCCCCTGTTTCATACATTCAACCGCAATATTCAGCTCGTTGGCGCCCGAAATAACAACCACCTGTACGTCTGGGTATTCATGTCGAATCGCTTTAAGCAGCTCTTGGCCAGACAGATGCGGCATGAACAGATCCAGAAGTACAAGCGCCGCACCATGTTCCTTGAGAAACGGTAATACCTGGCGGCTATCGCAGATGATCTGCACGTTGTTAACCCGCGCTTCACGCAAGGTCAGGCTCATCACCTTGCAGGCGATTTCATCATCGTCCACAAGGAACACGGGCAGGTGTGAAGAAGGGAGGTCAGTCGTGTTCATTGGTTGGACTTTCTTTTGGCTCAGGAAGCGGTAACTCGACAAGAATGATGGTTCCAAGTCCCGGTTCAGAATCGATACGCATGGCACCATTATGAGCCTTGATGATCTGCTTGGCGACCGTCAGTCCCAATCCTGTGCAGCCCTGATCTGCCCAAGTGGTAAAAAATGGTTTCGTAATCATCGGAAGAATAACTGGCGCAATTCCGCAGCCCTGATCGCAGACCCTTAGCTCCACCTGCCTGGTCTGCCGATTATGAGACACAGAGAGCTTTACCGCACAAGATCGCTCAGGTAGAGAGATCAATGCATTTATCAACAGGTTCTGCATGGCCTGAAGTAACTGCTGGCCGTTACCGGACAATAGCGGCAGATTGTCTTCAATTTGCAGCTTGAAATGGCTGGTCCGTTCTCGAATCTGGTGCTGAAGCATCTGAGGACAGAGGGAGACCAGCTGGTGGATGTTCACTTCCGTCCGTGCTGTAGCAATGGAGCCTCTCCCTGTCATTTCCGAGAGGTGGTTTACAAACTGGTTAAGGCGGGATGCCGAGATGCCAATATTCTCTATCACCTGTGGCATGGTTGCCAGGATGCTCTCCCCAGCCTCCAAGTTCTCCTTGAACGGCCTACAGGATTCTTCGTCCAGTTCAGATAGCTGTCCGCTGATATCTTCAACATAGTTTTTCAGCAGCTCACTTGACAACAGAATAGAATTAATCGGATTTCTAAAAACATGGCAGAAACCGCGCAATAAGAAGGTCTGATTGTTGGCGTGGTTAATCTGCGCAAGGTGTTCGAGTGGATAGCTTATACGATTTGCTTCCTGCATCATGGTTACCTTCTGCTTCAACTTGATTTAGAACAGATAGCCCGCAATCCGTCCCCTGTTACATGTTCAATATCTGTTCGCAGAGAACATACATGGGATGATAAGATCACGGAAAATCACGTAGTTTACAAATTGTTACCATAGAATTGCGGTTTTGCAAGTTGACGGGAAGCGGAAAGGTATTTTTTTGGGCTGAGTTACTCCAGTGAGCAGGGGGAAACAAGATACAACGGCAGAATGTAAAAAGCCCGCCGATTGAAAACCGTCGAGCCTGGATATACAGATTTGGTTCAAATCAGGGAGGGTAGACAGAAACCTTCGAGCATTCACAAGACAAATTTTAGTCAATCTTTTCCAAAATGCGTGTCGTTTCAGCAAATGATTATGCAACTTGCAAAAAGATTGTCATCCCCGAATGCCTCTATCGGGATTCCAGTTTTTTCAGTCAGTTAAAATCTGGATTTCAGTCTAAAGCTTACCGGAATGACACAATTAAGGACTTTTGCAAGAGGCTCGAGATTCATCATTTAGGCATAAACACAAAGACGGAGAGCGATAATGCAGCCAGTACCCACATTCCTGCAGAGACTTCAGACCCTCGACCGGTAGAAACCTTGATTATCGGGTATGAAAGAAGGCCAGTGGTCATGCCGATGCCGATATTATAGGTAAATATCATAATCGTTATGGTGAGAAAGGCAGGCATTAACTCTGTATAGTCATCAAAGTCAAGCCTTGTTACAGGCTGGATCATTAATGCACCGATTATTACAAGGGCTATTCCGGCAGCATAGCTTGGCACCATGGTAAATATCGGGGCAAGAAACAGGGAGAGGCCAAATAAGATGGCTACAACCAGGGCGGTAAAACCGGTGCGGCCACCTACTGAAATCCCTGCGGCTGATTCTATATAGGCGCCTGTTGTTGTGGTTCCCAAAAGCGGAGCGATTGTAGTTGCGATAGCGTCAGCAAGCATTGGACGTTCAATCTCAGGGAGGTTGCCATTCTTGTCCAGAAGATCGGCTCGCATTGAAAGTCCGATAAGAGTTCCAATGGTGTCAAGAAAGGCCATCATAAAAACCACAAGGACAACAGGAAATATGCCTGGCTGCAAGGTTCCTGCAATGTCAAGCTTCATGAATATGGGTGTTATGGAGGGTGGCATGCTGACCGGTGATAATGGAAGCGGCGTCATACCGAGCAGTACGGAACCAACGGTAACGGCAACAATACCGTAAAGTATTGCGCCATTTACCTTTCTGGCCATAAGGACAATGGTTAAAATCAGGCCGGCTGCAGCCAACAGAACGGAGGGCTGTGATATATTGCCCAGCTTTACTGGAGCCCCTGGCACCCCCAGGACTACAACACCGATCTCGTTTAGCCCTATAAAGGTTAAAAAGAGACCGATCCCAACGGCAAAGGCAGCCTTAAGAGAGATAGGAATAGACTCGGCAAGCCAGGTTCTGACCTTAAGCAGGGTTAACAGTAAAAAGGCCAGACCTGCCCAAAATACTGCTCCTAAGGCAACCTGCCATGAATAGCCCATGCTTTTTACAACGACAAAGGCGATAAAGGCGTTTTCCGTCATATAAGGGGCAATAGCAAAGGGTCGGTTTGCCCAGAATGCCATGACAAGAGTTCCTATTACCGCAGCAATTATGGTTGCAGTCAGCTGTGCATCTTTAGGAATACCTGCAACTGCCAGTATGGATGGGTTAACAACAATAATGTAGGACATTGTCAGAAAGGTAACCAGCCCTGCAACGGTTTCCTGACGATAGGATGTGTTGTACCGGTCAAACTGGAAAAATTCCTTCATCTGCTACAACCCTTTCACAGCATAGATCCCTGGGGCATTCCGCCAGAACCCCTTGTAATCAAGGCCATAACCAAACACAAACCGATCAGGTATCTCGATACCTGTGAAATCGGCCTTATAACCTGGCAAGACCTTCCGGTCGTGCTGCTTGTCGAGCAGTACAGCAGTTAACACACAGGCAGCCCCGATTTCAACACAGGTGGCAACAATAGCCTCAAGCGTAATCCCTTCATCCAGGATATCATCAACAAGCAGGACGGCACGCCCGAGAATATGTTTCGGCGGCGGTATAAGCCATTGAAGTTGGGCGCCATTCACTGCATCACCATAACGGGTTGCATGGATATATCCAACCTCAAGCGGAAAGGAGAGCTTAGGCAGCAGTTGTCCGGTAAGAATCAAACCACCGTTCATCACAGAGAGAACCACAGGGAGACTATCTTTTAATTCGGCGGTGATCTCTGCAGCCATCTGTTCAATCGCTTCATGCAGACGCTCTGGCGTGACCAGCAGATCCGCCTCTTTCATCACCTTTTTAACATCATCAAGCTGCATGCCAGATTCCTCCTGTCACACGCAATATACCAGCGCCGTCAGGCACAGGGGCAATTGTATCAAATCCGTTTTCCGCAAGCATGGATGTTACCGAATCCGCCTGATCAAAACCGACTTCAAACAGAATAGTTCCACCAGGCATAAGATAGCCGGGCGCTTCCGTAATCATATATCTGTACGAATCAAGTCCATCCAGACCGCCGTCAAGAGCCATCTGCGGTTCATAATCTCTCACCTCTGGCTGTAGCCCGGGCAGGTCTGCCGTGCGTATATAGGGAGGATTGGAAACTATCATATTAAAACGACGGCCATTAACCGGCTGAAAGAATGAACCGGAGAGAAATTCAATATCTACAGAATGTTCTGCTGCGTTACGGGAGGCAACCATCAGTGCTTCTGCTGAGATATCAACAGCAGTGACAGAGGCATCTGGCAGTCGTTTTGCGAGGGCAATGGCAATGCAGCCTGATCCTGTGCCTATATCCAGAATGCTTCCGGTGGGAACCGCCCTTTTAAAGGCCTCTTCAATAAGGGTCTCTGTATCGTGACGGGGGATAAGTACCGCTGGTGAGACCTCAAGGTTCAGGCCGTCAAACTCCTGATTTTTCAGAATATACTGAAGTGGTTCTCTTTTCCCGCGCCTTGTAACCAGCAGGCAATAGGCAGCCAACTCCTTTTCCTGCAACGGCCTGTCAAAGTTCAGGTAAAGGCCAACTCGATCAAGCCCTGTAACCTCACACAAAAGCCATTCAGCCTCACGTCTGGCATTTTCAACCCCTTTTTCAGCCAGATAGCCGGTTGTCCATGCAAGGATCTTGATAGGTGTCCAGATCCCTTCAGTTTGTTTCACTTTGAGCCTTAAGAGCCTCCATCTGATAGTGTGATCTGAGAGACTCTGTAATCTCCTCGATATCACCGGCCATGATGGAGTCCAGACGATAGAGGGTAAGACCGATCCTGTGATCTGTCATCCTCCCCTGAGGGAAGTTGTAGGTGCGGATCCGCTCGGAGCGATCACCACTGCCGACCTGCTGTTTTCTATCAGCCGCCAGTTTGGCGTTCTGCTCCTGGGTGATATTATCCATTATTCGGGTTTTAAGTACCTTCATCGCCTTGGCGCGGTTCTTTATCTGGCTCCGCTCCTCCTGGCAGGCGACTATGGTGCCGGTTGGGATATGGGTGATCCTGACAGCCGAATCGGTTGTATTTACATGCTGTCCGCCAGCTCCGGAAGAACGATATACGTCAATCTTGAGATCGTCCGGCCTTATATCTATATCAACATCTTCAGCCTCAGCCATTATGGCAACGGTACAGGCGCTGGTATGGATCCGCCCCTGAGCCTCTGTCTCCGGCACACGCTGCACACGGTGTGTGCCGGATTCATATTTGAGCTTTGCGTAGACATCCTGCCCTTCAATGGAAGCAATAACCTCTTTATAACCGCCACGTTCGGATTCTGAACAGGAAAGCATCTCAACCTTCCAGCGATTCTTTTCTGCAAAACGGGAGTACATCCTGAAAAGATCGCCGGCAAACAGAGCCGATTCATCCCCCCCTGTACCGGCACGTATCTCAAGGATGACATCTCTTGAGTCGTTCGGATCCTTTGGCAGCAGCAGAAGCTGAATCTCTGACTCCAGACGCTGTTGTTCTGCGTTAAGGTTATTCAGCTCCTCCTCCGCCATCTCCTTCATCTCGGGGTCAAGCAGAAGTAGCTGGTTTTCCTCTATTTCTTCCAGTACCTTTTTATAATGCCTGAACGCCTCAACCAGAGGGGCGAGATCGGCATGTTCACGAGAGAGCTTGCGAAACTCCGGCTGATTGGCTATCACGGAGGGGTCAGAAAGTAATGACTCCAGCTCCTGAAAACGTATTTCCAGATCCTCAATCTTTTCAAACATCTTTAAAACCTTTCAAAACAATCTATATTCAGGAAAATTTCATTTTTCGACCTTAAGGTCTGAATTTTTGCTAATAAGCCTTATACTGTCTCTGTTTGTCAAGCGTTCAATCTATCCTTTTCCGGCTTGTATTAAAGCAGCTAAAAGTGTTATCAGATCCTTATCATCTGCATACAAATACCTATAGAGGATTGACATGACACAACCTGATAAACGTGGTCACTTTGGAATACACGGCGGGCGCTATGTACCTGAAACACTTATGCCTGCCCTTAAAGAACTGGAGCAGGCATATGCGCACTACAAAAACGATCGAGAGTTCAGGCAGGAGTTCCGCTACTACCTCCAAAATTACGTCGGACGCCCCTCTCCACTGTATTTTGCAGAAAAACTTACCCGCCAGCTTGGTGGCGCAAAGATCTATCTGAAGCGTGAAGATCTGAATCACACCGGAGCACATAAGGTCAATAACACTATCGGCCAGGGTTTACTCGCCAGAAGGATGAAGAAAGAACGTGTAATCGCCGAAACCGGAGCCGGTCAGCATGGTGTTGCAACCGCAACAATAGCCGCGCTTTTCGGCATGTCATGTGAAGTATTTATGGGTGAAGAAGATATCCGGCGCCAGGCATTGAACGTTTTCAGGATGAAGCTTCTGGGAGCCACCGTCACCCCTGTAACTGCCGGTACAGCCACACTAAAGGATGCCATGAACGAGGCTCTGCGTGACTGGGTTACAAATATCAGGAACACCTTCTATGTAATCGGTACGGTTGCTGGACCGCACCCTTATCCTATGATGGTCAGGGACTTTCAGGCAGTTATCGGAACCGAGGCCAAAAGCCAGCACAAAAAGGTTGAAGGACGTCTACCCGATCTGCTGATAGCATGCGTAGGCGGCGGAAGCAATGCCATGGGGCTCTTCTACCCCTTCATAAAAGACAGCTCGGTCAGGATGATAGGTGTTGAGGCCGCCGGCCATGGGATAGAAACCGGCGCTCATGCCGCTCCATTATGCGCTGGCAGCCCTGGCATACTCCACGGTCAGCGGAGCTACCTGCTACAGGATGCAGATGGACAGGTTGCCAATGCCCATTCGATTTCAGCTGGTCTTGATTATCCGGGTGTCGGCCCTGAACATGCATGGCTAAAGGATATTGGGCGAGCAGAATATGTCTCCGTTACAGATGATGAAGCACTTGAAGCCTTTAAGCGGTTAACTGTTGAAGAAGGGATAATGCCAGCCCTTGAATCATCTCATGCCATTGCTTATACAATAAAGATTGCTCCGACGTTGCCAAAGGACAAGACTATCATAGTAAATCTGTCCGGTCGGGGGGACAAGGATATCCATACGGTGGCAGATGCGTTGGGAGTAAAATTTTAATCTGGTTTTATAACTGTTTAAGTAAGACTAAAGCCGCGATTTAGCGGCTTTTTTTGTTGACGCGCAGAGCATGTTCAGGTATCTAGCAAAAACTCGTTTTATTTTTAATTGGAGGATAGAACCATGCATCTGGTAGAACAAATCAAGGAAAAAGCCCGCAAAAACCTGCAAACCATCGTCCTGCCGGAAAGCTATGATGAGCGGATGCTTTACGCAGCTGAGAAGATCCTAAAAGAGGGGCTGGCAAAGCTCGTTATTTTGGGTAACCCTGCAAAGATTCAGGCTGAAGCCGTAGAAAAGGGGATTAACCTTTCCGGAGTTGAACTGCTTAACCCTGCAAACTCGCCAAAACTGGAACAGTACGTGGCCGATTTTGTTGAACTGCGCAAATCAAAAGGGATGACTCCCGATGAAGCCAAAAAACTTCTGACCGCAGATGACAACCTCTACTATGCCGGTATGATGGTTAAAAACGGGGATGCGGGCGGAGAAGTGGCCGGAGCCACAGGAACCACCGGAAATGTCTTGAAGGCCGCATTCCAGACCGTTGGGCCTGCTGCCGGGATCAAGACCGTTTCCTCATTTTTTCTGATGATCACCAAGACCCCAAGTTTTGGTGAAAACGGCATACTGCTGTTTGCAGACTGTGCAGTTAACCCCAATCCTGATTCACAGGCACTGGCCGAGATAGCCGTTGCCACCGCCGGTAACTGCAAGGCGTTTCTCGATGTAGAGGCAAGGGTCGGGATGCTCTCCTTCTCAACCAAAGGGAGCGCTGCTCATGCCGATATAGACAAGGTAACAAAGGCAGTTGAGATCGCCAAAAGCATAAAACCTGATATCCAGATTGACGGTGAACTACAGGCAGATGCGGCGCTTTTACCAAAGGTTGGTGACAAAAAGGCACCAGGCAGCCCCGTTGCAGGCAAGGCCAACGTGCTGATATTCCCTGACCTGGATGCTGGCAACATCGCGTATAAGCTGGTTGAAAGGGTAGCTGGAGCTGAAGCAGTCGGCCCGATAATCCAGGGATTGGCAAAACCGGTCAACGACCTCTCTCGTGGCTGTTCAGTGGATGATATCGTAAACGTTGTAGCAATTACGGCGGTACAGGCAGGAGCCTGAAAAACAGAGATTAAAAAAGAAACGCCTGTTCCTCTGCTTATAACTTACGGGGATCAGGCGTTTTTTGTTTCAGGCCGATATCTCTTTACTCGGTCTGACCACAACCTTTGGAGTTGGCGCTTTGGCCTTTGCCTTTTGGGGGGGTGGCGGATATTTTTCAAGAGCCAGCTTCAGGACTTCATCAATCTCCCTTACAGGCACTATTCTGACCTTCTTCTGCATCTCCTTCGCTATATCCTCAAGATCCTTCTTGTTCTGCTCAGGTATAATAACCGTTTTCATGCCAGCTCTTACTGCAGCAAGGATCTTTTCTTTCAATCCGCCTATAGGCATAACCTTACCACGGAGCGAGAATTCACCTGTCATTGCCACATCTTTACGCACCGGTATCCTCGTCAGCACAGAAACCAGGGCTGTTACCATGGCACAACCTGCCGACGGGCCATCCTTTGGCACTGCTCCAGCAGGCACATGGACATGGATCTCATGGTCCTGGAACCATTCCGGTGCAATCCTGAATTCATCTGCATGAGAACGGATGTAAGCCAATGCGGCCTGTACCGATTCCTTCATCACATCGCCCAACTGGCCGGTAAGTGTAAGTCCGCCCTTCCCCTGCATGGTTGTCGCCTCTATATGCAGCACCTCTCCTCCAACCGATGTCCAGGCTAGACCGTTAACAACTCCGACCTCATTCCTTTCCATCTCGTCGTCACGAAGATATTTGGCTGCTCCAAGATATGTGGCTACCGCAGCTGGTGTAATCTTTATCTGACGTTTATGTCCCTCTGCAATCTTTCTGGCCACCTTGCGACAGATATTGCCAATCTCACGCTCAAGGTTACGCAGACCTGCCTCTCGGGTATATTTGGCGATTATCTCCTTTACAGCCTCTTCCTCAAACAGGATCTGTTTTGACTTAAGACCGTTATCCTTAAGCTGACGGGGGAGCAGATAACGGGTGGCTATCTCAAGCTTCTCCTCCTCGGTGTAACCTGGGATATTTATTATCTCCATCCGGTCATACAGGGCCGAAGGTATAGGGTCGCTGTGGTTTGCAGTTGCCACAAACAGGACATTGGAGAGGTCAAACGGAATATTTACATAGTGATCGGAAAATGAATTGTTCTGCTGGGGATCAAGAACCTCAAGCAGCGCCGCAGAGGGATCCCCCTTGTAATCGTATCCCATCTTGTCAAGCTCATCCAGCATGAATACAGGGTTTTTCGAGCCCGCCTGCTTCATCCCCTGGATTATCCTGCCTGGCAAGGCACCGAGATAGGTTCTTCGATGCCCTCTTATCTCCGCCTCGTCACGTACTCCACCCAAAGATATCCTGACAAATTTGCGCCCCAGTGAACGGGCAATGGACTTGCCAAGCGATGTCTTGCCAACACCTGGTGGGCCGACAAAACAGAGTATTGGCCCCTTCATCTTCTTGTTCAGTTTTCGCACGGCGAGAAACTCAAGGATCCTGTCCTTTACCTTGTCAAGATAGGAGTGATCTTCATCCAGGATCTTTTTTGCCCTTATGATATCGAGAGAGTCACGTGTGGTCTTTGACCATGGAATATCTATAAGCCAGTCAAGATATGTACGTATTACCCCCGCTTCACCAGAATCACCATGCATCCTCTCCAGACGCCCCAACTGTTTAAGAGCCTCCTTCTGTGCCGCCTCCGGCATTTTGGCCGACTCAATGGATTTGCGCAACTCCTCCAGCTCTTCCTTGCCGTCGTTATCCCCCAACTCATGCTGAATAGCCTTCATCTGCTCACGCAGATAGTATTCCTTCTGATTCTTGCCCATTTCCTCACGGGCGGCGTTCTGAATCTGCGCCTGCACAGAGAGCATCTCATGTTCACGAGCAAGCAACTCATTTACCTTGGTCAAACGAACGACAGGATCTTCGATTTCCAGCAGCATCTGTGCCTCGGCAAGTTTCAGACCGAGGTTGCTGGCTATAAGATCGGCCATACTGCCCGGATCCGATATGTTCTCAAGTATGGCCATTACTTCCGGCGATATCTGCTTGCCAAGTTCTGAGATCTTGGTCAACTGCTCTCTTACTGTTCGTATAAGCGCCTCTGTTTCAAGGGTGTCTGGCGCGGCAGGCTCGACAAGACGTTCTATCCGGACTGTATGAAACGGGATCTCCTCCAAAAATTCGGTTATTCTGGCCTTAAGCAGACCTTGAACCAGTATTTTGACTCGTCCGTCCGGCAGCTTGAGCATTCTCATGATCATAGCCACTGTCCCTACAGAATATATCTTGTCAGGTGTAGGATCCTCTTCGCCAATGTCGTGCTGTGTTGCCAGCATGATCATACGGTCTCCGGACAGAGCCTGATCCACCGCCTTTATTGACATTTCCCTCCCTACAAACAGCGGAATGATCATAAACGGATATACAACAACATCGCGAATCGGCAATAATGGCAATGATTCAGGGAGCTTAAGCTCCTCCTCAGCCACTATTATCGGATCACTGTTTTTCTGTTCCTTCGAAGACTTGCTCACTCTTTGACTCCTTGATAAATATACGACGTTCATGCCCTTTTGGGCAGATAATCCTCAAAACTCCTCGACTGTATTCAGCATGTATATGTGCAGGATCCACCATGTCAGGTAACCTGACCGTACGGCGCAGCTTCCCGAAATGGCGTTCAAGACAGTGATAACGGAGATTTTCAACCGGCGGTTCAGCCTGCTTTTCGACCTGAATCACGCAAACCATACCGGACTGCGTAAGGTTTATATCAGACACCTCAAGACCTGGCAAATCAAGTTCCATGACAAGATTATGTTCTGTCTCATACATATCCATCGCAACTGTCAGGCCGCCCTCATCCTCTGCAGCAAGTCGCGGATCCAGTGTTCGCAATAATGAGCGTACCTCGTCAAGATGACGATTATACTGTCCTGCAAATGATGGTTTTCCACCACCTGAAAGTGGCATGTTTTCACCTGCTGCACAAAAGTTTAAGAGGGAGTAGGAAGGGTCTGATGCGTGTTTCAGATCTAACCATTCCACAAGCGAAAGTCAAGTGAGATAGCCAGATTAAGTCCAAAATGGATTGACATGGCAACCAGTTTTAGTAATAGATATAAGAAAAAGCAGTTAAAAGGAGTCAGTGTACATGGAACTGAAAACAAAGATCTGGATGACTGGAGCGCTTGAGTGGTTCGGCTATATAGGTGATGAAGAGGTTTTTCTTGGCAAGCGAAATTTTCCTGTACCTATTGATGAAGGGGATGAGTGGACTGCTGAAAGCGGTGACATATTCAAGGTTATCGATGGTTCTATAACCAGGACAGGTCATACCGAACCACCACAGCGATACTGGTAAGAAGCAAATCCAAACCAGATTTTAAGGTTGAGCTACCTGCCCCCACCTCAATCTGTGGGGGATCGGTAACGTCGCTCCAAAGCCGGACTACCCGTTCAAAAGTTTTACTGTCGCCCTTCCATCAGGGTAATAATCAATAATGTTGAGGCATCCGTAGTTCTGCTCAATATTAAACATATTCTTCAGCGGGGCGCCTATAGCATTCAGCAGAATAATCCGGTTAACCCCTCCATGCCCCACAAGTAAAACATCCTGACCACTATGCCGCTCCAGGATCTCTTGCACCACCGGCATAAGCCGTGCCTCAACATCCAGAAGATTTTCACCTTCCGGCACACGATAATTGACCAGATCTTTAATACGTGCCTGCCAAGAGTCTGGCCAACGGCTCTGTATCTCTTCCCAGGTAAGCCCCTCCCATGTCCCTATATTTACCTCTCTCATCTCAGACCGATGAACAGGAGTAATACCGAACTGTTCAGATATTATCCCTGCTCCTATACGACAGCGGCTCAGATCGCTTGAATAACATGCTGAAATCTTTAAATCTGCAAGTCTTTCCTTAAGCAGATAATACTGTTCAACCCCAAGGTCAGTAAGGGATACGTCTGCGTGGCCGTTATAACGGCGCTCTTCATGTCCTTCAACCTGGCCGTGGCGTATCAGATAAATTCGTGTAGTATTTTTCATGTATACCTCGTTATGATTGTAATAGTTGCAGTCAGGCAGAGCAGGGCGATCAATTCGGCTGTTTCAGAACTAAAGCCTACAATATCGCCGTTTATTCCTGACAAACGCCTGGTAAAATAGAATTTAACGGATAATGCCCATAGTGAGACCATACAAAGTGCCACCAGACCAGCAATATTCCCCAGAAACCAGGAAAGCGGAATAATGCAACAGGCAGCAATTAAAAGCTGGACAGTTGTCATTCCTGATAGAAAGGAAGCCCCCAGACCATCATTTCTGACGGCCTTCGCGCCGGTCATCACAATAACCTGAGCAAAACGACCAAGTGATGGAAAGAGCAGAAGCAGTTCCGGCTTCAGATTAACAGGTATTGCGAGAAGAGCTGCATATTTAAGAAGAACGATCATAACCAGACCCGCAACTCCGACAGCTCCAACCCTTGAGTCTTTCATAACATCCAGAAATTTTTCTTTATCACCTCTGGATGCAATCCCGTCAAAGACATCTGCCAGACCATCAAGATGCAAGGCTCCGGTCAACAACGACAAGAGCGCTATAAGCAGCGCATCCACAAGAGCCCTCGGGAAGATCCATGAAAAAACAGTATCGGCCAACAGCAAAACCGCACCTATACTAAAACCGACCAGAGGAAACCAGGCGGCTGAACGCCCAAGTTCAGAGGGTTCATACCTTTTGAGTGAGGGGATGGGAAGGATAGTCAGAAATTGCAGGGCAATAATATAGCGGCGCATAATTTTTACAGTCTGCTTCAAGCCGTTTGATGCGTCAAGCAGGAAACTCGTCTGACTACAGGACAAAAAACAGTTACCGTCAAAATAGATAGATTTCTTATTGGGTTTTGACAGTGACACTTGAACAAGGAACTCCCGCAATTTCAATTTAGTTTTGACAGTGGCACTTGCACAGGCACCTCTTGCATGGTACAAATAACTCCAACTGCTTTAAGCACTGTCCATAAAGATGCCGTTTATAAGTATTTTTAAAATTTATCAGATGATTCTATCTAGTTTGTATTTGGAAGGAGACTGCCCATGTCCAATGCTCTGGTGCCTGTGAAGAGTGGCGAGGCGCAAGCTGGCGACCATGGTGAACTGATTCAACTGGTCAGCTTCAGCCTTGATAACGAAGAGTACGGGGTAGATGTCCTGAAGGTACGTGAAATAATCAGGATGCCAAGCATTACCCGTGTTCCCAACACACCTCACTACGTTGAAGGGGTTATTAACCTACGGGGCAAGGTAGTCCCTATTATCAATATGCGCAGACGTTTCGGGCTTATGGAAATTGAATATGACAAGCAGACCCGTATCATGGTTATGGATGTTGAAGGTGAATTGATGGGCTTCATAGTTGATTCCGTTTCAGAAGTTATACGTATATCAAGCAGTGAGATACAACCCTCTCCGGCAATAGTCACAAGCGGAATAGATCAGGAATGTATTTCGGGGGTAATTAATCAGGCTGAACGATTACTGGTTCTGCTTGATCTGCAGAAGATGTTTTCACAGGAAGAACGAAACCTTTTTAATAACATATAAATAGCGCTCCATATTTGACTTATCAACCATTTCTGCAAGGCGAGGTTCGCAATGCCCATCGATTGTGAAGATCAGGAACTTCTTGAAGGATTTCTGGCTGAGACGACAGAGCTTCTTGAAAAGCTGGACGACGACCTTATTGCACTGGAAAAGGCGTCTGATGACCCGGAGCTTATGAACCGGATATTCCGTTCTATTCATACGGTCAAGGGGGCTTCCAGTTTTCTGGGTTTTGATCTTCTGGTTCGTGTTACCCACAAGACAGAGGATGTACTGAACCGTCTCCGAAAGGGGGAGCTGTTTGTAACCCCCGAGATCATGGATGTAATTTTAGAAGCAACAGATCTGGTTAAAACACTCGTCTCAGATATAAAGGCGGGCGAAATTGTTGATCGTGAGATTGATGACACCATCAACAAACTTATTCCGTTACTTTCTGTACAACCCCAGGAACAAACACCCAAAGTCACTGAACAGTCTGCATCATCAGAAGCGCCTCCTAAACAGGACAACTCTACCCTGGCAGAGCAGCCACACTCCGAACAGACCGGCTCAACTTCGGAAACAGCTGTTGGAAAAGAACTTCCATCTTCACTTCCAATGCCACCTGCGGTTACAGCCCCCACACCTGAGGTTCCAAAGAAGCCTGTCCCTCCAAAAGGAGGAGAGAAGGCCGGCGGAGATGACCTCTCCGACAACACAACTGTGCGGGTTGATGTCAAGCGTCTTGATGATCTTATGAACCAGGTTGGAGAGCTGGTTCTTGAACGTAACCGGATGAGCCAACTTAATCAGGATTTTCAGGCCGGCAATTCAGATCATATACTGTTTGGTGAAGAATTTGCCAAACTGGCCAAAAGGATGAGCTTCGTCACTTCTGAACTGCAGATGCAGGTCTTGAAGATGCGTATGATTCCGGTAGAAAAGGTTTTCAAAAAATTTCCCCGTATCGTTCGCTCACTTGCCCGCGATCTTGGGAAAGAAGTAGATTTGAAGATCTTTGGTGAGGAAACAGAGCTCGACCGTTCGGTTGTGGATGAGATTGGCGATCCGCTTATCCACCTGATAAGAAATGCAATGGATCACGGACTTGAAACACCGGATGAGCGGGTCGCTTCAGGCAAACAGCGGATCGGCACATTGGTTCTTGCCGCAGTTCATGAAGGGAACTCCATCATCATAAGCATAAAAGATGATGGGCGTGGAATTGATACCGAGAGGGTAGGCAGAAAAGCTATTGAAAAAGGGCTTATCACTGAAGACCAGCTCGCAGCGATGACTCAGAGGGAAATGTTCGACCTTATATTCCTGCCTGGCTTTTCCACAAAGGATAAGGCCTCTGATCTTTCAGGTCGAGGCGTTGGCATGGATGTCGTAAAGACCAACATCAAGAAGTTGAACGGTCTGATTGAGATAAAAAGCGAAAAGGGAATGGGGTCAGAGTTCATACTGCGCCTCCCTCTAACTCTGGCTATTATCCAGTCACTTCTTGTAGAAGTCGAAGGAGAAATATACTCCATCCCCCTTGCCTCTGTTCTCGAGACACTGCGTGTTGACCAGAGAGAATTTCACGTTATAGGCGGCCAGGAGGTTCTCAAGCTGCGGGACATGGTACTCCCGCTTGTCAGGTTGGAGCAGGTCTTTAATGTAAAACGCTGCCATGAACCGGATAATTTCTGTTATGTGGTTGTGATAGGTTCTGCAGATAAAAGAGTTGGACTGGTTGTTACGCGCCTTGTTGGACAGCAGGAAGTGGCAATAAAATCGCTGGGCAAGTATCTGGCCAACGTCTCCGGCATTGCCGGCTCAACCATTCTGGGTGATGGAAGGGTAGCGCTGATTGTTGATCCGGTTGGAATGGTAGATGGCGGCGATGGAGCCGCAGCCGGTCGTTAGCAGACCAACCTTACCATAGAAAGGGACTAAACGTGGCAATATCTGATAAGGATTTCGAATTACTGCGTGATTTTATATACAACCTCTGTGGCATGTATTTTCATACCACAAAAAAATACTTCCTTGAGAGCCGTCTTACCAAGCGTATGGAGGCTACTGGGACAAAAGCAGCAGTAGATTATTATGGCTTGCTCAAATCACCCCGAGGCGGTGAAGAGTTACGTTTTCTACTGGATGAAGTAACCACTAACGAAACATATTTTTTTCGCTCTGTGCCACAGCTGAACGCACTAGAGACAAAGTTTCTGCCAGAGATAGTTGAGGCCAAGTCAAAGATGGGCTTCCGCAAGCTTAGAATCTGGAGCGCAGCATCATCTTCTGGTGAAGAAGCTTACACGCTGGCGATGATTTTGCTGGAAAAACGGGCGACCATTCTTAAAGACTGGATAATAGAGATCATCGGCACAGATATAAATGAGACAGTCGTAGCACAGGCAAAAGAAGGAATTTACAACACCTATTCTGTACGTAACGTCCCTGAACTCTACAAAAAGAAATACCTTAAGGAAGAAGGGGGTAAATTTATCCTTTCACCAGAGGTCAAAAAGTTTGTCACATTTAACAAGATGAATCTTTACGATGATACCAAGATGGTCTTTATGAAGAGCTTTGATTTTATATTCTGCGCCAACGTACTGATCTATTTTGATCTTGCCTCAAAATCAAAGGTTGTTCAGCACTTTTACAATAACCTTCAGCCTTACGGCTACTTCTTTGTTGGGCAATCCGAGTCACTTCATGGCGTTAATGACAAATTCAAGACCGTCCATTTTCCAGGCGGTTTTGCTTACAAGAAATAGCGGGGGAAGCGGATGATGGATAAACAGGCAATGATGGAAACAGCCCGGCAAATGGTTGCCAATATTGACGATCTTCCTACCATACCGATTGTCGCAACCCAGGTTCTTCAACTGCTTGACGATCCTGATGTAGATGTTGACAAGGTTGCAGATCTTATGCTGACGGATCAGGTTATGACTGTCAGGGTCATGAAGATGGTAAACTCTCCCATATACCGGCCTACTCAAGAAATTACCTCATTAAAACGCGCCCTGGTATACCTGGGCATCCGTAACATAAAAGAGATTGCCCTTACATCCTCATTTATCAGCGCCTTTGAAGACAAAGGAGGGGTAATTGATATAAGCACATTCTGGGCTCATGCCTTCGGAGTCGGCATGGTTTCCAAAATCATCGCTGAAAAGATTCAGTACAGGGATGTTGAAAAAGCCTATCTTGCCGGTATTATACATGATATAGGCGAAGTGGTGCTCAGCTACTATCAGTCAGAGAGATTCTCCAGGGTTTTGGCAATAATAAATGAGAAGCCGGTTCGCCTGATCGATATGGAGTTGGAAGAATTCCAGACCACACATGCCGAGATAGGTTACTGCATGGCAGAGAAGTGGAATTTCCCTGAGGCATATAAAGAGGTGATACTGTATCATCACACTCCTCGCGAGGCCACCGACGATCCAGTTTTATGCTCTATAGTAAATCTTGCTGATCTGTTCTGCTCTGTAAGGGATCTTTACTACGGGGGAAACGCCTGGGCCAGCTTCAACCTCTCTGAAGAAGAGGGTTGGGCTATACTTAAAGAAAAACACCCGAATCTCGCTCATCTGGATGTTGAACGATTCTGCTACGAACTTGATGATGCAGTTCCTGTTGTAAAAGATCTGGTAACATCAATATTTTCAAAAGATTAATCAACGGAGACATTTAATGCTTTCTTCTTCTGTCGGAGCTAAAACCCGTGTTCTTATTGTTGATGATTCATCTTTCATGCGAATGGCTATTCGCGGCATCCTCAGCAAGGAACCAACCATTGATGTAATAGGCACCGCCGCTGATGGTGTTGAAGGCGTTGAAAAAGCGATTTCCCTTAAACCGGATCTGATTACTATGGATATAGAAATGCCTAGAATGGACGGCATTTCTGCCCTGAAACAGATTATGTCCAAGGCCCCGACCAAGGTTCTTATGGTCTCCACACTTACCAATGAGGGAGCCAAGGCAACTTTCGAGGCTCTGGATGCAGGAGCTATTGACTATATCCCTAAAAATATTACTGATTCATCTGAAGCACAGAATATATTTCGTGAGGAGCTGATCAAAAAGGTTCGCGAAGCTACACGTTCAAGTATTCTTCGGGCATCACCAGGAATGACAACACCCCGTTCACCTTCTGTTGTTACCCCAACACCACGTCAAGTGGCAAAGAGCTCAAAGATACATTCAAAAAAGATTACGCATGTAGGGATTGGTGCCTCTACCGGAGGGCCAGTTGCGCTACAGGAGGTCATCTCAAGGATTCCGATGAATTTCCCTTATGGGGTTGTGGTAGCCATCCATATGCCTAAAGCATTTACAGGCCCATATGCAGATCGGTTGAATACCAAATGTTCTATTGCCGTCAAAGAGGCGGTAGATGGTGAAACAGTGAAGCCAGGCACTATCCTGATTGCCCCGGGCGGAATGCATACCCAGCTGGTTCGCGGAGCAGGAGGTCTTGTAGTCAAAACATCCCCAACTTCAGCCTATCCACAGTACGTCTACATACCTTCGGTGGATCTTATGATCTCATCAATGGCAGAAGCGACAGGCGGTTCCATGCTGGGAGTTGTTCTTACAGGGATGGGAAACGATGGATTCAAAGGGATGCAACTGCTGAAACAAAAGGGTGGAGTTACCCTGGTTCAGGATGAGGCAACATCTACAATCTATGGCATGCCAAAGGCCTGTGTGGATGGGGGGGTCGCGGATGAGGTGATGCCACTTGGACAGATAGGATTCGAAATCGGTAAATTTATGGGTTAAAAACCGCCAGCTATCACCTCTGTGCGTAGACTATCAACCCTTTTGAGCTTGAATCAACCCTGCAGTTGGAGTACCCAAGTCTTTTAAGACGCCTGAGTATAAATATTGCGGCAATACGGTGAACCCCTGGCAGAATCAATGGGAAATGCCCTGTATCAAGCGAGAATATTGCCTGCCAGGTCTTCCGTAGCGAAAAGTCACCACTCCTCTTTCTATCATTTTCACGCATTGAATCCATTTAACTCAGCTATGCTCAGAAGTTGAATGGAATTCAAGATCCGGCCAGTTTTCAACGGTATTATCCAGTCGCCACTGGCTGGAAGCCATGTATGTCAGCTTGCCTTCCCCATCAATGTAGAGGTTCATCTTCTCTTTCTTCTCAAAATCCTCAATCATCTTCTTCTCTCCACTAACCCACCTGGCAGTGGAATACCCAACAACATCGTAAGCAATCTTCACTCCGTATTCAAACTCCAGACGGTGCAATACCACATCAAACTGTAGGACACCTACAGCTCCTATTACCCACTCAGCTCCAAAAAGCGGCTTGAATACCTGAGTAGTTCCCTCTTCAGCAAGTTGCACCAGACCTTTTTCAAGAGCCTTTGACTTCATCGGGTTCAAAAGCCTTACCTTGCGGAAATGTTCCGGCGCAAAGCTAGGAATGCCTGTAAACTTCATCTCTTCACCCATGGTAAAGGTATCACCTATCTTTATGGTTCCATGGTTGTGAATCCCTATGATATCCCCAGGAAATGCCTCTTCTACATTGCTGCGATCCTGAGCCATGAATATAGTTGCATTGCTGATCTGAAAATCCCTGTTAAGCCTTAAGTGACGAACCTTCATCCCACGCTCGAACCTGCCGGAGCAGATCCTGAAGAATGCGATTCGGTCACGATGGGCAGGATCCATGTTTGCCTGAATCTTGAATACAAACCCTGAAAAATCTTCTTCAAAGGGTGAAACCAGCCGGGTTGTGGTGGCGCGTGGACGGGGATGCGGTGCATTAAGGACAAAGGTATCCAGTAACTGCTGTACTCCAAAGGTATTGATAGCACTCCCAAAAAACACAGGAGTCTGTCGTCCCAGGAGATACTCATCAAGATTGAACGGATGGGCAGCCCCTTCAAGCAGCTCAACATCATTCCTAAGTTCCTCGGCCTGGCTGCCAAGAAGCTCATCCAACAGAGGATCCTCAAGCCCCTTTACAGTCAAGACCCTGCCTACGCCATGTTCGGCATCAGGGTCGAACATCTGCACCTCTTTACTGTACAGGTGATAGGTTCCCCTGAAACGCTTTCCCATCCCGATTGGCCAGGTCATGGGAGCTGTCTGCATTCCGAGGTTTTTTTCAACATCATCAAGTAGATCAAGTGGTTCTTGCCCTTCACGATCCAACTTATTCATAAAGGTCATAATAGGGGTATCCCGAAGACGGCAGACATCCAGCAGTTTTTTTGTCTGACTCTCAACCCCCTTTACAGAGTCAATTACCATCAGCGCTGAGTCAACGGCGGTCAATACACGATAGGTGTCTTCAGAGAAATCATTGTGTCCAGGGGTATCCAGCAGGTTGATCTCAAAATCGTTGTAAGTAAATTTCATAACAGAAGAAGTCACAGAGATACCACGCTGTTTCTCCAGCTCCATCCAGTCGGAAGTGGCATGACGTCCGGATTTACGAGCCCTGACTTCTCCGGCCTGCTGAATGGCTCCACCGAAAAGAAGCAGTTTTTCTGTAATAGTCGTCTTACCTGCATCAGGGTGACTGATTATTGCAAAGGTACGTCGTTTATTGACTTCTTCCTGATTGTACATTGTTTCCAAAACAGTGCTCCTTAAAATATAAAAGACAAATCAAGCATTTAATTCAGCTTCTGAAGATCAGGCGATCAACACACCATCTGCCTCCACCGGCAACCACCAGGTAGAGTGCCATACCAAGAAGTGCAAGCGCAAATTCTATCCCCTGCCCTTTTCCAGAAGTAGCTATGAAAAACCCGTTTACCCAATGTAGCTTGTAGATGGCAACCATCATAACAGAGGCTATCCCTGTGGCAGAAAGCCTGGTAAGAAATCCGGAAAGGACACCAAAACCACCCCCAAACTCGGCAACGATTGCCAACAGTGTAAATATCGGAGGTATACCCAGCTTCTCTTCAAAGCTGCGAAAGGTTGCTGTCAAATCGCTCCCGCCAAACAGTCCAAACAGTTTTTGCGAGCCATGAGCCATAAAGATAAGCCCAAGTGGGATACGGATCAAAAGTGGAGCAACGGCGTCAGCTAGCGCATAACCACCCCGGGCCATTGGATACCTCCAGAAGATGAAAATAAAAGGGAGACCATAGATCCCCCATAAAGATTCAAACTATGTAACTAAAGGCAAAATATACTCAGTTATTGATAGAATCAACGGGAAAATCAGCTTCATCTTCCTTTGTAAAGAGAAGAAAAGCCATGGAGGGACGTTTGCTGCTTTCACGCATGGCAAACTGCATCCCATCAAACTGCCAGCCCTTTGCTGTCCATTCATTCAAAGCTTCTTCAATACTCTCTTCGACAACATTTGAGAGTTCAACCACCTTATAATGGAGCATATATGCACCCTCAGGCCAGAATAAGAATCTAGAGCATCATATCCATGGCAATTTCATCACAATCAGGGAACTTGGGGCATTTAAGACAGTCACCCCAGACTTTGTGTGGCAGAGTTGATTTATCCACCAGAGCAAAACCGAACCTACTGAAAAAGTCCGGCCTGTAAGTAAGACAGAATATCCGTTTTAGACCAATCTCCCGCGCCTCATCGATACAGGCCTGCACCAGACGGCTGCCAATTCCCTTCTTACCAGATTCTTCCACAACCGCTACAGAACGGACCTCAGCCAGATCTTCCCACATTATATGCAGGGCTGCTGTGCCTATCAGCCTCCCTTCTTCATCTGTCTCAACGTAGAAATCCCTTATTGCTTCATACAGCTCTGATAACGAACGGGATAGCATCTCACCTTTGTTGGCATAGATGGCAAGCAGTTTCTGAATATCTTTCACATCGCTTGTCCTGGCCTTGCGAATCATAAATAACGTACCTCCTCAATCAGTTTTTAATCTGCTTCAACAACATACTGCCAACCCACTGGTTGGCAAACTGCAGGGCAATCCTGCCACTTCCGTCCCCCTTCTGGCGAGTCCAGGTAATGGCAGCCTTACGAGCCTCCTCATTCCAGCGCAGATTGCTACCGCTCCGTTCACAAAGCCGTTCAACCCACTGCCTGGCAACCTCCAGAAACTGTTCCTGACTGAAAGGATGAAACCCTATCCAGAGGCCGAATCTGCCGGAAAGCGATATTTTTTCCTCCACAGCTTCACCGTGGTGGATCTCGTTATTTACAAGCATTGCCCCACGGTTGTCACTTTCATACTCCGGTATGAGGTGCCGCCGGTTGGAAGTCACATAGATCAACACATTTTCAGGAGGGGCATACACAGAACCGTCCAAAGCGCTCTTCAGCATCTTGTAGCTTGATTCTCCTGTTTCAAAGGAGACATCATCCGAAAAGAGGATAAAACGGTAAGGCTGCCGCTTTATCTCATCTACAATAGCCGGAAGGTGAACCAGGTCATCCTTGTCTACCTGGATAACCCTCAGACCCTCTGAAGCATAACGGTGCAGCAAGGCTCTGACCAATGAGGACTTACCTGTGCCGCGAGTGCCCCATAGCAATGTATTGTTGGCAGGGAGCCCTGCCAGAAACTGCCTGGTATTTTGCTCAACCATCTTTTTCTGCTCGTCAATCCCCAACAGGTCATCAAGATGGAAGGCCTCAATCTCTGGAACCGCCTCAAGAAAACCGGAATCACCACGCCTGCGCCAGTTTGCGGCATGTGTCTCACCCCAGTCAATGACAGGAGCAGGCTTGGGCAATATCCTCTCTACCCCATCCAGCACCCTTCTCAGTTGTTCAATCATATCCTTATCAAGAGTTAACGATGGCATGGCTTACCTTAGCACCTCATTTTATTTTGCATACCCGACCCTGACAGGGATCGGGTTCAAGATCTTTACCAGATCTGCAGGGGCAACTGCTACCAGATAGCCACGCTTCCCCCCATTGATATATATTTTTGGCAGATGAATAATAGATTCTTCAATATAAACGGTTAGTTGCCTTTTTGTTCCAAACGGGGATGTCCCGCCTGTAAGATATCCTGTATGTTTATAAGCTGTATCAGGACTGCACGGGGATACCGAGCGTGCAGAGATCAATCTGGCCAGTTCCTTTGTAGAAACCTGCAGATCACCATGCATAAGAACGATTAGAGGTTCTTTACCTTCATCCTCCATCACCAACGTCTTGATGACGCAATGCTCATCAACCCCCAACTCACGAGAGGAGGTAGCTGTGCCACCCTTTTCTTCATATTGGTAAAGATGATCGGTAAAACTTATACCTGCGGCTCTTAAAGCGCGTATGGCAGGTGTAACAGGTATCTTCTCTTTTGCCATATTTATACCCCCTGCCCTATCAGAAGATTTACTTGCAGCTGGCGATTATGCCGTCATTCAATAAAAAAGAAGGGATAAAAAGTAGTATTAAACTATCTGATTGTCACGATGCAAGGTTTTCTGTTTTCAACGGCTGAAGGTTCATGCTAAAAAGCTAAATTCTTAACAAGCATGGAGGAGCTGCATAATGTCTGATTACTGTCCAATGACGACTCTGCCCCCTGCGGCAGGATATAAGGCTGGAGATTTCCTTGTACTGATCGGTGAGCTTTTTGGGCGAGGCTATGCAAACGGTCTTATTGAAGAGGCCAGGCGGCTGGGTATGACCGTTATCGGCACCACGGTAGGCCGACGTGATGGCGATGGCACTCTTAGATCGCTAACTTCTGAGGAACTTGCCGAGGCTGAGGTTCTTCTGGGCGGTAAAATAATAAACATACCTCTTGAAGCAGGCTTTGATATGGAGTCCCCTGATGGAGTCCCCTCTGTTGCAGAAAGGCTTAAGAAGGCAAAACCGGATGACTGGGAAAATATAAGTTTTGAGCAGGGCTTTATCGAGAAGGCCTGCAAATCTGGCTCAGACAGATTCAACGCAAACCTGAATCTGGTTATGGCAGAGATAGAGAAACTGATTCCGGCCAAAGCCAATATAGTTTTTTCTCACACGATGGCTGGCGGAATTCCACGTGCCAGATTCTTTATGCCTCTATTAAACAGGGTATTTAAGGGAACCGGAGAAAAATATCTGGCCTCTGAGCCTTTCTGGAAAAGCGCCATCGGACAACTTTGCGATGCGAGCTTTAACGAGGTAACCGCAGACACCTTCAAATACCTGCTTGACGGATCTGCCGCTATCCGTGAACGCGCCAAACAGAACGGGGCACGTGTTTCTTACACCGGTTATGGCTATCACGGAACCGCCGTACTTATAAACGGATATTTTAAGTGGCAGTCGTATACTCCATATATGCAGGGCTTTGCCAAGATGAGGCTGGAAGGACATGCTGCCGCAGCACGCAGAGAGGGGATAATCGCCACGGTATACAACTGCCCTGAGATCCTTACGAACTCAAGCGCACTCTTCCTTGGAGTTGAGCTTTCCCTGTATCCTCTTTTATCGGCAATCAAAAAGGCAGCACCGGAAGCCTCAGCTCCACTTATTGAAAGATGCCGCTCTCTTCTTGCCGAAGAGCAGAAGCTGGATGACCTTCTCGCTATTGCCAACAGCTACTTGGCTGATCCTCTAATCAACAATGAAAATGGATTTGCAGAATGGCCACAGCACTCAAACCGTGAGCAGATGGAACAGATGCTTTCGACCTCTGCCGGACTTATGGATATGCACCGCGATCAAAAACAGCTGATCTGTGCGGAGCTCTCCAGAGTGGTTTTCCGCGCCACAGGAAAGCTGATGGTTCAATATTCCTGGAGTTCCACCGAATCATCCATCTGGCTCAACCATGACACTATCGGAAAACTGCTCGCAGACCCTTGCGGCAAAGACCTTTTGGACTAATCTACCTTTACCGGGGAATCAAAATGAAACCAATAAGATACAGCCTGTTAGCCTTCCTGGCAATTCTGCTCCTTTTACAGGGTTGTGCCAGTACGCCAAAAGGAGATCTGCCTCCACAGGAACTCTATTCAAAGGGTGAGACGGCTTTTCAGAAGAGCCGTTATGAGCAAGCAGTAGAATACTGGAAGAAGGTAAGAGAGGCATTTCCTGAACCAGAGTTGGCAGCCAAGGCAGAGATAGGGATTGCCAACGCCTACTTCCTTAATGCTGACTATATTGAGGCAGGTGCGGCATATGATGAGTTTCGCAAGCTTCATCCTGCTCATGAACTGGCTCAGTTCGCCCTTTACAGGCAAGGCCTTGCAAGTTTCAATCTGATTACAGGAATTGACACAGATCAGACTCCTACAAGGAATGCACTGGGTCTGTTTGAAAATTTTATCCGGCAATATCCCAAATCCCAATACGTATCAAAGGTACAGGAAAAAATCACCGCCTGCAGAGGAAATCTGGCCAAATACGAGATCTATGTCGGAAGGTTCTACTACAAGACGGACTATTATCTGGCAGCTATAAAGAGATTTGAAAAAGTGCTTGTCGATTTTCCTGATTACACGGGACATGACGAGACCCTCTTTTATCTTGGTAAATCTGCCCTTGAGGTTAAGGACAGAGACAAGATGACCTCCGCATTCACACGCCTTATCCGTGAATATCCCTCAAGCAAATATATTGGGGACACTCGTAAATATCTGGCTGACAAGCTATGATTTCAAACATGCTCTGGATAGCCGGAGCTTACCTGCTTGGCTCTGTACCGACAGGACTGCTGTTGGGCAAATTGTACGGAATAGATGTACGCAACGAAGGTAGCGGCAATATCGGAGCGACAAACCTCTATCGCACCGTTGGACGCAAAGTTGGGATAATGACTCTGCTTGGCGACTGCCTGAAAGGGATGATTCCTGTACTGCTCGCCTGGAAACTTGGACTTATCGAACCTATGCAGGCCTGGGTAGGTCTGGCCGCCTTTTGTGGGCATGTATTCTCTATCTTTCTGCTTTTTAAAGGGGGCAAGGGGGTTGCGACAGCTCTGGGGGTCTACCTTGCTTTGGCTCCTCTAGCGGTTCTTGGGGCACTTGCCATATTCATACTGCTTGTAGCTATCTGGCGTTACATCTCCCTCGGTTCCATTGTTGCAGCTGCAATCATGCCGGTAATCATCTGGTTCATGCCACATACCAGAGAACTGCTTTTCAGCGCTGCGATAATATCCACCATTGTCATAATCAAACACCACGCTAACATCAGTCGTCTGGCTTCCGGCACAGAAAACAGATTCAAAGCCTGAACCTTGAGGAATAACCTGTAAAGGGGCACTCTTTTGAAATTTTTACTCTTCAGACTTACAGGACTGTTTTTACTGTTTTTACTGTCCGGCTGCTCATCCACATCACTAATTTATTCAGAGAGAACGCCCTCTATGCCTGCCAAATCTTATCAGACACTGCTTGTAGTCGGGCTTTCCGAAACTCCGGCAACCCGCCAGCTTTTTGAGGAGATCTTTGTTGATGAGTTAAAAAAACGGGGGACAAACGCCATTACAGGCTCATCAATCACCGGACTGCGCGGCAAAGACAAGCCGTCGCGTGAAGCCTTTGCAGAGGCTCTGAAACAGAGAGCTGCCGATGGCCTCCTGATTACGAGAATTGTCAATATAAAGAGAAAAAAAGAAGAAAAGTCTGGCTTTGTCATGACTGATCGCAGCACGGAGTTTGTGGATTATTATGATTATTACGGCAACTACTGGGAGGGAATAGAAAGTTATGCAACCTTTGATTCCAGACCTGTCAGCGAAACGATCTCTTCGTTAACGACCCTTGAGACTAACCTCTTTGAATCAGCAACAGGAAAGGTAGTCTGGCAAGGGAGAACAAACGAGATTCATCCAGAACTCCTTATCTCGTCGACAAAAGAACTGGCCACCCTGATACTGGATGCCTTGTCAAAAGAAGGGCTTATTAAAAACTAAGCCGGAGGAATAATGCGACAATTCACCTTATACATTCTGTGCATCGCAATATCCCTTACTATGCTCGTGGGCTGTTCATCCGTAAAGACCCTTGAAACATGGCGCAGCTCATCATTACCAGCAGTGGCAGAATACAAAAAGCTATTAATTGTAAACATCAATCTTGATGAAAATGTCAGAAAGATGTTTGAAGATATAGTGACCGCAGAGATGAATGAAAGCCGTATAAAGGCTGTTGCTGGTCACACGTATGTAGCAATATCGGGAGCATACAAAAGAAATGATATAGCAGCGGCTGTTAAAGAAACCGGCTCTGATGCAGTTTTAATGATAAGGGAACTGAATACAGGCAATCAGCAGCTATCACAGCAGGGTCAGGGGAGCGTGCTTTATGGCGAAGGATTCCTCCCATCATCATGGGATCTTATGATAGCAACGCTGCAGGTATCTCTATACAGCGCAGAGTCAGAGCAGATGGTTTGGAGCGCAACGGTTAAAACATCGAATGACGACAACAAATACATCCTTAGCCGTGATATGGGACAGCTACTGATCAAGCTTCTACGCAACGACAAGATGGTAACACCCTGAAAGGACTTAAAGCAGAACCTCATCCGGCAGATTCAATCCACTCCCAGATTCAAGCAGCTCCCTGAACTGAGTAACCAGCCGATAAGTTATTCCCCACAGCACCTGTTTATCCGGTAGTCCAAAGTCTATAGCAGGAGCATTAATTTCTCTTTCTCCAAAACGGACTGTTGCAGAGATGTGGCGCCCGGGCTGCCACAAATCCTCCAGTCCAAACCAGAAGGTATCATTAACTTCATCTGACAGCACTGGTGTCACCTCTTCAAGCAGTCCATAGACAAAGCATGAGACCCTGACCGGCAGATTGGCCCCTATAATATCAGAAAGCCGTCCCAGATACCTGGCAGGGGCAAGTTCAATTCCAACCTCTTCCAGGGTTTCCCGTTCAGCAGTATGGCGTAGAGTGAGATCAACCGGATCATAATGGCCACCAGGAAAACTGATGTTACCTGACCATGGATCAGTCGGTTGGTGGGCACGCTCAATGAAAAAGAGTTCCGTTCCGGCTTTTCCCTGCTGTAGAAGAAGAGCCACGGCAGCCGACCTTATACCCCCCTGTTCAGAGACCTGAGGCGACCGTTGTGCAAGCCGTTTGGCAATATGCTCATATAGTTCAAAATCAGACATACCTTGATTCTACTATGTTTGAAGCTTAACAGGCAAGAAGCTGTAAAATAATTGAAGACAATCTAATGCATCTGCTTGAGAATCCTGAGAAACAAGGTATAATTTCGCATCTTTTTCAAATCTTATAAAATGTGAGCCGACATGACCATTCGAACTCAACTGTTCATATTAGTCCTGGTGCCTTTTTTATGTGCAATTGCTGGCGCAGGCGGGACGGTTTATACGAAGAGGCTTACCTCTCTGGCTCAAAAAGGGATTGCCCAGACAGCTCCATTGATCAAAGAGTTGAATGACTTTGTCTTTTTTCTCCAGGATCCGCCTGCCGGCTCCGGCAAACAGGCTCAATACCATCTACAGGCAGCACGCAACCGCATATCCAGCCTCACATTATCACTCAAGCCTGTAATAAATGGTTTTGACGAAAAGGCTCTGATTGATGACCTCAATTCTACAAAGGAAAAATTAAGCCAACAGCTTGACAAGGCAACAAAGGGAAGCAGCACCTTGTCAAGTCGCGCGGCAGCACAGCTTACACAGGAGATAAAGACTGTTTTTCCTGTTATAGAGCGGCTGACAGCCTGTTACACCAACGCAGTTGAGACAAAGGTTCGACTTATTAACCGGCTAAACGTTAGCCTGCTTGTTGCTGCCGGAGCCTGGACACTCTTGATATCACTCTTTATCTTTCGCACAGTCACAAAACCTCTTGTCCTGTTAAAAGAAGGTATAACCGCACTTACCAGAGGCGATTTTTCATATCGGATCAAGTTTGAGTCAAACAGCGAGCTGGGCTCTATCGCAAGCTCTTTTAACAAGATGCTTGATGTTCGTGAAAAAACAGAGATCTCTTCAAAATATTCTGAAGAGCGCCTGAAAGAACTTTTGGAAAACCTGCAGATGCTGGTTGTCTCCCTGGATACTAAAGGCGCTGTAACCTTCTGCAACGACTACCTACTTAATACTACTGGCTACAAACGCCATGAGCTATTGGGGAAAAATTGGTTCGACCTGTTCGTAGACGATCTCCCTGCTGTAAAGCAGGTCTTTGAAAAAATGATCAATAATGGGGAGCTTACTCACAACTACAAACACGATATTGTTACGAAAAACGGTAAAAAAAGGATGATCGACTGGAACAATATCGTTATCAGGGATAGTAACGGAAAGATTTCAGGGACAACCAGCATAGGCGACGATGTTACTGAGCAACATGAATCTAAAATTACACTTGAACAGAATCAGAGAATTTTAAGCTCACTTGTAGATAACAACCCTGAAACCCTTTTTCTTATGGACAGGAGCGGAACAGTCCTGACTGCAAACAAGTCCTTTGCAGAAAGGTTCAACAAAAACAGGCAACAAGTAATTGGCAGCAACTTCTATACCCTGCTTGATGATCCCCAGCTTGTATCCGAGCAACGTGCCAGAGTAGAGAAGGTATTTTCAGAAGGGCAACCTGTCGTATTTGACGACAGACACGCTCTCTGGTCTTTTGAAAACCACATATATCCGGTAAAGGGAGTTGATGGCAGTGTAGAAAGCGTCTCTATACTTTCAATTGATGTCACTGACAGACGCCGGATCGAATCCGAGCTGCAAAAGGTGAATGAGCAATTGCTAAGCAGTAATGAGGAGTTGGAACAGCATGTATCAGAACGGACGGCGGAACTGACCAGGCTGAATGATGAACTTACACTGGCTCGCGATAGAGCTGAAGAAGCAAGCAGATCAAAAAGTGCTTTCCTTGCCAATATGAGTCACGAGATACGAACTCCTATGAATGCAATACTGGGTCTTGTTCATCTGGCTCTTCAGACTGAACTGACCCTCAAACAGCGTGAGTATCTGGATACCGTCAACAGTTCTGCCCAGTCACTTTTAGGCATAATGAACGATATACTGGATGTTTCAAGGATAGAAGCAGGCAGCCTGGAGATTGAAAAAACCGCTTTTTCGCTAAAGGGGGTTGTGTCTCGTTCATTCGGAATACTTTCTGTCAAGGCACGGGACAAGGAGATTACCTTGAAACAGCAGATTGCACCCGATATCCCTGACAACCTTATTGGAGATCCGTTAAGATTTGAACAGGTTCTGGTCAATCTTTTAGGCAATGCTGTCAAGTTTACAGAAAATGGGAGTGTTACTCTTCAGATTCAACCTGCACAAGAAGAGAACGTTTCCGGGCAGATTATGCTTGAGGTTACTGTAAGCGATACCGGAATCGGTATGGACAAAAATATTCTTAGCAGGCTTTTCAAACCATTTTCGCAAGGAGACTCTTCGACAACAAGAAACCACGGAGGAACTGGACTTGGTCTTACCATCTGCCAGCGCCTTGTAAATATGATGGGAGGCTCCATAGAAGTCGAAAGCAGCCCTGGCAAAGGGAGTAAATTCAGCTTTAAAGCCTTGTTCCAGACTGGAATTTCTTCGGCAAACAAAGACTCCCAGTTTGACAGAAACAATCTTCTTCATCGCTATCAATCACTTAATGGGATGCGCATCCTGGTGGCAGAGGATCATCCGATTAATCGCCAGATTATCCGTGAGATCCTTGAAACGGTAGGCATAGAGATTGAGATGGCAAACAATGGACGTGAAGCGCTCCAATTCGTTCATGAACATGGCAACAGGATTGATCTTGTTCTGATGGATATACAGATGCCTATAATGGACGGCTATGACGCCACCAGGGAGATTAGGCGCCTTTACAGTAAAGGCAAGCTACCTATAGTCGCTATGACTGCTCATGCAATGCAGGAAGAACGGGAACGTTGTCTTGCGGCAGGGATGAATGAACACCTCTCCAAACCGGTTGTAGTTGAAAGCCTCTACGAAATGCTGGCAAGAGTTACAGGCCGCGCAGCAGAAGCCTCATCAGAACCGATAACCAGGAATGAACAGGACAATCCATCCGTTGCATTACCGGACTATCTACCGGGAATTAATATTGAAACTGCCTTATCACGGATAAATGGCAACAAACGGTTGCTGGCTCAGCTGATAAAGATCTTCGCCCAGGATCATAGAGGAATAATAGATGAAGTTCGTCATTTTATCTCCGATAATGACACACTCTCGGCTGCGCGTCTTGTCCATGGACTAAAAGGTGTGGCTGGCAATCTTTCTGCAGATCGACTTCATATAGCCTCTGCAAATCTGGAAACTGCCCTTAAAAACAAGGATATTACTGCTTCTTCCGCGTTACTTCCATTGCTTGAAGCTGCTCTGGCTGAAGTCTTTACAGCCGCGACACTGCTTGCAGATCCTTCTACCACAAGTCAAACCACGGGCAATGCTTCACCTAAAGAGATCCATTCTCTGCTTGGCGAGCTGCAAAATCTTCTGGAGATTCATTCCCTGGATGTCTCAGCGCCTCTGGATACCTTGAGAGCAATTCTAACTCAAGGAGATGAACATAATCAGATAGAAGCGCTGGCAGAATCAGTCCAGAGACTTGACTATCAGAAAGCACTTGTACTACTTCAGTCCCTCGCAGAAAAAATCAGTGAGCATGAGGAACAACTGTGACGCCTGAACATGATGGACGGCTGATGATCCTGTTGGTGGATGACGCGCCAACTAATATCCAGATACTCAACGAAACCCTCAAGGATGAGTATCAGCTCTTCTTTGCTACAAACGGCAGAGACGCTATCAGAATAACAAAGGAGTCAATGCCGGATCTTATTCTGCTGGATGTCATAATGCCTGAGATGGATGGGTATGAGGTCTGTCGAATATTGAAGGCTGACCATCTCCTGCAAAACATTCCCATAATATTTATAACCGCAATGAACCAGCAGGAAGATGAGGCTATAGGACTTGAGCTTGGCGCTCTGGATTACATCACAAAACCATTTAATCCTGTCATCGTTAAGCTGAGAGTCCGTAATCAGATTGAGCTTAAACGGCAAAGGGATCTCCTCGCCAGGCTTTCGCACCTTGATGGCCTTACCGAAATAGCCAACAGACGTTCCCTGAATGAGGCTCTGGAACGTGAATGGCGAAGGGGAAGCCGTTCACAGAAGCCTATTTCCCTGTTAATGATAGATATTGACTACTTCAAGATGTACAACGACAGCTGCGGCCACCTGGCCGGTGATGATTGCCTTAGGCTTGTAGCTCAGGGACTGAAAGGGGCGCTGGGTCGTGCCGCCGATTTCATCGGCAGGTATGGCGGTGAAGAGTTTTTAGCTATTCTCCCTGAAACCGATGAGTCAGGAGCGCTTGTAGTTGCCACACTGATGCAAAAACATATCTCTGGGGTTGATATACCACATCCAACTTCACCACTTGGCGGCAGGATAACACTTAGCATAGGAATTGCCACTGCCACAGGAAAACGGGAACAAAACTGCGAATGCCTCCTTAATGCTGCAGACAAGGCTCTTTACCAGGCAAAACAGGAAGGGCGTAACCGGATTGTGGCCAGCCAAGCCATTTCTTGCTAAAGATTAAACCATGCCAAAAGAGCTTACCCACTGGTGGCTTGCAACAGAAGCCGCAAGCCGGTTGGAACCTGATTCTCCAACAGCACTTTTGATTAAGCAGGAAAAGGCTCTCTATCTCACGGGGGCTGTGCTTCCAGATACACTTCTGCATCTTGTGCTTGGAAAATGGAGCACTATAGCCCTCGAACTTGCGGAAAGGTTTCACAATCCAAGGGAGAGCAGTTTTGCTCCTTTGGCAAGATATGTTGCTTCTTTTCAAGGGTCTCCACTCCCTGACTCTCACATAGCCTGCCTACTAGGCATTGCAGCCCATATAGAGGCAGATATAGTCTTTCACCCTTATATCTGTTCTTTGTCCGCCGACTCCATCACTCTGCACTATCAGTATGAAACGGAACTTGATCTCTGGTTTCTTGCAAATGGCAAACGTCCCTCTGTAATGCAACTTAAGAGTATACTTACCCCTACAGTCTCCGATACAGCGACAAAGGTCGCACAGGCTGTTTTTGACAGCAACAGGCAACTTCCCACTGAGATAATTGAAGAATCCATTTGGATTCACAGCTTTATACAAGGGATGTATGGTTCCCCCCTCTGGCAGCTCCTGGCAAATTGTCTTGCTCTTTTACCTGTACCTGCGCTTAGAAGCAGACATAAACTGTTTTATCCGTTTTTATGGAAAAAGGGGGAAAACCGAAACTGGCCTAACAAGTGGTCAGATCCGAAAACAGGCAGAATCAGGAATGAAACACCTGAAATACTTGAGAAAGTTGCAATTAAAAGGATTATTCAGCTATTTAGAAATATAGATAAAGATGGGATCTTTACCGTCTTCAGTTCACATAAAGGAGAAAATCTGATAACGGGGGAATAGCTACTTATCCATTGAATACTCCCAAAGAAGATTCCGTAGCTGTTCTGTTGTTATCGGTTTTGCTAGATAGTCATCCATTCCAGCCTCTATAAAACGCTCCCTGTCACCGGTAAGCGCATATGCTGTAAGCGCAATTACAGGTATATGTCCTCCCCTTTCCCGCTCAATTGACCTGATAACCTCGGTAGCTTGCATTCCATCCATCTCAGGCATCTGTATATCCATAAGTATCAGATCGAAGTTGTTGTTTTTCCATGTCTCAATAGCGACCTTTCCATTCTCCGCAAACATGACCAGATGGCCTTCTATACGAAGAATCGCCTCCATCATCTTGCTGTTTACCGCAGAATCTTCCGCAACAAGAATCCTGAGGCGACGGGCAATCTTTTTATAATTATTGTCAGAAGGAGCGCTTTCAACGGTACCGCTTGCCGTAACTACCTTGCATGGAACCCTACAATTAAAACGACTCCCCTCACCCAGACTGCTCTCAACGGTTATTGTTCCACCAAGCATCTCGGCAAGATGAAGTGAAATTGCAAGTCCAAGACCTGTTCCGCCATATTTGCGAGTAGTTGTAAGATCTTCCTGTACAAATGGGCTAAAGACCCGATTAATATTTTCTGGCCTGATCCCCTTGCCCGAATCAGCCACCTCTAAATCCAGCATTATTGTTTCTTCATCAGAAAAGGCACCTGAAATCTTGAGACGTATAACCCCATGGCTTGTAAACTTGAGTGCATTTGAAAGGAGATTCACTCCTATCTGCTGAATTCTGGCAGGATCAGAGATCAACTGCTCCGGCAGGGCCGATGATAGAGAGACCTCAAACCGTAAACCCTTGTCTCGTAACATAGCGCTGAACATCCGCTCAAGCTGATCAATCAGCATCCGTGGCCTGAAAGGGATTGCTACAATCTGCAACTTACCGGCCTCAATCTTGGATATATCAAGAACATCGCTAATTATGTCCAAAAGATTATTGGCCGCTGCCATTGAATCCATTGCCAGCTCCTGAAGCTCCCCTTTTTCAAGGCGTTCAGCAAGAAGCGAGTTAATGCCTATTATGGCATTAAGGGGGGTGCGGATCTCATGGCTCATATTTGCAAGGAACAGACTCTTCGCCTCATTTGCCTTTTCAGCTGCCGCCCTGGCCAGCTCCAGCTCCTGCTGATTGCTGTAAAGAGCATCTTCTGCCGCTTTACGCGGGGTGATGTCATGCCCAACGCTCAATATCTCAACAACAGTGCCCTGTTCATCATAAATCGGACTGTTGGTCCAGGAAACCCAGAGCAGTCTTCCATCCCTGTCACGGTTCTGATTCAGATTTAACTTGTATTCCTCGGTATGCTCAAATATATCCAGAAGCATCTTGAAGAGATCTCTGCCATCAACCTGATTATGAGGAACAATAGTCTCAAATAATGACTCTCCAAGAAGCTCTTCTGCCTTATAACCAAACAGGGCGGCACCATAGTCGTTGATAAAACTGATCTTACCGTCATGCTGCCATCTAAGGACAATGCTGTCAGTACACTGCACCAACTCACGGTATTTCTTTTCACTCTCACGTAACTCGGTTGTTTTGATGGCAATCGCCTTACGAAGCCCCCAGCTCCAGGTAAAAAGCAGAAGAAGAAGCAAACCAGCGATACCAACCCCCCAGAGAAGATACCTGTAATTGTATCCAGAGACAGAAAGAGAAGAACCGCACCAGCTCTCTTCAATTTTTTGCAGCTCGGCTGGAGTAATAGCAGCAAAACCGGATTCAATCAGGTGCAGGGTTATGGCGTCTCCCTTTTTCACTGCCCTGTGAAACTCCCCTGTATTAAGAGGCTCTGTATGTTTGAAGCGGTCAGCGATCCCCATCTTGTGCAGAAAATAGACCGCTGGATGCTGATCAACAGAGAAAACCGAAACCTTGCCATCTCTCGCAGCTACAATAATTGATTCATAACTTGGGTAGGTAACAAGGTTGTCAATACCATGCTGTTTCAGGAAACCAAAAATTGCATCTCCTTCCTTGACGGCAACTGTAAAGCCTTTAAGAGAAGATATGTCCTTTATTCCACTGATTTCCCTGTTAAAATATACCGGCTGCTCAATTTTCTGGTACGGCTTGCTGAAATCATACTTTTTAAGGCGGCTCTCCGTCTTGAAAATAGTGTCAATAACATCAAATTCGCCATTATCCATCCGCTTTTGAGCTAAGACCCAATCCATTGCATTAATCTCAACATGAACTCCGGTCTTCTTTTCCCAAAGCCTCCACTGTTCTACAAGTATCCCCTGAAGTTTTCCTTCAGGACTCTTGAATATGAATGGCGGGTAGTTGTCATCCATTACGACTTTGATGTTCTGGGAGTGGCTCCATGAAACAGAAGGTAGCATGAGCTGGGTAAGCAGAATTATCAGAATACTGTATAAAAATCTCATTTACTCGGCTTCTCCAGGCGGTAAAGATGTTTCATACTGCTTCAGAGCTGACTCCTGATGCCAGCGAACCAGCTCAAGCCCGGCAAGAACCAGCAGCCAACTGCTGTAAATCCATATCAGAAGAAACGGCAACAACGCAAGAGCACCATACATGGCATTATATCTGACTATTCCGAACTGAAAATGGAAGTACCCCCAATGTGCCAGTTGCCACAAAGCGCCAATCAAAAAACCGCCAAAGAGGGCGGAACGAAAGCGCACCCTTGTACTGGACAGGAGTATATACGTAAGTATCAGCACCAGAGAACTGCATATAAACGGTGTTAAACCAAACAGCAGTAAAATGTATTTTGCAAAGGGTATCTTGAGGATAAGCCATTTTACAAGAAACTGGCTCTGCAAAAAGGAGGTCATAACAAACGTAACTACAAGTAAAAACGGGACAGCAAATATTAAAACAAGATAATCAAGGCTGCGGCGGACAAGGGCATGCTGCTCATCTACCTCCCATATAGCATTAAAAGCATTCCGAATATTTTCAAGCAGTAAGAAAAGAGAGATAAAAAGAGCAAAAAGACCGTAGAAGCTTAGCGATCCAATCTTCACGTTATTGATATACTCCAGAATCCTCGCAGCTGCATCTTGTGAATTGCCCGTCAGTTGTTCCAGCAGAAAAGGTGCAAGCAGATTCTGAACCCCAGCAAGTCTAAGCACAACGAAGATTAAAGCAAGAGAGGGAACCAACCCCAGAGTAGTATCAAAAGAAAGGGCTGAAGCGCGCAACATTCCCTGATGACGTTTAAAACGGCACCAGAATAATTTAATCGCACATATGCCGCCTTTACAGGCGGCAAGACCTGCCTCATTCACCCTGGAGAACAGCCTTTACAGCCGAGATTACATCGGCATAATCCGGCTCCGCAGTAACCTCGGGAACCTGCTGAATATAGCGGATGACCCCATTGGTATCCAGAATAAATATGCAGCGGGCAAGCAATACAAGTTCCTTGATAAGAACCCCGTAAGCCAGGCCAAAAGAACGCTCACGATAGTCAGACAATGTAATCACACGGTCAATCCCTGCAGCACCACACCAACGTTTCTGAGCAAAAGGGAGATCCTGGCTAATTGTAAGAAGCACAACGTTATCCGGCAGACTTGCCGCTTCCTGATTGAAACGTCTGGTTTCTGTATCACAGACAGGGGTATCCAGAGAAGGGACGGCGGATATGATTATAATTTTTCCGGCATAGCTCGACAGGGTTACAGGGGCAAGCGCATTATCCACCACCGTAAAATCAGGAGCTTTATCGCCAATCTTCAATTCAGTGCCTAAAAGCGTTACAGGATTGCCTTTGAATCTGGTGACATCTCTTCTTTCATTCATCTTTCTTACCTCCCGTATTGAATAAACCTATATCTCATTCATCAGCAGTATACTGCCCTTTCCACTCATCAAACTGCTCACTGGGCACAACCCTAATAAGTTCTTCCAGCGTTGTCTGACCTTCCTTTACAAGGCGAAGACCATCCTGAATCATTGTAACCCTTTTGTTTGCACCAAAAACCTTTTCACGAAGGCTTCCGATTTGGGATTCATGTGAGATAACCATAAGCTCTTCATGCGTAGGCAACCAAAGCTCGGCAATAGGTAATCGTCCCTTATATCCTGTGAAGTTGCAGGCAGCACAGCCGACGCCATGATAGAAGATCCCTTCGTATTCGGATAGTATGGGGGCAAATTCTTTTTCTGCAAGCTCCGAAGGACTGTATGGTTCAAGACATTCCTTGCAGTTACAACGAACCAGGCGCTGTGCAAGCACACCTCTTATCGTAGCCATCAGCAAACTCGGCTCAATTTTCATATCCAGCAAACGTGTAAGAGAACTCGTGGCATCGTTTGTATGCAGAGTGGATAGCACTGTATGGCCGGTAAGTGCAGCTTTTATAGCAATATTGGCAGTTTCTGTATCACGGATCTCCCCTATCATAATATTATCCGGATCCTGACGCAGAAATGCACGAAGCATGCGCGCAAAGCTGTTGCCAATCTGATCGTTTACCTCTGTCTGAGTGATCCCGCTGATGGTATATTCTATCGGATCTTCAACCGTTAATGTCTTTAGCTCCGGACGGTTGAGGTAACCCAGCACAGCATACAGGGTAGTAGATTTGCCGGAACCTGTAGGCCCTGTAACCAGAAAAATCCCTGTCGGTTTTTCAAGCGCATCAAGCAGTTGCTCGGTATACTGCGGATTATAACCAAGAGATGGAAGTGTCAGAACATCGCTCCTCTTGTCCAGCACACGGATAACGACGTTTTCACCATACTGCGTAGGGACAGTAGAAACCCTGAAATCAACCGTCCTAAGGGCATCTCCCTTTTCAACCTTCAACTTGAAGCTGCTGTCCTGAGGACGCCTCCGCTCCGCAATATCCATATCGCACATAATCTTGATCTTGGAAACTATCTGGCGGGCATTAAGGTTGATTAAAGGCAGGGCAGTTCCCAAATCAAGAATCTGAAGCATCCCGTCCAGACGATACCGGACATCCATACCGTTTTCGGTGGATTCAAGATGGATATCACTTGCTTTGTGCTTTATCCCCGTAGAAAAGATCAACTTTACAAGCCGCTCCACATCGACCGTTATAAGGTCATGCACATATTTTGACCGCTCCATCTGCTTGTCAGAATCCTCAGACAAGGAGAGGTCGTCAACAAATGAAAAACTGCCCTCTTTGCGAAACAGTTTCTGCTGAGCCTGAACTATCTGGCTCTCGGGTGACACTACAAGTTTTAAGGCATGCTTTCCAGTCGCCTTCAACTGTTCAAGCTCGGCATTCTGTAGAGGAAAAGCCATGGCAATGGTAAGTACGTTGTCTTCCAGCCTGACAGGAACCAGCCTGTGTCTGGTCGCATACTGTGAGTTTAGAAACCTTGCCAGCTCAGCCGGAACCTTGAAATTCTGGAGAGACATGAATGTAAGGTTATACTGCTTGGCAATCGCCTTGGCCAATTGTTCCTCATCAAGTATACGCATCTTTATGAGAGCCTGACCAAGAGGTGTTTTTTCCTTTTGCGCTATCTCCAGCGCCCTTGTCAGCTTCTGCTCATCAAGCGCCCCTTCCTTGACAAGAATCTCGCCAAGTTTCTTGCGAAGTCCGTTGTAGTCAAGAAAAGTGTTCAGATCCTCAATCTTTAAAAAATTCAACTGGCAAAGTATCTGCCCAATCTCCAGATCAGGTGATTCTTGTTGAACCTGAAGAGCCTGGTTAAACTGTTCTTCCGTAATATAGCCCCTCTGGATCAAGAGTTGCCCAATCTGTAGTGGAGGCATATCTTAATCCTTTCTGTCCTTAAAGATGAAAACCTGTTATTGCATCCAAGTATAAATGTAAAAAGCGGGGTGTCAAGCTGGCTAGCCCCGCATTTAAAGCACTAAAGATCTTCATGGAACCTGCTGGTATACAACCTCGTTTTTCTGCATTACCCTTATCTCACCGGTATCCATGTCATACATCCAGCCATGTATGGAAAGTTTTCCTTCATGCATAGCCTTCCTGACAAACGGATACTCTATAAGATGCTCAAGCTGCAGCCGGACGTTTTCCTCCTCTATCAACCTCCTGCGCTGCTCAGGCGGTATCTGGATACGAAGCAGCCTGATACGGTCATCAACCCGCTCCATTGCCTTATGAGCGCTATTCAACCAGATAGGAATATAGCGATCTTCATCGCTTTCATTTAACAAGGCATTTATAGCGCCGCAGTTGTAATGCCCACAGACCACAACATCCGGTATCTTCAGATGATTGATAGTAAACTCAAGCACGGCTGAGAGGTTCCAGTCATTTGTTGCTACAATGTTTCCTACATTACGATGGGTAAATACCTCGCCAGGCTTGGTCTGGGTTATTGTATTTACAGGAACACGAGAGTCGGAACAGCCAATCCAGAGCACTGTCGGACGCTGAAGCTTGGAAAGGTCTGCAAAATAATCTTTTTCCTGCTCAAATACTTCAGAGACAAAACGTTTGTTGCCCTCCAACAGTGTCGAGATCATGACTGCCCCCTCGTTATCAGATTATTTTACCAGCTTTGATAGCTTCTTGAATGATTCCGTACCAGCCATCTTCAACCACTGGAACAGTACAGACTCAGTACATGTGATCACCGCTCCTGCCTGCTGCATCATCCCGATTGCTGCCTGCCTGTTCTGCTCTGAACGGCTCAGAACCGCATCCTGTACAAGATGAATAATATAACCTGCATCCAGAAGCTCAATAGCCGTCTGTAGAACACAGACATGAGTCTCCATCCCTGCAATTACAATTTGACGTCTGCCTGTAGCCTTTATCTTCTCAACAAACTCACCACTGCCACAACAACTGAAGGTCATTTTCTCATATCTGGGAGCACCATTCGTCTTGTCCTGCAACTCCTGAACGGTCTCACCCAAACCTTTTACGTACTGTTCTGTCAAAATTATAGGCAGATTCAGTTCAACCGCAGATTCCAGCAGGATCCCTGCATTGGCCTTAAGGCGATTAAGCGCCTGTTCATCCATAGCCTTGCAGAGCTTTTCCTGCACATCAATAAGCACCAGAAGAGAATCCTCCGTATCAAGAAAAAACTGTCGCCTAATTGTTATCATCTAACACCCCCTTGGTTATCGAATTCTATAACTTCATTTATGCATATAATTATTGACTTTGCAAGATTATCGACAATTATTTATACCAGTTTATTAAATGCCGTTTTATTATTGAAACCGAATCATCACCCATATGATATCTATAAAAATATGACAAAAAAACAGTTGTTTTCCATTTGATGCTTGAATCATTGCTGTTTTCTGATTAAATGATAGCACAAACTTAGACAGGAGCTTTAAATGGCCTTTTCAGGTAATCTGGAAGACCTTTCAATAGTTGACGTCATCCAGCTGATTCATACAACCCGCAAGACGGGGACTCTTAAGGTGGAGGGGCGCAAGGGTGATATCTCAATAGCCTTTAATGATGGCTTTATGGTGGGCGCAATCCATTATCAGCAGGGAGCCCGTATAGGTAAAATCCTCGTGGAAGCTGGGGTTATTACCGAAGAGGCACGCAATAAAGGATTAAAGATACAGGCGGAGGCGGGGGATAAGAGAAAACCACTGATTGCCACTCTTCTTGAAAACGGCCTTGCAGACTCTAACGCCGCCTATCTTGCACTTGAAACCCTTATTGAACTTTCAATTGTTGAGATCCTTACATGGAAAAAAGGAACCTTTACCTTACAGATTGACGAAATCCTGGTTTGCGACGAATTCAGATACTTTCCGGACAATCTGAATGAGCAGATGGCACTCCCCACAGAGCATCTCTTGATGGATGCCCTTCGTATTTTCGACGAAAAGATGCGTGACGGCCTGCTAAAAATGGAGGAAGATTCTGCTGAGGAGCCACCTACATCAGCGACTCCACCGGAAAGCATCGAAACACCTGTCGGTAGCAATATTTCCCTTTCAGCTGAAGACCTCGGACTGGACAATCTTGATGGTTTAAAACCAAAGCTACCAGCTTTCCATGAAGCTCTCAAAGATCAGCCTTCGTCAGGAACTCTACAGACGCCAGAATTTAATGAGATCATAAAAAAGGCTACTGCAAGGCTCCAAAAGACCGTCAATCTGCCTGAGACATCACTGGTATTTCTGGAAACGGTGGGCAAGTTTTTCCAGCGAGCCCTCACCCTTGTAATATGGGAAAATGAACTGGTAGCAGAAAGAGGTATCGGGATAAATACAATCAGGGAATCAGGGCCTGGTCCGGTCATGGGATTCAGAATCCCTCGCTCTAAAGGAACCGTATTTGACTCTGTTATTGAAAATGGACTTCTTTTCTACGGCAAAACCGAGGATGAGCTCTTACGGAAAGAACTTTATCCTGCAATAGGATCTCCCAAAGATGCTACCGTGTTACTGCTGCCTCTTAAACTGGGAAAACGTGTGGTTGCTATTGTCTATGCGGACTTTGCTGAACAGCCTGCAAGCGAGATCCAGATTACAAGGTTGGAGAACTTTGCCGAATATGCAAGCATGGTTATAGAAAGCGCTATGATCAAGAAAAACCTGGCTACAGAAAACAGCTGATACAGGAGATCTTATTTATGGATATGAATCTGCTTAATCAAATACTGGGAATCGCCTTCGAAAAAAGGGTGTCAGACCTGCACTTTGAGGTCGACAACCCTCCGTTTTTTCGTGCGCATGGCCAATTAATCCGTTCAAAGTTGCCATCTCTCACTCCACAGGATACCGAGTTCATAGCCCAGACCGTACTTGCCCAGAGCAAACGCTCATTACCGGATGATCTTCAGGAAATAGACGCAGCATTTGCCCTTCCTAACGGCGGACGTTTCCGTGTAAGTATATTCCGCCAGCGCTGTCATATTGGGATTGTCATGCGTGTAATCCCACCTTATATAGCTACCTTCAGTGAGCTTAACTTGCCAGCTGTACTTGGCGAAATCTGCCAGTCGCCCAACGGACTTGTGCTTGTCACAGGCCCTACAGGCAACGGAAAATCAACCACACTTGCCTCAATGCTTAACCATATAAATCAAAACAACAACTTCAACATAATCACGATAGAGGATCCTGTTGAATTCCTTTTTGCATCTGAAAAGAGCTGCATCATACAGCGTGAGGTAGGCGTTGACACAGGCAGCTTCAGCGCAGCGCTTAAGGCTGCCCTGCGGATGGATCCCGATGTAATAATGGTAGGTGAAATGAGGGATCTGGAAACTATTGATGCTTGCATAAAGGCCGCCGAGACAGGCCACTTGGTATTTTCAACATTGCACACTCAGAGCGCATCCTCAACAATAAACCGCCTGGTGGGACATTTCCCGCCGGATTCCCAGGAAGTTCTCAAACAACGACTGGCAGATATCCTTGTGGCAACCATCTCCCTGCGACTTATCAATGACAAGACTGGGGAAAAGGTTCTGCCTGTCGTTGAAGTTATGCGCACCACAACGACCATCCAGGCATGCATCAGAGAAGGTCGTTTTGACGAGATTGATAAACATATTGAAAACGGACGCAATCAATACCAGATGCAGTCACTTGATCAACACCTTGTACAGCTCTGCCAGCAGGATCTGATCACTTTTGAACAGGCCAAGCGGATTACCCGTTCCATGGATCTGGAAAGAAAACTGACCTTTACTGGCGAATAGCCAAACCTAATCCAGGAGGTATAGTAATGAAACCGTTCAAGATTCTAACCTTTGCTATCTGTACATCTCTGGCCTTTGCGTCCGCATCAAATGCGGATGAAGAGGTTCAGGAACTGCTTAATCCTCAGGTGTACGACCTTGGAGAACAACCTAAACCTCCCGTAAAGATCAGAAAAAAAACAATACCACCAAAACCGACACCACCTCCGGAAGCAGACAAGTTTATGCCCCCTCCACCGCCGCCACCTCGATATGAAGCCCCACCGGTCACTCCTCAACCTGAACCGACACCACCTCCACCGCAAATGGGGGATGACAGTCACTTTATCCAAGGGGATGACTACTTCATCCAACGACACGGACTGGCTGATCGTACATGGATCTATGTTGAACTTGCCAAAATGGTAACCCTCCCCAACAGCGGCACAAAAGGAGAGGCAGAGTTCATGAAGATTAAGGATGGCAGGAATTACTGGACCGGTCATTACTGGAAAACAAGAATTGCATCGCAAAGCGAGTTAAGGCTTGGACTTCACGTCATTCTCTTTGAGGGGAACCATCGTGGTGGAATTTACAATCCGCCAGAGAGAAAAGATCGTGCCAGAGGAAGCAGCTGGTTCATGGCTCGCATCACCGATATGTCTGATATTTATAAGGGTTACATAACCGTTTCAGGAAACTACAAAATAAACCCTCGTAATATAAGGGTTATTATTCACTAGGAAGCCAGATCAGTGTTCCATAAAAGAGACAGGGGACACCCATTCATGGAGATCCCCTGTCTTGTTTCATCTGACTCAAAACACAACCGGTGCATTATACTCCTTAAAAAAATAAAAAAACAGACTGGAAAATTATCCGTATAATGCCGATACTGTAACTAACGGTAGCGCTAACCGGGAAGTAGAAGTTGAATCACCGCAGTATTGCATCATAACGATGAAGCAAGAAAGGTGAGTTGCATCGAGGATCTGATTAGCGAACATAATGAAGCGGAGCACTTGTCCGACGATGACATGGTCGCCGGAACTCCCGTGAAACAGGGATTTTAGTTCACGAGCCCCACGCAAAACGTGGGGCTTTCACTTTTTAACCTGTTTCATCCGAGCAAGAGCCTGTTTTAGAACAGTCTGGGGACCGCCAAAATTAAGACGTAAAAATCCCGGAGAGCCAAAAGGGGCGCCATCAGAAAGTCCTACTCCAAGCTTTTCAAAAAGACCGACCGGTTCATCAACACCCAAACCACGCGCATCAATCCAGGCCAGATAGGTTGCCTCAACAGGCCAGGTCAAAAGTCCATCCACCTCCCTGACCGCTTCAAAAACAAGATCCCTATTCTGCCTCAGATAGGCAAGAAGGGCCTGACGCCAGGATTCACCATAACGATAAGCCGCTTCTGTCGCCGTATAACCAAGGATATTAATGTGTGGGACGATACCGTTCATTGTAGCCCTGAAGGCAGAACGCAGCTCCTTGTCAGGTATCACCGCAAAGGAACATCCCAGGCCAGGAATATTGTAGGTCTTGCTTGCTGCCTGAAGTGTAATGGTTCTTCTGGCAATATCGGGGGAGAGGCTGGCCAAAGGTATATGTCTTTTCCCCTGATCCAGTACAAGCCCTGAATGAATCTCATCTGAACAGACAACAAGATTGTGACGCTCGGCAAGTTGAGCAACTGCTGTAAGTTCCTGCATAGACCAGACTCTTCCCACCGGATTATGGGGACTGCATAGCATTAAGAGGCGTGTCCGATCTGTTATGGCAGACTCCAGCAGATCAAGATCAAGCCCCCAGCCTGTATCAGTAGATTTTAAAGGAACCGTAATAAGTTGACGCCTGGCCAGGGCAGGCGCACTTAAAAATGGTGGATATACCGGAATAAATGTGGCTATTGCATCTCCATCTACACCGACAGCCCTGCAGGCGACATTAATCCCTGAAACAAGACCTGGCAGCCATACAAGCCATTCCGGCAGCACCTGCCAGTCATATTCATTCCGCAACATCTCAAGGACAGCCTCAATCAATGTTGCTGGAGGTGCGGTATATCCAAATACCCCATGCTCAATACGCCGATGCAGAGCCTTGATAATAGTCGGAGGAGATCTGAAATCCATATCCGCAACCCATAGCGGTATTATGTCACGGCCAGCGTAGCGATCCCATTTCTCACTTCCAGTGTCAGTCCGGTCAATGACGGTATCAAAATCAAATATCAAAGCAACTCCCAGATAGTAAGCTGAGTAATTGTATGCTGAAATTTTCGACCTGTCTCACGGATCACAAAAGGGATGTCGCGCGGCTCGGAAATCATACGGAACCGCCCTTTAAGAATCGAGCTGATCCCATCCAGACCCCAAACAGGTTCTCCCGCCTCTCTATAGCCACCAAGCCACTCCTCTTTGTTGGTGAACTCTTCCATCCACGTGTATGGTGAAGTTATCATCAGTAGAGCCCCCGGATTCATCCTCTCATGTATCATGGAGAGAAACCGGCGTGGAGAATAAAGTCTGTCTATCAGATTAAGCGCCATAACCAGGTCATAACCACTGAACTTATCAGGCAGATTGCAGGCATCAGCCTGATAAAACTGAACCTTGTCACGTTGCTCTTCAAGGCCAAACTGCTCAAGTGTAACTTCATGGAAAGAGACAATCTCTCCCTCTTCAGGGAACGAATAGCGTAAGTAACCCTCCTCCTGCATCCTGGCAGCCAGGCGGAAGAAGCGGGTAGAAAAGTCCAGTCCTGTTACCTGACTGAAACCACCTCTGGCCAGTTCAAAACTTGCACGGCCAACAGCGCAGCCTATATCAAGCGCATGTCCCATCGCCCTGCCATTCATATACTCCAGACAGATCTCGGCACACCTTTTCTGAAAATTGACAACACCAAGCCACTCTGCCCCGTAATGAGCCTCGCAGTGAAGAACAGAAGAAAGGTCACTTTCATACTGTTCATCATGTATTATTACAGGGGCTTCGCTTTCAACATACCGGAAGCCTGCATGCTGAAAAAAATGACGCCTGAACGCATAGCGGGAATCCCTTGTTGCCTCATTACCGGTAGATATCCATGAACCACCCTTTATCAGATTATGGCGTGTATCAAAGGTTGGTGTAGAGAAGTCATCATACCAGGGGTGAACCTGAAATCCATGAAACGGGTAAATCGGAGTCTCTGTCCACTGCCAGACATTGCCGATTACATCATAAAAATCACCGTTCTTAAATCGGTCAACAGGGGATGATGATGCCCAATGCTCAAGATTTATATTTCCCGGCGCCTTTTCCCAGTAAGGCTGATCCGGCAGATTGGAAAGTTCATAAAGTCGGCACCACTCATCCTCGGTAGGGAGGCGTATCGGTGATCCGCCAATTGCAGTTTTCCAGTTACAAAAGGCCTTTGCCTCCAGGTAATTAACCTCTACCGGCCAGTTCCAGGGCATCTCAATCTCGCTGGCCATAGTACGCAATTTCCAGCTTTTTTCAGCTCTTATCCAGAAAAGAGGATGTTCAGCCTGCCTGAACTGACGCCAGTTCCACCCCTCTTCAGTCCACCAGCTTTGTTCCTGATAACATCCAGCCTCAACAAATGCCAGAAATTCCCTGTTGGATACAAGTGTTTGAGAAGCCTTTAAATCCTGTAGTTCTGCTTTATGGATTCCATACTCATTATCCCAGCCATAAAGCGGATGTTCTTTGGACTTACCAAGCTGCACTGTCCCGCCGGAAAGAGGAATCAGCACGTTTTGAGGCGGCTCCCCTGCTTCCGGGCAGATATCCCAGAAAGGAAGTTGGCGCACCTGTCCAATCGGCAGTTGGCGGATAAGAACCGAAGAGGTTTCCAGATGGATCCTCTCATGTTCTATCCCCATCATTATCGCCCACCAGGGAGAGTCCCAGGTTATCGGGATTGAAAGTGGAAGTTCAGTTATCAAACTGTCAATCAGCTCACGAACCTGATCACGGTATTCCTTAACCTGTTTGACTGTTGGCCAGTTATAGTTGGCCTCATTCAGATCGTCCCAGGACATCTCATCAACACCAACTGCAAACATGGCCTCATATCCAGGATTAATCCTCTTTTCAATAACCCTGGCTATAATCAGCTTATTGATGAAAAAGGTTGCGGTATGTCCGTAGTAGAAGATCAATGGATGGCGCAGACGATCAGGCCTCAGATAAAAAGTTTCGTCTGAGGCAAGGGTCTCATACAGCTTTTCATCTATATCAAAGGTATTGTGAAAATAAGATCGTATCTCAGCCCGTTTAACTTCAGCTTTCCCTTCGTTTAATATAATCGTGCGGGTATTTTTGATATCCATTGTGTCTCCCAGGACAAAAAACCTTCTTAATACAGAAAAGAACCGACAGAATAAATGTTTATAATCACCTTGAGGCAAACAGGTTTTCAGATACTACGTCGCTACAGGACAAGCGTCAACTTTCATTTAGAAGCGATTAACTTGTCATCAATTACAGCTTGGAATATAAGAGAATCCAGATTAAACAGACCGCTCATCTGCGAGGTTCCAAATGGCTCAAATGGCTATCCCATCAGACCCTGAACAATATGCAGAAATTGTTGCAAAGATGCTTGTCCGTTATGGATACACTGTATCTTTACCTCCGGAAGGAAGTCGCACCCATACACTGGAGGTTGAAAAAGAAGGGAGACGTTTTGCCGTTTTGTTGAAGAACCACAAAGCCAAGTGCAACCTGGCTCAGATAGAAAAATTTTTGGATTTTATTGATGCCACCGGGTCAGAGCGATTTAGTAGTGGCTGGTTTATCTCTGCCAGCGGATTTAGCAAACCTGCCATCACCCATATTGAGTCACTTCAATCAAAGAAACTGTCTCTTTGGACTCATATTGATAACAAACTCCATCGCACCTACCCTAGCATTGAACCACCTGCATCTGATACAGCAACATCAAATCAGCCTGTCCGACAGAAATATTTCGGGGTATTCACATGCAAGGGTGGTGTGGGAAAGACGACCATTGCCGCCCACCTGGCAGGAGCCTTTGCCCTTATGGGATATGATGTGGTTCTGCTTGATCTTGATCCTGAAAAAAACCTGCGCAAGCTGTTCATGCAGGGGGCAGATGATGAAGCGCCATCGCTGTACGTGCCGTCACAAACGAAGGGGCGACCCGGCTCCACCATAACCGTGCTCAATCATGATGAGTGGGAACCTTACCAATACAGGGACATGCAGATTATAATTTGCGATTGTTCTCCTGTACTTGAACAGAATCCTGCTGCCTTGGTAGAACGCTTTGATTATTGTATCGTACCTACAACCCTTACTCCGCTGGGCATTGCCAAAAATGCTGATGTGATAACCCGAACCTTCAGACATATCAGACAGATAAACAACCATGCTGCGCTTTTTGCTCTTATAAACGGTTATGACCCCTCGGAAGCAGTAGCAAAAAAGAACGAAAAACTCCTTCAGCACCTTGCCAGCCACTTAAGCGCCTACATAAGAACTGACCCATTAAGCCGTTTTATCCATCCAGATGATTCTGCAATACGCTTCAGCACCATCCTGCAATACTGGGGCTTCCATCTGATTGACGGTACCAAACCGCAACTCGCATTCTCTGAACAAAGGGGTAAAAATCATCCACGCACTGATTTTTTGAAACTGGCTGATTATCTGGAGGATCATACAGCTATTGAGGAATTGCGGAGGAGTCAGGAACAGGAAAAACTCAGCGTTTCGCCAGCCAGAGCATAAGCATTGCACCACCACCAGCTACAAAAAACATTCCACTGCGAGCGCGGGTCACAACCTCTTCATGCGCTGCATCGGGCGATACCCCTAGCAAACGGTAGCCCCAGACAACCAGCGCTATGCCGGTGATTAAAATAGTAACTCTCAAACGTCCCATTTAAGGATTAAGACCCGTTGTATAAAGGCTATTTACCTGCCCATCAGTTAAGGCTGTTTTATAAAACTGGACATCATCAATGTAACCCCAGTATGGAAAACCGTAGCTTGCGCCCCCCGCATGACGTGTTCCAATGGTAAATTTTAGTAAGTTATTAAAATCAAGTGTAGTCGGCGCTGCATATTGCTGATCGTTTGAGTGGTCGGTCTGCTTGACACCATTTACATACAGCCTGATCTGATCTGTCGCTGGCGAGGAACTCCTGTCCAGAACAGCAACAACATGAGCCCAGCTGCCACCCGCAATAACATCATCAGAATATACCGAATGAATATCTGAATTTGCGGGGTTTCGCAGCTGAAACGCCACCTTGTAATTGCTCCAGACACCGCAGCCTGCTGTGCATGAAGTACATTGCCTGGTCTGGGTAACATACATGCCGTAGCCGATTGACGGGTAGAGGAAACCTTTGCCAGCAATGGCGCCTATAGCCATATCAACCTTGCTGACCGGATCACACCAGCTTTGAGTTGGTCTACCGCTGAAGTTTACCCAGGCAGAGAGGGTCACATTACCGGTACCGATGTTGTAGTGGTTGATATCGTTAAAATAGATATAGTTGTTGGTACCATTGAGAAACAGGGCATAGCCACCACCACGTGCTACCCAGTTTGCCGTACCTGCTATAGTTCCCAGTGTAGAGGCGGCACCGATGGTATTTCCAGCACCTTCATTCATACCCCAGGCAGCATCAGGAGTAGGGGAAGAAGTACCTGTACATGAAGGATGCAGCTTTAGCGAGAAAAGGCGGCTTTGTTTTTCTCCGTGAGAATCAGTTACCACTGCTGTAACTGTTGCCTGACTTGGAGGTAGTGATGTAGAAAGTGAGCCACTGTTGCTTATAGACCACCCGGGAGAGCTTTCGACAGACCAGCTATATGTGCCAACTCCACCTGTTGCGAATAAACTTGTATTGTATGTGTAAGGTGGACATGCAGCTGTTGAAGGCAAGATATTATTCAATATCTTCAGGCGCCCTTGCGTAGAACCATAGCACCCGGCACGGTTCTTCAGTTCTTCAAGGGTGACTGTTTTGGAAAGGTCTGCAGGGCTGGTAACTGGTGTGGTAGTAAAAGCCTGTGATGTTGAAGGTGTAGAACTAAGTATGAAGTCCTCACCACCGCTTATAACGACAAAAGCTATTCCGTTGTAAGTGACTGATGTTCGACCACATATACCGCCACCGGCGGCTGTGGTCAGATTGCTGTCATACCCGTAGACAACAGGTCTACCCCAGGAATCATTGGAACTTGGAAGTATATTTTGGTTTTGTAGTTCTGTAGCTGTCGGAAGATGTCCATTCGCCACAGACCAGCTGATAATCGCATCAACCACCTTTTCCAAACCAGCCTTGGTCTCAACAGTCTTGCCCAACTGCACCTTTGACCCCAGCATCATGTAACCCGCGCTGATCAGCCCCACGATTACAAACAGAAACAGGATCAGCGGCAGCATGGTGAAACCGTGTTGAAGACGGTAAAATTTCATCAGGAGCTCGGATTTACTGTGAGTACAAATACTTTTGAGGCAATATTATCGTTGGAACCGGCAGCATCATTGTTATCACGGACATACAGAGTGAAGAAGTATACTCCCTGCGTAGAAGCAGCCGGTGTACCCGACAACGCCAGCCGATTGGGTGCCAGGGCAACCACCCCCCAACTGGCCTCAGGCAATGAGGCGCAGGTACCGGCAGGAGTGACCCGTATGGGAAGGGTTGGATTGGTGCTACTGAACGAGATGCCTGCCGGTAGCGGAGTAGCGGAAGTTGCTTCAATACACCAACGCATGGTACTTGCAGAGGTCGCTCCTCCATCAACTATTAAGTTTACTACAGCTCCAGCTGTCGAGCTTGGATATGGGGAACCAACCGTTGCAGGCGGCAACTCATTATTCACAATCTTCAACTGCGCCCCCTGGCATCCAATCCTGCTTCGCAACTCATCCAGCGTTACCCAGCGGACGATGTCGTCGGTTCCAGCCGGGACAGTGATTGTGCCTGCAACCGCCCCTGATATTAACGGAGTGCCACCTATATTTACCTGCGTCGTTGCATCTTCGCCCTGATTCAGAATTACAAATGCGACGTTACTAACCGTTGCAACAGGGTCACTTGTTTGAACGGTAACTAATGTCGTTTTGCGTCCACAAATCGTATCTTTTGTTGCAGAAGCAGGTGCAAGATTTGAATCATACAGATAAATAACGGTGCGTCCCCAAGCATCTGTCGGTCTTTTTGCAACACTGATGAAATCAGTTACACCTCCAAGTGTATCCGGCAACCTGTTATTACTTGCCGCCCAACCGGTTATAGCAGCCATATCAGATTCAACTATTTCCCGGCTTTCCCTTACCTTACTCATAGTTGTGAGCGGGCCGATCATGCTACTGCCTAGACCTATCAACAGGCCAACGATAACCAGTACAATGGTCATTTCTACCAAGGTAAAGCCTTTGGGACGCTGTATGTCTTCAATATGTGTCGCAATCGTTTGTATCAACTCTCTGGCGTTTTGAATGGTTTGGCTGGCAAGCGCTTCACTAACTGCGTGTATTGTCCCATAATCACCGGCATTTCTAAGGTCAAATGCGTCAATTACAGCACGGTGAAAGCAAGGGTCAAAAATACCGGATTTGATATACTCTTTACCAAATGCGGAGATAACTGCCGAGTGCTTGGAAAAAGAGAGGCTTTTCGTGAGAAGCAGAGCTTCCAGTGCATAAAACATGGCATAGTAGGCTCTGCTGGCAGCAAAATCCACGTAGTTGTCAGCCAGTAAATACTGGGCGGCCTCAGCGCTTTGTTTTGCCTTATCAAGTAACCCTGTTATTTCAGGGGTCATAATGTGAGTCCCTCACGATGTATGTTCAAAATAAGAGGTGTTTTTGATTTTGTGTAGGTTGCGTAGTCCATCGGTACGATAGAAATCAGAGTGTCATGTTTAAGCGAAAGATCGCAAGCCACCGGCAGGTAGCGATTACGCTCGACCATCAAGTCCGGTAAATCAGTGAGTAACAACAACAGATCGAGGTCTGAGCCCTGTGTGTAATCTCCACGGGCATACGAACCGAACAGGATAAGTTCTTTCAGGCGGGTTGCATACAGTTGAGATAAACGATTCTTGGTTTCAGCAAGAGCCAGTATAACATCAGGTGGCATTTGGGGTGCTGTTGTCAGTGTATTCATAATTGCCCATTTTTACTAGAATGAAACCTTTATGAGTAAATATTTTCATCAATTGGGTTCATTCTACCCCATTCAACCGGAAATTCAACTGTTCTTGCTGGTTGTGTCTTGCTGGTTGGTAGATTTTCTCTGCGTCTTTGTGCCTTGCCTTTGATCCTTTGCGTTAAACAGGTTTTAAAGGCTTTTTAACCCAAAGGTTTAAAGAGAGGCGCAAAGAGACGTCTGGAGACAAAAAAAGGGGGGCAATAAAAAAGGGAGACCGTTTGGCCTCCCTTTTATAAGAAGTTACAATCTTTAGAATGGACGATCAAAAACCCATACTGCACCGTAATTGTTGGTTGTGTTCCAAGCGATAGTTCCAACAAGCGCAGTACCTGAATTGTCCGCATCCCTTGTAGTTGGGTTAGCATTGTTAAAGACAGCGTTGGCTCTGTTGCCAGCAGCAGCCGCAAGCGGACCAGTATAGCCACCTCCGTTTATCAATGCCCTCAAGCGACCATATCCTGCATCTGCAGAGCCATCAAGTGAAGAGTCAAGTGACTGCATCATCGCTAATGAATCACTATTCAAAACAGTATTACAGTTAACAGAAGGACAAATAAACATAGCATTTCTTGCCCCCCCAACAGTTGCGTTTACGTAACCAAAATATATCCAGTAAGATTGTCCACCAATTATAACTGGATTTTCAGGTGCATTGGTCATTGTGTTGGCAATCTCATTAATTGTTGAAAAACCGGCTGCCCTTTCTGCCGCATCATTGGCAATTGTACCGTTGCGTACACTATCACCAGGAAAACGTCCCAAACGATCCATATATGCATAGGTTAACGCATTCCATGTGTTTGCCGCACTAATTAGTTTTTTGGATCTGGCATTGGTAATCAGATCCTGCCCCTTAACCACCGCTCCTAAAATAATACCAATGATAATAAGCACAATGGCCATTTCAACCAATGTAAAACCTTTGTTGCTACGCATGGTTAACCTCCTGTTTAATGTGCTATCAAATAAAAGCAATATAGCATCTGTCTATTACTTTTCGGCTAGATACATGAAAAACTCAAATAATGACAGGATTAAATTTATGCTTTTCATATTTTTACAAACTATTTGTTAAAGCTGTTATCATTAGCCTGAATTTAGATTGACTTGGCAAGAGCCGCCTGCTATTCGGTTTTTCGCATACATTCAATAAATTACAGGTGTATATGATATGAGTATTCTGGCCAAGCTGCTTAAAAAAGGAAATTACCACCACGAAAGCGGTGAAATTCTGCCTGGTTTGAAGCAGGCCGTTCACTCTGCAAACCAAACACCAGACAAACGAAGACAAAGATATCTGTTTATCTCTCTGGCTGCAGCACTATTAGTTGCAGGCGGCGGTCTTTTGGCAGTCTACCTCCAGACCCGTACGCCAACGCAGCTCACAACAAAAAACCCATTATTACAACAAGTTACAGTTGCACAGCAGGTTCAGCATCAGCCATCATCATCAAAAGCTGTTACCCCACCAGTTTCTATTATTGCCGCTGCAAAAGATTCTGAGCCTGAAAAACCAGTAAAAACCGCCACAAAAAAAACATCTACGAAGCTTTCAGGATCTGCGGTAAAGAAAGTTAAGGCTGACAAGGCAGATCATAAAACCATGAAGGAAAACAGACCGGCTGCAAGGGATAGGGCAACCATAGATGCATGGCTGTTTGCAGCTCGTACAGCAGAAACAAGGCGTGACTATGCTAAGGCTATGACCATGTACCGGATGGTTCTTGAGGCTGAGCCACATAACTACCGGATTATGAACAACCTGGCCAGTATATGCCTTAATCTTGAGCTTTACGAAGAGGCGCTATCCTACGCAAACCAGGCATTAAAATTTAAATCGGATTATGTATCAGCCCTTGTAAACGGAGGCATTGCCCAGGGAAGGCTTGGTAATGAAATCAGCGCAAGGGGTATGCTGTCTCGGGCAGTGACCGTTGAACCGGCAAACAGAAACGCTCTGTATAATCTTGCATTGATGCAGGAAAGGGGAAACCTTGCAGATGATGCATTTTCAACATGGAGAAGGCTTGCAGATACAGGCGATGCAAATGGCACTTCAGGTATGGCCCGTATCAATGAGAGAGCTGGGAAAAAAGGGGATGCCATCCGTTTGTACAGAGAGGTTACAACTAATCCTGAAGCTGGGCAGAGATTGAAGGAGACTGCGAGAGAACGGATAGCTGTACTGGATCGTTAAAAAAGGCTTTTCCAGATTATAATCCCTGCCAACACAGAGACTCCAATACCGGTAGCTATCCAGATTGTCAATTGACTGGCCTTTTTTTTCTGCGCCTTCTTCTCACGCTTTAAAACCTCTTCGGCAGCTATCAAAACCTGTCGTTCCTGAACTCCCGGCTTTCCTTCCAGAAATGCGGCCATAAGAGCTCGTGAGGCTATCAGGTTTATTAATCTGGGTATGCCGCCAGACAGTTTATGTATGCTGTCAAGGCCAGTTTTGTCGAAGCAGGCCGCTACGCTGGCACCAGCCCGCATCAGTCGTGTAGCCAGATAATCTGCAGTGCCTCCCTGCGGAAGAGGAGACAGCGATGCCCTTACTGAGATCCTCTGATCAAGCTGCCTGAACCGTTCCGTTTCAAGCTTGTTAGCAAGTTCCGGCTGCCCTACCAGGATAATCTGTAGCAACTTCTCCCGCTCTGTCTCAAGATTTGAAAGCAGGCGCAGCTCTTCAAGGGTTTCATCTGGCAGTTGCTGCGCCTCATCCACAACGATTACAACCTTCCTACCATTCTTTGCATGTTCAAGCAGAAAATCCCTGAACTCCTTTAGCATATCATTTTTGTTGCCTGATAGCGGATAGATGACGCCGAGGTCATCAAGCAGAGCCTGTAGAAACTCCTCTGGACTTAGACGCGGTGTCATAATCAGGGCAATCTCAGCTTGTTCCTGCCACTTATTTATAAATATTCTTAAAAGTGTAGTCTTGCCGGTTCCAGGTTCTCCGGTCAGAAGGCAGAAACCTTCCTTGTTGTTAAGCGTGTAATCAAGTGATAACAGGGCATTGGCATGTTCGTGGGAGGGGTAATAATAAGCCGGATCAGGAGTAAGTCTGAATGGATCGTCTTTCAGGCCGAAAAAATCAAGATAGGTGGCGCTCATCCTGGCTATCCTTTGCCAACTTTAGAAACAAGGTCATAAACCGGTAGCAGAAGTCCGCTGATTATAACCGCAAACAGTATGCCGACTATTGTAATTACAAGGGGCTCAATAATCTTGCCCAGTTTTTCTGAAACATCATCAAGTTTTTTAAGGTAGTGCGATGCCAGAAAGCCAAACTGATCATCAAGAGTACCGCTGCTCTCGCCAACTCCTATCAAACGAACCATCAGTGGCGGAAATACGTTCTGACGCTTGAGGGAATCTGCAATGGTACTGCCGTAGGTAATCTCTTCCCTGATTGAAGCTATCGAACGCTTGAATACGTCATTACCCATAACCTCGGATACTATTCCAAATGTCCTGTCCACCGTCAATCCTGAAACAATAAGTATCCTCATCTGTTCAGCAAACAAGGCCAGCAGGCGGTTATACTCTATCAGCTTGTATATCGGAAATTTCAGCTTAATTGTATCTACAACGTAACGGCCACGGTCGGTGCGTTGCATAAGCTTGATTGTAAAAAAAACAAGCGCCGGAATTATTATCCCCATATACCAGAAACGCTGGGAAATATTGCTGGCCACAATAAGCATTCTGGTCAGAAGCGGAAGTTTTACCCCAAGTCCTTTGAGTGTGTCTATGATTTTTGGCAGGACATATATCATCCAGAAGGCAAGGGCGCCCAGAGTGGTTACAATGGCAAAGGCTGGATAGATAAGAGCCCTCTTGATTGATGAGGAGAGGTCTTCCATCCTCTGAAGATGTTCTGCAACATCCGCCAGACTTTTTTCAAACCGGCCTGTCTCTTCGCCAACTCTTACCAGCCTCCTGAACACTTCAGGAAAGATCTTTGAATGCTGTTCAAGAGCATCTGAAAAACTGGTGCCCTGTTCAACGCTCTGTTTTATCTCAGCCAGCACAGCCTGCAGGGTAGTGTTGGTGATGGCACTGCCAATATCACTTAATGCAGTCAATAATGGAATTCCAGCTCCAACCATAACAGAGATATTATTCGCGAGGTCAATTACTTCTATCCGTTTAACTCTGCGTTGTCCAAGAATAGCCCCTATTTTTGAAAAGAACTCCGAGCTTTGCGATATCCTGAGGATATAGAACCCACGAGAGATTAGTGTTTCGGATGCATCCTCAATATTTTCCGCTTCAACCGTACCTTTAACGGTCTTGCCGGAAGTTTCAACAGCCTGATAGACAAACAGGCTCATCCAGCCACCCGCATCACTTCTGCAAGTGTGGTTATACCTTCGGCAGCCTTCATAATTCCGTCATGCTGAAGAGCCACTGTGCCGTTTGCCAGAGCATGTTCCATAATGGTTCCGGTAGAGGCGCCATCATAGATAAGCTGCCTTATAGTATTATCAACGACCAACACCTCACAGATAGAGACCCTGCCACTGAAACCGCTGTTTCCGCACTTGGAACAGCCTACTCCGCGAAGACCGGTTTTTTTCTCAATCTTGTGCTGTCTGAACAGCTCCAGTTCATCGTGCGACAAGCCATATTCCTCAGTGCAGTATTTACAGTTCTTACGAACCAGGCGCTGAGCCACAATGGCTACCAGCGCAGAAGAGAGCAGGAATGTATCCACTTTAAGATCAAGCAGGCGAGGCACCGCTGTTACAGCATCGTTTGTATGCAGGGTAGACAGAACCAGGTGACCGGTTATTGCAGCTCTTACAGCCATCTGCGCTGTTTCTTCATCACGAATCTCACCAAGCAGCATCACATCCGGATCCTGACGCATAAAACTTCGGGCAGCAGAAGCAAATTCATACCCCGCCTTTTCATTTACCTGCGTCTGTTTCACAAAACTCAAACGATATTCAACAGGATCCTCAACAGTCAGGACATTTCTTTCCAAGCGGTTCAATTCACGCAGGGCAGCATAAAGGGTTGTGGTCTTGCCACTGCCGGTAGGCCCTACAATAAGTATGATACCGTAAGATTTATTAAACAGACGGCGAACCTGATGAACTATTGAAGCATTAAAACCAAGCGCCTCAAGACGCAACAATGGGCCTGCTCCGGCCAGAAGTCGCAGCACCAGGTTTTCACCAAATATAGAGGGGATGGTTGAAACCCTGACCTCAAAATTTTTGGAAAGAAATGAGTGCGAAAAGGATCCATCCTGGGGAAGTCGCTGTTCAGCAATATCAAGTTGTCCTAGTATCTTTATACGGGAGACTATTCCGGCATGCACCTGTTTCTGAATGCAGTGCCCATGCTGTAGAACACCGTCAATACGGTAAAATACATTGGTTACATCCTCTGTTGGTGAAATATGGATATCAGTTGCCTGTTTACGGATACCGTCGACCATAATCAGTTCAACCAGCTCCGCAATGGTACTGCCTGGGATAGTGCCGGTTATCTGGCGCAACTGGGCGATTATCTCCTGCATTCTCTTCTGGATTGGATGGGTGATGAAATAATAGGACTTTTCAAGGGTTGTCTGGTAGTGATCGTGATCAACCAGATAGACCCTGGGCTGCTTTCCTGTAAGCTTTGTAGCAGTATCAACGGCAACTATATTACTGGGATTTGTAATCCCTATTGTCATCCTTCCATCTTCCAGGTAGAGAGGTATCATCCCTATCTTTTCAGCCGTATCCTTTGGTATAAGACGAAGAGCCTCTTCATCCGGTTCAACATCGGTAAGATCCAGATACTCAAGTCCACTCTGAACAGCAATGGTTCTGGCAAACTCCGGCGCCGTTATAAACCCCAGCTTTATAAGCAGATCACCCAAAATAGCTCCGGTAACCTGCTGTTGTTCCAGAGCTATCTGAAGTTGCTTGGGAGTGAGAACCCCCTGAGATAAAAGCAGTTCACCTATCTTGATCGGTGCGGCCATAGCAGTTCTCCGAAATTACTCGTTATTAATCAGGTAAGGTTGCAGGATTACGACAAGTTCAGTGCGCTTGTCCTGATTGTTACGTCTTGTGAACAAGGTTCCAAACCAGGGAATATCACCAAGCAACGGCACTTTTTCATCCTTTTGCTGCTGACTATTTGATATCAAGCCCCCTATCACGATCATCTCTCCATTACGAACCTTGACAGTTGTGGATAGTTCACGCAGATCGACCGTTGGAACCTTGATAGTTATCTGATTTTCAGGATCACCGCCAACAGTCGCATCTGCAAGTTCAACAAGATGAGAAATAATAGGGGTAACGGTCAGACTTATCTCCCCTTTATTGTTTATGTATGGAGCCAGACCCAGCATTATTCCAGAGAGAACATTGCCCGTTTCAACCGAGTAGGTTACAGTTGGTGCACTGCCAGCAGTTGTTGTGGTAGTAGAGGTAACCTTTGCAATATAGTTTGTATTACGCCCTACAGAAAGGAGGGCAGTCTGACCGTTCATCACATTTATTCTGGGATTTGAAAGGGTCTTTACCTCTCCCTGAGTCTTTAGGGCCGTAAGTAATGTGTTTGTATTACCTCCCTTATAGCCCAGACGAAATGTACCGTTTTTTATAGATGCATCCAGCGATGTTGTGGTATTCCCGAATCCACCCAAAGGAACCCCTATTGTATTGAACCAGCGGATATCTCCAAGAAAATCCCAATCAATGCCGAACTTCAGGGAATCATCCAGCTGAACCTCAATAATCCGTGCCTCTATCAAAACCTGACGGTTGAGTGTTTTTCTGAGAGTATCAAGATATGACTCAATCCTTTGAAGATTTCTGCGAGTAGCTGTAACCATTATAGTGCCAGTCAGACGGTTAACAACTACCTGCTGGCGTGGACCATCATTTTTTCCGCTGGCTGACGCTTCAGAGGCTGGCGCAGTTGCCACCTGAGACCTTGACTGCAATGCAGAAGTGCCTGACTGTGAATTGTTTATAGCAGGGATTGCGCTGGTTCTGCTGTTCTGCTGAGACGTTTCAGTTCGTGAACCAGTTGTCTCAGACTTGGCTATCATCCCCTGAAGTGTTTTTTCTAGTGAATCCCAGAAATCATATGCCTTTGCATCATTTTTTATGCTCTGGCTTATGGTACCTTTTATATTGGATGAACCACCTCCGCCACTACCGCCTCCGGCGGTAAGCGAAGCGCCGCTTCCGAGGATATCACCGCCAACCTCAACATGAAAGCCCTGAACCATGGCAGGGTGCCCAAGTTCAAAGGTCTTTGTGCCTGTTGAATCAACGGTCACGGTGTTGTCTTTAATTGTATAAAAGTAATCTGCAGAATTAAGCACTGTGGAAAGGGCGTCATCCGCCGTCACCCTTTTAAGGCTGATGGTAATCGAGCGTTCCTGCTGAACCCCATCGTTTATAATCAGGTTCAGACCAGCCGATTCAGCTATTACATGAAGTATATCACCCAGTGCACTGTTTCTGGCCTGTATATTAACCAACCTTGTTTTAGCCGGCGTAAGATCATCAGTTACCGGCCTGTATTCGGGAGTTTTAAGAGGCGGCAATGGTGGCTGCGGCTTTAGTTCCTGAATGTTTCTGGCCACAAAAGGGTCATTTTTCCCAGGTGGCGCAGTCAAGGGAGTATCCATGGCTGAGCGGGCTCCACCAGACTGCTTGACTGTAGCGGTTCCACAACCGGCCAGAATCATACAGATCAGCAACAGAGTCAGACTGAAGGTATATCGGGTTATTCCATTGTAAGCCATCGTTTCCCTCTCTTGTCTTCAATAAGCACCTTTTTTTGCTCTACCTTTATCACCCTTACCCCTTTTCTTACCTGTCCCTGCCTTAGCAGATGGCCATCAATTATAGCTGTATCTTTGGCAGTTCCTGAAAACAGAATAAATGTAAGAGTCAGTTCAGGCATTACTGAAGCTATACCGGACTTTGAAGCCTCTTTCTCCACTGCAGCTGAGGTTGCCGGCTTTAATTCAGGAGCTGCAATAACTGAAACCGGACAGGGTGGATTACTCTCCTTCCAGCTTCTGTAGTTTATATTCAGAGCATTTGGATTGAAATTCAGAAGCCCCTTTTCAGCAGGGCTGAGCCTTGGCTCAAACTTTACAAATATAAAAAGCAAAATTGGGATCATAATCGCGACAAGAGTTGCAAAGAGTACAATTATAGTCTGTCTTGAAATAGAACTCATGAACCTGCCCCTGCTGTGACAGACTGATTGCTTGCCGGCATCTGTGCTGCGCCTTCAATAGTCATCTTCAATCCGCCTCTTCCGTCGCTGGCAGATTGTTCAACAGCTATTGAATTTATGTCAACAGATGGACATATCAGGGTTTGCATTCGACCCAGTCTGTTAATTACGGATGAATAATATATGGATTCTGGCAACTCCATAGTCGCTGCAAAATCAACACTAATGAGACCTTCCTTGTTATCAATCCCTTTTACAAGCATCTCTTTTGGCGCAAGCAAGGTTTTAATCCCATCCATTTGGCTGTACAGCAGCCATTCTGGCGAACTGGATTCAAAAGCTTGAGGCAACATTCCCCTGAAGACAGCTATCGTTCTGGATAAATCCCTGGCGCTGGAATTCATTCTGGATATATTGCGCACTATCTTTTCCTGATTTTCTATAGATTCAGAAAGCATCCTTCTGTATCGGACTGAAACCGCAAATGCTGTCGAAAAAGCGGAAAAAAGGACAAGAATAATACCTAGCCGCACCAAAAGTTTCTTTGTCTGTTGCTGCATTTGCGCATTCATTTCGAGTAGCGCCCTTCAAGGGTAAATTTATGATTATTGGTATCCAGATGTTTGGAAGCTATTGATATTCCTTTTACTAAGGCAAGGCGTTTGACAAGCTCTTCAAGACACGCCTGGCTCCCTGAAAGGGTCTTCGCATTAATAGTTCCGTTAAACAGAATCGATATCGAGTCCTTATCACGTTTTGAAGAAAAGGATGCTATTGTAACGCCTTCCACTCCAGACAGATCCAGGGCAGCCAGAAGATCTGGTATTGTCGGTTCAGCGTTGCGCCTGTTCAAGACAGCAATCATATCCTCAACTTTATTTCTCTGTTCAGTAACAGACTGAAATGAGTCAATAGCCCCCTGTAAGATTACCGTTGGCTGACGGCTCTTTTCAAGCGAGTTCTTCAAACCGGCTATAAGTCCTGCCTGTATTGCCAATAGCAACATTACAACGACGGTTGCCAGTGCAAAAACATATCCGGCATAGCGGACAAGTTCCTGCTCCTTAAGCGCCAGACGGTAGTTTTTGGGTCTCAAATCATCTGAAGCGGTGAAGGGATAATTAAGAATAGCAAGCTGTGCAGGATATTCCAGCAAACTGTCCTCAGAAAACCTTTTAGCAATTGAGGGGCTGAATGGGACAAACGGAGGCGAGGGATCAGCACAGTTAATGGCAATAGCCCCACCCGGCCTTATACGGAGAGACTGGAAGCAATAATCAAGTGTCATCGTAACATTCTGCTTGTCAAACTGGTTCCAATCCCGCCCATCTGAAGGTATCTGACGGCTAAACAACACCGCTCTCCCTTCAATAATAAACAAGGTCTTTCTCATCCCTTCATCATAACCGCAAAGCAGTATATTAGGCAGTTCAGTAGAGGTTCCGGCAACCATAGTGGCAAGTATCTGTGGAGCGGTGGCAACTATATGAACCGGCTTGTTATGCTTTACAAAAGGCTCAAGAAAAGAATCAAGAAGTTCATTTGAAATCATGCAACAAGCAACTCGGCGAACAGTCCTGCCATCCTGAACCAGTTCACCAATAATTCTGTAAGCAAATGAAAAATTGGCGCTTTCCGGATGCATCCGCCTTAGTTCAGTATCAATTATACGGGCATTAAATCTTGCCTCAACCGGTGGAATATTGACTACTTCATAAATCGCGTCTGGTGAGTTTATAATAATTTGGTAGGATTTACTGCGATCAGAGGCAAGAAACAGTTCAAACTCATTGTCACTCAGGGTAAGAGTGCGTTTCAGGGTCAAGTTGTATTTGGTTTTATCAGCCGTTACAACCCTAATGGCATCAGCATCGTAACTGACGACCGTGTAAAGTGACATTAAGCCCCCAGACAATAAATGAATGGAGCTTTTTACCCTATCAAGAGCCTTAATGTCCAGAATAAATAAGGTCTTAGCAGAACATGACAGAGGGCGGGAGATTCCCCCGCCCTCTGTTTTCTGCTCGTCCATTGAGCCTTCTTTAACTACAGAATGGCTCCTCTTTCTAGTAATCCATACCGCCCATGCCGCCCATACCGCCAGGCATTGCAGGCATAGGTGAATCCTTCTTAGGCTTTTCTGCAATCATGCACTCTGTGGTAAGCATCAGGCCTGCAACTGAAGATGCGTTCTGCAGAGCACAGCGGGAAACCTTGGTCGGATCGATAATACCGGCCTGCAGCATATCAACATATGTGTCATCGGCAGCGTTATAGCCGAAGGCATCCTTGCCATTCTTCACCCTGTCAACAACTATTGATGCGTCAATGCCGGCATTGTCGGCAATCTGACGGATTGGCGCCTCAAGGGAGTTTTTGATGATGGTAACGCCAAACTGCTGCTCTGCCTCAAGCTTGAGATCTTCAAGGGCTGAAAGTGCACGGAGGTAAGCAACGCCGCCACCAGGGACAATACCTTCGTCAACAGCAGCGCGGGTAGCATGAAGTGCATCTTCAACGCGAGCCTTCTTCTCTTTCATCTCGGTCTCTGTTGCAGCGCCAACCTTGATAACGGCTACGCCGCCAACCAGTTTGGCCAGGCGCTCCTGGAGTTTTTCACGATCATAGTCAGAGCTGGTGTCCTCCACCTGAGCGCGGATCTGCTTTACGCGACCCTGAATATCTGCATCTGAGCCATCACCGTCAATGATGGTTGTGTTGTCCTTATCAACAACTATACGCTTTGCACGACCAAGCATATCCATAGTGGCATTCTCAAGCTTGAAGCCCATCTCTTCGGAGATAACCTTGCCGCCTGTAAGTACAGCGATATCTTCAAGCATAGCCTTACGACGATCACCAAAGCCGGGTGCCTTTACGGCGCAGACATTCAAAACACCACGCAGCTTGTTGACAACCAGGGTAGCCAAAGCCTCACCTTCGATATCTTCAGCGATTATCATTAGAGGACGGCCTGACTTTGCGGTCTGCTCAAGTATAGGCAGCATATCCTTCATACTGGAGATCTTCTTGTCATAGATCAGGATGATGGCATTCTCAAGGGTTGCCTCCATCCGCTCTGGATCGGACACAAAGTAAGGGGAGAGATAGCCGCGATCAAACTGCATACCTTCAACAGTCTCAAGGCTGGTTTCCATTGCCTTTGCTTCCTCAACGGTAATTACACCTTCCTTGCCAACCTTTTCCATTGCCTCAGCAATAATATCGCCGATGGTCTTGTCGTTATTGGCAGAGATGGTTCCAACCTGTGCGATCTCTTTATGATCCTTGATAGGCTTGGAGATCTTCTGCAGCTCGGCAACAATTGCCTCAACTGACCTGTCAATGCCACGCTTCAGTTCCATGGGGTTGTGACCGGCAGCAACCAGCTTGGCTCCCTGACGGTATATTGCCTGAGCAAGCACAGTAGCAGTGGTAGTGCCGTCACCTGCTACATCAGAGGTCTTGGAAGCAACCTCCTTAACCAGTTGTGCGCCCATATTCTCGAACTTGTTCTCAAGCTCGATCTCTTTGGCAACAGAAACGCCATCCTTGGTGATCAGTGGTGAGCCAAATGACTTCTCGATAATAACGTTACGACCTTTAGGACCCAAGGTAACTTTTACGGCGTCAGCCAGAGCGTTGACACCTTTCAGGATAGCGTTACGGCCGTCCTCGTTAAAACGGATTTCTTTTGCAGACATGTTCTATTCTCCTCCGAAATTTTAGTTGATATTTTTTAACGCAATAGATTGAAAGAAAGACCCCAAATCAGAATATTATAAAAGTTTTTCCTAAAGTCTTTGCGTTGAAGCAGGCCTTAGTTCTCAATTACAGCAAGGATATCATCTTCACGCATCATAAGAAACTCTTCGCCGTCAACCTTAACCTCGGTACCGGCATACTTGCCAAACAGCACTGAATCGCCAACCTTTACATCCAGTGGAGAAACCTTGCCTTCATCGTTTTTCTTACCATTACCTGCAGCAATTACCTCGCCCTTCTGTGGCTTCTCTTTAGCTGTGTCAGGGATAAAAAGTCCACCTGCAGTCTTCTCTTCTCCATCAAGGCGTTTTACAATGATACGGTCATGAAGCGGTCTCAGTTTCATTTGGTACTTCTCCTTTCATATTGTTTGTGGTGGTTTGCCATGTTGTTTGCTAGCACTCTTTAAGAGCGAGTGCTAACGAGGCAGAATATATCCATGTAACGATCAAAAATCAAGGGGGAGTTTTATTTTTTTTGCTATAATACTCAGCAGTCAAAACAATAAGGAGATTTTATGCAGCAACTTTCCCTGCTTGAGACGAATACTTCCGAAGACAGTCAACAGGTTAGGGCAATCGAACTGCGCCACTTGCTGTCGCACCACAATAAACTCTATTACGAACAGGACGCTCCGGAAATCAGTGATGCAGAATACGATGCCCTGTTTCGCGAACTTCAATCATTGGAATCTACAAGACCAGACCTTCTCGTTTATGACTCCCCCACATTACGGGTTGGAGGCACACCGCTTGAGCGGTTTGTCCAGGTGCGCCACAGACAACCGATGCTCTCTCTTGAAAATGCCCTTTCTGAAGAGGAAATACGAGCTTTTGAAGTTAAGATCCGCAATATGCTCGCTCTTCCGGATACGCTATCCCTGACATATCAATGCGAACCAAAGATGGATGGACTGGCAATTGAGCTGGTTTATCTGAACGGTATTCTCAACCAGGCTTCCACCCGAGGTGATGGCGAGGTAGGCGAGGATGTTACGGCAAATGTACGGACAATCCGAAATATCCCACTTCAGCTTAAAGGTACAGATCTGCCTGAACTTCTTGAGGTCAGGGGGGAGGTATATCTTCCGCTTTCAGCCTTCCAGAAACTTAACGCCCGGCGCCAGGAGGCAGGTGAAAGCGTATTTGCCAATCCAAGAAATGCCGCTGCCGGTTCCATACGCCAGTTGGATCCAAGAGTTGTTGCCAGACGCCCATTGGCAATGGTCTGCTATGGCGTGGGCACGATAGAAAGAGGGGCAAGAGGCGATGGAAAGGGGGTAAGAACCCAGACTGATCTGATTAATCAACTGGCAGAATGGGGACTGCCGGTAAGTAATGAGACAAGAACCGTAAACGGTGTGGAAGAACTTATCTACTGCTTTAATGATCTGCAAGAACGCCGTGACTCTCTGCAATACGAGATTGACGGCATGGTGGCAAAACTGGATGATCTCACACTACAGATGGAGCTTGGAGCAAAGAGCCGTTCACCCCGCTGGGCCATTGCCTGTAAATTTCCCCCTCGCCAGTCCAGAACCAAAATCAACGACATACTCCTCTCCGTTGGCAGAACCGGCGTAATAACACCTGTAGCCATCCTGGAACCGGTGGAACTTTCCGGAGTAACGGTTTCTCGAGCCACCCTGCATAACTGGGACGAGATGAGGCGCAAGGACATAAGGATTGGTGACACTGTGATTGTTGAAAGGGCTGGAGATGTAATTCCGGCTGTAGTCAAGGTACTGGAGGAAGAGCGAAGCGGTGCGGAAACTATTATGCAGGAACCTGAGCATTGTCCGGTATGCGGCTCAAAGGCGCTACGACTTGAAGGAGAAGCTGCGGTACGCTGCCAGGGCGGCCTCTCCTGCCCTCCTCAACTGGCTGAATCTGTCATCCATTTTGCCTCGCGTGATGCCATGAATATTGATGGGCTTGGATCAAAATATATTGAGCAGATGATAAACCTGGGGCTGGTAAAGGATGTCGCAGATCTCTACCAACTGAGATCTGATGATTTAATGCAGTTTGAACGGATGGGGGATAAGCTGGCAGAAAAGCTACTGGCCGCCATAGAGGCCAGTAAAAACCAGGAACTTGCCCGTTTAATCTTTGCCCTCGGGATCAGGCATGTTGGCGAAAGAACCTCAAGGATTCTGGCTGACAGATTTGGCAGCATAGAGAACCTTCAGAAATCAACTTTTGATGAGCTAACAGGCATACGTGATATTGGCTCTACAGTGGCAGCAAGTATCCGATCTTTTTTTGACACCCCCGCAAATCAGTCAGTCCTTAAAAGGCTTGAAGATGCCGGAGTTTCTCCCAGGTCTGCTCCAAAACAAACCGGTGGCAGACTTGAAGGAAAGACTTTTGTATTCACAGGAAGCCTTACCGGTTTTACCCGTGACGAAGCAAAGCAGATGGTTGAGACAGAGGGAGGAACTGTCACAGGGTCAGTATCAAGAAAGACAGACTATGTAGTTACCGGCAGCGATGCCGGTGGAAAACTTGAAAAAGCACGCTCACTGGGAGTAACTGTTATTACAGAGTCCGATTTTCTTGGAATGTTAAAAAAAGATTGATATAGTGCGGCAATGAATCCCACCACTGTTATATATATCCTTTCATTTGTATGCTGCCTTGTGGTGGTAATATGCATTACATCCACAATCCGTCATCGCAAAACCCTCTACTTGCGTCAGGAACATTACCGGAATCTGGCCGAGGCATCATTTGAGGCGATCCTTTTATCCCAAGACGGCATTATATACGACTGCAACGAGCGAGCAGTTGAGATTACCGGATACTCGCGACAGGAACTTCTTGGAAAATCCATATATGGACTCGTCTCGCCCCGCTTTCAGAATATCGTTCAGGCTCATGTAGTAACAGGCTTTGATCAACCATATGAGATTGAGGGGATATTAAAGGACGGCAAACAGTGTCAACTTGAAGTCAGGGGCAAAACCTTTCAGTCAAATGGCCATACAATGAGAGCCTCAAGCATAAGGGATATAACCGCACGAAAGGCAGAAGAAGCTCAATTGCGTAAACTTTCAGCAGCAGTGGAACATAGTCCCGCCTCCATAGTAATCACAGACCTTGACGCAAACATAGAATATGTAAATCCGGCCTTCAGTCGGATGACCGGATACAGCATGGAGGAGGCGTTGGGGCAGAATCCCCGAATTCTAAAGGCTGGTGATCTGCCTGATGAACTTTACAAGGAATTATGGGATACCCTGCTTAGAGGTGAAGAATGGCGCGGAGAGTTCCACAACAAACGAAAAGATGGAAAACTATTCTGGGGAATGGCCTCAATATCCCCAATCTTCGACTCTGATGGTAAGACAACAAATTTTGTGGCCGTAAAGGAAGACTTTACAGAGCGAAAAGAGATGCAAGACAGGCTTGAACAGATGGCTCAGTTTGACATGTTGACAGGCCTCCCCAACAGAAGGATGTTCCTTGATCGCCTTGTTCAGACAGTAGCTCTTGCCCAAAGGAACGGCCAGCGCTTTGCCCTTCTATTTGTAGATCTTGATGGATTCAAGCTGATTAATGACAAACATGGGCATGAGGCAGGAGACAGGGTTTTAAAGACCGTGGCCGCCCGCCTGTCCGCATGCGTACGAATATCTGATACGGTTGGCAGAATAGGGGGGGATGAGTTTACTGTAATTCTTGGTTCTCTCACAAATCACAGTGATGCCGGTCAGGTGGCCGAAAAAATACTCTCTGCGATGAAACGTCCGATAACCCTGCCCGAAGGTGGAAGCGATTGCATCGGAGCCAGCATAGGAATAAGCGTATTCCCTGAAGATGCAGAGGATGGCAACGGACTGCTCGTCACTGCTGACAACGCCATGTATGAGGTTAAAAGAACAGGCAAGAACAATTACCGTTTTTACCAAGAAGAGGTAAAAGAAGGAAAGGATCTGTAAAAAGTTTTAGACCTGAACTCAATCCCCCCCACTGGTTAACAACGTTTTTTCCATTGAAGATTTACTCACTTTGTTGCAGGCTGAAATCCTTCAATAAGCCCAATCAAACGGACGATAAAAGGAAAAAGCCATGCCCCGAATCTTTTCAGACAACCCCCAATCAATCGGCAACACGCCGCTAATAAGGCTTAGCAGGATCGCTCAAGGTTTACCTGCAACTATCCTTGCAAAGGTTGAAGCACGCAACCCGACCTCCTCCATTAAATGCCGCGTTGGAGCAAATCTTGTCTGGGATGCCGAAAAACGAGGGGCACTAAAGCAGGGAATGGAGATAATTGAACCAACAAGCGGTAACACCGGTATTGCCCTTGCTTACACTGCCGCTGTTCGCGGTTACCACATAACCCTTACCATGCCAGAAACGATGAGCATTGAACGTCGCAAGCTTCTATCGCTTTTTGGCGCAAATCTTATTCTTACTCCAGGCAGCGCAGGGATGAACGGGGCTATCAATGTCGCCGAAGGAATGGCCGCAGCAGAGCCAAATCGTTTTTTTATTCCGCAACAGTTTAAAAATCCTGCCAATCCGCAGATCCATGAACTGACAACCGGCCCTGAAATCTGGAGAGATACGGATGGCCGGATTGATATACTGGTGGCAGGGGTGGGAACCGGCGGCACAATCACAGGCATCTCCAGATACATAAAAAAACAGGCAGGCAGGCAGATACTCTCCGTAGCCGTAGAGCCTGCCGAAAGCCCTGTAATAACGCAACATCTGTCAGGTGTACCATTAAAGCCGGGGCCTCATACAATTCAGGGAATCGGGGCAGGCTTCATACCTGATATACTGGATCTGAACTTGATTGACAGGGTTGAACAGATAGCAGGCGAGGAGGCAATTCATTTTGCCAGAAGGCTTGCACGCGAAGAAGGAATTCCGGCAGGGATATCAAGCGGAGCCGCAGTTGCCGCCGCAGTCAGGCTTGCTTCAGATGAGACCTTTACCGGCAAAACCATAGTCGTAATACTGCCAGACGGCGCCGAACGCTACCTCTCAACTCCCCTCTTTGATTGAAAAACAGATTCCGGCTAATTGTATTCCGTGATACTAACTCTTTTGCAAGAGGTTCATAAAATGGCAACGATCTTTGGGAGTCTTTTAACATGGCCAATAACATACTGATTACCGGAGGAGCCAGAAGCGGCAAGAGCCATCTTGCCGAAGAACTGGCAACCGGATATGGCGGTTCTCTCTGCTATCTGGCAACTGCCCAGGCGCTTGACGTAGAGATGAAAGAACGAATTGATAGGCATCGCCAAAGACGTGGCGACAAATGGGAAACCATAGAGGAACCGTTGATGATTCCCCAGACCCTGGCTCGTATTGACGGGATCTACAACGTAATCCTTCTGGACTGCATCACTCTCTGGCTTTCCAACATGTTGCTCTCTCACGATGAAAACAACCCTGACGCCGAGGAACAGGTCCTGAGCCACCTGCACCGCCTGGCCTCAACCCTAAGAAACCTATCCACACCTGTGATTATAGTCACAAACGAAGTCGGACAGGGTATCGTGCCGGACAACCGCCTTGCCAGACTTTACAGGGACATAGCCGGACAGGCCAACCAGATACTTGCCGGATGCTGTAGCAGTGTATATATCTGCATCAGCGGCATTCCGCTGAAACTGAAGTAGATCCCAACTCTTTTAGAATTAGCTGGAGCTTTATGAAACTCTTTTTAACAACACCGGCCAAATCAAAAGGTCTGATTTTGTCAACAATACAAAAGAACTACGACAAGGAAACAAAATGAATCTACTTGAAACAACCCTTTCTCGCATTTTACCGATTGATACAGAACTGCTGGAGCAGACGCAGGCAAGACTCGATAACAAGACCAAGCCGTTAGGATCATTGGGGCGTCTTGAGGAGTTTGCCCGTAAAACAGTGGCTATTACCGGTAAGACCGAGCCGGATCTGTCAAAGAAGGTTATATTTACCTTTGCCGGAGACCACGGGGTTGTTGAGGAAGGTGTCTCGGCTTTTCCAAAAGAGGTTACTCCGCAGATGGTGTTAAATATCCTTCAGGGTGGAGCTGGAGTTACCGTGCTTGCGCACCACTCAGGGGCAGAGGTAAGGGTGGTAGATGTAGGAGTTGATTTTGATTTTGAACCGACTCCAGGACTTATTGATATGAAGGTGGCAAAGGGAACCCGAAATCTTGCCAAAGGCCCTGCCATGACTCTTGAAGAGACGTTACAGGCTATCAATGTCGGGATAAAACTGTCCAATCAGTGCAAAGAAGAAGGGATTGGACTGGTGGGCACCGGTGAAATGGGGATTGGCAATACAACCCCTTCATCAGCTATCATCGCGGCCATCGGTGGTTTTTCACCGGAGCAGGTCACCCACAGAGGCACAGGGATAAACGACAGGAGCCTTCAGGTAAAGGTTAACACCATCAAGCGTGGACTGGAGGTAAATACCCCGGATCCCTCGGATCCGCTCGATGTTCTGACGAAGGTAGGCGGGCTTGAGATAGCGGCTATTACCGGCCTGGTACTTGGTTGTGCAGCCAACCGGATACCTGTTGTTGTTGACGGGTTCATCTCCACAGCCGGCGCCCTTATCGCCTCAGAGTTGAACAAAAATGTCCGTGATTACATCTTTGCTGCCCATGAGTCGGTAGAGATCGGACATCGTTTTATGCTGGATCGTATAGATATAAAACCTCTGCTGAACCTGGAGATGCGTCTTGGGGAAGGCACAGGCGCCGCGCTGGCCATGCATCTGATTGAGGCAGGTGTAAAGATCCTTCTGGAAATGGCGACTTTTGAACAGGCCGGGGTTGCAGGACAACAGGAATAATCGGGATATTATGTCCACAGAATCACCTACCCCATCCCCCCTTCTCCGTCACACCAGAACCAGGGGAATACGCCGCTGGCTCCCCTGGCTTTCCGCCCTCAGCCACTACAACCGTTCCATGTTCTTTCAGGATCTTGGCGCAGGTCTGGTGCTTGCAACACTGCTGGTTCCGGTCGGGATGGGATATGCCGAGGCATCTGGACTGCCTCCAATCTATGGCCTTTACGCCACCATTGTTCCACTGATCGTATATGCCCTGTTAGGGCCAAGCCGCATTCTGGTACTTGGCCCTGATTCAGCGCTAAGCGCCCTGATTGCCGCCTCTATTCTGCCTCTTGCCGCCGGAAGCCCCGCCAGGGCGGTTGAACTGGCCGGCTGGCTGGCGATAATTACCGGCGCCATATCCATACTTGCAGGCCTCTTCAAGCTTGGCTTCGTCACAGATCTCCTTTCAAAACCGATCAGATACGGATATATGAACGGAATAGCCCTGACCCTTCTCTTTACACAGCTACCTAAGATACTTGGATTCAAGGTGGATGGCAGCAGTCTTTTCAGCTCGGCTATCGGTATTTTCAAAGGAATCACAGAGGGGAGGCTAAACCCTGTCACCTGCGCTATTGGCGGGATATCCCTCATTACCATAATCCTCTTCAAGGTCTTTATTCCGCGTCTGCCAGGGGTTCTCTTTGCGGTAATAGGAGCTACATTGGCAGTTGTACTCCTTGATCTCTCCTCATCATCCAATATTGCGATAGTAGGGGCATTGCCGCAGGGTCTGCCAGGGATAAGCGTCTCAAAGATCTCTTTCGATGAGTTCCTTACCCTGGCTTCAGGCGCAACAGCCATCGCCCTTGTATCAATTTCGGATATGAGTGTGCTTTCAAGGATTTATGCCTTGAGGGGTGGATATTACGTTGATGCCAATCAGGAGCTTACGACTCTTGGGATAGCAAATGTAGCTACAGGTCTGTTTCAGGGATTTCCGGTAAGCAGCAGCTCTTCCCGGACACCGGTTGCCGAATCTGCAGGTTCCAAGAGTCAGGTTACCGGACTTGTCGGGGTTGCATGCATTGTCATACTGCTACTTTTTGCGCCACGTCTCTTCTATTATCTGCCAATTGCAGTGCTGGGAGCAGTGGTTATATCGGTCTGCGGCACTATTCTGGAATTCAAAGAGGTGAAGAGACTTTATCATCTAAGGCGCGGTGAGTTCTTGCTTTCAATGGTCTGCTTCATTGTTGTTGCTTTTCTCGGGGTTGTTCAGGGGATATTTGTTTCAGTGGGACTGGCTCTGATAGGATTCATCTGGCGCGCCTGGCGACCTTACTCTGCAATACTTGGCAGGGTTGACGGTCTTAAGGGTTATCACGATATAATCAGGCATCCCGAAGCCAGACGGATACCAGGCCTGGTGTTGTTCCGCTGGGATGCCCCACTCTTTTTTGCAAACGCAGAGATCTTCCGCGAGAGGGTACTAAAGGCAGCCACCGAGGCGCCTACACCTACACGCTGGCTTGTTGTAAGCGCAGAACCTGTAACTGATGTCGATATCACTGCCTCAGACATGATTGCTGAACTTGAAAAAGAGCTTTCTGAGGCCGGAATAACCTTATGTTTTGCCCAGATGAAAGGGAGGGTCAAGGACAACCTGAAGAAGTACGGTCTTTTCTGTAAACTTGGGCAGGACAACTTTTTCCCCACCATTGGACAGGCGGTTGACCACTATGTCCAGCAGAATCAGATCGACTGGGTGGATTGGGAAGACCGTTTAAACTCCATGAATCATTGATGTATTTCAAATGTTTTATGTGCTGATGCCGGAAGCTGGCACAACGGATCGGCGTGGCACGCTATCAGCAGTGGCTGAAAAAGATCGACTACGACAATGCCGACCTCGGCTCCAGTTGGGCTGGAGGCGTTGAAACTGAAGGGAATTCTGTAACACCACGGAGGGCAGCAATGATTGATCAGGCCTTTGCACACAGCTTTGCCAATCAATGGATCGAAGCCTGGAACAACCATGATCTGGAGCAGGTGCTCAGCCACTATGCCGATGATTTTGAGATGCACTCGCCGGTAATCGCCCAGATTGTGGGCGAGCCATCCGGTATGCTACAGGGCAAACAGTCGGTGGGAGCCTACTGGAGCCAGGCCTTGCAACTGCTCCCAGACTTGCAGTTTGAGCTGATCACCGTGCTTGCCGGGGTTAACAGCATCACCCTCTACTATCGCGGCGCACTGGATCGGCTGGCTGCCGAGGTCTTTCACTTTGGGCCTGATGGCAAGGTGGTCAAGGCCTTTGCCCATTACGGGGTGTAAGGCAGCCCGAAACTCGCTCCCAGGTATGTTATGCTGCTGGAGAAATGTTACATTTGGGAGGTTAGCCGGTTCACGCGCGCACGCGCACCGGTCAATAGTGAGTTGCTAAAGTTCACCTGAGGGAAAAAATGAAACCAAGAATTGCACTATTCGGATTACCTCCCAAAAGCACCGGCAAACTACATATTTGGGTATATGCGAATGGTGACGGGCATCATTATGGCGACAGAGTTTATGAGGCTGATAACGACGAATCTGGAAAAATACTAGCCTACGTATTCTCCGATATCGAAATTGGTTGCAGAGTAACGATAGTAATAATGTCATCCGGCATTTGCGAATATTCACATTCTCTGGAGTTCAAAGGAGCGGATATCAGTCATGTCCCGAATTTCCGTAAGGAGACAAACACCGATGAGGCGGAGGTGTCGGAGGACTGGAATATCGATCTATGGCGAAGCTGGAACCCGCATCAACAACACGATCATGGACTTGCCATAGAAAAAAAATTCTTACTGGACAGAACGATATCAGTAGCGCCAGTTTGGGAGTCATATTATTTAGACAGCAACATCGACTATTTTGAAAAATTTCAGAAACTTTGGATTGGACTGAATGCCTATGCTACACACCGGTCAACTGAAAGCGGTGACAAGAAAAAAATACTTTCTTTGGTCGGATCAGATTTGCGACAAGCGTTCCATGAATCATTAAGGCATGAGTCAAATAAAAAATCTGCGGAAAAATGGCTTACTCTTCAGAAAGCAACTGGTCTGAATATGACATCAGATATTGTCAGGGATGAGATAGCTACAACATGTTACAGCTTAGATTTTCTTGAGTGCGCTAAATCGGAGATCGGCATATTTTCTGATATAACGAACCAACTAAATGGGCTGGTTTTCTTGAACAGTGCGCCAGGGAAGGAGGTCTTTCGAGACGTATTTTCAAGATATCACGAGTACATGGCATCAGCAGAGGGGATAGTATATCCATTCAATCTCGCAGATGCTTTTTTGGCACCAAAAGCCCCGTGCTCGGTAAAACGTTTTGGTGGCCTTGTTTTTCACGATCCTTTCTTAACATCAGAACATGGCAGTCTTTTTTCCCTCGAAGATTATTTTGGCTCAGAATACGCAATCGCGCCGTATCAAGGACAGACCGATACACAATTACGCGCATGGGAAACTGTGGATCCTCTTTTCTTTAGATTTCTGCATGTCTTATATCAATTTCGTTGTGCGTACTTTCATGGGGATCTTCCTGCTAGTAAACAAAATAACGAAATGGCCAGAACAGCCTATCTAAGTTTGCATGAGTTGTTTCCCGCAATTCTATAAAGCAACAGGAATAATAAGGAGGTAATAGGTGTCGCGTCTACACACTGACAAAAAATATTCCAACCAGCCGATTGCACGCCGCTCTGCCCTGAAAACCGACAGGGCGATGCGGGTGAACCGGGCACCCCGTTAACCAAGCCCAGGGGGAACCTTGAAATAGCAAGGCTTGGCGAGACAAAAGTTGGCTGGAGGAGCGACAACGACGTAAAGTAGCGGGAATGGGAAAAGAGTAACTGAGTGCCGTGAATGTGTACCGGAGAAGGAATGAAGAGCAGAATGGCGAAAAAGGCAAAAAACGAATATACCGCTGAGGCGGCAATTTTACTGTCTTGAAGAGAGTTAGAGGAGAAAGCAAGGAGCCCGGTTAAGACAGGCTCCTACCAATTCAGCTAGGCATGCTTCAGAGGATGTTCTTTCAAATATTTTCTCAATGCGTCATCAATCCGTGATTGCCACCCAGCGCCAGTGGCTTTGAAGGTATCTACAATATCTTGAGATAGTCGGATCGCAATTGATTTTTTTGTGGGGGCTTTTTGTGGACCACGAATTCCCGGACGATGAATGATAGCCCTAGCCCAATCCTCATCGGTTTTAAGGAAATTGTCAGGGTCATCCATAGCCATGCTCTCTAAAGCCTCTTCTGAAAAGTTACTGACTCGATCCTTGTCGGTCATTATTTCGCCTCTGGAACGCATGTCATTAATTTCATTCGAGGTTTTTTTAACTATTTTGGCCATAATACAGGTTCCTTTCCTTGCGACTGGCCTTCCGTAGCGAGATACAGCGGACAGCATCTCCACGTAGCGTGTAAGTGAGTGAAAGAGTTACCAGTTCGCCGTTAACTTCGGCAATATCTAACCATCGGCGTTCATGTGGCCGGTGACTTTCAACTGTAATCTTACTTGGTGACTCATAGACAAGCTGACCGTCGGCGAGGTCATATCCATGCTTTTCAAAGTTTTTCAGTCGCTTGTTTTCGTCCCATTCGTAAACCATGTTTATTGTATATACGATTTGGGTGTGGCACGTCAACTATCTCTTTGAAATAAGGATGAAAGACAATGACGGAGCAATCCCCTGAAATCAAAGATCCAGAGAAAAGATGAGATCCAACAAGGCATACGACCTGTCCGAAAACCCGACAGGCCAAAGCCATGACCAACAACCCAATCTACCACGATAGCCTGATTACCATAACTGAAGACTAGATTGTCTTTGCTGATTACTATTTCCCTCGGCATGCCACCTATAGCTGATCATAAAAACTGCCTTCCTAAATCGTCACAACTATCTATTCATAATAAATTTCATATAAACATTTATCATGTTGATTAAACAATAATATTTCTATAAATTATCTATTCAGTATCTATTCCAAAACTGGATGTAGCCATGCAAGAAAGCACGTTACAAAATCAGGAACGACTGCTGGCCTTTCTGGCCACCGGCATCTACTCATCGCCAGAGATACAGCAGCGTTTTGGCTTCAGCCAGCCGGTGATCTCACGCCTGCTTGCTCAGATGGGTGACCGTGTGCTGGTGATCGGCAAGGCACGCGCACGGCGGTACAGCAGGTTGCGTGATCTGCGTGGACTGGGGGGCAGATTTCCGGTCTATGCCATTGATAGCGAAGGCAATGCCCGACTGCTGGGAACACTGTCCAGCGTAGCCCAGACTGACTTTCTCTGGCAACCGCTTGATGGTCGGGAACAGCTCTTTAAGAGCCTGCCCTGGTTTCTGGCAGACTTGCACCCGGAAGGGTTTGTGGGCAGAGCCTTTGTGCGCAACTGCCATCAAGAACTGGGGCTGCCGCCCCGCAGCAATGACTGGCAGGAAGACCATGCATTGATAGCGCTTGTTCGCCGTGGTGAAGACACCATGGGTAATCTGGTGGTGGGGCAGGAATCCCTTGAACGCTATTTTCGCATGGTGCAGGCAACGGCGGGGCGTGCCATCACCGCAGAAGCCAGGTCAGAATCCTATCCCCGGCTGGCTCAAGAGGCGATGGAAGGGCAGCCGGTTGGATCATCAGCAGGGGGCGAACAGCCAAAGTTTACCGCCAGCATTGAACAGGGCGGCATGGTGCAGAACGTGCTGGTCAAGTTTTCTCCACCAATGGGCAGTGAAGAGGGCAGGCGCTGGGCAGACCTGCTTGTGTGCGAACACCATGCGCTGCAGATTACGCAACAGGCAGGCATTGCTGCTGCACAAAGCTCGGTTCTGGAGGCTGGTGGACGCCTGTTTCTGGAGGTACTTCGTTTTGACCGGACCGGCCTGCACGGTCGTCTGCCGATGATCTCGCTACGGGCGGTGGATAATGAATTTTACGGCTATCAGGACAGTTGGGTTAATGCAGCCAGCCAGATGGAAGGCGATGGCAGGCTCTCAGCAGAGGATGCCTCGGCGCTACGTTGGTTGTCGGTCTTCAGCAGCCTGATTGCCAACAATGATCAGCATTTTGGCAATGTATCCCTGATTATGACCGAAGACAGCAAACGGCTCTCCCTTGCACCGATATATGATCTGCTGCCGATGCTGTACCGCCCCATGGATGGCGCAGCACCAGCCCGTACTTTTACGCCGCCTGCCGCAGTACCCGGCGCTCCCCAGGAGTGGGTTACGGCGCTTGATGGCGCCTGTCTGTTCTGGGGGCATGCGCAGGCTGATACAAGAATCTCCGAATCGTTCCGCAGGATCTGTGCTGAAAACCTGGCAGCGGTTGAGCGGCTGAAGATGGCACCACGCCTGCTTTGATGGTCTGAATTGTGGAGTAAATGTTCCATTTTCCTACCTCCTTTTGAATTTTGAATATCTGAACAAATTAGTGTATAGTTGGAACTCGCCATTAAAAGAAAAAGGGGAAGTTAGTACATGGCATATCCATCCCTAGATAAACTGCAAAAAGTTCTTACAGAGGAGGTGTTTCATTATGCAAAAGACTCCAAAAAGGCAGCAGGGCGAGCACTCGGCACACTTGTAGAGATTATAACATTCTATGCTATCAAGTCTTGGGGACTTGAGAGAAATGTTGCTATAGAAAGAGCACTGCCGGAGTTTGGAAACGACGAGATCACCCATAATGTGGAGTACAGTTTGCATCCATCAACCCCAATCTTTACAGCTAATTTCAACCGAAGCACCCTACCAATTACCTCAAAGAAGATTGCCAAAAATGAAGCACTTACCAAACTGGATATTCCTAAAGAATCGCTGAAATCCACCTCATTGTTGAGTAATGACCTCATTCTTCGCAACTCATGCACTGTTTGCAATCTTCAGGATAGTTTTATCAATGCGTATCTTCATCAGCTTAATAAGGATGAAGGTCAATATTCAGTTGCAAAACTTCATCGCCGCCCATTTGCAGTTTTTGAGTGCAAGCGAGTTGGTGTTGAAGAAGGTATGCGAAAAGGGCCACAGACAATAGAAAAGGCTAAACAAGGTGCATATGTTGCTCGAACAGTATCTGCATTACAAAAAATCCGATTGACCAATGGAAGCATAGGAGGACTAATTCAGAAAAATGATGGCTCGTTCCGCCATGATGACTATTACAACCTTATGGCTGAAATTATTGCATCGAACGACCCTGAGCTACTTTCTCGTTTTATTTTGACCATCGGAATTGTTAGTAATCATGGGAATTGGTTTACGTCTGAAAATCACAACAAAGAGTTAAAAGTTCTTGCTCAATCATATGATTGGCTGTTGTTTCTGACGGACAACGGTATTGCCCAGTTTATAGACGAGTTATTGTTTCATCCAGTGAAAGAACTGGAACCAGTAAAAAACGCTTTTCTGGTGAGTTATACGGGCGAGAAAGGCGTTAACCAGTTCACAAAAGTCCAAATATCTCTTGAAGCAGATGTTGCGCTGCAATCTTATTTCAAAACCCATTCAAAAGTAATTGAAGGCTGGTTTAATATTATTGCACCAGCCGGAAAATCGCTTGCTGTACTAAAAGAAGAACTGAACACTTTAAAAAACAAAGACTGGCAGAGGATACATATATGACTGCCGGGCGTACTACAAACACGTTAAGTCTGGACTGGGGAACACCTGAAAAGTATGTAAATGCAGTAAGGGAGTGCTTTGGAGGGCAGATTGATCTTGACCCCTGTTCAAATAGTTACTCTATTGTAAATGCAAAAACAGAATTCCGACTTCCCAAACAAGATGGACTCAAAGAACGATGGGATTACCCCACAATTTACGTGAACCCACCATATGGAATTGACAAAGAAAGAGGCTCATCAATCAAAAAATGGTTTGTTAAGTGTGAATCAGCAAACAGAGAATACAACTCTGAGGTTCTTGCCCTTGTACCAGTAGCAACTAATACCGGTCATTGGAAAAATTTCGTATTTGGCAAAGCAGCGGGAGTTTGTTTTCTCTATGACACCCGCCTAAAATTTCTTGTCAACGGTGAAAATGGAGGTAAAGGTGCGCCAATGTCTTGTGCAATGATTTACTGGGGCAAACATTTTGAGAAATTTCATGCAGTTTTCTATAAGTTTGGTGCTGTAATTGATTTACGCCCGTTAAGAGGGGTAAAATTTGGAGAACATACAGAAAAAGCACAAATGAATTTAATTTCCGATACACAGTCTTTCCAGCCAAAGCAAGTCAGCCACCCCGATTTATTCCAAACAGCACATTAAGTTGTCAAAGACAAAAAAACGAAAACCATAAAACCGAATCGCATAACAAACGGCAGCACCGGTCAGCGGGAAAAACTCCCGCTGGCCTGCGTGCCTTATCCAGTTAGACCAATACTTCTTAAATGCGTACCGTTCTGTTTGATTACTGATTATTACCTGATGGAGGAAGCTGCCGATGCTTGGAAACCTGACCCTGATTCTGCTCTGCCAGCTGATTGGCGAAACCATCACCAAGGTAACCAAACTGCCGATCCCAGGACCGGTGATCGGCATGGTTATCCTGTTCTGCGGACTGTTCTTTAGTAAAAAAATGCCTGCTGAACTGGAATCAGTGGCTGGTTTTTTGCATCGCTATCTGCCGCTGCTGTTTGTTCCGGCCGGTGTTGGCGTAATTACCAACCTTGATCTGATGCTGCACTCCTGGGCTCCGCTGGCAGGCGCCATTATCATCGGCACTGCCATAACGGTTGCCGTAACCGGCCTTGTCATGCAGATGGCAAACCGTCGTCAGAAACCAGACCAGCAGGAGCTGCAGCCATGAACGGGGATATCACGCAACTCTGGGTCTACCTCTCCACCAGTCCGCTGTTATGGCTGACCGTGACCCTGTTGGCCTATCAGCTGGGAGTCTGGGTATTTCAGCGCTTTGGTTTTAGTCCAATCCTTAACCCAGTGCTGACTGCCGTACTGGTACTGGTCATACTGTTGAAACTGACTGGTACTGAGTATCAGGCCTATTTTAAAGGTGCCCAGTTTATCCATTTTCTACTGGGACCAGCCACGGTTGCCCTGGCAATTCCGCTCTACCGTGAGGTTGCGACCATACGCAAGACCTTTGTTCCGATTCTGATTTCGCTGGTGGTTGGCTCGTTGGCTGCCATACTTAGCGCAGTGGGGATCGCTTGGGCTCTGGGGGGTGAGCGGTTACTGCTGCTGACGCTTGCTCCCAAGTCGGTTACTACGCCGATTGCCATGGGGATCGCTGAACAGATCGGCGGCCTGCCTGCATTAACTGCGGTGGCAGTGGTGCTAACCGGCATTACCGGTGTGGTAATCGGTGATCTGGTGCTGAACTGGGTGCGGGTGCATGATGAGACCGCCCGTGGCATGGCCTTTGGGGTTGCCTCCCACGGTATCGGCACTGCCCATGCCATGCAGAAAAGCAGGGTGTCCGGGGCATTTTCAGCACTGGCAATGGCCTTGAACGGCTTGCTGACCGCCCTGTTGCTGCCTGCACTGCTCAGTCTGCTGCGCTGACCGTTCTCCCAAATTCAGTTAAACAGACCCTGACCTTAAGCGGTACCTTGCCTTGCTGCAACCTCAGATTCCTGCGTTCCGGTATGGCCAGGGTGCTGAAGTAGCAGCGCCAGAGCTGCTGGAACTGCGCCTCCTGCGGGGTTGCTTCCGGCTGTTCATGCAGCTCCATCGGCAGCAGCAGCCATTCCTTTTTTCCCGCATCGTACAGAATACCCTCGCCATGGCGCTGATCATGGATCAGCCACTGCTGGTCACTGAAGCGCTCGGCAAAGTGATCCCCGATCAGCAGCAGGACACGGTGATCCGGCCTGATTACAGCGTAGTACAGCCCGCCCTGCACCTGCTGAAAACGGACAAACCCCAGATAACGGTGCGCCTCCCGCCCCACCTGCCGCGCCAGCTTCCAGACAGGCGCCACCTGCGGATGAGCCAGCATGGCGTCAATACGCCTGCCCTGTTCTGCCTCCAGTAACAGATAGCGGTACAGCAGTAGCTCCTGTTGGGGGTGATCAGCCAACAGACATCGCCGCAGGAGTTTGAGTGAATTGTCGGTGAGACGTTTGGTCAGACGTTGCCAGAATTCCTCTGCCACAGCCTGATCCGTACTGATGCTGATCTCGCTGCTGAACAGGCTTTGCTGATCAAGTTGAGTGGCGCTGATCCGTTCTACCTCCACAGGTTCTGCCAGCAGCCGGGCATAAAGGGTCAGCAACCCAGCCAGGCTGCCGTCATATCTGTAGCTTGCAGGCATCACAGCTCTCCGGTAATCAGACTGCGGATTTCATCATCAGCAGTGGAGCTAAAATCAAGGCTGAGCTGCTGCGGTTTCAATATGGTCGTCCTGTCAATCAATCTGCTGCGCAGGCTGCTGCTGTCCAGTGTTGTTGCCTCCAGCGATCTGCCGCGAGCTGTGACAAAGTAGCGGGCTCGCTTCATCACCACCCCCAGCCGGATCAGATCATCCAGTCCCAGGTGCCCCTGCCGCCGAGCCCGAATAATCCGCTGGGCAGACAGCACCCCCACCCCCGGCACCCGCAGCAGTTCTTCATAGCTGACCCGGTTGATCTCCACCGGAAACAGCTCAATATGGCGCAGAGCCCAGCCGGTCTTGGGATCAAGCTCGCTATCCAGATTGGGACGCGCCTCATCCAGCAGTTCATCAGCAGAAAAGCCGTAATAGCGAAGCAGCCAGTCTGCCTGATACAGGCGGTGTTCTCGCTTAAGTGTCGCCACCGGACGGGCAGGCAGGCGGGTGTCCTGATTGACAGGGATAAAGGCAGAATAGTAGACCCGTTTCAGATCCAGCCGCTGGTAGAGCTGTTCAGACAGGATTACGATCTGGCGATCAGATTCACCGCTAGCCCCCACGATCAGCTGGGTGCTTTGCCCAGCCGGTGCAAAGCGAGGCACCTTGCGGGACTGCTTCCGCTCGGCTCGATTGATGGTGATCAACCGGTTGACTTGCCGCATCGGCTGCACCACCGCATCACGGCTCTTGTCCGGCGCCAGCAACTGCAGGCTTGCACTGGTGGGCAGCTCAAGATTGACACTGACCCGGTCTGCCCAGCGTCCGGCCTGCTGCACCAGCAACGGATCAGCCCCCGGCACCAGTTTAAGGTGGATATAGCCGTTGAAGCAGTACTCTTCCCGTAGGGTGCGTACCCCCTGAATCAGCAGCTCCATGGTGTAATCCGGCGAACGAACCACGCCGGTGCTGAGGAACAGCCCTTCAATGCAGTTGCGGCGATAAAAGCCGATGGTCAGCTCTGCCACCTCGGCCGGAGAGAGCGCCACACGCGGCGTATCGTTACTGCGGCGGTTGACGCAGTAGGCGCAGTCGTAGATGCAGGCGTTAGTCATCAATATTTTCAGCAGGGAGACACAGCGACCGTCGCTGGTCCAGGTGTGGCAGATACCAGTGGACGCAGCAGAACCGACCCCACCGTTGCTGTTCGCACGGGAGCTACCGCTGGAAGAGCAGGAGACATCGTACTTTGCTCCGTCTGCCAGTATTTTCAGCCTGTCCATCAGATCAGTTGCCACGCAGGTTCTCCTTTAAAAATACATGGCGGAGTATAGCACACAGCTGTGACAGGAAAGGTCATGAATAGAATAGTTGAGCAAACAATTTGCTTTGCCGCAAACTGTTGTATACTTGCAGCAGATTACACGAGACCAATAACGGAGGATCTCTCATGGCAAAGATAAAGATCGTGTTTTACAGCATGTATGGTCATGTTTTTTCGCTGGCAGAAGCAATTGCCGAGGGGGCACGAAACGTTGAAGGTTGCACTGTAGAACTGCTACAGGTGCCGGAATTGATGTCCGACGATGTTTTGGAGAAACATGGTGCCACGAAAGCCCGTTCTGCTTTTGCCCATATCCCGATTGCCACGGTTGATTGCCTGGCCGATGCAGATGCACTGATCTTCGGCACGCCGACCCGTTTTGGCAACATGGCGGCACAGATGCGCAACTTCCTTGATCAGACCGGCGGGCTCTGGATGAAAGGCGCCCTGGTGGGTAAGGTGGGCAGCGTGTTTGTCAGTACCGGAACTCAGCACGGCGGTCAGGAGACCACAATCACCAGCTTTCACACGACCCTGCTGCACCACGGCATGATCATTGTGGGGGTGCCATATACTGAACAGCGGCTGCTGAATATGGCAGAGATCACCGGCGGCACTCCCTACGGCGCCACAACCCTGGCCGGTGGCGATGGCTCACGGCAGCCGTCTGAAAACGAGCTGGCCATTGCCCGCTTCCAGGGTATCCATGTCGCAAAGATTGCGGCCAAACTCAAAGGCTGAAAAGAGTGATGCAGCGGATGCCGAATATTCAACATTGTTGCCATAGAGGGCTGAATGGCTTCAGCACAAATTGTAAATTGAATTGACAATTTGTATCAACAGGCTTAACCTGCCGATATGATAAAAAGAACTTCCGAACAGACATTACAGCGCCTTGCACGGGGTTTTCCAGTGGTAGCCATTACCGGCCCGCGGCAGTCCGGCAAAACCACCCTTGCCAAGGCAACCTTTCCCAATAAGTCGTATCTCTCACTGGAAGACCCTGATCTCCGTGCTCTGGCCGAGGCCGACCCCCGTAGGCTCCTGACAGCCTATCCCGAAGGAGCCATTCTGGACGAAATCCAGCGGGCTCCACAGTTATTTTCCTACCTGCAAACCCACGTTGATACCAGCGTGCACCCCGGCATGTTCATCCTTACCGGTTCCCAGCAGTTTGGCCTGCTTTCCGGTATCAGCCAGTCACTGGCCGGACGGGTGGGAATGGTGCAGTTACTTCCACTTGGTATCGGCGAACTCTCGGATGAATCCCGATTGCCCGGCAATCTCGATGAACTGCTGTTCAGCGGGGGCTACCCGGCGCTGTATGATCGCGACCTGTCGCCCGGTGACTGGTTTGCAGGGTATATCACCACCTACGTCGAACGGGATGTTCGCCAGTTGATCAACGTGCGAGATCTTTCCACCTTTCAGCGCTTTCTGCGGATGTGTGCAGCCCGCAGCGGCCAGTTGCTGAACCTGTCGTCACTGGCGGCTGATTGCGGCATCACCCACAACACCGCTGCCGCCTGGATTTCGGTACTGGAGGCCAGCTACATCATCCATCTGTTACGTCCCCATTACCGCAACTTCAACAAGCGGCTGGTGAAATCGCCCAAGATATACTTCTGCGATGTGGGGCTGGCTGCCTGGCTGCTGGGAATACATAAGCCGGAAGAGATGACCTTTCATGCCCAACGGGGCAATCTGTTTGAGACGCTGATTGTGTCGGAACTGCTGAAACAGTGCTGGCATGACGGCAGGCCGTCCAACCTCTATTTCTGGCGGGACAGCAAAGGTCTGGAGATTGACCTGGTGCTGGAGCAGGGGGAACAGTTGCTGCCGATTGAAATAAAATCAGGTGCAACTATTGCGGCTGATTTTACGGACAACCTCAAAAAGTGGTCACAATTAAACGGTAATCCGCAGCAGCAGTCATGGCTGATCTACGGCGGAGAGCAACGCTTTGCCAGTGGCACAACGGAGATGATTCCGTGGAGACATGTCAACGGTTCTGACGGCGTTGTGCCGACTGATACTTCTGGATAAATGTTCCATTTGGGAGGATGACCGGTTCACGCGCGTACGCGCGTGAACCGGTCAATTACGAGTTGGGCAAACTCAATACTTTGAATACCAGAGGGAATAATGTCACAATCTAATTCTGTCCATAGCATAGTCGATCAAGATACCTTTTTCGAGTTTATGCGTATCTACGCAACACCAGACTCTAGAAAGCGGCGAATATTTAGAGGACAGGCAATTGCTAGCAAGCCACTCCTGCCAAGCATTGCCAGGTTCAAAACTTCAAAGGGTGAAGAATACAATGAGGACGACGAAGATCTACTTTTTCGTATGTTTAAACAGCGTGCGGCCAGCTTCCTCGACAGGAGCTACGATGACCTAAGCATTTGGGCACTTGCTCAACACTATGGGTTACCAACACGACTAATGGATTGGTCCTACAACCCTCTCATAGCCGCCTATTTTGCCACAGAGCATCAGGCAAATAAGGATGAAGAGAAGGAGCCTAGTGCTATTTTCATATTCGAGGACTATCCAGAACCTGTTATTGGACAGCATTTTGACATCAAGGTGTCTGAAATCAAGGCGTTCGCACCAGCGCACCTCGATATCAGGGTTGTGAATCAGCGCGGACTTTTTACTGTTCATCCATATCCATGGAAACCACTCCAGGATAGCAGAATCCTCTGCGTAGTGATCGCGGCGGATTATCGCCGGAGTCTTCGGAAACAGCTTAATCTTCTCGGGGTCAACGAATCGATCATCTATCCAGGTCTGGACGGGCTATCGAAACATCTTAAATGGATGAAGACAGATGCTTGGTGAAAGCCGGAGAAAAAGGGACGGATTTATTTTCTGAGTGATCAGATCCCAACCAGAAAATAAGACCGGCCAAGCCGGTCAATTCCCACGATGTTGAACAGAAGAATTACGAAAACAAACGGAATCAGATGTTGCGTATCAGATACACCTTTCTGTGAATATTCTGTTGAACCAAATACAAAAGGTTGCCCTTGACTTCAATTGGTTTTTTACACCATTCCAAATATTGACACTATGAAACGATTGGTCTAGCATGCCAACTATGAAAGCAAAGTTACTTGCGCACCGGAAAGAGCGGAATGAAGATAGCCACATCACAGAGCTGAAAGCCTGGATCGTACCCGTAAGCGAGCACACCCCACACGGGCTTAAATACTCCGTGGTCTACATCGTAAATGGTGTCAGAGTTATAGGATATGACAACGAACGCGGCAAGGGCGACCATCGGCATTTTGCAGGCATTGAAAAGCCATATTCCTTTACCAGCATGGCGCAGCTTGTAAAAGACTTTAACGCTGATGTCAGCCGTTACCTTGAAGGAGACGACAATGAAAGCGACCTTTAAAACCATCACAATCAAATTACATGAACGGACAATGGATGAATTTGCCGCAGTCTGTGATGCAGCAATAGAAGGAGAAAAGGTCAAGCCTGAAGAGCCGCAATACACGTTCACCAGCTTTGAGGCATTCCGCAAGGCCATGACCCCGCAGCGCTTTGCCCTGCTTAAAGTCATTCGTGAAAATCAGCCTGAATCTATCAAAGAGCTGGCTGCTATCACGCACCGTGATATGAAAAATATATCTGAAGATGTAAAAATACTTCTGGATATGGATCTGATTGAAATGGAAAAACATGGCAAAAACAAAGCCCCCAGATTGCATTACGACGGGTTTAGGCTTGAGGTTGCAGTTTAGTCGCCAAGTAAAATGAAATAAAGCGAAACACAAAGGGACGCGTATCAACTTCAGACAATACGAAGAGTTGGTACACGTCCTTTGTTCTTTTCGGCAGAGAAAATAGTTCTTACATTATGCTTGACAAATTTATTTAGCTGGCTAAATATAAGGCCACTAATAAAATAATCAAGGACATCTCATGTTTGACATTCTGGACCTTCCTGACAGCACCACCATTACCAAAATTGCGCAACGCTACCCGATGCTGGAGATCCCGGCTTTTGAAACCTGGCTTTCCCTGATGCGGGTTTCCGGTGATTGCATGGCTGATCTGGACCAGTTTCTTGCCCGTTACAACCTTTCACAACGTAAGTTTTTTGTTCTGATTCTGCTGATGCGGAATCCCGACGGACTGAAGGTGTCGCAACTGGCAGAGGGGACCGGCGTTTCCTGCGCCACCATGACCGGTGTGGTGGATGGCCTGCTGAATGCCGGGCTGATTACCCGAGAAGCTGATCAGCAGGATCGTCGCGCCTTTGTGGTGGAGATTACCCAAACCGGCCAGACGTTGCTGGATCAGATCCTGCCGCCGCACTACCGGCGAATGAGCGGTATCATGTCCATGCTTGATCCAACAGAGCGGGCGCAGTTGCAGGCGCTCTTGAACAAGGTGCGTGCCGGGCTGGAAAGTGTCCACATAGCAGCAGACACTGATTAATACTACTCCGTCATTTGATCTACAGTTGGTCAATTCCCCCCTTTGCAAAGGGGGGTTAGGGGGGATTTGGTTTGTAACGTCAACGGCAAATCCCCCTAAATCCCCCTTTTTTAAGGGGGACTTTATAGTACAAAGACTATGTGTCTGAGTAGAATTAAGTCAGGAGGGTTTTTTATGAAGGGTTTTATTGGAGTTGTACTACTATTGATCATTTCTGGTTGTGCCAGCGGACCTTCGTCTCAAATTTCGCAAGTAGCCCCGAAAGGATTGATTATGGAGTCAGAACGGTACACAAGAGGCTGGAAAAAACTCAAAGAAATAGATGGTCAGGCTGGAGAGCGAGTCATTGAGGCGCTGGGAGATGTTGCCCCTGACCTTGCACGTTATACCATTGAGTTTCCTTTTGGTGATGTGTATTCACGCGGAATACTAACACTTAAAGAACGCGAAATTGCGACGGTAGCCGCATTAACCGCATTGGGGAATGCACAGCCACAGCTTAAAGTTCATATACATGGAGCACTTAATGTTGGCTGTACAAGACAAGAGGTTATTGAGATTATGACTCAGATGGCAGTCTATGCAGGATTCCCGGCGGCTCTGAATGGTACTTTTGCAGCAAAAGAAGTTTTTATGGAGCGTGATAAGACCGGGAAATTGAATTGATAGTTGTCTGTCGTTAAAAGGCTTGCAACATAAGCATCGTATCTATCTGCCAGCATCTCAGGTAAGAAGGAGCATAAACATGGAACAGAGAAAACTTGGCACACAGGGATTAACGGTTTCAGCCCAGGGTCTGGGCTGCATGGGGATGTCTGATTTTTACGGTGAGCGGGATGAGGCAGAGTCAATCGCCACCATCCATCGGGCACTGGAGCTGGGGGTGAACTTTCTGGACACCTCGGACGCCTACGGCCCGTTTACCAATGAAGAGCTGATCGGTAAGGCGATCAAGGGCAAGCGGGACAAGGTGGTTATTGCCACAAAGTTTGGCCTGTTGCGCAGCGCCCAGGCCGCTGCCGACGGCGGCTGGGCGCCGGTTACCGGTATCAGCGGCAAGTCGGAGTATGTTAAGTCAGCCTGCGAAGCTTCCTTGAAGCGGCTGGGGATTGACTGCATTGACCTCTACTATCAGCATCGGGTGGATGCCGAGGTGCCGATTGAGGAGACCATCGGCGCCATGGCTGATCTGGTACAGGCCGGTAAGATCCGCTACATCGGTCTGTCAGAAGCCAGCCCGGCAACCATTCGGCGGGCCCATGCCGTGCACCCGGTCAGCGCCCTGCAGAATGAGTATTCGCTCTGGACCCGCGACCCAGAGGATGAGGTGCTGCCCACCCTGCGTGAACTGGGGATCGGATTGGTGCCCTATAGTCCTCTGGGACGGGGCTTTCTGACCGGGCAGTTGAAAAGCCCTGATGATTTTCCGGCGGATGACTACCGCCGCAATTCCCCCCGCTTTATGGGTGAAAACTTACAGAAGAACCTTGATCTGGTGACAAAGATCAAGGCCATTGCTGTTCGGAAAGGGATCACACCGGGTCAGTTGGCGCTGGCCTGGGTGCTGGCTCAAGGGGACGATATTGTACCGATTCCTGGCACCAAGCGCAGGAAATATCTTGAGGAGAATGTCGCTGCCACGCAGGTGATGATCTCAAAAGAGGAGTTAGCAGAGATTGCTGCGGTCTTCCCCTGTGGCCTGGCCAGTGGTGAACGTTATCCGGCCTACATGATGGCGTTTTTGAACCGGTAATCGCTACCATCTCTTCTGCTGTACATGGCAGATACCCGTTTGCGCTCCCATGGCTCTGTATACCCTCTACCCGCCCCGCATGACCGTGGTGCGTCCACCGACAGGCATGTGAGAGATTGTGTATTGAGGTGGGCAGGAGGATAAAAATACGCTTGCTGTGGTGTCTTGATAACATCGGCCAAAATATCGGCGAAACGACCAGAATATTGTCATTTAATTTTTATTTAAATAATTAAATTATAGTATGTTATACCTATAGCAACATCGGCCAAAATATCGGCCAAATTAGCGGAGCCAGCATGGAAGAAGTCTTTTATACCAACATTTCTGAAATGGAACCGATGCTGCCTTCAGATCCTACGGGTGAGCTGGCTGATCTGGCAATTGAGGTGATTCGTAAATCAGCTGCCGTAAGCGTGGCTGTTCATCCCGTTACCCGTCGCGGAATTGTAGAGCTGGTCAGAAAGATGAACAGCTACTATTCCAACCTGATAGAAGGACATACCACCCACCCCGTAGACATTGATCGGGCCATGCGGAACGATTTTTTTGCAGACCCTGCCAAACGGGCGCGCCAACTGGAAAGCAAGGCGCATGTTGAGGTGCAGAAAGCTATTGAAGCCCGCCTTGAGGTCGCCCCGAAAACCGTCATTACCTCACAGGATTTTCTCTGCTGGATACATAACGAATTTTACAAACGGATGCCGGAAGAGTTCCGTGTTGTCCAGCATGCTGATGGGAGCATTGAACAGGTGATTTCCGGCGCCCTCAGAACCTCACAAGTTGAGGTTGGACGGCATCTGCCGCCCAAATCAGTCTGTCTGCCCGCGTTCATGAAGAGATTTGAAGAGGTCTACAATCCCTGTACACTCAATAGCCAGCAGCAGGTTATTGCCGTGGCGGCCTCGCATCATCGCCTGGCCTGGATACATCCGTTTCTGGATGGCAATGGCCGCGTTACCCGTCTTATGACCCACGCCTACCTGAAAAAGGCCGGACTGGACGGCCATGGATTGTGGACCGTCTCACGGGGATTTGCCAGAAATCGCGAGGGATACCTTGCGGCTCTGGCCGGAGCCGACCAGCCGCGGCGGGGTGATCTGGATGGTCGGGGAAACCTGACCCAAGCCGGCCTGCTCGGGTTCTGCAGTTTCTTTTTGAAAACTGCCATTGATCAGATTGATTTTATGGCAGGCCTGCTGGAGCTGGATGGCATGCAGCAACGGATACAGGCAGTGGTTGACCGTCGGATTTTGCTGGGTGAACTGAAGCCTGAAGCCGGTCATCTGCTGCGGGATATCTTCCTGCGGGGAGAAATACCACGGGGAGAAATACCAAAAATTATCGGTATGCCGGAACGTTCGGCCCGCAGGGTGATCAGCACGCTTGTCGGAAAGGGCTACCTGGTTTCAGACTCTGAAAAAGGACCGGTCAGGCTTGGTTTTCCGGCAGAGCTGGCAGGATATTACTTTCCACGACTGTATCCTGAGGGGGTTGAGGCGAGCCTTGGGTAGATCGACGGTTCACCCACGCGCGAACGTACCCTCCGTTGTTCTGTCCCCACAAGGTGTGAATTTGCTGGAAGCATTCTGCTGGTGTAAATTACACAACGGAATAAGCCTAAAGGAGTCAAAGATCATGAAAACGGCCCTGTCTGCAATACAAAAACAAGTTGTTATTCTATTGGCACTTATGATGGTTTTAGCAGGCTGGACAGTGGCGCAGGCTAAACCGGTTACGGTAACCCGTGAATACACCTATCGTGCCAGTGAAGCAGACAGCAAGCTGACAAGCAGAACCATCGCCCTGGAACAGGTAAAGCGGATGCTTCTGGAGGAATTGGGTACGTACCTTGTCAGCAATACTGAAGTCCGAGACTCTGCACTGACCAAGGATGAAATTGTTACCTATACTTCGGGGTGGGTTGCAACGGTGGTTATTAAAGAGCTTTGGAATGGCGAAGATTATTATCTTAAAGCAAAAATCACCGCTGATGCCGACGATGTGGCCAAAGCAGTTGCGTTAATGCATGAAGATCGTGAGGCATCGGCTGAGCTGAAACGTCTGCGAGCACAAAACAGCGATGTGCTTAAAGAAATTAAACGTCTGCGCAAGGAATTGGCTGGCATTAAGTCATCAGCAAAGTCAGGAAGCACGGCAAAAGCGGTGTCAGCTCAGAAGGATTACGACCTTGCCGTTGCGAGGTTGTCGGCAAATGAAGGTATAGCGACTACATTTGATGGCCGCTGGGCTGTGTCACTTACCTGTGAGGATGTTCAGAAAAACGGATTTCTGGTCAAGGGGTATGCCCTTAATTTCTTTGCTGATGTTAAGGATGGCAGGCTTATGGGGAAAGTTGGGCAATCAGGACAGCCTGCCTCTATGACCATGGTCGGCATACTCCATAAAGATGGAGCTGCGCAGATTAATGTGCAGGGCCTGACAGGTAAATCGGAATACACACTTAAGCACGTTCAGTCTGGCAAGCTGTACTCCTATCGTATGCGTGGCACGTTTACGCAAGACAATGGGAGAGCAAGCCGCATTGAATCACGACCCTGCGAGGCGGTATTCATCAAACAGTAGTGCAGCCGGAGCCGGTCATTTGTGCATAAAACCTATTACAAGGAGCAACAACCGATGTTCATCGTATCCGTAACCTACCAACAGCCGCTGGAAGTGGTGGACCACCATCTGGCTGACCATATCGCCTTTCTGGATCGCTACTTTAGCCAAGGCACCTTTATTGCCTCTGGTCGCAAAGTGCCCCGCACCGGCGGGATTGTTCTGGCCACCGGTGTTACACGGGAACAGCTTGATGCGATCCTGCTGGAAGACCCGTTTAACCAACACAAGGTTGCCCGTTATGAGGTTACTGAATTTGAGCCGAACCGGACCGGGCCGGAGTATGCCTGGTTCCTGAAGCTGTAGGTTTGCGTACAAGCAGGAAGCTGTGCCTGGTATCTGCGGAGCGGGTGTCATGAAGACGAGAAGAGTTGTTAAAAATAGTGTTGAATAAATGTTCCATCGGGGAAGAGCACCGGTTCACGCGTGTGAACAGGTCAATTACGAGTTATTAAGTGAATGGAATACAAATGCAACCATCTGACATATTGGAAATTTCTGGAACAATCCTAGTTTCAATCGGTGGAGGCACCGCTATTGTTTTTGGCTTTTCTAGCTGGCTTGGAAAGGTTTGGGCTAACCGATTAATGGAAAATGAAAAGAACGAGCATTCAAGGCAGTTGGAAGCTCTCAAAAACACATTTCTTAAAGAAACTGAAAGCTACAAAATCAAACTAAAAAAATCTGAATTAATATTCGAAAAGCAGTTTGAAGCAGCGTCTGCATTAGTGGCATTGCATCGCAGTTTTATCCCACAAATAAATTCCGTTCACATGGATTGAGAAGATGTGGTGGATCATTACGCGTTTTCATCGCAAAAAATCGAAGAAGAGTTGGAAAAATATCTTTCACTCCACGGGGCAGTTTTGGGTGAGGAGGTTGAGGAAAAAATCAGTGAATGTATTGGTGTAGCCGGTTGGAATAAATTCGAAATAAGTAAAGAATACGAGGTAACGTCAAAAGGCAAAGAAGAAGGAGCAAAAATAAACAACTTATTGAATGAAGCCAAGAAGTTAATGATTGAAAAAGTCACATCACAGACAAGCACTTAAAATGTCAATCCAGTGGGTGGCGTTATGAATGATAAATTCGCTATGCTCACAAGAGTGACCATAACACTAAGGACACAATGTTGAAACTTTCTGAAAGAAGCACAAAAGCACTCGGGAAGATAGTTACTGGTGATGAGCGATTGTCCCCTTATCGTAGTGGCCCAAGCCTAGTTTCGCTGTTTAACGAACTTGGACTTAACGACGTATATGGACAAGGATTTCCATCCCGTTGGGCTTATACTGAAGAGTCAATCCGCAAGTTAAATGGGAAACCAGAACTTTTTCTTCTAATAGAAATGGTTTTTGACCCTAGAGAGTTTTTGAATACTGAATTTGAGATAACGAATGCCCTTGAGTTTTTTAACCAGTATCTTTCTTATGAAAAGCATCAAGTAGTGCTTGTCGGTGGCTATGCAAAGGTTCGTGATCTGAATGGGGTTGATGTTAATTTCGTACATCCGTTTAAAAACTCAAAAAATGATGCGCATATTTTCATTGATGAACAGGTGAAGAAGTGTGATGAAAAAATTTCCTCTGGAGACTACTACGGAGCAATAACGAATGCGCGGTCTTTGGTTGAAGCAATTCTGACAGAAATAGAAAAAGGGTTAGATGTATCAGCTCCAGAATACGATGGCGACTTAGTTAAGCTTTACAAGAGAGTTACAAAATTGCTGAATTTAGGACCAGACCGGAAAGATATTTCCGATACACTCAAGCAAATCCTCACTGGTCTTAGTAGCATAATTGCGGGACTTGCAGGACTCAGAAACAAAATGAGTGACGCTCATGTAGCAAGTTACAAACCATCAAAGCACCACGCCAAACTTGCAGTGAATTCTGCCAAGACAATTTGTGATTTCCTTTTTGAAACTAAAGAATACCAAGGAAAATAGCTAACCATCGGCACGACCGGCCCAAAAAACAGGCCGATCAGCCTCAGCCCCGTTGGACTACCAATAATTACAATTCAGGGCATGAACTGATTGAAAAGAGGTGCATTCTCCCTATTACTAATGGCCGGGCAAGCCCGGGCTATTATTTCATTGAAGACTGCACCAATTATGGTACACTGTTGATATGGAACAGACCAATTTCATCCTTACTGTGAACTTTTATCGCACCGATGCCGGAAATGAGCCGGTGCGTGACTGGCTTAAAGAACTCTCCCGAGACGATAAGCGAATTATTGGCGAAGACATCAAAACAGCTCAACTTGGCTGGCCTTTGGGAATGCCGCTTATCAGAAAAATGGACAAGAACCTGTGGGAAGTCCGCTCATCATTGCCGGACGGCATAGCGCGGGTTTTATTCACCGTCGATGGAAGCCAGATGATTCTGCTTCATGGATTCATCAAGAAATCAAATAAGACACCACAAAACGAACTCAAAACGGCAACTGCAAGACTCGGTAACTATTGGAGGTATAAACAATGAACAACATTCACTCGGGATCAAACTTTGACGATTTTCTGCAAGAGGAAGGTTTGCTGGCTGACGTGGAAGCCACAGCAATCAAGCGAGCTGTCGCGTATCAAATTGAGCGGGAGATGCAGAAATCAAATATCTCAAAAACTGCACTTGCTCACAAAATGCACACAAGCCGCTCGGCACTTGACAGATTGCTCGACCCTGGGAATGTTTCCGTAACATTACAGACTCTTGAAAGAGCAGCTCTGGCACTTGGAAAACGTTTGAAAGTAGAACTTGCCTAGAAATACTGCGTCAAAATATCCTACCAAAACATTCAAAAGACAGAAAAAGCAAGAAAACCAACAGCGAAAAAGGAGAATTCCAACCAGAAAGTTAGACCCGCCAAAAAAACGGCGGGTCAACTTCATGCCCGTTTCAAGAGGAGTGTCTCATGCAATATGAACTACGCCGCAAAGATCGCGGTATGCCTGAATCCGAAGCCAGAGATCTGTTGGAGCGTGGTGAATATGGCGTACTTTCCCTCTGTGGTGCTGATAATGAGCCATATGGTCTACCGCTTAGCTACTGCCTGCTGGACAATGCCATCTATTTTCACTGCACCCTGGAAGGCCGTAAGCTGGCGCTACTGGCTGCCAACAACCGCGCCTCATTTTGCGTGGTGGGGGCTACGGAGCTCTTGCCTGAGAAGTTTTCCACCCGCTATGAAAGTGTGATTGTATCCGGCGTCGTAACCGAGGTGCAGGGCGATGAAAAACAGCGCAGCCTGGCAGGTCTGGTTGATAAGTACTGTCCGATGCACCATGAAAAGGGGCTGCAGTACATTGCTGCTGATGCAGCCAAGACGCGGGTGTTCAAGCTGCAGATCGACACCATCTGCGGCAAGACCCGTCGGTAGCGCCAACTGATCATGCCCACCTGAAGACCCAGAGGGTTAACGCCCCTTTTGCACTGGCAATTTGAGAGAAGCCCGGCGCTACGGAAGGGGAGGTCAATGTCGGCAGGGTCATGTTGGAAGGTTGGAGTGTGATCATCAAATAACCAGGTACGGTATCCCTGTCGTTCTCCGGCATCTCTGTATTTTCATTTTTACCGGCTGCCCCAAACTGGCACAGCTCATGCTGTTGTCCAGGATATGAAAAAAAACCACAGCCATATACACAGTACAGCAACGGTGCTGATCTGTGCCACTGATCCGGTGTTCCGCAGCCATCTGGAGCGTCTGCTGCATGACTTTGGCTGGTCACAATGCTTCTCCGTTTCCTGCGGCAAGGACGCCTTGAAGCTGGCGCTTGAGCGGTTGCCAGGTCTGGTTGTGGTGGCGCATGAACCGCCAGAATTGAATGGTATTGAGCTGATTGCCGCGATCATGGAAAAGCTCTGGGTACCGGTTTTATTTTCCGCCCCTTTCTGGACAACAGAGCTGTCAAAAGTGGCAGTAGCGGCAGGTGCTGCCACTTTTATCACCAGATTTCCCACATCTGAAGAGTTGAGCAAGGCAATCTGTGAGGCAGATTCACGCCTGGAACATGATGAACAGTTACGTAACAGATTGCAGGAGAGCGAACGGCGTCTTGAGGAACGTAAGGTGATTGAGAAGGCGAAAGGACTGCTGATGGAACGGGAACGGATTTGCGAAAGTGAAGCATTTAAAAGGATGCGCAGCCAGTCCATGACACGCCGGATCAGTATGGCAAAACTGGCAGAGGAGCTGATTACCGGCAGCGTACGCCAGGGCTTGCCATGATCAGTTTATCTGCATACTCCTCAAGCTCACAAATCAGCTGCGGGTCCATCTTTTTCAGCCAGCGTTTCGGTATTGACGCTCTGCCATAGTAGGCGCCGGCCAACATACCGCAGATTGCGCCGGTGGTGTCTGCATCTCCCCCCTGATTGACTGTACCCACAAGACACTCCTCAAACCCTGACCCCTTGAAGAACCAGTGAAACACAGTCTGCATTGTGTCAACAACATAGCCCGTTGCAAGACCCCGGTAGGGTTCAAACTTAAACCCAGGAAACCTTGCAACAAAACATTCCACTTCTTCCCTGAGCCTTTTCTTTGAAATACCTCGCAGTATAAGGTGAATCAGATTACCGATGCAGATACAGCTTGCATCCGATAACGACTGATTATGCGTGAGCCTGGCTTGTTCTATCGCATACTTTTTGATCAGCTCGGAATCCGGAAAAGAAAAAAGAGCGGCAGGTAGCATCCGCATGGCGGCTCCATTGCCACCATCCCATCTATTGTATGGAACCTCAAGGGTGCCGTGCAGTATAAACTCTCTAATTCCCTTCCGACAGGTGTCACCGCAGTCAACCGGTTTTGACTTAAGCCATTTTGCAAACTCTCTGGCAACTGCCTCACGCGACCATCCCTGGTTTTTAGCAACCGCCCGGGCAATACAGAGAGCCATCTCGGTGTCATCAGTCACCTGCCCTGGCTTAAGACGCAACCAGCCGCCTCCGATCATTTCTTTGAATACACCATATTTATTTGCAATCTCTGAGGAGGTCATAAACTCAACGGTTGCCCCCAGGGCATCGCCAACAGCCATTCCGACAAAGGCAGCACGGGCACGTTCTTTCAGTTCTGATGGGTCAATGTTGAGAATCATAGATAGTTTCATAAGCAAGGATTGTTCCCGATGAGTGAGCTGCAAAGAAAAGCAATATTATAACAAGATGCTTTATTTCTGTGCACACATGGTGCTGGATACAAAATGGGAGATACTGAATAGACAAGGCTTAAAGCCTCTTGCTCTGCGTCTTAGGCTCTTTAAGTTTAAAAAAGTTTTTTGGCACGTTCTATGCCTAATCATATCCAGCACAGGCAACGGCGCCTGTAGGACTGATCTCCTACGGCGCTGTTTCTTTTATGAAAGGAGTAAAATGATATGGCAAGCAGATGCGAACAGATGAAGAAGATACACGGGCATCCCTGTTTTGAGGCAAACAATCATAAAACCGGAAGGATACACCTGGCTGTAGCTCCAGCATGCAACATAAAATGCGGCTACTGCACCAGAAAGCATGACTGTGTTAATGAGTCACGTCCCGGCGTTACAAGTCGCCTGCTGTCACCTCTTGAAGCCATGGACAGGGTAAGGGAAGTAATGGCATCTCCGATCTACGGCTCCTCCATGCGTGTCGTCGGAATAGCAGGGCCTGGCGACCCACTTGCCAACCGTCAGACATTTGAAACCTTCAGGCTGGTTGGAGAAGAGTTTCCAGACTTGATGAAATGCATGAGCACCAACGGCCTTCTGCTTCCTGAATCTCTTGATGAGTTGAGTCACCTTAATCTTCAAACCCTTACAGTTACAATCAATGCCGTCAAGCCTGAAACTGCAGCCAGGATTTATAGCCATGTATTCTATCACGGCAAGCGGTACAGCGGTAAAGATGCAGCAGAGATACTTCTTGCAAGTCAGTATGAAGGGATACAGAAGGCGGTAAAACTTGGAATGGTAGTTAAGGTCAATACGGTATTGATTCCAGGGATAAACGACGCTGAAATACCTGAAATAGCAGAGAAGATAAAAGACACAGGGGTGTTTGTGATGAATGTCATGCCACTCATCCCTCAGGCCGAACTTGCCCATATACCTGCTCCAAGTGCAATGCAGCTTAAAGAGGCAAGGGACAGGAATGAACAGATTATCAGCCAGATGAGGCATTGCAAACAGTGCAGAGCCGATGCTGTTGGATTCCTGTAGAAGCTCATATATGAGGGCTATCTAATATGCAGATAAGCAACTTCAGTCCTGATGACATCCATCCATTCCTTAACCTTGCAAAGGATGAAGGATGGATAAGCACACGGCGTGAACTGGGTTTCCTGTTAGAGTGTTATCCTGAAGGATGCCTGAGATGTCATGAGGAAAACAGGGCTGTAGGATTTGTAACTGCAGTCAGCTACGGAAACTCAGGTTGGATAGGTAATCTTCTTGTAGAAAACGGCTACAGAGGGAAGGGGATAGGCACTGAACTCTTCAAACAGGCCATGTTAGCGCTTAAAAGGAGCGGAGTTAAAACCATCTGGCTGACTGCCTCAAAGTACGGACGCCCTATCTACGAGCGAAACGGCTTCAATCTGTCCGACAGGATTCAAAGATGGGAGTGTTCCGGCGGAGAGGCAATACAGCTAACCTCCATAAAGAGGATTGAACCATGTTGGCAGCAGATTGATTTTTTAGGCTGGGGTGACGAAAGAAACGCTCTTTTGGCACATTCTATAGATAGCGGTTGGGTTACCGGATCTGAATCCGGATTTCTTGTGATTCAACGAATTGGCAAAAGGGAACAGATAGGGCCATTTGGCGCCTTAAACCCGAGAACGGCAGAGCAACTACTGGAAAAAACTGAAATACAGGGGGGCAACAGATTACTGGATGTGCCTGAATCAAACAGGGCAGCTTCAAAGATACTTACAAGCCGGGGTTTTTCTGTCAGCAGCGTGGTTGAACTGATGTATTCGGGAGAGCCACCCGCATACCACCCCGAACATATTTTTGGGCTAGCAAGTATGGGCAGCATGGGGTGATACAACCCAGATACAGTTTTTAATACGCCTGGAGAGCGTTATCTGCTTGTGCCAGTCAAGAAAGTTTACCTCGGTTTGTTAGAGATTGGGGGTGTAGCATGGAAGAAAATTCAAAAACAGTCATCATTGACGATACCACCCTGAGGGATGGAGAGCAGACAGCAGGAGTAGTCTTCTCCCTGAGTGAAAAGCTGTCAATTGCCAGACTGCTTGATGTAGCGGGGGTGCAAGAGATTGAATGCGGGATTCCTGCAATGGGAGAGGAAGAGCGGAGTAGTATCCGCGCACTGGTGGATCTGGGGCTTTCTGCCACCCTTATTACCTGGAACCGGGCTCTGATTCCTGAGATTCAGGCAAGCATGGATTGCGGCATAAAGGCAGTTGATATTTCACTTTCCGTATCGGATCAGATGATAACCCATAAACTGAAAAAGGATAGAGGCTCTGTAAAGGAACAGCTTAAGGTTGCGCTGGGTTTTGCAAAGGATAACGGCTTATATGTTTCAATAGGTGGAGAGGATGCAAGCCGTGCAGATCTCGATTTTCTGGTTGAACTGCTAAAGATCACAAGAGAGCTTGGTGGAGAGCGTTTCCGTTTCTGCGACACCCTTGGAATAATGGATCCATTTACTATGTACGAAAAGGTAAGCTGGTTGCGAGCATCTGTTCCTGAGATTGATATTGAGGTTCACACCCATAACGACCTGGGTATGGCCACTGCAAACGCCATTGCAGGTATAAAGGCAGGCGCACGATTTGTTAACACCACGGTAAACGGACTTGGCGAGAGGGCTGGCAACGCAGCTCTGGAAGAGGTGGTGATGGGGCTGAAACATGCGTGCGGAATAGAGAGCGGGGTTGATACCCATCGATTCCGCGAGCTGTCGCTGATGGTTGCCAAGGCATCACGGAGGAAACTTCCCTCCTGGAAGGCCGTGGTTGGATCACGGGTCTTTGCCCATGAATCGGGTCTGCATGCTGACGGCGTGCTAAAAGATCCCCGTAATTATGAAGGGTTTGACCCAGCCGAGGTAGGACTGTCCCGTCAGATCGTAGTGGGCAAACACTCCGGCGCCAGTGGAGTAGTTGAGGGGTTTCGTAAGCTTGGCATTACTCTTTCACGCGATGACGCCACTCTGCTTTTACCTGTTGTGAGGCATGAATCACTGAAACAAAAACGTGATCTTAAAGACAAAGAACTTCTGGATATCTATCTGAACGGCACAGAGCTGCTGAAGGCGGCCTGAGGAGGAGTTGGTATGTCTCAAAGAAGAGAGGAATTTATAAGCATTTCTGAAGCGGCAGGATATCTTGAGACAACAGAGACAAGGGTACTGATGATGCTTAAAAAACATGAACTTGTCGGCTGGTTGCATGACGATGGATGGTATATTGACAAGACCTCATTACAACTTTGCGGTAAACCAATGCCCTCTGATTTCATAAAAACGGCCTGCTGTGGAGGCTGTAGCGGATGCAGTGGCCATTAAAAAGGAGGAGGCTATGATCGTCATCAAGGCATCTGACCTGAAATTCAAATATCCCAAAGATATAAGTAATCGTGATGAACCCAAATTTATCGGCTTGCCTGATCCGGCTCCGTTCAACAGGGACGATCTGTACGAGATAATCCCGATATTGGGAGCGGTTATGGATCGGTTGGGCAGCGTTGATGGCAGGATACTACACCTGCTCGAAGATCTGCTGAATGATATGCCGCGATTTATCAACAGCCGTGAAGAGGTATATGATTTTCTATACCACACAGCCGAAGAGACCTTGAGCCAAGGGAGAAGCAGATGAACGCAGGTCGTGCTTCTTTTTGCGCAAATTACCACTTGCCATCGTACCGGATGGCACACAACATTTGACCTGTAGAGACAACGGCTTTACGAGGCAAGCTGGATTTGTATCAAATCGTATCATCCATTCTTTCCCCCTCTATGATCACAAAAACAGCACCGGCGGACTTATTAAGCAAGTGTTCGTCTGGTTTTTAACCATCTCATTCTAATAATCATCACAATATTAATATGTTAATGGCTGGCTAGCCGTTGGCATACGTTGTGCGTAACCGTAAGAGCATCGTAAACAGCGATGGCAGTGAAGCAACGCTGCAGTCCAAGGCATCAAGTATAATTTTAGGAGCAAACTAATGATTACATGCCTGCCTGATACCGAGATAGAACGTTTTCTTGAAGAAGATCTCCCTTACGGCGACCTGACCACACATCTGCTTGGGATTGGTCAGAAAAGGGGTGAGATCTGCTTCACCACACGTCATGATACTACACTCTGCTGCACGGAAGAGGCCGCCCGCCTGCTGGAGAAATGCGGTTGCAGGGTAACCCTGCAAACTTCCAGCGGAACGCGACTGCCAGCCAAGCAGACATTTTTAAGGGCAGAAGGCGCAGCTCAGGCTCTGCATGCCGGTTGGAAGGTGGCGGTGAATCTGCTGGAGTACGGTTCCGGCATCGCCACCCGCACTGCCAGGATTGTCACTGCTGCGCGGGAAATCAACCCCTGTATTGCCGTACTGACCACCCGCAAGACCTTTCCCGGCACCAAGAAGATTGCCATCAAGGCGATCTGCGCCGGTGGTGCATTGCCGCATCGTCTGGGGCTGTCGGAGACGGTGCTGGTATTCAAGCAGCATACCGCGTTTATGGGCGGACTGGAACCGTTTTTACGGCATCTGAAAACGCTGAAGCGCGAGGCGCTGGAGACCAGGATTATTGTGGAGGCGGATTCACCGGAAGAAGCACTGCTGATCGCTCAAAGCGGTGTTGATCTGGTGCAGGTAGACAAGCTGCCACCGGATCAACTGAAGGCGCTGGTAGAACAGATCAGGCAGATCAACCCGGCGGTCAAGGTCTCTGCTGCCGGTGGGATCAACGAGCAGAACGCGGCTGAATATGCCGCAACCGGTGTGGATATACTTGTGCTGTCATCGGTTTATTTTGGTAAGCCTGCCGATATCGGGGCTACCATCGTAGCAGTATAAAACCAGCCTGAGAGGAGAATGAAACATGCAAATGATGAGTCGTAGCATTGTTGCCGCAGTCTTGATGGTGTTCCTTGCAATACCGGCCATGGCCGGTGAAATCAGCCTGTCGGTGGCAGCCAGCCTGCGGGAATCGGTCACTGAACTGTCTGACCTGTTCCAGAAACGCACCCCCGGTGTCAGCTTCAAGAAGAACTTTGGCGCATCAGGTGCCCTGGCCAAGCAGATTGAGTCTGGTGCCCCGGTGGATCTGTTCTTTGCTGCCAACAACGAGTGGGTGGATTACCTGTTCAAAAAGAAGCTTGCTGATGAAAAAAGCGCCGGGGTAGTTGCCTATAACCAACTGGTGGTGGCCGGCAAGCCTGGGGTAAAGATTGCCAGCATGCAGGATCTTGTTAAGTTGAACCGGGTAGCCATCGGCAGCCCCAAGAGTGTTCCAGCTGGCGAGTATGCCATGGCTGCCCTTAAGAAATCAGGCATTGATAAGCAGTTAGAGAAGAAGCTGGTACTGGCCAAGGATGTACGTGAATGCCTTCTGTATGCTGATCGGGGTGAGGTGGATGCCGCTTTTGTCTACAAAACCGACGCACTGCTGCTTTCCAAACATGCCAAGATTCTGTATGTGGTGCCTGAAAACCTGCATGACCGGGTAACATACCCGATGGTCTTGACCGTGGCAGGTTCGAAAAAACCTGAGGCAGTGGCCTTCATCAAATTCCTGGCGTCTACTGAGGCAAAAGCAGTACTGACAAAGCATGGGTTTGAGGTGCGTTAATGCAGTTTGCTCCGACAGATATCCAGGCGATTCTGCTTTCAGTAAAAGTAGGTGTCGTGGCAACACTGGTAGCCCTGCCGCTGGGATTTCTGGGGGCATGGCTGCTGGCCTTTGGCCGCTTCAAGGGAAAGCTGCTGCTGGAGCTGTTGTTTAATTTGCCGTTAACCCTGCCGCCGGTGGTGGTAGGCTACCTGCTGCTGTTGTTGTTGGGAAGCCAGGGATTACTTGGAAAACTGCTGGATACGCTGGGAATCAGGATCATCTTCACCTGGAAGGCCGCTGTTATAGCATCTATCGTGGTCGGGTTTCCGCTTTTGGTTCGCTCAATCCGGCTGGCCATGGAGGGGATAAATCCTCAACTGCTACAGGCTGCCCGTAGCCTGGGGGCAAAGCCGCTGGACACGGTACTTACAGTTGTTTTACCACTTTCTATGCGTGGTATCCTGGCCGGTTCCTCTCTCTTTTTTGCCCGTTCACTTGGTGAGTTTGGCGCCACCATCATAATTGCCGGCAACATCCCCGGAGTTACCCAGACACTTCCCCTGGCCATCTATGATTATGCCTCTTCTCCGGCTGGCGAGTCCACAGCACTACTTCTATGCCTTGTTTCAATCCTCCTCTCAATGGGTATCCTGCTGCTACATGAACTGATTTTGCAGCGGAGAAAGGAGGCTTGAGATGGAGCTGTATTTGCAACTAAGCAAAAAACAGGGTGATTTTACTCTGGCGCTTGATCTGCAGGTCAGCGGTGAACGGATCGGTATCTTTGGCCCTTCCGGCAGTGGCAAATCAACCCTGGTCAGTTGTCTGGCAGGGCTTATCACCCCTGATAACGGGCAGATTCTGCTGGATGGTCAACCGATTTTTGACAGCAGATGCAGGATTAACCTGCCTTCCCGTCAGCGCAGAATCGCCCTGGTGTTTCAGCAACATGGCCTGTTTCCGCACCTGACGGTACGCAAGAACCTGCTGTACGGGTACCAGCGTTGTCCTGCAACAGAGCGCAGGATAGACTTGGCTGAGGTGGCTGAGGTGCTGGAGATAACGGATCTGATGGGACAGATGCCGGAGACGCTGTCCGGCGGGCAGAGCCAGCGGGTGGCGCTGGGACGGGCGATCCTCGCTTCACCACGGTTGCTGCTGATGGATGAACCGCTCTCTGCCTTGGATGATGACCTGCGCTACCGGATCATTCCCTATCTGAATCTGGTATCTGAACGGTTCAGGATTCCGTTTGTCTTTATTTCTCACTCGTTGGTGGAAATGCGGCTGATGGCCGACCAGGTAGCGGTGCTGGAAAAAGGACAGCTGACTGGAGTAGTCGTGCCGGAAGAGCTGGCTCGCGAGCGGATGGGACAGAGCCAAACCGGCTATATCAATCTATTGGAACTGGGGACACCTCAGGAACGTCAGGGCCTACTGGCCTTTCCCTGGGCTGGGCGGGAACTGCTGCTGTCAGGCGGTAGCGGTACAGAATCTGGCACATTTGAACTTTCTTCCAGGGATATCGTCCTCTGCAAGCGACACCCTGATGCGATCAGTGCTCGGAACCTGCTGCCCTGCATGGTACGCGACATCTTTGAATCAGGCAAAAAGACCGGCGTAGAACTGGACTGCAACGGCAGCACTCTGGTGGCCGAGATCGTACCTGATGCAGCTCAAGAACTACAGATTACTCCCAACAGCACCATCTGGGCTGCCATCAAGGCATCGGCATTCAGGCGGCTTTAGTGAATCTCCAAAAAGCAGTTAACCGCTGATTAACGCCAATATACGCAGTGAGATCAAAGTCTTGGAACAAATCCTGATTCCACCCGCAATTTGTCATTCTCGAAGCGATTCTGATCGGGAATCCAGCTTGTAAGCTGCTGAAATCATGGATCCTCCGATAAAGACATTCGGGGATGACAACGAGAATTGCCTGGTTCATCCTTTTTACAGCGCAAAAAACTTACCGTTCGGTAGGTTTTTCTTGACAGCCTCCCCTCCCCTTCATTATATACCGATCGGTAAAGACCACCTTCAGGAATACTTATATGACAGAACAAGCAGAACTCACTACCAATCCTCATGCTCGACAACGTCTTCTGGAGGCTGCCCTGCTGCTTTTTTCCAGCAAGGGGTATGCAGGCACTTCTGTACGCGAGCTTGCAGAAACAGCAGGCGTCACAAAGCCGGTGCTCTACTACTATTTCAAGAGCAAGGAAGGGATCTATCTTGCCTTGATGGAAGGTGCTCTCGGCGAGTTTTACAAGACTGCAGAACAGGCTCTGGCAGCGCCAGGCAGCGTTACGGAGCGAATCTGCGGTTACTGTGCGGCACTACTGGATATCTTTATTGAACGGCTACCTGTTGCGCGGCTAGTCTATGCAATTTTCTACGGTCCGCATCAAGGAGCGCCTCACATTGATTTTGAGGCATCTTTCAGCACCATGCTGGAAGATATGGAAAAGTTGGTTAATGAAGGGATCGCTTCGGGTGAGTTCCGCCAGATAAGCCCGAAGGATGCTGCCTGGGTCATTGTATCCCAACTCAATACAGCAATGGAAGAGCAGCTCTGCCACACTGAAAAGCCACGGCTTGACCGGAACGGGCTACAGCGGCTGCTGGCACTTCTGTTTGAAGGGATGAAAAAATGCGACGACTGACGTTAACGATTGCAATGACTGCTCTTGCTATTATGGCAGGTTGTAGCAAAAAGCAGGGGGCAACAGTCAAACCTCCAGTAGCTGTTGAGCTGGCTTCAGCAACTGCCTCGGAGCTAACCGAAGGAATTGAGGTGACCGGCAACCTGGAACCCAAGTTCAGTTCTGATATCAAGACACAGATTCCAGGTCTGGTCAAAGAGGTCTATGTAACGCAGTGGGTGCAGGTGCGGAAGGGACAGCCACTGGCAAGGATCGAACTGGCCGAGTCCGAAGCGATTACCAGGCGGGCAGAGGCGGCGGCGGTGGCAGCCAGGGCACAACTTGCTCAGTCTCAAGTGGCTCTTACCCGCGCTGAACGTGAAGAAGCAAGGTTTATGAAGCTAAAGGAAGCAGGCCTTGCGACACAGCAGGCAGTTGATGACAGCCGCACCGAGACAGCTGCTGCAAGGGCTCGGCTTGATTCATCAAAGGCTCAGATTCGTGTAGCAGATGAAGAGGTTCACCAGAGCAAGGCTCGCCTGAGCAAAGGATTGGTCTCCTCACCTATGGATGGTATGATTGCCCTGCGGGAGGTCAATGTAGGAGATCTGGCCAGTGATGCAGCAGCGGCAAAACCGATATTCAGAGTTGTGGATAACCGGATCCTTAACCTGACCGTAACTGTACCTTCGGTTGATTCCGCACGAGTCAAGACTGGGCAGCCGCTGGAGTTTACGGTAGATGCCCTGCCAGACAAGACCTTTAAAGGCAAGGTAATGTTTATAAATCCTGAGCTGAGCAGAAGCGACCGTTCACTTAAAGTAGTTGCCGAAGTGCAAAACCAGTCTGAACAGCTTAAAGGGGGATTGTTTGCCAAGGGCAGGATTATAACCGGCAAACGGGGAAATGTACTACAGATACTACGGGCTGCACTCTCCAGCTATGACAATGCCAGGCAGACCGGAATCATGTTTG
>DCVL01000028.1 GCA_002328035.1 Geobacter sp. UBA2189
TGTCAGAGAACAGGGTAATGATTTGGTTACAGCAAGCGTATCAGGTGGATGCTATTTCAGTACACCTTGGGTATTTCTGATGAAATCTGCAAGCTTACTCTCTACCTCTGGCATTGCTTCGTAAAACCTTTCGTTTAATAGTTCAATCTCATCTTTATATTTAATAATTTTATTTTCAATAATCTCATCTCTTTTAGCTGATGGATATTTTTCAAATTCTAGTTCTGAAAATAACAAAAAGAACTCTCTTATAATTTGAGAGGCATTATACAAGCCTGATTCATAAAAATAATCTGCAACTATTGGATTAGCATCTTCCCAAACGAAAAAATATTGCAGACCACCATTTTGTATAAGCCCAGTGGCGTGCCACACTGCAAGTATGATTTTTTCATTATGAGTTAAAACATTATGTCCAAATGTATCTTCTTTCTCAGCAATACTACAAAAAAAATTATCTACATAATCAAAGTCATTCATCTTGTCTATCTCCATAAAGTAAAACACGCTACAAACACATTACAAACACTTAATTGCTAAATTTTAAGCATAACTGTTTAATGCCTTATCTAAATTTATCAGGATTATTTTGTCTGATTTCTTTTAGTATTTTTTCTCTTCTATCAGGTGGTAGTACTTCCAACATATTATACAGGTTTTTAACAGCTTGGGCGTCAGTAGCAGTCATAGCATCGTAAATACCATACACTGTTAATGCCAATCCGAAATAACTTAGTTTTTTGCCAAGTTTGCCACTTAAACCTACTAATCTGCTTGATGGTATGGCAGCAGCAGCTTCACTTTCAATACCTTTCAAAAATAATGATATTTTAGAGTTTGAAGGCATATTCTTAATTTTAGATAAAAATCTTGATGCCTGATCTGGTGTAAGTTTTGCCATACAAGTGTTTTCAGTCTTAAGAAATCTTTCTAATTCTTCTTTTATAAACTTATTGTACGCATCATGTGACACCCCATTAATTATTTTTGTATTGTGAGTTTTGTAGTAATCATTAAAAATTCTCGCTTCAGCGCTATCAAAAAATTTCTGAACTTCAGGACTAACCTTACCATTAAATAGATGCCAAGGAATAATATGGTGACCATTCCCTTTTAACCCCTCTGGATCTACAAAGTTTACCGGATCGCCAAAGGCATACCGATACAGGTTCTCATCCCCTGCCTCAAACCCTATCGGATCTTCCTGTGTATACCTCCCACTACTCGGGTCAAAGTACCGGTTCCAGTTGTAGTGAAGCCCTGTCTCCTCATCTGCATACTGCCCAGGAAACCGCAGATTGTTGCTGACAGTGGCGGTTGTAACCGTTGCCTTCCCAAACGCATCGTAGCTTGCCTGCCAGACGGTTGTCCCGCTTTCATCAACCAGCTTCTGCGGCGTACCCAGATGATCATTCAGGTAGTAGTAGGTTACTCCGTTGTCTGTCTGGCTTACGGGGTTGGTACCCCAGGTGCTGTCAGGCAGCCAACTGTAGGTCTTCTTGGCTGTGCCGGTTTCTGTATACTCCCCGATCAGTCCTTCATCAGCGTAGAGGTAGTAGGTGGTTTGGCCGTTGGTTGTCTTGCTGATCCTTCTGTTGAACGGATCGTATGCATTGCTTACGGTTTGTCCGTTGGGCAGGGTTACCTGGGTCAGTCGGTTGCCTGCATCGTAGCTGTATTGTGTGGTTTGGCCGTTTTCAGTCTTGGTTAGTGTGTTGCCGTTATTGTCATAACTGTAACTTGCCGATGCTGTAGCGGTTACCCGGTTGTTGGCATCTGCTGTGCTGTCTGACCGGTTGCCGTTTTGATCGTAGCTGAAGGTTTCCTGACCTGCCTGGGTAAGCTGGTAGGTTTTGTCATATCCGTAGTTGGTTGTTTGCTGTTCGGTTGCCTTGGTGGTTATGTTGCCGGTTTTGTCAAAGCTGTTCAGCTGGCTTTGGAGGGTGCTGCTGTTTTGTTTGGTTTCTATGGCTGCAAGCCAGTTGTTGGCGTTGTAGCTGTAGTTGGTGGTTATGTTGTTGGGCAGGGTGGTTTTGGTCTGCCTGATCCATTGGTGTTCAAGGCTTACGGTTTTACCGTCTGCGGTGATTTGGGTAAGCTGGTTGTTTTTGTTGTAGCTGTAGTTGTAGGTTTTGCCTTCAGGGTTGGTAAAGGTCTGTTTGTTGCCCTGGTTGTCGTAGCTGTATCTGAATGTTTTGCTGAATGGTCCGTAGGTGACGGTTTCCTCGGTTTTACGGTTTAGCTGGTCGTAGCTGATGGTTGCGCTTACACCGGGGCTGCTGTAGGCAAGATAACGTTGCCACGGCTGTCGTAGGCATAGCGGGTGATGCTGCTGCCACGGGTGACGGAGGTGACGTTGCCGAAGCTGTCGTAGCCCAGACTGGTGACCGTTCCTTCAGGGTCAGTGACGCTGGTCAGGTCCTGGGTGGCGTTGCTACTCTACTCCCCCCCTTTGCAAAGGGGGGCAAGGGGGGATTTACCACTGTTGCCAAAGCCGCCACTACCGGCGGCAGGATTAATGCCGCCGGGTGGTCTGTATCGCTATTCGATTGTCAGAGAACAGGGTGATGATTTGATTGAGACAAAGGTGTCAGGTTGAAGTTATCTCAGTACAGGCATCCTTCTCACCTGAAAAAATCTTTTCAAAATACGGCAAAAATCCGATCAACAGCATATTCGTTTTAGCAAGGCAGTTATGCAAACCTTCAATTGTAGCGAAGTAGTATGAACTAGAACCTGTTAGCACACCGATATCGATTGAAAATAATGGGTTAAGCATTCCAAAGCACAACTCGTAACTTCCTATTCTTCCCAAATTAATAAAAATATATAGATCTTGCAGCAAACCACTTTGAAGTTTGAAAGACAAAGACATCTTCTTTGACATTTTACTTTGATACTTCAGCATATTACTATTTTCCCAAAAGCTTCTGATTGTTTTAGCTGCAATATTGTTTTCAACCATAGAACGACCTGTTATTTCTTGCACTTCCCTACATTTTGAAATATCGAAATCCATTTCATCTAGCTCTAGTAATAGTTCTGAAGGAAATTTATGCTTGCGATTAAAGTCGTCTAAATTAATAGCAGACTTTATTGCAGCAACAGTTACATAATATTCTAATTCTAAATACCTGTTATATTTAGCATCTCCAAGCAACTCCTTGTGTTTACGCAAAATTGTTAAATATGACTCTAAATGCAAATATTTTTCAAAAAATATTTCATTTTTTTGACTTTCATTAATAAAAAAATGTGCAATAGCAATAATTCTACTCTGAATACAACTTAAAGACGTTTCCATTTCTTCCTCTCACTTATGGTATTGCATACATCCACCAAGGCAATAGCCCACCTGCCGTACTTGAGGCAGGCCCTCTATTTAGTGCCCTAACAAGTGACCGTTCCAATTCACCTTGGCCGTCTTCATCGGGGTCTGTAAGCGTATACAAAATCAATCCAGGTCTTGTACCGGCAAATAGTCTCATTTTATACGTTTTACCATTGACAACAATATCCCCGATATCTTTACCATGCCAATCTATTATTGATATTACATCTCCAGCTTCATACTCATAGCCTTGGCTTTTTAATTTACAAACATATTTTTCAGGCTGTCTACTATTTTTAGGAATAAAAATACTGTAAACTTCATAATTATATGGTTTTAACTCCCAAACTTTATTACCCAAAATATCAATCAAATCTGGTCTGTCTAAAGGTAGTTTATTATCTTTAAGTGCTACTCTTAAACTAAGATTTGTTTTATATCTTTTAGGGTTGAAATTATTTTTGATATATTTATCAAACTGATTGTGTGCTTCCCTACCTTTTTTAACATTAATAAGCCAATATGGCTCCACCTCTAAGCCATTATAGTCAATTAATATTGCAGTAGAATTCCCCGCATACCTATACAGGTTCTCATCCCCTGCCTCAAACCCAATCGGATCTTCCTGAGTATACCTTCCGCTGTTCGGGTCGTAGTACCGGTTCCAGTTGTAGTGAAGCCCTGTCTCTTCATCTGCATACTGCCCCGGAAACCTCAGATTGTTGCTTACTGTGTTGGTGGTGATGCTTGCTTTCCCAAACGCATCGTAACTGGCCTGCCAGACGGTTGTCCCGCTTTCATCAACCAGTTTCTGCGGCGTACCCAGATGGTCATTCAGGTAGTAGTAGGTCTGGTTGTTGTCCGTCTGACTTACGGGGTTGGTACCCCAGGTGGAGTCTGGCAGCCAGGCATAGGTTTTCCTGGCTGTGCCGGTTTCTGAGTATTCCCCGATCAGTCCTTCATCAGCGTACAGGTAGTAGGTGGTTATACCGTTGGCTGTCTCGGTACCATAGCGACCCTATCGGAATTTAGTGACTTGTCAAGAGGTACAACACTGGCAATCTCATCCTTGCTTTTCTGCAAGAGCGCTTAATGTAATTTTACCGTTTCTTCCTGTCTTTTAACCCTTCTTAACAGTCAAATGCCCTAATCTCTACCAATAGAATATAGCATTATGGACTGGAGGAAGAGATGCAGTATCCCATCGGAAAAACATTGGTACTATTTTGCCTGCTTGCAAGCACGGCTGTGGCTGACAGCGATGGCTACACACGGGAACCGCCCCGTGGTGGACACAGAAGGCCGCCACAGGAGGCTTTTGATGCCTGCAAGGGTAAAACAGAAGGGGCAAGCGTAATGATCAGCACCCCACATGGCAGTTTCAAGGCCACCTGCAGGAACTTTGAGGGCTCATTGGCTGCGGCTCCTGAGGGGGCTCCACCGCGAGACGGAAACGGCTCACCGAAGGAACGCTAGGGAGCGGCAGATCTATGGCTAGTTACGAGCAGACCTTTCTTGAACAGATCACCCATATCCACGGTCAGGATTTTTCAGGTTGGCATGGGTGGCAGGCGTTGATGGACTGGGTCAAACGCCAGCCCTGGAAGCTGGAATTTTTCGGAGGGGCGAAGATTCCGGCTCGCATGCTATATCCCACAACCCTTGTGACGGAATTAACCAGATTTCTTGAAGGAGCACCGTCAGTGCCGGAAGGAAACAACTCGGATATCCAGACGCAGCCAGTTACCGAGCAGTGTCATTGATTCTTGCAGGTATCTGCATTTGATGGTGTGAGTATACGATTTAATGAACCATGGCGCAAAAGCATGTAACTGTACTATACGGTGGGATTTAAATATGCTTACCCTCAGGTTTATACGTATGGTTTCGGCAGATATGTAAAGATTTGTTCAATATCTCCAAATGGATTGACAAATTAAAATGACTATTTTAAATTTATATTTAAAATAGTCATTTGTTTATTTGGGGGTCTCAAATGGTTAGAAAAAAATCAGATATAAAAAAAGAAAAGCTGCTGGTTGCCGCAAGCGAAGTATTCGCAGAAAAAGGATTCCGTGATGCAACAGTAGCCGAAATCTGCTCGCGTGCCGAGGCTAACATCTCTGCGGTCAATTACCACTTTGGCAGCAAAGAGGCGCTCTATCAGGAGACGTGGCGTCACTCGTTCGCTGAATCGCTCAAGACGTATCCGCTGGATGGAGGGATCAATGCAACAGCATCAGCCGAAGAGCGGCTACGGGGGCAGCTAACAGCCCTGATCCGGCGAATTGCCGACGAAAACAACAAGGACTTTTTTATAGCCCAGATGGAGATGCTCAACCCGACTGGTCTGCTCAAGGAAGTAATGAAGGTCGAACTTATTCCCATGCGGCAACAAACCCTAACCCTCATCCGTGAATTGCTTGGGTCGGAAGTTGGCGAGCAACAGGTTCACTACTGTGAAATCAGCATCATCAGCATGTGTCTGCATCCCTTGATTATGCAGCGCATTGCCAAACGAACCAAAGATAAGGAAGAAACTGAAATAATTAACGATATCGGTGCCTTTATCGACAACGTAATTACCTTTGCCCTGGCAGGTATCAAGGCGCTCCGCAACAAAGGAAACAAGTTATGAATCTCCCCAAAAAGAAGCAGATCATCATCGGTATCATAATTATTCTAATGGTATCGGCTGGAGTGGCGGTCGCCAGAAAGTTCCTGTCACCAGCAAAGATCACCTACATAACGGCTCCTGCTACCCATATGGATCTGGAAGATAGCGTTCTTGCCACCGGCATCCTGAAGGCATTCAAGACGGTGGCAGTAGGCGCACAGGTAAACGGGCAGTTAAAGGCACTACACGTTGCTTTGGGTACTAAGGTAAAAAAAGGGCAGTTGCTGGCAGAGATCGACCCGGTGTTGCCGCAAAACACCCTTAAAGATGCTGAGGCTCAGGTGGAAAACCTGCAAGCGCAGAAAAGATCAAAGCAGGCAGTGCTGAAGCAGTATGAATTGGGCTATCGGCGCCAGAGCCAGATGAATGCCAAGGATGCCGGTTCCTGGGCTGATCTTGAGTCTGCGCAAGCACAATTGGAAAGCACCAAGCATGATATATCCTCCCTTGAAGCCCAGATCAAGAAGGCAATCATTGCGGTTGATACGGCCAAGGCTAATCTTGGCTATACCCGTATCCATGCACCGATCGACGGTACGGTCATCTCAATCGATACTGAAGAGGGGCAGACGGTGGTGTCGAATCAAACCGCCACAACGATCCTGACTCTGGCCACGCTGGATACCATGACCGTCAAGGCAAAGATCTCTGAGGCGGACGTAACTCGGGTCAAGCCCGGGCTGGCAAGCTATTTTACTCTTCTGGGGGATAGCGATACCCGTTATCATGGCAAATTGCGGGCTATCGAACCAGGTCCGGTATCGAGTGGGACGACAACTACCGGAACAAGCAGCACCAGCAGTTCCAGTTCAGCGATTTACTACTACGGACTCTTCGAGGTACCAAACCCTGATAACAAGCTCAAAGTATCTATGACAGCACAAGTTGCCATTGTACTGAATCAAGCCAGGCAGGCACTCTGTATCCCGGTGTCAGCCCTTGGTGAAAAAACGAAAGACGGCAGGATGACGGTTAAGGTGTTGGCGGGGGAGCAGACAGAAGTCCGAACGATCCGTACCGGCATCTCCAATAGTGTGCAGATTCAGGTCATAGACGGGTTACGGGATGGCGAAAAGGTTGTCATCGGTGACAGTTCCAACCTGCCGAAGACCGACACAAATAAAATGCCTCCTCCGGGAAGACGATAGGTATGGGGAAAGCACTCCTTGAAATACACACCCTAGTGCGTTGTTTCTCTACAGGGGATCAGCAGGTCGAAGTTCTCAAGGGGATTGATCTGACTATCAACGCCGGAGAGATGGTCGCTATTGTTGGCGCGTCTGGATCAGGGAAGTCCACGTTGATGAATATTCTCGGTTGCCTGGATCGCCCCAGCGAGGGAAGCTACCTGATTGACGGACGGGAGACCAGCAGCCTGTCAGATGATGAACTGGCGAGACTTCGGCGCGATTACTTCGGATTTATCTTCCAGCGCTACCACTTGCTGCCGCATCTTACCGCTACCCAGAATGCCGAGATCCCTGCGATCTATGCCGGCGTAAAAAAACAGATCCGGCAGGAACGTGCCAGACAGCTACTTGAACGTCTTGGCCTTGGTGAACGATCTGATTATCGCCCCAATCAGCTTTCCGGTGGCCAGCAGCAGCGGGTCAGTATTGCCCGGGCCTTGATGAATGGCGGTGAGGTCATTCTGGCCGATGAACCAACCGGCGCCCTGGACAGTAAAAGTGGCGAGGAGATGATGGCGGTGCTGCATGAGCTACATGGCAACGGGCATACCATTATCCTGGTCACCCACGACCAGCAGGTTGCTGCCCATGCCGAACGGATCATCGAGATCAGCGACGGTGTGATTATTCGCGACCAGGCCAACCCGAAGCGGCAGGCGATGCCAACAGCTCAATTGTCAACAAGGGTTTCAGCCGAACAGTCGCCTAATCTTCTCCAGGCTAACTGGGGACGATTTGCCGAAGCCTTCAAGATGGCGCTTATCGCCATGCTGTCGCACCGTATGCGAACCCTGTTGACCATGCTGGGAATCATCATCGGTATTACCTCGGTTGTTTCGGTAGTAGCTCTGGGGCAGGGAGCACAACAGAAGGTTATAAAAGATATCAGCGCCATGGGAACGAATGTTATCGATATTAACCCTGGCAAGGATTGGGGGGACGAGGATGCTGCCAGTATCCAGACCCTGATGCAATCGGATTTGGAGGCGTTAAAGGCGCAGGTATATGCTGACAGTGCATCACCGGTAACCGGCGGCAGTCAACTGCTGCGCTATCGCAATCTTACCGCCACTGCGTCGGTAAACGGCGTAAGTGAGCAGTACTTCCGTGTCAAGGGGTATGAGATTGCGGACGGCATTTCCTTTACTGGCGATGACGTGAAGCAGCAGGCGCAGGTAGTGGTAATTGACCAGAACACCCGTAAAAAGTTCTTCAGCAACGAAGAGTCCATCGGTAAGATCCTTTTTGTTGGCACGCTGCCCTGTCGGGTTATTGGTGTAAGCAAGGAAAAGGACGGACCAATGGGTAACAGCTCAAATCTTGAGGTCTGGATACCCTATACAGCCGCCATGAATCGACTCTTGGGGCAACAATATTTCAGCTCCATTACGATCAGGGTCAAGGACGGGATATCCAACCAGGTGGCAGAGCAGAGTATCACAAAGTTGATCACCCAGCGCCATGGCCGCAAGGATTTCTACACCAACAGCAGTGACAGCATTATGAAAACCATCAACAAGACCACCACCACTTTGAAGCTGATGATTTCGGCCATTGCGGTCATATCGCTTATTGTTGGAGGCATCGGCGTTATGAATATCATGCTGGTGTCGGTTACCGAGCGTACTCACGAGATAGGTATCAGGATGGCGGTCGGGGCTCGTCAGGAGGATATCATGCAGCAGTTCCTGATTGAGTCGATCCTGGTTTGCCTTTTAGGTGGGATGATCGGCATTGTCAGCTCTTGGGGCGTCGGCAAGGTGTTCTCCTTATTTGTGACCAGCTTTTCCATGCAGTTTTCTCTTATGTCGATTGTCTCAGCATTCTTCTGTTCAACCATGATCGGTGTCATCTTCGGCTTCCTGCCGGCACGCAATGCGGCTCGCCTGGATCCGATTGAAGCGCTCGCCAGGGAGTAACTATCATGCCTCGCCTGTTTTTTAACCTTATCGGCTTTACCTTGGCACTCTGCGTGATTCTGCTGCTCAGTAGTTGCAGTCTGTTGCCCCGTTCTGAGTTTGTCCAGCCGCAGGTAACGCTGCCAACAGCGTGGCAGCAACAACAGGTGGTTGATGGTGCCAGCATTGCCGCTGGTGAGGCATGGTGGAAGAGTTTCAATGATCCGCTGCTTGATCAACTGATTGAGCGGGCTCTGCGTAGCAACAACGATCTGGCTGTGGCAGCCATCAAGGTAAGGCGGGCACAGCTACAGGCCGGTCTGGCCAACACCAACCTGACCCCGTCCTTGAATGTGGGTTCAACCAGCAGTCTCAGCCAGGATCTGACCAGCAAAACTACAACCCAGAGCCATGGCGTTACCGGCCAGCTTAGCTACGAGCTTGATCTGTGGGGCAGGCTGGCCAGTATCCGTGATGCAGCCCGTTGGGAGGCGGAGGCAACTGAGCAGGAACGTCGCAGCACCGCCTTAAGCCTGATCGGCACCGTTGCAACCGCCTACTGGCAGGTTGCCTGGCTGAACCAGCGGATCAGTCTGGCTGAGGCGAGTATTGCCGCTGCTGAAAAGACGGTTCAGCTTGTGCAGATCAAGTATCAGTCCGGTGCAGTATCCGGCATTGATCTGGTTCAGGCAGAGCAGACCGTTGCCTCCCAGCAGGCCACCCTGGTTCAGTTGCAGCAACAACGGCTAGAGGCACGCAATGCCCTGGCAATTCTATTTGATCAGGCTCCGCAGCAGCATCTGCCAGAACAACAACGCCTGCCTGAAACAACACTACCGGCCATCAAAGCAGGGCTGCCGGTTGAACTGCTGGCCAGACGGCCTGACCTGCGGGCAGCGGAGTTGCGATTGCGGGAATATCTTGCCAACGTGGATGCCAGCCGAGCCAGCTTCTATCCCACCTTTACCCTGACCGGCAGCCTGACCAGCAGCAGTATCAGTCTGGAACAGGTTCTGAAGAATCCCATTGCGACCCTGGGTGCTGGGCTGACACTGCCGTTTCTGCAGTGGAACACAGCCAGGCTGACGGTTGCGGTTTCACAGAGCAGTTACGAAGAGGCTGTGGTCAATTTCAGACAGACCCTCTACAAGGCGCTTGGTGATGTAGAGAACAGCCTCTCTGCTATGCGCAGCTATCAGGAACAGGGAAAGCATCTGGAGCGAGCCCTGCAACTGGCACAACAGTCAGAACAAAGGGCTGCGGTTCGTTATCAGGCAGGGGCAACAGGGGTGCAGGCCTGGCTGGATGAACAGGAGCGTTGTAGAACCGCTGAGATAGAACTCCTGGAAAACCGACGGAACAGCCTCAAGGCTCGTATGACACTCTATCAGGCACTTGGCGGTGGAGAAACCTTCGCCCATGGTACGGCCAAGGATCTGGTCAGATGACTGCAAAACCACTGGAAACAGGGCTTCACGGATATCATCCGCCTCTATATATTATGGGATCAGGTTATACTTATTGCTATTTAATAGCTCTGACCTCACACCGTTACTCAGCAAGTTAAGCTCGGAAGTTTTAAAAAATGGCAATAAAAAAAGCCATTAAAATCAAGGATGACTTTAATGGCTTTAATTCTATTTGGTGCCCAGGACTAGACTCGAACTAGCACACCCTTGCGAGCACAAGAACCTGAATCTTGCGTGTCTACCAATTCCACCACCTGGGCACAGAGCGGTTTTTTTAGCATTCCAACAGCTCTAATGCAAGCTGTTTTTTAAAAATAACATAAAATGAACCGGCCACCCCTTTGGAGATGGCCGGATTTAAAGTCAGCCTTATAGCGGGACTACATGTTATAGCCTGATTCACTGTGCTGAGTCTGGTCAAGACCCATGATCTCGTCTTCCTTCTCAACACGCAGGCCAATGGTCTTGTCGAGGATGAAGGCTATGATCAGCGTTACTACCAGCGCATAAAGACCCGCTGCCACTATGGCTATGATCTGTGTCATAAACTGCTTCATGTCGCCCATCAGCAGGCCTTTGGCGCCGACGGTGGCAAAGACACCGGTCAGGATTGCGCCCAGGGTTCCCCCAACACCATGTACGCCGAAGGCATCCAGGGAGTCGTCATACTTCAGCCTGGCCTTGACAAGGATGGCGCCGTAACATACCAGACCTGCAGCAACACCGATAATCAGGGCAGCACCGGGCTGCACAAAACCGGCAGCGGGAGTGATGCCAACCAAACCGGCAACTACGCCGGAACCGAAACCAAGGGCAGATGGCTTGCCGGAGTGCATCCATTCAGCAACCATCCAGGCCAGGCCACCGGCAGCCGGAGCGATGGTTGTGGTCATAAAGGCCAGACCTGCCAGACCGCCAGCCGCATCAGAGGTGTTCATACCAACCACGGCGGAACCTGCGTTGAAACCGAACCAGCCGAACCAGAGCAGACCTACACCCAGCATGGTCATCGGCAGACTGTGGGGAGCCATCCTCTCAGTCGGGAAACCGTGACGCTTGCCTACAAAGAACAGCAGAGCCAGAGCCGATATACCCGAGGAGAGGTGTACGACGGTACCACCGGCAAAGTCCAGAGCACCTTTCTTGAACAGCCAACCATCAACCATCCAGACCCAGTGAGCCAGAGGATCGTAGACCAGAGTGGTCCAGAGCAGGACAAAGGCGCACCAAGCGGCAAACTTGATCCGTTCGGCTATGGCTCCAGAGATCAGAGCGACTGTAATCATGGCAAACATCCCCTGGAACATGGCAAAGACATACTCAGGAATGGCGCCTGGCTCTGTAGTTACGTTCTGGAACAGTGTGTAGACCGGAGCGCCGTCCTTGAATGTGATCAGGCCATTAAACAGCATCTTGGACAGGTTTCCCACAACTCCTCCGCCGGCATCAGGGCCAAAGGCAAGCGAGTAGCCGAGCAATGCCCACTGTACGCCAACAATACCCATTGCAACAAAGGAATGCATCATGGTTGAGAGAACGTTCTTATGGCGAACCATGCCGCCGTAAAACAGAGCCAATCCGGGTACCATCAGCAGAACCAGCGCCGACGAGACCAGCATCCATGCAGTGTCGCCGGTATTGAGTACAGGATCGACGTTTTTGGGAGCCTCGGCTGCTGACGGAGCCGCTGCCGGTGCTACAGCAGGGGCATCAGGTACCTTCACCGCCTCAGCGGCTACTGCTGTAGCGGGCGCAACATCCTTTTTCTCCTCTGCTATCGCCGGCACCGTAAGTGCCGTGCATAGTGCCAACATTACAATGGTAAGTGACTGTTTCAGTTTCATGACCAACCTCCTGAATATCTGAATAAAGTTTTCTGTATTTTTTAGATGGCGTCGCCGCCGGTCTCTCCTGTTCTGATCCTTACAGCCTCTTCCAGGGCAATTACAAAGATCTTGCCGTCTCCTATCCTGCCGGTCTTTGCTGTATTTTGTATGCTTTCCACAACTTTTCCTACCATTTCGTCAGGAACAGCTATTTCAAGTTTCACCTTGGGAATGAAGTCCACGACATATTCAGCGCCACGGTACAGCTCTGTATGACCTTTTTGGCGACCGAACCCTTTCACCTCACTTACGGTAATTCCATCAATCCCGATTTCGTTAAGGGCATCCTTGACTTCATCCAGCTTGAACGGTTTGATGATAGCCTCTACCAGTTTCATGTTGTAAACCTCCTTTCAGTTTTCATACTGTATGGTTCCAATTAAGATTCTGTCCAAAAAACCCGGGGGCCTGACACCCCCGGTAAAAGAAGGAGGACAGCGGTATTATGCAACGTCTGTCTTGATCTCTATAAAGCAGTGTCTGTGCCATTTTTATATTTATCATAATTTCAGTCTGTTATCAGATTCAAGATATCAGAGAAGAACAACCTCTGCACAAAAAACAGGCAGCTAGTGGCTGCTCAAGCCTGGATGTAGTGCAACGTGTGATATCTTTGACCAAAAGAGAAACTGTGCTAGGCTAAGGCAGTTCTAAATAATGAAAAGCTGAAAGGAGTGTGTGCCATGCCGGTTGTAGCTCGCCTGCAAGAGATTCCCAATCTTGGAAAAAAGAAGATAGAGTTGAATGGAGAAGAGATACTGCTGATAAATATGAAGGGAAGCATCTATGCAGTTGAGGCGGAGTGTCCTCATCAGGGAGCCCCTCTTGCAGCTGCTATCCTTAAGGAAGGCTATCTCTCATGCCCACGTCATGGTTATCGATATGATCTGAAGGATGGCAGTTGTAAGGATTTCCCTGAGTACAGGCTTAAAACCTGGCCGGTGCATGTTGAGAACGGTGAGATAATTGTTGAGCCCGCCTGAAAGGGTCATAATTGACGACATGACCCTTATCACGCTGACAGTGGTTGCAATAGCCACCACTGTCTGGGCTGTTGGTCATGCCCTGCTGAACAAGCGGGATCCCCGTTCTGCGCTTGTCTGGGTCAGTCTTAGCCTCGCCATGCCACTTGTCGGGCCTCTTGCCTATTGGTTGCTCGGGATTAACCGGATTACCCGTCGTGCTCACAAATGGCACAAGACTGGACGCAGAACCGGAATACAGAATTTTTCCCCTGTTGAAGAGCATTCGATTATTGAACTGCCTGACGACTACAGCTCTTTATACAATCTGGAGTATCTGGCTGACAGGGTTGCCAAAACCCGAACCCAGATGGGTAACAGCATTATTCCGCTTATAAACGGTGAAGAGGCATATCCTGCAATGCTCGATACGATAAATCGAGCCAATCATACGATCCACTTATGCTGTTATATCTTTGATGGAAATCTGATAGGGGAACAATTTGTAAAAGCACTGAGCGCTGCTGTAAATCGTGGCGTATCGGTAAGGGTCATTGTAGATGCAATGGGTGAGCGCTACAGTAAAGTGACAGCAAGAAAGGCGTTGGCAGGGAGCGGAGTTGATATCCGTCATTTTCTGCCACTGTATAAAGGGCCGTTTATAAATCTTCGGAATCACCGCAAGCTTCTTATAGTTGATGGTCTGTATGCCTACACAGGCGGCATGAATATCCGAAGCAACCATTGTATAGAGACCGCTGATCCAGACTCAGCCGCAAGCGATCTGCACTTTAAGGTAAAGGGACATGTTGTTGGAGATCTACAGAGGATCTTTCTGGAAGACTGGTTTTTTGTAACAGGGAAGCGCCTTGATGACCCCACTCTATTTCCTGAACTTAAACCTGAAGGGACTGCATTTGCCAGAGCTATTTCAGATGGACCTGACAGGGCATTCAGGAAGCTTGAGTGGATCGTCATGGGTGCACTGGCAACAGCGAAAAAAAGAGTGCGTATAATGACCCCTTATTTCATACCAGACAGGCCGATGGTTACCGCACTGATTACCGCCGCGCTGCAAGGGGTTGATGTAACCTTGATACTGCCAAAGATGAACAATCTGCCTTTTGTAGCATGGGCATCCCGCGCTTCATACTGGGAGTTGATTAAAAACGGAGTGAAGATATTGGAGCAGCCTCCCCCTTTTGCCCATACCAAGCTGCTGCTGGTTGATGATCTATGGTCGCTTATCGGTTCAGCCAACTTTGACACCCGCAGCTTCAGGCTCAACTTTGAGCTGAATCTCTCCATTTTTGACACAGGGCTTGCGGCAGAACTTGATAATCATTTTGAAAAGATAAAGGCAAAATCAAAATGCATAACCCTTAAAGAGATGGATGGACGCCCTCTGCCTGTAAAATTGAGGGATGCTGCGGCAAGACTTTTTTCTCCCTACCTTTAATATCGCTTGAAGGAAAACAAATGTTAGATATCGCCATTGGCACAATCACAATGCGTCCATATGTGTTTGCCTTTTTCGCGGCATTCCTGCTAGCCTGCATGCCTCATGTAGGCTGGAAAAAAACCGTTACCTTTACCGGTGTCGGTTATATGATCGCCTTTGTCTCAGAAAAACTCTCCATAACTACCGGCTTTCCATATGGATGGTACTACTATATTGATCTCACCAGCAAAAAAGAGCTCTGGATATGGGGGGTTCCCTTTTTTGACTCACTATCCTATGTCTTTCTGACCTACTGCAGCTATGCAACCGCGCTATTGATACTTTCCCCTCTGGCAACCCGTAAAATGGATTTGATTACGCTTGAAACCCGGGCGATAAGACATTCCTGGGCAGCATTGGTTCTTGGAAGTTTCCTGCAGACTTTTCTGGATATCATTATTGACCCTGTGGCTCTACAGGGAAGCCGTTGGTTTCTTGGACAGATTTATGGCTACGGGGAGGTGGGGGTACATTTCGGAGTACCGCTGTCCAACTATGCCGGTTGGCTTTTGACAAGCTTTGTGCTTGTGGCTGCTTTCCAGTGGGTTGACAGGAAACAGGATGCAGAGATGCCGAAGGGTATATTTCCGATCCCTTTTCGCTCACTTATTGGACCAATCCTCTACCTGTCAGTGTTGCTCTTTAACTGGGGGATGACTCTCTGGATAGGCGAACGATTGATGGCGGTAACCGGTATTTTCATATTTACCCTGCCGATTGTGATTGTAACAGTACAGGCTCTGATACGGGTTAACCGTTACCGTGAAGAGGAGTTGCGGGAACATCTTAAAGATTATCCATGGTCGCCACTTGGCAGGTGGTAACATGCTTCAGGGGGTCACCACAGAAAACGGAATAAATAGCACGCAAAGGATTTTCTGCCCGAGACGGATTTCCTAAATTCAAGCCCACAGCCGATTTAGAATTTACCCTTCATATTGTTTGCAAAAGTTCATGGAATCGACACGCCATTGACATATCCATTGGTTATGGAGTTCACACATAACCAATGCGACATTACCCGAATCTATGTTCGGTGTCGCAAATTTTTCAACCTATATTTTCGCCAGAATTTAGCGAAAGGCAACCAAATGAATTGGATAACGAGCTTGGTAAACATGTTTTGTGTAGTCAGTATTTTTTTTACTGCCATTCCGACATATTCATTGACAGGAGTTTAAGGATAACGTCC
>DCVL01000001.1 GCA_002328035.1 Geobacter sp. UBA2189
CGTTGTTAGTGCAATTATTGAGTAATCTGAAGCAACTTAACTGCTACTGTCTTAATATGGCTGTAGCTTGAGTCTTCTGTTATATGTCTGAAAAGGAAGAACAATGAGAGATATAATTACCCTTGCTTGCACAGAGTGTAAGCAGAGAAACTACACGACAACCAAAAACAAAAAGATAACTCCCCAAAAATTGGAGTTTAGTAAGTATTGCCGCTTTTGTCGTAAGCATACACCCCACAAGGAAACGAAGTAGGGTAAACGGGTTGCAGGCCAGTAGCTCTAACGGCTAGAGCGCCGGTCTCCAAAACCGGATGTTGGGGGTTCGAATCCCTCCTGGCCTGCCATTAATTAAAGTAAAGAAATAAAAATCAGTTGTAGTAAACATGTCAGGAGAGCTTTTGTGCTGAATGTTAAGACATTTTTAGAGTCTGTAAAGCTCGAATTAAACAAGGTTACCTGGCCGACAAGGAAGGAAACCGTTGCAACAACTGGTATTGTTTTGCTGATTGTCTTTATAATCTCGATCTATCTTGGTTTGTGCGATCTGATCCTGTCCAAGCTGATACGTTTGGTTTTGGGATAACAGGAATTAAATTATGAGCCAGAAATGGTATGGCGTACATACGTATTCAGGGTACGAAAATAAGGTTCGCCTGAATCTTACAGAACGTATCAAGAATGAAGGTGTTGAAGAGCTTTTTGGCGAGATTCTGATTCCATCGGAAACTGTCGTTGAGCTTAAAAAAGGCGAAAGAAAAACCTCGTCACGCAAATTTTTTCCAGGTTACATCTTGGTTAAAATGGAGCTAAATGATGAAACTTGGCATATCGTTAAAGAAACAGCCAAGGTTACAGGATTTGTCGGCGGAAATACACCCTTCCCGATTCCTGATGAAGAGGTAGGCAAGATCTCCAAAAGAATGGAGGAGGGAGCTGAAAAGCCCAGGCCAAAGATTGAATTTGATGTTGGTGAAACAGTTCGGGTTGTTGACGGTCCATTCCTCAATTTTACCGGTATAGTAGAAGATGTTAAGCCCGACAAAGGCAAATTACGTGTTGCAGTGACAATATTCGGGCGTTCAACACCTGTTGAGCTCGAATTTATGCAGGTTGAAAAATCTTGAAAATAGCCGTCAGAGTTATTGACGGTATGTAATAAAAGGAGTGCAATAAAATGGCTAAGAAAATAACCGGATACATTAAACTGCAGATACCTGCAGGAAAAGCAAACCCTTCGCCACCTATTGGGCCTGCTCTTGGTCAGCATGGTGTTAATATTATGGAGTTTTGTAAAGCTTTTAATGCTAAGACCCAGGCTGATGAAGGTACTATTACACCGGTTGTTATTACGGTATATGCCGATAGATCTTTTTCATTCATTACTAAAACTCCTCCTGTGCCGGTTCTGATTAAAAAAACCATAGGTCTTGCGAGCGGTTCGAGCGTACCCAATAAAAATAAAGTTGGTAAATTGACTAAAGCTCAGGTTGAGGAAATTGCCAGAAAAAAAATGCCTGACTTGAATGCGGCCTCTGTAGAAGCTGCAATGCGAACCGTTGAAGGAACGGCTCGTTCAATGGGTGTTGATATTGTTGATTAGTATTGCCCTATACGGCAGATTAAGGAAACAGAGTTAAGCAGGAGAGGACGAACATGCCAAAGAGTGCGAAAAAACATAGCGCAGCAATGACCAAAATTGACCGTAATAAATTGTATCCCCTTAAGGCAGCGGTTGAGGTCGTCAAAGATGTGGCATTTGCCAAATTTGATGAAACTGTTGATGTCGCTGTGAAGTTAGGGGTCGATCCCCGCCATGCAGATCAAATGGTTCGTGGCGCTGTAGTTCTGCCGAATGGTCTGGGTAAAACAGTCCGTGTTCTCGTTTTTGCCAAGGGTGAAAAGGAGAAGGAAGCTCTTGAGGCCGGAGCTGATTATGTTGGGGCTGAAGATTTGGTTGCAAGAATACAAGAAGGCTGGTTTGATTTTGACACAGCGATAGCAACACCTGATATGATGGGTGTCGTTGGTAAAATTGGTAAATTACTTGGTCCTCGTGGTTTGATGCCCAACCCGAAGGTTGGTACAGTAACCTTTGAGATTGCTAGGGCAGTCAGCGAATCAAAGGCTGGTAAGGTCGAATTTCGTGTTGAAAAAGCTGGTATTGTGCATGCTCCTATTGGCAAGGCGTCATTTGAACCGTCAAAGCTTGTAGGTAATCTTGTAGCAATTGTAGAGGCATTGGTTAAGGCAAAACCATCTGCTGCTAAAGGCACATATATCAAGAAAATATCGCTCTCATCCACGATGGGTCCCGGAATAAATCTAGATATCAGTGATGTAACTGCACATATCTAATTTTTTTATTTTATAGCCAAAGTCACAGACAGCAGGTGCTTGTATAGCATAAAGATATTTGATTGTCTCTGCCTGCCGAGACTTGGGTTCACAAGTTTACTTGTGCTTTCTGACTTTGGCGGGGTTAACTCCCCACAAACCAAAAGAAAGGAGGAAGTGGATTGAAACGCACAGACAAGCAGGAACAAGTAACACTGATGCACGATAAGCTTAAGCGTGCCAAGGCTGTATTTCTTGCAGATTTTCGTGGAATGAATGTTGACAAGGCTACTGCACTGCGTAATGAACTCCGTTCTGCCAGTGTAGAGTACAAGGTTTTCAAGAACACCCTGTTTGATATCGCTGCCAAGGAGACTGAGGCAGATTGTTTGGCACCTTATCTTGCAGGCCCTACTGCTGTGGCTCTATCGTATGATGATCCTGTCAGCGCTGCAAAGGTGTTGTCTAAATTTTCCAAGGATTCAAAAGGCGTTTTCGTACTGAAGGCCGGAGTTCTGTCTGGTAAGCTTATTGATGTAAACCAGATACAGGCTCTTGCAGATCTGCCTTCACGTGAAGTATTGCTTGCTAAGATGCTAGGTTCAATGCAAGCACCTGCAACCAATTTTGTTGGTCTTTTGGCTGCCTTGCCGACTTCACTTGTAAGGGCTCTTGATGCTATAAGAGCTAAAAAAGAAGGCAACTAAGAACACTGCTGGCTAAGATATTAAATAGTTAAAATAATTAAAAAATATGGAGGATATCATGGCTGAAATTACCAAAGCTGATGTTATTGCATTTATCGAAAGTATGACTGTTCTTGAGTTGGCAGAACTTGTTAAGGAGCTGGAAGAAAAGTTTGGTGTTTCTGCTGCAGCCCCTGTCGCTGTTGCAGCTGCTGCCCCTGCTGCTGCTGAAGCCGTTGAAGAAAAGACAGAGTTTGATGTTATCCTGAAGAGCTCTGGCGCTAACAAGATCAACGTCATCAAGGTGGTACGTACTTTAACCAGCCTAGGGCTCAAGGAAGCAAAAGATTTGGTTGATGGTGCCCCAAGTCCTGTCAAGACCGGTATATCTAAGGCAGAGGCTGAAGAGGCCAAGAAGCAGTTGGTTGAAGCTGGTGCAGAAGTAGAAATCAAATAGTTAAGCAGTGCAATATCTGCAGGAAGCCAAGGTCGCCTGGTGTGGCCTTGGCTTGTCCTGTTTAATATAATCCATCTAAAATTAACCTATTATAATTTTATATTTATAATAATAGTTTAATTTTAATTCATCTGTTCTTTTACGCTACTTGCCGAAGGAGAAGGTATGGCCTACTCGATCGCCAACAACCACCTGCTGCGCAAAAATTTTGCAACTATCAAGAATATCATTGATATCCCTAACCTGATTGACATTCAGAAAAACTCATATCGCCGATTTCTGCAATCTGATGTTCCATTGGATTTAAGGAAGAACATAGGTCTTGAGGCTGTTTTCAGGTCAGTATTTCCTATTAAGGATTTCAGTGAATCTTCGTCACTTGAGTATGTTTCCTATACTTTAAGCAAGCCTAAGTACGATGTGGAGGAGTGTCATCAGCGTGGTATGACATATGCTGCTCCCATGAAGGTCAAGGTTCGTCTTGTAATATGGGACTCAGGTAAAGAATCAGGAACTCGTGGCGTCAGAGATATAAAGGAGCAGGAGGTCTATTTCGGAGAAATACCGCTGATGACTGAAAATGGCACCTTTATTATTAATGGCACTGAACGTGTTATTGTTAGCCAGTTGCACCGTTCACCAGGTGTGTTTTTTGATCATGATAAAGGTAAGACCCACTCAAGTGGCAAGGTTCTGTATTCTGCCAGAGTTATTCCTTATCGTGGTTCTTGGCTTGATTTTGAATTTGACCATAAGGATATTCTGTATGTAAGAATTGACAGGCGTCGCAAAATGCCTGCTACGGTTCTTTTGAAGGCTCTTGGCTATTCTGTAGAACAGCTATTGAACTACTATTACAAGAGCGAACAGGTATTCATTAACAATGGTGAGTTTAGAAAGGGTATTGATCAAGAACTTTTGACAATGCAAAAAGCTGTAACAGATGTTGCTGCCGATACTGGCGAGATTATTGTTAAGGCCAATCGCAAGTTTACAAAGGCGTCAATAAAGAAGCTGCTGGAACATGGTATAAAAACTATTCCGACAACTGCAGAAACACTTGTTGGACGATATGCGTCATCCGATGTGATAGATCCTGTTACCGGTGAGATTCTGCTTGAATGTAATCAAGAACTTACAACTGAAAAACTTGATGAGTTGCGTTTAAAGGGTGTCGCGTCATTTAATCTTTTATACATAGATGGTCTCAATGTTACTTCATCCTTCCGTGACACACTTCTTGCTGATAAGGTTGCTGGTACTGACGAAGGTTTAATTGAAATCTACCGTCGTTTGCGGCCGGGCGATCCTCCAACCTTAAAAAGTTCATTGGCTCTTTTTGATAACCTCTTTTTTAACCCTGAGCGCTACGATTTGTCTGCTGTTGGACGACTTAAGCTTAACTTTAAACTTAATTTAAAGGTATGGCCTGATTGTATGGTTCTAAATGGCCCTACAATGATTACGGCTGATGAATTACAGCAGGCTGGTAAACTTGTAGATAATCTGATTAATGGAAGTCGCCTGATTGATCAGGCTGTTCGTGAACGCCTTTCTGTGGAGTTAATAAAGGCACTTAAAAAGCTTGACCTTAAGCAGCCTGTTCCAAGAGCCCAGCTTGAGCAACTCGCGGATGAGCTGAATAATCTCCTTTCGTCACAAGATTTTTTTAGCCGTGACTTGATTACGCAACTTGGACCAAACCCGACCCTAGTCAAATTGACAGAGTTGATAGAGCTTGGAGGCTACGATGAGAACCGTCGTAGAATCGAAGCTTTAAGACGTAATCGCATGCTGCTTGAAACCGCATATTCAGAAAGTATTTTTGCTTCAGAAAAAAATGATATTCTTGAAATAGTTCGTTATCTGATTGAATTGAAAAATGGTCGCGGCAATATAGATGATATTGATCATCTTGGTAATCGTCGTGTTCGTGCAGTTGGTGAGCTGCTTGAGAATCAGTACAGAATTGGTCTCGTCAGGATGGAGCGGGCAATTAAGGAGAGAATGTCGCTTCAGGAAGTAGAGAACCTGATGCCTCATGACCTGATAAACTCCAAGCCAGTTTCTGCAGTAGTTAAGGAGTTCTTTGGTTCTTCGCAGTTGTCCCAGTTTATGGATCAGACAAACCCGCTTTCAGAGGTGACACACAAGCGCCGTTTGTCTGCCCTCGGACCAGGTGGTCTGACGAGAGAGCGTGCCGGATTTGAAGTCCGTGACGTACATCCTACTCACTATGGGCGTGTTTGTCCTATTGAAACGCCTGAAGGTCCTAATATCGGTCTTATAGCCTCACTTTCTACATATGCGCGGATCAACGAGCATGGCTTTGTTGAAACACCTTACCGACTTGTACATGAAGGCCAGGTAAGCACGGATGTGAAATTTTTCTCTGCACTGGAAGAAGAAGGGCATGCCATTGCACAGGCCAATGCACAGATGGATAAGAATGATCGTCTGGTTAATGAGTATGTAACTGCTCGTAAAAGTGGTGAGTATGTGCTTGTTAACCGAGATGAAATAGAGCTGATGGAAGTTGCACCAAAACAGCTGGTTTCAGTTGCCGCAGCTCTTATTCCATTCCTTGAAAATGACGATGCAAACCGCGCTCTGATGGGGTCAAACATGCAGCGTCAGGCAGTGCCTCTGCTGCGCGCAGATTCACCTCTTGTCGGTACTGGTATGGAACGGATAGTCGCCAAAGACTCTGGTGTTTCAGTGATTGCTCGTCATAATGGAGTTGTTGATGCCGTTGACGCCAGTAGGATTGTAGTAAAGATTGATGAAGAGGAATATGACGAAGCCGGAACTGGTGTTGACATATATAACCTGGTCAAGTTTTCAAGATCCAACCAGAACACCTGTATTAATCAAAAACCTGTTGTAAAAGTTGGTGATAAGGTTAATCGCGGGGCAATTATTGCCGATGGACCTTCTACAGACATGGGAGAGCTGGCTCTTGGCCAGAACGTTGTAGTAGCCTTTATGCCATGGGGTGGATATAACTTTGAGGATTCCATACTTGTTTCAGAAAGACTTACCAAGGATGATCGCTATACATCCATCCATATTGAGGAGTTTGAGTGTGTAGCGCGTGATACCAAGCTTGGTAAAGAGGAGATTACCGCTGATATACCTAATCTTGGTGATGAAGCCCTTAAGGATCTCGATGAATCGGGCATTATTAGAATAGGTGCTGAGGTAAAACCTGCTGATATTCTAGTAGGAAAGATCACCCCTAAAGGAGAAACCCAGCTTTCACCTGAGGAAAAGCTACTCAGGGCTATATTTGGAGAAAAAGCCGGTGATGTACGTGACACATCCTTGACCGTACCACCTGGAGTTGAGGGTACCGTTATTGGAGCCAAGGTCTTCTCCCGAAAGGGAAATGATAAGGATGCCCGTACAGAACTTATAGAAAAGATGGAAGAAGAGAAGCTTCGTAAAGATGAACAGGACGAGATCCGGATTATTCGTGATTCTGCAAGAGGCAAGCTGAAACGTCTTTTAGTAGGTAAAACTTCTGCAGCCAAGGTTGAAGACAGGCAGGGTATATTGGTTTTGACCAAAGGCAAGAGGATCACTGAGGAGCTGCTTGAATCTCTGACTATGGATAGATGGTCTACTATTTCTGTTACTGAAGGTGTAGATGTCGAAGAAAAGGTTGCCGAGGTTCTGTTTAAACTGAATGAGCAGGTAGAGCTGATTCACGGTGTATTTGAAGACAAAATACAAAAGCTGCGCCGTGGCGATGATCTACCTCCTGGTGTGATTAAGATGGTAAAGGTTTATGTTGCAATCAAGCGTAAACTACAAGTTGGTGACAAGATGGCCGGACGTCACGGCAACAAGGGTGTTGTCTCCCGTATCCTCCCTGAAGAGGATATGCCCTATATGGATGACGGACGTCCTGTAGAGATAGTATTAAACCCACTTGGAGTGCCTTCCCGTATGAACGTAGGGCAGATCCTTGAAACACACCTCGGCTGGGCTGCTAAAGGGCTTGGCTGGAAGATCCAGAAGATGCTGGAAGAACATACTTCAGAGGAAAACCTTAAAAAATTCATCTCTGAGATCTATGAAAACAGGGATTTTGACAAGATTCTGGACAAGATGAGCAGGGATGAACTTCTACTGGTAGCCAGGCGCCTCTGTCGAGGTATACCGATGGCATCACCGGTCTTTGAAGGTGCCGGAGAAGCCAGGATAAAAGCTTTGCTGACCAAGGCAGGTTTTGCTACTAATGGTCAGGTAACCCTCTTTGATGGTCGAACTGGTGAACCGTTCAAGCATAAAGTAACGGTTGGTGTCATGTATGTACTTAAATTGCACCACTTGGTTGATGACAAGATTCATGCCCGTTCAATCGGCCCATACTCTCTGGTAACCCAGCAGCCTCTCGGCGGTAAGGCTCAGTTTGGTGGTCAGCGTCTGGGTGAGATGGAGGTGTGGGCAATGGAGGCATATGGTTGTTCGTACGCCTTGCAGGAATTCCTTACTGTTAAATCGGATGATGTATCCGGTCGTACGCGAATGTACGAGGCAATAGTAAAGGGCAAGCACACCCTTGAACCGGGTCTGCCGGAATCCTTTAATGTACTTATTAAGGAACTTCAGTCGCTCTGCCTTGATGTTGAGTTGCTTGAAGGGGATGAATGATATAGTGCGGCTTGATTTAGCCGCTGTTGTGAACCAGTCCGGTTCACTATGATGATTGAGACTATACTGGAGGATAAACCGTGGAAGATTATTTCACAGGAAGCTTCTTCGATAAACCTAAAGATCCCCTGCATTTTTCTGCTATTCGCATATCGATCTCCTCACCGGAGAAGATTCGCGAGCGTTCGTTTGGTGAGGTAAAGAAGCCGGAGACTATTAACTACCGTACCTTCAAGCCGGAAAGGGATGGGCTTTTCTGTGCTAGGATCTTTGGGCCTACAAAAGATTATGAGTGTAACTGTGGTAAATACAAGCGGATGAAACATCGCGGAATAATCTGCGAAAAATGCGGAGTTGAGGTTATTCCTTCAAAGGTGCGCCGTGAGAGGCTGGGGCATATTGATCTTGCAACACCTGTAGCGCATATCTGGTTCCTTAAGTCATTGCCTTCAAGAATTGGAAATCTGCTTGATATAACCCTGAAGGATCTCGAAAGGGTGCTCTATTTTGAGGCCTTTGTAATAACAGATCCTGGCACGACTCCGATGAAGTTTTGTGAAGTGTTGTCAGAGGATAAATTCCTCAAGGCCAAAGAAGAATATGGTGTTGATGCGTTTGAAGGCGGAATGGGAGCTGAAGCTATCAGAATCTGCCTTAAAGCACTTGAACTTGATGAACTTTCTGTCCAGTTAAGAATGGAGATGATGGAATCAACAAGCGAAGCCAAACGCAAGAAGGTGGCTAAGCGTCTGAAGGTTGTTGAGGCATTCAAAAATTCCGGAAACAAGCCGGAATGGATGATCCTGGAGTGCATTCCGGTTCTGCCACCGGAACTTCGTCCACTTGTACCGCTTGATGGTGGCCGTTTTGCTACATCTGACCTTAATGACCTTTACCGTCGAGTAATTAACCGTAACAACAGACTCAAACGGCTTTGCGAATTGCAGGCTCCCGAAGTCATCATCCGAAATGAAAAGAGGATGTTGCAGGAGGCTGTTGATGCCCTCTTTGATAACGGTCGTCGTGGTAGAGCTATTGCAGGACCCAATAAACGCCCGTTAAAGTCCCTGTCAGATATGCTGAAGGGCAAATCTGGACGCTTTCGCCAGAACCTTCTTGGAAAACGTGTAGATTACTCAGGTCGTTCCGTTATTGTTGTTGGTCCTGAACTGAAGCTTCACCAGTGTGGACTTCCTAAAAAGATGGCATTGGAGCTGTTCAAGCCTTTTATATACAACAAGCTAGAAGAACGTGGTTACGTTACAACTATAAAAAGTGCCAAAAAAATGGTTGAGAAAGAAAAACCGGAGGTATGGGACGTTCTTGAAGAGGTTATCCGTGAGCACCCGGTGATGCTTAACCGTGCGCCGACCTTGCACCGTCTTGGTATACAGGCGTTTGAACCGGTTTTGATCGAAGGCAAGGCCATTCAGTTGCACCCTTTGGTTTGTACAGCCTTCAACGCCGACTTTGACGGTGACCAGATGGCTGTTCACCTGCCGCTCTCAATTGAAAGCCAGGTGGAGACAAGGGTTCTTATGATGTCAACCAACAACATACTATCTCCTGCTCACGGCAAGCCAATTATCGTTCCTTCACAGGATATGGTTCTTGGTACCTATTATATGACAAGAGAGCGTCTTGGAGCCAAAGGTGAAAGGATGATTTTCGGATCTCCTGAAGAGGTTCGGATTGCATTTGACCATGGTGAAGTTGATATGCAGGCTAAAGTCAGGGTTCGGATGGTGGATTGTCCAGCTAATAACACTGAAAAGCCTCAACTTGTCGATACCACAGTTGGCAGGATTATCCTTAGAGAGGTTTTGCCGCCACAGGTTCCTTTTTCTGCAGTAAACAAGGTTATGAACAAAAAAGAACTCTCTAACCTGATAGATACCTGTTACCGTCTGGCTGGCAACAAAGAGACAGTTATCCTTGCAGACCGTCTGAAAGAGACAGGCTTCCGATATGCCAATCTTGCCGGTATATCTATCTGCATTGATGATATGGTTATTCCTGAAGGGAAACAGGCTATTATCAATAAGGCGGACGAAGAGGTTCAGGAGATACAGAACCAGTACACTGAAGGCCTGATAACAGATGGCGAGCGCTACAACAAGGTTATCGATATCTGGGCAAAGGCTACAGAAGAGATAGCAAAAGAGATGCTGGGTAACCTCTCCAAGGAGATTGTTAAGGATAGTGATGGAAATGATGTTGAAATTCCATCTTTTAACGCTATCCATATGATGGCTGATTCTGGTGCTCGGGGATCTGCACAGCAGATTCGTCAGTTAGCCGGTATGAGGGGTTTGATGGCCAAACCATCAGGGGAGATTATTGAAACTCCAATCACTGCAAACTTTCGTGAAGGTCTTACCGTGCTACAGTATTTTATCTCAACACACGGAGCAAGAAAAGGTTTGGCGGATACAGCACTAAAAACGGCAAACTCTGGTTATCTTACACGGCGTCTCGTAGATGTAGCTCAGGATGCTATTATTACAGAAGACGACTGTGGTACGCTTGATGGTCTTACAGTAACCTCACTGACAGAAGGTGGAGAGGTAATTGAGCATATTGGTGACCGTATTCTGGGCAGGGTTGCCCTCGACGATATACTTGACCCGGTTACAGGCGAGATTTTGGTTGAGGCAAACCAGGAGATTGATGAAACACTGGTTAACAAAATAGAGGATGCAGGCATTGAGAAGGTCAAGATACGTTCTGTTCTGACCTGCCAGAGCAAACGTGGTATCTGCGCCAAGTGCTATGGTCGAGACCTTGCGCGTGGTCATATTGTAAATATGGGCGAAGCTGTTGGTGTTATTGCGGCTCAGTCCATTGGTGAGCCAGGAACGCAGTTGACAATGCGTACTTTCCATATTGGTGGTACCGCTTCCAGAGCCGCAGAACAGACATCTCTTGAGGCGCGTTATGAAGGGCAGGTCAGATATGTTAACCTGCACACTGTTGTCAACGCCGAAGGTTTCCATATTGTAATGAATCGTAATGGTGAAATCGTTGTAGTTGATGAAACCGGTCGTGAACGTGAGCGTCATGGCGTTATGTATGGTGCGAAGCTGAAGATTGGACCTGAAGGAACCGTGAAGAGCGGAGAAATCCTTGCAGAATGGGATCCATATACAATGCCGATCCTGACAGAGTTTTCAGGTAAGGTGAGATTTGGCGATATAATCGAAGGCACAACGATGGAGGAGAAGCTGGATGAAGTTACCGGACTATCCAGGAAAGAGATTGTTGAAACTAAGGATTCCGACAAACGTCCTCGTATTGCGATAAAAGATACCGGAGAGGCCGGCGGAACCATAGGCCGTTACTACCTGCCAGTAGGTTCAATCATAAATGTTATTGAAGACACCATGGTTTATGCTGGTGATATTATAGCCAAGATACCTCGTGAAACCACAAAGACAAAGGATATTACGGGTGGTCTGCCAAGGGTTGCCGAGCTCTTTGAAGCCCGTAAGCCTAAAGATTTTGCCGTTATTACTGAAATTGACGGCAAGGTAAATTTTGGAAAGGATTCAAAGGGCAAACGAAAAGTAATTGTTACCCCAGAGCTTGGTGAACCTAAGGAATATCTGATTCCAAAAGGGAAGCATATAAGCGTTCACGAAGGAGATTATGTCAGGGCGGGCGAGCCCCTGATGGATGGTTCATCAAACCCCCACGACATTCTTCGGGTTCTTGGTGTTAAAGAACTTGCCAAATACCTTGTAGACGAAGTGCAGGAAGTTTACCGTCTCCAGGGAGTTAAGATAAATGACAAGCATATTGAGGTTATTGTTCGACAGATGCTGAGGCGGGTTAGAATCAAGGATGTTGGAGATACAAATTTGCTTATTGATGACCAGGTTGAGCGTTACATATTTGAAGAAGAGAATGCCAAGGTCTTTGATGAAGGCAAGAGGGCTGCAACTGCCGAACCCTTGCTCCTTGGTATTACTAAAGCCTCATTATCAACAGAGTCATTTATATCGGCTGCATCCTTTCAGGAGACAACAAAGGTTCTTACTCAAGCAGCTATTGAAGGAAAGATAGATTACTTGAGAGGTCTTAAAGAGAACGTTATTATGGGACGACTGATTCCTGCAGGAACCGGTATTCCAAGATACCGTCATCTCAGGCTTCATGCAGAGGAGCAAATGTCTGAAACTGCTTCTAATCAGAGAGACGAAACAAATTCGGACTCGGAACTACAAGCAGCATAACAGCTTATCCTTGAGTGTGGGGGGGTAGCACTCCCCACATTTTTTTAAAAAGATTAAAAAAGATTTGACAAGAACTTTTACTAAGAGTATAAGAAACAACTCGACTCAGTGAGCTGACATGGCGGTGTCGTGACAGTTAAAAACGATGCCTTAGTGGATGGAGATGCTGGTATAATTCCAGCCCTACACCTATTCCATCCCCCGCCGATAAACATCGATTAATGTCATGTAGCTCAAAGCCTGTTTTTTTAAACATAAACTCGGCATGTCATAAATAAAGCTTGACATAGCTGCTTTTATCTTGATATTTTTAGAATTCGCGTTTTTTGGCGCGAACAGATTTTTTGATGCTGGGAGACAGGTAAGCATTATGCCAACGATCAATCAGTTGATTCGTCAGGGTAGGGAAAAGAAGAGAGATAAATCTACGGCGCCGGCTCTTAAAAGCTGCCCACAAAAGCGTGGTGTTTGCACTAGGGTTTATACAACGACTCCAAAGAAACCTAACTCAGCGCTTCGTAAGGTTGCCCGTGTTCGCCTGACAAACGGGATAGAGGTTACTTCCTATATTCCGGGCGTTGGTCACAACCTTCAGGAGCACTCTGTGGTGCTGATCCGCGGTGGTAGAGTTAAAGATTTACCGGGTGTCCGTTACCATATTGTGCGTGGTACGCTGGATTCGGTTGGTGTAAAGGATCGCAAGCAGGCTCGTTCCAAATATGGCGCGAAGCGTCCCAAGTAAACAAGTTTTTAGAGGGGTAAGGTATGCCGAGGAGACGTGAAGTACCAAAGCGAATTATATTGCCGGATCCAAAATATAATGACAAGACTGTTGCCAAGTTAATTAATATATTGATGCTTGGTGGAAAAAAGAGCGTTGCCGAGTCAATTCTTTATCGCGCCTTGTCTATTGTCGAGAACAAGACCGGCGAAGATGCGGTCAAGGCTTTGAAAAAATCACTTGATAATATTAAGCCGACCCTTGAGGTTAAGTCCCGCAGGGTTGGGGGTTCTACTTATCAGGTTCCTATTGAGGTTCGTCCTGATCGTCGTCTCTCGTTGGCTATGCGCTGGCTGATTAAGTATTCTGCTGCTCGCTCAGAGAAGACCATGACTGAGAAGATGGCAGGAGAAATGCTGGATGCCTATAATAATCGTGGTGCCGCCGTTAAAAAGCGGGAAGACACTCATAAGATGGCCGAGGCAAACAGAGCTTTTGCTCATTATCGCTGGTAATCGTCAGTCTCCGTTGGAGGAATAGTCCGTGTCACGTTTGTCACCACTTGATAAATATAGAAATATCGGCATTATGGCACATATTGATGCCGGCAAGACTACTACTACTGAGCGCATTCTTTATTATACGGGTGTTTCGCACAAGATTGGTGAAGTGCATGAAGGCACCGCTACGATGGACTGGATGGAGCAAGAGCAGGAACGCGGAATCACTATTACCTCAGCTGCAACAACCTGTTCATGGAATGATCATCGTATTAACATAATAGATACTCCTGGCCACGTTGACTTTACTATAGAGGTTGAGCGTTCACTTCGTGTTCTTGATGGTGCTGTCGCAGTATTTTGTTCAGTTGGCGGTGTTGAGCCCCAGTCTGAAACTGTGTGGCGTCAGGCTGATAAGTATGGTGTCCCACGCATAGCTTTCATTAATAAAATGGATCGCATTGGAGCTGATTTCTTTCGTGGTATACAGATGATAAAGGATCGCCTTAAGGCGAATCCTGTTCCTATTCAACTTCCGGTCGGCAAAGAAGAACATTACAAAGGTATCATTGATCTCGTTACCATGAAGGCGATTATCTGGGATGAAGAGTCTTTGGGTGCTAAGTTCAGAGAAGAAGATATTCCAGGTGACCTGCTTGATGAGGCTATGGAGTGGCGTGACAAGCTGATTGAAGAAATATCAAGCCATGATGATTTTCTTATGGAAAAATATCTGGCAGGCGAAGCTCTGACTGAAGAAGAGATCAAGGCTTCCATTCGCTCCTGCACCATTAATATCCAGATTATACCTGTGGTCTGCGGTTCGGCTTTTAAAAACAAGGGAGTTCAGAATCTTTTGGATGCTGTTGTAGATTATATGCCTTCTCCTCTTGATATTCCTGCAATCAAGGGTCTTGACGAGTCTGGTAACGAGGTTGAGCGCAAGGCTGACGATAAAGAACCATTTTCTGCGCTTGGTTTTAAAATTATGACCGACCCGTTTGTTGGCCAGCTGACTTTTATCCGTGTTTACTCGGGCGTTTTGCAGTCTGGTTCTTACGTTTATAATGCTACCAAAGGAAAGAAAGAGCGAATAGGTCGCCTTCTCAAGATGCATGCAAACAAGAGGGAAGAAATTAAAGAGGTTTATGCAGGAGATATAGCAGCAGCTGTAGGTCTTAAATATACAACTACCGGAGATACTCTCTGTTCTGAAGATCATCCAGTGGTTCTTGAGTCAATAGAGTTCCCTGAGCCGGTTATATCAATAGCTATAGAGCCTAAAACCAAGTCGGATCAGGAAAAACTTGGGCTTTCTCTCCAGAAGCTTGCGAGTGAAGATCCCTCTTTCAGGGTTAAGACTGATGAAGAAACAGGTCAGACAATTATTTCCGGTATGGGTGAATTGCACTTGGAGATTATTGTTGACCGCATGATGCGCGAGTTCAAGGTCGAAGCGAATGTTGGAAAGCCACAGGTTGCCTATCGGGAGACTATTGGCAAGAAGGTTAAGGTTGAAGGTAAGTTTGTGCGTCAATCTGGTGGTCGCGGTCAATATGGTCATGTCTGGCTTGAGGTTGAGCCACAGGAGCCTGGTAAGGGTTATGAGTTTGTTGATGCTATTAAGGGTGGTGTCGTTCCACGTGAATATATTCCTGCTGTTGACAAGGGCATCCAGGAGGCTATGGATACAGGCGTAATGGCAGGGTTCCCTGTTGTTGATATAAAGGTTACTCTTATTGATGGTTCATACCACGAGGTTGATTCATCCGAGATGGCATTTAAGATTGCTGGTTCTATGGGCTTTAAGGAAGGTTGTCAGAAAGCTGGGCCTGTGCTCCTTGAGCCAATTATGTCTGTTGAGGTTGTTGTTCCTGAAGAGTACATGGGTGATGTGATTGGTGACCTCAACTCACGGCGTGGACGAATCATGGGGATGGATTCTCGTGCAGGCGCCCAGATAGTAAGCTCAATGGTTCCGCTAGCCAATATGTTTGGGTACTCTACGGATCTGCGTTCAGCTACTCAAGGTCGCGCAACATATGCGATGACATTTGATCATTACGAGCCCGTACCAAAATCAGTTTCAGATGAAATAGTGGCAAAAGTTAAAGGTTAATCTTCTTACGAGATTTTAGACAGAGGAGGAGCGAGGCTATGGCCAAGGCTAAATTTGAGCGTACCAAGCCGCACGTAAACATCGGCACTATAGGTCACGTAGACCACGGGAAGACCACACTGACTGCAGCGATAACCAAAGTACTTGCTGGCAAAGGTCAGGCTGAGTTCAAGGCATTTGATCAGATAGACAACGCGCCTGAAGAGCGGGAGCGTGGAATAACCATAGCCACTGCCCACGTAGAATACGAGACAGACAAGCGTCACTATGCGCACGTAGACTGTCCTGGTCACGCCGACTATGTCAAGAACATGATAACCGGTGCTGCGCAGATGGACGGAGCCATACTTGTAGTATCAGCGGCTGACGGTCCCATGCCCCAGACCCGTGAGCACATCCTCCTTGCCCGTCAGGTAGGTGTACCATTCATAGTGGTATACCTCAACAAGGCAGACATGGTAGACGACGAAGAGCTGCTCGAGCTTGTAGAGCTTGAAATACGCGAGCTTCTTTCCAGCTATGACTTTCCTGGTGACGACATTCCGATCATCAAAGGTTCCGCACTTAAAGCCCTTAACGGTGACAAAGACGAGCTTGGTGAAGACTCAGTAAACAAGCTCATGGATGCCGTAGACAGTTACATACCGCAGCCAGAGCGTGCCATAGACAAACCCTTCCTGATGCCTGTAGAAGACGTATTCTCCATATCCGGTCGTGGCACAGTAGCCACGGGTCGTGTAGAGCGTGGTATAGTCAAGGTAGGTGAAGAAGTAGAGATAGTAGGAATCAAAGCCACAGCCAAAACCACCGTAACCGGTGTAGAAATGTTTCGCAAGCTACTTGACCAGGGTCAGGCTGGCGACAACATTGGTGCCCTTCTTCGTGGAGTCAAGCGTGAAGATGTAGAGCGTGGTCAGGTACTTGCCAAGCCTGGCAGTATAACCCCTCACACCAAATTCAAGGCCGAGGCCTACGTACTGACCAAAGAAGAAGGTGGTCGTCACACCCCATTCTTTAACGGCTATCGTCCACAGTTTTACTTCCGTACCACAGATGTAACCGGAGTAGCCGAACTTCCAGCCGGTACAGAAATGGTAATGCCAGGTGACAATGTAGCATTGATAGTCAACCTTATTACCCCTATTGCAATGGACGAAGGACTTCGTTTTGCAATACGTGAAGGTGGTCGTACTGTGGGCGCTGGCGTTGTTAGTGCAATTATTGAGTAAGGATTAAGCGAGGAAGCGATGCAGAGCCAGAAGATCAGAATTCGCCTCAAGGCATATGACCATAAATTGTTGGATGTATCAGTAGGTGAGATTGTTGAGACGGCAAAACGTACAGGTGCACGAGTTGCAGGACCTATACCGCTGCCAACAGTAATCAACAAATACTGCGTTCTTCGTGGTCCTCACGTTGATAAAAAATCCCGTGACCAGTTTGAAATCAGAACTCACAAGAGGCTGATAGATATTCTGGATCCAACCCAGCAGACCGTTGATGCGCTTATGAAGTTAGATCTGTCTGCAGGCGTTGATGTTGAAATAAAACTTTAGACATTATTGTTAGATAGGATGTCTGTTATGAATAAAGGTATTGTTGGTAAAAAGCTGGGAATGACCCAGATCTTTATGGAAGATGGCACACGCGTTCCAGTGACTGTCGTTCAGGCGGGACCATGTACTGTTGTACAGAAGAAAACAACAAACATTGATGGCTATTCGGCTTTTCAGGTGGGTTTTGAATCGGTTTCTGCTAATAAGACTAACTCTCCAGAGCGTGGTCATTGTACCAAGGCTGGTAAAGGGGTGTTCCGTTATCTTCGTGAGCTTAAACTTCAAAATGAAGCTGAGTTAAGTGTTGGAGATGAACTAACTGTTGGACAATTTGTGCCAGGTGATCTGATTGATGTTACAGGAACTAGTATTGGTAAAGGATTTCAAGGTGTTATAAAAAGGCATAACTTTAAGGGTGGGCGTGCATCTCACGGTTCCCGTTTCCACAGGGCTCCTGGTTCAATTGGCTGTTCAGCAACACCTTCCAGAGTTTTTAAAAACAAGAAGATGCCTGGCCAGATGGGTAACGAGCAGGTTACTGTTCAACGCCTACAGATAGTCAGAATTGATACCGAACAAAATTTGATGCTGATAAAGGGTGCTATTCCTGGTTCAAAGAACAATCTCGTTATCATCAAGGATAGCGTTAAAGCCACCAAGTAAAAAGACGGAGTAGTTATAAATGTCAACAATAGCTCTGTATAATATGAATCGTGAAAAGATTGGTGAGGTGGCACTGAATGATGCAATATTTGGTGTCGAGGTTAAAGAATCTCTGATTCATCAGGCTCTTAAAGTCCAGCTTGCTAATCGCCGCGCTGGAACAGTTAAGACAAAAACTCGTGCTGAAGTTTCTGGTGGTGGTAAAAAGCCTTTCAAACAGAAAGGTACTGGAAATGCTAGACAAGGCTGTTCCAGAGCGCCTCAGTATCCTGGGGGTGGAACTGTTTTCGGGCCGCAGCCTAAAGTGTATAATCTTTCCATAAATAAAAAGGCCAGAAAAGCAGCTTTACGAAGTCTGCTATCTATGCACCTTAAGAATGATAAGATTGTAGTTCTTGATCAACTTTCATTTCCTAGAATATCTACTAAAGATTTTTCAGGTTTTATGAAAAAATTTGAACTTAATCGTTCGCTTATCATAACAGAAGACTCAGCAACAAGTCTTTATCTTTCCAGCAGGAACGTTCCATATGTCAAGATGCTTAAGGCGGATGGCCTGAATGTGTATGATATTCTTAAGTATCATAATATCATAATGACTGAAGGTGCAGTCAGGCTTGTTGAAGGAGTATTACAATAATGAATATTTATTCAATTATTAAAAAACCTCATGTGACTGAGAAAACCTCTCTAGGTACCTCAGCGTCCAATGCGATTACAATCGTTGTTGATCGTGACTCAAACAAGATAGAGATCAAGAAGGCGGTTGAGTCTCTTTTTAAGGTAGATGTTGTTTCTGTGCGAACTATCAATGTTGCAGGTAAAACTAAGCGCTTTGGTCGTACATATGGAAAGCGTCAGAACTGGAAAAAAGCGTATGTAACGCTTAAAGAAGGCCAAACCGTAGACTTCTTTGAAGTGTAACGGACTAATCATTACTGAATCGGGGTTCAGGTATGGCAATAAAGAGCTACAAACCCACATCTGCTGGGCGCAGACATCAGACCTGCTCGACGTTTGAGGAAATTACCTCAACAACGCCGGAGAAGTCCCTGCTGGTGAAGCTTAAAAAAACCGGCGGTCGTAACCACTTCGGTCGAGTAACTTCACGTCACCAGGGTGGTGGACATAAACAAAAGTATCGCATCATTGATTTTCGCCGTGACAAGCGTGGCATTCCTGCCAAGGTTGCAACGATAGAATATGATCCATATCGCAGTGCCAGAATAGCGCTTCTGCATTACCTTGATGGAGAAAAACGATACATCCTTGCTCCGCATGACCTCAAAGTTGGTGATACAGTATTGAGTGGACCAGAAGCAGATATAAAGCCGGGTAACTCGTTACCTCTTCGTTCAATACCTCTAGGTACCATTATTCATAATATTGAGCTTAAGATTGGTAAAGGTGCACAGCTTGCGAGGAGTGCCGGAACCTTTGCTCAGTTGATGTCTAAAGAAGGTAAATATTCCCAGGTAAAACTTCCATCAGGTGAAGTTCGTATGATTCTTCAGGATTGTTATGCCACTATCGGTCAGGTTGGTAATCTGGATCATGAGAATATTAATCTCGGTAAGGCAGGCCGCTCACGTTGGTTAGGTAAACGTCCTAAGGTTCGTGGTGTTGCAATGAACCCAGTTGATCACCCTCATGGTGGTGGTGAGGGTAGAACATCTGGCGGGCGCCATCCTGTAACACCATGGGGCATCCCGACCAAAGGTTATAAAACTCGTACTAACAAGACTTCTGACAGATTTATTATTAAAAAACGTACTAAATAATCGGATGAGAGGCTAGCTCCACTATGGCACGCTCGATAAAAAAAGGTCCTTTTGTTGATGGTCATCTAATGAAGAAAGTAGAGACCGAGGGCGCAAACGCAAAAAAAATAATCAAGACATGGTCTCGTCGTTCTACCATTACACCTGAGTTTATTGGTGTTTCGTTTGCTGTACATAATGGTAAGAAATTTATTCCTGTCTTTGTTACAGAGAACATGGTTGGACACAAATTAGGAGAATTTTCTCCTACAAGGACATTCCACGGCCATGCTGCTGATAAAAAGAGTAAGGTTAAGAAGTAATTAAGGAGTGATTCGAATGGAATCCAGTGCAAAATTGACATTAGCACGTCTATCTCCGCGCAAGACTCGCACAGTGGTAGATCTTGTGAGGGGGAAAGCAATTCAGGATGCGCTTAATACCCTGAAATTTCTTCCGAACCCTTCAGCGCAGATCATTCTTAAGCTTTTAAAATCAGCAGTTGCTAATGCTGAACAAAAGGGCTTGAATGATGTTGACAGGCTGTTTGTTAAAACGATCTATGTTGACGGTGGTTCTGTACTTAAGCGTTTTGTACCGCGTGCAATGGGGCGTGCAAGCAAGATTCGCAAACCGACAAGCCATATTTCTGTGGTTTTGTCTGACACGAAAACAAGATAGGTTGGAGGTGTAGTCTTGGGACAAAAAGTTAATCCGATAGGTTTCAGGCTTGGAGTTATCAAAACTTGGGACTCTAAGTGGTATGCTGAGGCTGATTATGCTAAAAACCTCCACGAGGATCTTAAGATTCGGCAGTTTTTGAAGAAGAGACTTTATACTGCGGGAATATCGAAAATCGAGATAGAACGAGCTGCCAATAAGACAAAGATAAATATACACGCAGCCCGCCCAGGTCTGATAATTGGTAAAAAAGGTGCAGAAGTAGAGCTCCTTAAAAAGGATTTGGCTGCCATAACCTCAAAAGAGGTGTTTATTAACATCAATGAGGTACGTAAGCCGGAACTTGATGCCCAATTGGTAGCTGAGAATGTAGCTCTTCAGCTTGAACGTCGGATTGCATTCCGCCGTGCAATGAAAAAGAGTGTAACATCTTCTCTCAAATTCGGTGCTAAGGGTATTCGTATCACATGCTCAGGTCGACTAGGTGGTGCTGAAATGTCTCGTACAGAGTGGTATCGCGAAGGCAGAGTACCACTGCACACCTTAAGAGCTGATATTGATTACGGATTTGCCGAGGCCAAGACTACCTATGGAATCATTGGTGTAAAGGTTCTTATCTTTAAGGGTGAAGTCCTGCCAGGACAATAAGCTTCAGGAGCAGATCAAATGTTAATGCCGAAAAGGGTTAAGCATAGAAAACAGATGAAAGGCAGGATGACTGGTGCAGCCTGTCGCCGAATTGAGATCTCGTATGGTGAGTTCGCTCTTCAGGCAACTGAATGTGGCTGGGTTGATTCTCGTCAGATTGAAGCGGCTCGTATTGCAATGACCCGCTATATAAAAAGGGGTGGAAAGATCTGGATTCGCATGTTTCCAGACAAGCCATTGACCGCAAAGCCTGCTGAAACCCGTATGGGTAAGGGTAAAGGTTCCCCAGATTCGTGGGTTTGCGTTGTTAAACCAGGTATGGTTTTGTATGAGATGGAAGGTATTACTGAGGAAACAGCACGCGAAGCTTTCAGGCTTGCTGCCCATAAGCTGCCCATTTCTACTAAATTCATTTCCAGAGGTACGCAAAATGAAGGCTAATGATATACGTAAAATGGCTGAAGGTGAATTGAAGCAGAAGCGGGATGCCTTAAAACAGGAGTTTTTTAATCTGAAGTTTCAATTAAATACAGGGCGCCTAGAAAATACCGGAAAACTTGGCGCGATTCGCCGCGATATTGCACGAATCAATACCATCCTTACAGAAAGCAGGGGTTAGGACTGTCATGGGTGAGCATGGACACAGACGGACTCAGACCGGCGTTGTTGTCAGTGATAAAATGGAGAAGACGGTAGTTGTCAGGGTTGATCGTCTCGTCAAGCACTCTCTGTATAACAAGTATATTAAGAGAAGTGTGAAATATAAGGTACATGACGAGCAAAACAGTTGTAAAGCAGGGGACAAGGTACAGATTGTTGAGTGCCGTCCACTTAGTAAAGACAAGCGCTGGGCCTTGCGCCAGATTCTTGAGAGCGCTGTATAGCAGCAGCCCCCCAGAGAGGATACGAGCATGATTCAGATGCAAACCATACTTGACGTAGCTGATAACTCTGGTGCAAAAAAACTTTTTTGCATCAAGGTACTTGGTGGGTCCAAACGTAAATATGCAGGAGTTGGTGACATAGTTGTCTGTTCAGTGCGTGAGGCACTGCCAAATTCCAAGGTTAAAAAGGGTGATGTTGTAAAGGCAGTTATTGTAAGGACTGCTAAAGAACTTGGCCGAGCAGATGGTTCTTACATCCGTTTTGATAACAATTCAGGTGTTGTTATTAACAATGCAAAAGAACCTGTGGGAACACGTATCTTCGGACCTGTTGCACGTGAGCTTAGGGCTAAGAAGTATATGAAAATCATCTCCCTTGCCCCTGAAGTACTTTAACGGAAAACTGGAGAAACAGTGATGCAAACGAAAAAATATCACGTAGCCAAAGGCGATACAGTTATGGTTGTCGCTGGCAAGGAAAAGACCAAGACTGGTAAGATTCTTCAGGTTCTTCCTAAAAAGGATGCTGTGATTGTAGAAGGGCTTAACCTTGTAAAACGCCATGTTAAGGCTCGCGGTAATGAAGCTGGTGGAATTACGCAAAAAGAAGCTGCTTTGCATGTTTCTAATGTACAACTCTACTGCACCAAGTGTGTAAAACCTGTCCGTACTAGAGTTAAGTTGTTGGAAAATGGTGAAAAGCAACGCGTCTGCGTAAAATGTGGTAGCTCTCTGGAGAATTGATTGGGAGGAATCTAGGCGATGGCCAGATTGAAAGAAGTATATCAGAACGAAGTAATGCAAAAGCTGCGTACTGAGTTCAATTATAAAAATGTTATGGAAGTGCCCAAGCTCGAGAAGATTGTCGTGAATATGGGACTTGGCGAAGCAATCCAGAATGTAAAAATTCTAGATTCTGCATCTGTTGAGCTTGCAAAGATTACGGGGCAGAAGGCTGTAATTACCAAAGCAAAAAAATCAATAGCCACTTTCAAGCTTCGTGAGGGTATGCCTATTGGATGTATGGTAACTTTGCGTCGTGACCGTATGTATGAATTTCTTGATCGCCTTTTAAACATCTCCCTCGCCAGGGTTAGGGACTTTAAAGGCGTCTCCGGAAAAGCCTTTGATGGTCAGGGTAATTATACTCTTGGAATTAAGGAACAACTTATTTTCCCTGAGATTAATTATGATGAGATTGATAAGATCAAAGGCATGAATATCACTATAGTCACATCAGCAAAAAATGATGAAGAAGGCAAAGCCCTGTTGAAGCATATGGGTATGCCATTTAGAAATTAAGTAGAACGTAAGTTAACGGGAGGATTCAGTGGCAAAAGTCTCGATGATTAATAAATCGCAGCGTACGCCTAAGTTCAAGGTTCGTCAGCATAACCGCTGTCCGGTCTGTGGACGTCCCAGGGCCTTTTATAGGAAGTTTCAGATGTGCCGTATCTGTCTGCGAAAATATGCTTCCGCCGGTCAGATCCCCGGTGTTATCAAGTCAAGCTGGTAATACTGTATAATAACAGAGGAGTGCGTTTCGATGTCAATGACTGATCCTATTGCCGATATGTTAACCAGAATTCGTAATGCGAATATGGTTAAACTTCAAAAGGTAGATATTCCGTCTTCAAACGTTAAGGTGAATATAGCCCAGGTTTTGAAGCAGGAAGGCTACATTAAAAATTATAAGGTTATTGCTGATAACCGTCAGGGTATATTGAGAATTTACCTCAAGTTCATTGATGAAAAAGATCCGGTGATAAATGAGATTAAAAGGATAAGTAAACCAGGTAGTCGTTCATATGTGAATTCTGAATCTATCCCAACTGTAAAAAACTCACTTGGTATAGCTATTCTTTCTACATCAAAGGGTATCATGACTGACGCTGCTGCTCGTCAAGCCGGTATTGGCGGCGAACTGATCTGCACTGTCTGGTAATTAGGCAGCATCTGTTTAAAAGGAGCCATAAAAATGTCACGAATCGGGAAATTACCGATTGAACTACCTACAGGGGTCTCAGTGACTCTGACAGATTCAATCCTGACTGTTAAAGGCCCAAAGGGTGAACTGACTCGCACGATCATGCCTGAAGTCGAGCTTAGTATAGCAGAAGGCAAGATAAGTGTTGTTCGGCCCGATGATTCAATTAAAGCCCGCTCGGCTCATGGTCTGACTAGAACTCTTGTTAATAATATGGTTCTCGGGGTTACAGCAGGTTATCAGACTGACCTTGAAATTAACGGTGTAGGATACAGAGCTGAGGTGAAGGGCAGTGACCTTGTATTAAGCCTCGGTTATTCGCATCCTGTTGTTTTCCCGCTCCCGAGTGGAATTGCTGTGGATGTTGAGAAAATGACCAAGCTTTCGGTTAAAGGTATTGATAAGGAACTGGTTGGACAGACTGCTGCCAAGATTCGTTCCTTCCGTGGACCTGAACCATACAAAGGTAAGGGTATTAAATATGCCACCGAAACCATTTTACGCAAGGCCGGTAAAACTGGTAAAAAATAGGAACCTGTAACAAGGTAAGGAGCAATTCCGTGGGAAAGACATCACAAAAAACAATTACGCGTCTTAAGCGTCAGGTAAGAGTTCGTAAGAAGGTTAAAGGTACTTCTGCCAGACCTAGATTGAATGTCTTTAAAAGCGCAAATCATATTTATGCACAATTGATTGATGACGTTGAAGGTGTGACCCTTTTGGCTACCTCAACCTGTACTGAAGGAATCTGTCCTGCGGGTTCTCATACAGGCAACAAGATTGCAGCCGCTGCAGTGGGGGCAGCCATAGCAAAGATAGCGTTGCAGAAAGATATACGCTCAGTTGTGTTTGATCGTAACGGCTTTCTTTATCATGGCCGTATTCAAGCACTTGCAGACGCGGCTAGAGAAGCCGGTCTTGAATTTTAAGTTTTCACTCTCCCGGGGAGGTTGGTAGTGAGCAGAATTATTGCGAACGATTTGAACCTTATTGACAGGGTTGTCCACATTAGCCGTGTTGCAAAGGTTGTTAAAGGTGGCCGTCGCTTCAGTTTTTCAGCCTTAGTTGTTGTTGGTGATTCCAGTGGTCATGTGGGTTATGGCCTCGGTAAAGCTAATGAAGTCCCAGAGGCTATTCGCAAAGGTGTTGAACAGGCAAAAAAGAATCTGATTAAAGTACCTGTGACCCTTAATCAGTCTATTCCATATGAAATTATCGGTCGCTTTGGAGCTGGCAAGATATTAATGAAGCCAGCTTCTCCTGGTACAGGTGTTATTGCCGGAGGCGCAGCAAGAGCTATTTTTGAAGCTGCCGGAATTAGTAATATTCTTTCCAAGTGTCTTGGCACAAACAATCCTCATAACGTTGTTAAGGCTGCTTTTGAAGGTCTTCGCCTATTAAAAACACCAGAAGATTTAATTGCGCGTCGTGGTCTGACTGATTAAAACCTGATATAAGCTATCTCGAAGAAGGAACTGATACCATGTTGGAAATTACGCTAATAAAAAGCATTATTGGTACGACCCAAAAACAACGTGCTGTTGTTCGTGGACTAGGTCTTCGTCATTTAAATCATACGGTTGTTTTACAGGACAATCCTGTAACCCACGGGATGATTAAAAAGATAAGTCATATGCTGAAGGTTAAGTAGAGAATGGAGATTCAGATGCAATTAAACACCCTGCGACCTGCATTAGGGTCAACAAAAAATAGAAAGCGAATTGGACGCGGAATTGGCTCTGGGCATGGTAAGACTGCTACGAAAGGCCACAAGGGACAAAAAGCCCGTTCAGGAGGCAGCATAAAACCCGGTTTTGAGGGTGGTCAGATGCCTTTGCAGCGTCGCCTTCCAAAGCGTGGTTTTCGTCCTCTGGATCGTAACGAATATGTTGTTATAAATCTTCAACAACTTGAAATATTTGAACCCGGTTCATTGGTTGATCGGGAGCTCATGGATTCACGTGGTATATTGAAGAAATCAGCACTACCTGTTAAGGTTCTTGGTAATGGTGATATTACTAAGTCACTTGTCATAAAAGCTGATAAATTCAGTAAAGCTGCAGTATTAAAGATTCAGGCTGCTGGTGGAACAGTAGAGGTTATAGGAGAGTGATAGAGGCGTTTAAGAACATCTTCCGTATTCCAGAGCTGAAGAATCGGGTCTTGTTCACACTGGCAATGCTGGCTGTTTATAGAGTTGGTTGTCATATCCCAACGCCAGGAATAGATTCTGTAGCACTGTCTCATTTTTTTAAGCAGGCACAAGGCACTCTGTTAGGTCTTTTTGACATGTTTTCTGGTGGAGCTTTAGAGAGAATGTCAGTCTTTGCTCTTGGAATCATGCCATACATTTCATCTTCGATTATATTTCAGTTGTTAACGGTGGTTGTGCCAGCTATTGAGAAGCTATCCAAAGAGGGAGAGGCTGGTCGTAAGAAGATTACACAATACACTAGGTATGGAACCATACTTTTAAGCTTTGTTCAGGGGGCAGGTATTGCAATTGGTCTTGAAAGTATGCGTGGCCCAGCAGGTGAACTTGTTGTACCGACTCCTGGATGGTCATTTAGGCTGCTTACAATTATAACTCTGACTGCTGGTACCGCTTTTATTATGTGGCTTGGTGAGCAGATGACAGAGCGAGGTATAGGTAATGGTATATCATTAATAATATTTGCAGGCATTGTCGTTGGTATTCCTTCTGCTATAGGCAACACATTCAAGTTGCTTAATAGTGGAAACCTTTCGCTTTTTTCTCTCATTTTTGTCTTGGCACTTATGGCTTCTGTCGTAGCAGCCATCGTTTTTGTTGAGAGAGGCCAAAGAAGATTGCCTATACACTATGCTAAAAGAGTAACGGGATTAAAAACATTAAGTCCTCAGACATCTCATCTGCCTTTAAAGGTGAATATGGCTGGAGTTATCCCGCCAATATTTGCTTCATCTATAATTATGTTTCCTGCAACTATAGCCAATTTTATTAATGTCCCTGTAATCCAGACATTTGCAAAGATGCTTTCACCAGGAAACTGGCTTTATAATCTGTTTTATGTTGCCTTTATTGTTTTCTTTTGCTACTTCTACACGGCTGTGACCTTTAACCCATCTGATGTTGCTGAGAATATCAAAAAACATGGTGGGTATATACCTGGTATTCGTCCGGGAAAAGAAACATCAGAGTATATGGATAGCATTCTTACCAGGTTGACTTTTGCTGGTGCTATTTATATTTCAATTGTTTGCGTGTTGCCTTCAATACTTGTTGATGGCTTTAGGTTGAATTTGCCTTTTTATTTTGGTGGTACATCCCTGCTTATTGTTGTTGGTGTTGGTATGGATACCGTAGCTCAGATTGAGTCACACTTGATAACTCGTAATTATGAAGGTTTCTTAAAAGGTGTAAGGATAAGGGGGCGTAGATAGGGTATGAATATTATCCTTTTTGGTCCTCCAGGAGCAGGTAAAGGTACACAAGCTGAATTTCTTGTGCAGAAGTTCAGAATACCGCAGATTTCAACCGGTGATATGCTGCGTGCAGCTGTAAAGGCTGAAACCCCTTTAGGTCTTAAGGCTAAGGAAATAATGATTAAAGGAGGCCTTGTCTCTGATGATATTGTTCTTGGGCTTGTAGCTGAACGGATAAAACAAGATGATTGTAAAACCGGTTTTGTATTGGATGGCTTCCCACGTACAATACCTCAAGCTGAGGCACTTGATAAAATATTAAAAGAAACTGGTCGTTCCATAGAGCATGTTGTTTCTCTTGAAGTAGAAAAAGAAGAGATTGTTAAGCGCTTGTCAGGTCGTCGTTCTTGTAGTTCTTGTGGTAAGGGATACCATGTATTATATTCGCCCGCTGCTAAAGATGGGATCTGTGACATTTGTGGAGCTCTTTTGGTTCAACGGGATGATGATAGAGAAGAAACTGTAAGAAATAGGCTTGAAGTATACGAGAATCAAACTTCTCCTTTAAAGTCTTATTATGAATCCAAGCAGCTTTTGCGTCCAGTTTTAGGGATGGGTACAATAGCAGAGATTCAGTTTCGGATTTCTTCGGTTCTGGTAAGATAGAATGATTGTTCTAAAATCTCCTCGCGAGATTGAAAGAATGAAAGTGCCTAACAGGATAGTAGCTGAAATCCTTGTTCTTTTGAGGGAAAAAATCAAGCCAGGCATTACTACGCTCGAATTAGAGGAACTGGCTCTTAAGGAAACTAAAAAGAACAAGGCAATTCCAGCTTTTAAAGGATACGCAGGTTTTCCGTTTGCACTTTGTTGCTCACCCAATGATGTTGTTGTACACGGAATGCCTAATAACAACCCACTAAATGAAGGAGATATTCTAAGCCTTGATTTTGGTGTTCTTTATGATGATTTCTATGGTGATGCTGCTATAACAGTTCCTGTTGGAAACATCAGTCCTGAAGCAGCTCACCTTATAAAAATCACAGAAGAGTCTTTATATAAGGGTATCGAGCATGCAGTTGCAGGTGGCAGACTTTTCGATATTTCATATGCCGTGCAATCTCATGTTGAACGTTCAGGTTATTCAGTTGTTCGTGATTTTGTTGGGCACGGAATTGGTAAGAAACTTCACGAAGAACCACAAGTACCAAATTATGGAAAACCAGGGCGTGGTGTTCAGCTGAAATCCGGAATGTTGCTTGCGATTGAACCAATGGTGAACAAAGGTAGCTTTGCTGTAAAAGTACTAGATGATTCCTGGACTGCCGTTACGGCTGATGGTGCTCTTTCAGCCCATTTTGAGCATACAATTGCAATTACAGATCACGGTACAGAAATACTTACACGCCTATGATTGGCGCAGGCTGAAAGGTGAACAAATATGAAAGTTAGGGCATCCGTCAAGAAAATCTGCGATAAGTGCAAGATAATTAAACGTAAAGGTGTAGTCAGGGTTATCTGTGAAACACCTAAACATTCTCAACGTCAAGGTTAATAAACCAAGGGGGGACTAGAAGTGGCACGTATTGCGGGTATAGATTTACCAAAAAACAAGCGAATTGAAATCGCCTTGACATACATTTATGGCGTCGGACGTACAACAGCTAAGAACATTCTGATTGCTACGAACATTGATGCTAATACTCGTACCGACAAGCTTACTGAATCAGAGGTTGGTAAACTTCGTGAAGAGATTGATAAGAATGTAAAGGTTGAAGGTGACTTGCGCCGAGAAATTTCAATGAATATCAAGAGATTGATGGATTTGGGATGTTATCGCGGCTTACGCCATCGTAAGGGGTTGCCTTGTCGTGGTCAGCGTACCAAGACCAATTCACGTACACGCAAAGGTCCTGCAAGGACTGTTGCCGGTAAGAAAAAATAGGTTTTAATTATAGAATCTGTCTGGAGGAAGTATGGCTGCTCCGAAAAAAGTTGTAAGAAAGAAAAAAGAAAAAAAGAATATTACAAATGGCGTTGCTCATATACAGGCGACGTTTAACAATACCATAATTACCATTACGGATCCTGTGGGAAATGTGGTTGCATGGTCAACAGCTGGGGCAAAAGGTTTTAAAGGGTCACGTAAAAGCACTCCTTTTGCGGCTCAGGTAGCTGCAGAAGATTGTGCTCGTAAGGCTCAGGAACATGGTCTCCGTAATATAGAAGTACTTGTTAAGGGGCCAGGTTCAGGCAGAGAGTCCGCTTTGCGTGCACTCCAGGCGACTGGTCTTAATGTCAGCTTTATTCGTGACGTAACTCCTATTCCACATAACGGATGTCGTCCACCGAAGCGTAGAAGAGTATAAATTAAATAACTAAATTTTCGCACCTGATACAGTTAGAGGAGGTTGTCTTGGCTAGGTATACTGGACCGTCCTGTCGTTTATGCAGAAGAGAAAATATGGAACTTTTCCTCAAAGGGGATCGTTGTTACACTGATAAATGTGCCCTTAAGCGTCGTAATTATCCCCCGGGACAACATGGCCAGGGTCGCATCAAAACGTCTGATTATGGTGTTCAGTTGCGTGAAAAGCAGAAGGTGAAGCGACTTTATGGTTTGCTCGAAAAACAGTTCAGGTGCTACTTTGACCGAGCAGATCGTATGAAGGGTGTAACTGGCGAGAATCTTCTCTCTATTTTAGAGCGTCGGCTGGACAATGTTGTATACAGGCTTGGGTTTGCTTCGTCACGTGCTGAAGCTCGTCAATTAGTGCGTCACGGCCACTTTGTACTTAATGGCCGAAAGGCGACTATTCCATCAATGCAGGTTAAGTCTGGTGATCAGATCGTGCTGCGTGATAAAAGTCGTTCAGTCGTTTCCATCAATGACGCACTGGATGCCGTGGTCCGTAGAGGCGTTCCTCAATGGTTGGAGCTTGATCGCGAAGCTTTTAAAGGTACAGCTAAGACAGTCCCTGTGCGTGAGGATATAACTACACCAATACAGGAACAGTTGATAGTCGAACTGTATTCCAAGTAATATTTTTCTTTTCTTTTTAATTTATTGCTTACCCCTTGAGGGGAGGAATTGAATGTATAAAAACTGGCGTGATCTGATAAAGCCTAAACAGCTTCAGGTTGAAAAAGAAACGCTTTCTGCGGTATATGGCAAATTTGTCGCTGAACCATTTGAGCGTGGTTTTGGTACTACACTGGGAAATTCACTCCGTAGAGTTCTTCTTTCATCATTGCAGGGTGCAGCAGTTACATCCGTAAGGATAAAGGGTGTACAACACGAATTTTCTTCTATACCGGGTGTGACCGAAGATGTTACCGATATCATTCTTAATCTAAAGAGTGTTAGGCTTCGTTTGCATGGCAGCGATCAAGCGGTTATAAGGATTATTCATAAGGGTGAAGGTGTTTTAAAGGCAGGAGACATTATAGTTCCTCATAATGTAGAGGTAATGAATCCTGAAATGCATATAGCTACTTGTGGCAAGGATGCTGTTCTTGAAATGGAAATGTTGGTTCGAATCGGTAAAGGTTATGTCTCTGCCGAACGTAATCGTGATGAAAAGGCACCGATTGGAACCGTTCCTATTGATGCAATCTTTTCTCCGATAATCAAGGTTAATTTTGTTGTTTCTAATGCTCGAGTTGGCCAGATGACAGATTATGACAAATTGACACTTGAAGTCTGGACAGATGGCAGTATAGGGCCAGATGATGCTATAGCATATGCCGCTAAAATTGTTAAAGAACAGATGACTATATTCATAAACTTTGATGAAGAATCCGAGCCACAGCTTAGCGATGAGGTGGTAGATGATGAATCAAAGATCAATGAGAATCTTTACCGTACAGTTGAGGAATTGGAGCTTTCAGTACGTTCTGCAAATTGCCTCAAAAATGCCGGTATTAAGCTTATTGGTGAGTTGGTTTCGAAGTCTGAATCAGAAATGTTAAAAACTCAGAATTTTGGTCGAAAATCCCTTAATGAGATTAAAGATATCTTGAATGAGATGGGCTTAACATTCGGTATGAAACTTGATTCTTTTCCTGACCCTGACGTGGTTAAGCGGCTCAGGGGTGAACAGAAGGATGAAGAATAACTGAATTTTGTAAAATCGTTGTATATTGTGTTTATAAGCAGAAAGGAATAACAGATGCGTCACAATAAATCAGGCAGAAGACTTGGACGTACCACCAGTCATCGTATAGCCATGTTCAGGAATATGGTTACCTCTTTATTAAATCATGAGCGTATTATAACAACGGATTCCAAAGCCAAAGAGATTCGTTCAGTAGCAGAAAAAATGATAACTCTTGGCAAACGTGGTGATCTTCATGCCCATCGTCAGGCTGCTGCTTATATTCGTGAAAAGTCTGTAGTTACAAAACTTTTTACCACGATCGCTCCACGCTATAAGGAACGTTCAGGTGGATATACCAGAATAATCAAGATTAGCCAACGACTGGGAGATTCTGCTCAAATGTCCGTAATTGAGCTTGTGGAAGAATCTTAATTCTACTATTTCAGTTGAAGATTTTTTAAAGACGACCCAATTCATGGGTCGTCTTTTTTATAAACCCTACATTATCAGATCAACTATAAGTCCTTTTATTCCTATAACCGCTTCAGTTATTGCCATTCTGTCTTTTTGTTCTTTTAGAACGAGTTCGTACAGCTTATCAGCTTCCTTGTCTATAACTGTAATTATTTCGTAATATCTTGGATTCATCGGAGTGCCTCCGACTTTTTCCAAGCGATATGCTTCATTTGAGACCTGTTTAGCGAGTTTACTTAAAAGTTCTCTGAATTGTCTAAAATTCGGTAATGTAGGTTCATTTTCAAGCAAGCTTCCGGCAATATCTAAATCAGCGCGAATACGGCTTATATCCTGGTCATAATGTTCAATTTTGATTTGCCTTGATTTCAATTCTGATGAAAATAAGGAAAACAGACCATCAGAGGTTTTTTTAGAGGATTCGGGAACAGAACCCTTGCGAAGTCCACCTACAGCAGATTTATCTGATATTTTCATTTGGAGCTCCTAAATACTCTGTAAAACGTTGACTTTATAACTTACTATATCAATCTGAATCAGGTTTTCAAGCGGCTTTCCTTATGTTACTCTTTTAATGAGCTAACAGCTGGTAATAAGGGGATTAAAAATGCTTTCAGCTGAAGAACGGAAAAAACGATTAAGAGAAACAACAGTTATTGTTCTTGCAGTCTTACTTATTGTGCTTTTGACAGGTGTTGAAATAAGACTTACCCAGATTAGCTCAATCGCCCCATTATCCAGTAATATTGTTATCTTTGGGATGATTAATGTGATTGTATTACTTGTTGTGTTGCTCGTATACCTGATTAGTAGAAATGTGCTTAAACTGCTTGTAGAAAATCGTTCCAAGCACCTTGCAACTCGTTTAAGAACCAAGCTTGTCATATCTTTTGTTGGTCTCTCTCTTGTGCCAACCATGCTGCTTTTTTTTGCTGCTGCCAGCTTTATCACAAATAGTGTTCAGAACTGGTTCAACGTTCAGGTGGAGACGGCTCTTAACGAATCCCTGGAGGTTGCTCAGACTTATTATAAAAACTCAGCCAGTAACGCTCTTTTTTATGCTCACAGATTAAGTGATACAATCAAAAAAGAGCGTCTCCTTAACGAAGATAATATTAATCGGATGAAAGAAGTCATCAAGGCCAAACAGAAAGAGTATAACCTCGGAATAGTTGAAGTATTCTCCTCACAACGTGAAGAGCTTGTGAGGGCTTCCAACCCAGATGTTCCCCCAGGTGAACTGACCAGCCCAAATTCAGAAGATATAAATAAGGCACTTTCTGGGCATGAAATGACTAAAGTTAACTCTGTTGGCAAGGCCGACCTAATTCAAGGTATTGTACCTATTTTTTCAACATACAATAATCGTGATGTTGTTGGTGTGGTGGTTGTCAACTATTATGTGCCACATTCACTTGTAAGCAAGATGCGTGAGATATCTGCTTCATATCAGGAATTCAGACGCCTGAAGGTGCTTAAAAGCCCGATTACTACTGGATATCTTCTGGTTCTGTTTTTGATTGCATCAGTAATAGTATTTCTATCTTTCTGGATAGGGATCTACCTAGCTAACAGTATGACAAGGCCGATTCAGGAACTGGTTGAGGGCACCCATCTGGTTGCTGAAGGAAATTTGAATGTAAGAATAGATGCTGAGGGGCCTGATGAGATAGGGATGCTTGTCGGCTCATTTAACACTATGATTCAGGATCTCAGAACCCAGCGGCTTGCATTAAACAGTACAAATGAAGAACTGACGCGTATCAATCAAGAGATAGAATCACGCCGTCGTTATATGGAAATAGTGCTGCGTAACGTAGCTGCCGGTGTTATTTCTGTAGACAAGAACGGAATTATTACGACAATTAATACCTCTGCTGAACGTCTACTACAGATTGATACAGGGAAGGTTCTGGGTAAAAACTTCCGTGATGTTATGCGGGAATCTTATCTTGAAATTGTTCGTGATGCACTTAGGAACATGGCTTTAACTAGCAATGACACAGTTAGTCGCCAGATCATTCTGGATATGCGTGGTGAACGCAGGGTATTACAGATGAATCTTACAACAATGATGGATGAACAGGGGGCGTTTGTTGGCTCAGTCCTTGTCCTTGATGATTTGACCCAATTAGTCAAGGGACAGAGGATGGCTGCATGGCGTGAGGTTGCCCGCAGGATTGCCCATGAGATCAAAAACCCGCTTACGCCGATACAATTGTCTGCCCAACGCCTAAGAAAACGCTATCTTAATCACTTTTCCAATCCAGAGGATGTAACGATATTTGACGAGTGCACTACTATGATAAGCAGATCAGTAGATGAGCTCAAGATACTGGTAAATGAGTTTTCAAACTTTGCAAGGATGCCAGCAGTACACCCTACAGATAATGATCTTAACCAACTGGTTAAGGAAACGCTTACACTCTACCAGCAGGCTCATAGCGATGTTATTTGTAATTTTTCATCAGATGAGCAGATGCCGTTAATAAAGATTGATAGGGATCAGATAAAGCGAGTGCTGATAAATCTTTTAGAAAATGCTGTGGCCGCTATGGAAGGCAAAGGTACTATAACCATATCTACAAGATACGATAATGAGTTAAAGATCGTATCTTGCAGTATTGCTGATGATGGGCCTGGAATCTCCATTGAAGTCAAGTCTCGTCTCTTTGAACCGTATTTTTCGACAAAAAAAGGCGGAACAGGGCTTGGCCTTGCAATCGTTACGAGCATTGTGTCTGATCATAATGGTTTTGTCCGTGTGCGCGATAATCATCCGCATGGAGCCTGTTTTGTTATTGAATTTCCGGCAAGCTAGAATTTAACTGGAGGCTGTATGTCAAAACTGATACTTGTAGTTGATGATGAAGAAGGTATACGTGTCTCCCTCACCGGTATACTTCAGGATGAAGGATATCAGGTTATTATGGCGGAGAATGGAACTGATGCCATTGAGCTGATCCGTGAAGAAGTGCCGGATCTGGTTCTCCTTGATATATGGATGCCAGGGATGGATGGTATTCAGACCTTGGAAAGGATAAGGAATATGTACCCTGAGATGACTGTAGTTATGATGTCAGGTCATGGTACAATAGAAACCGCTGTAAAATCAACCAAGTCAGGAGCTTTTGATTTTATAGAAAAGCCGTTCTCTCTTGATAAGGTTCTACTCACTGTATTCAATGCCATTAACTTCAAAGAGTTGAAAAAAGAGAATGAAGCGCTAAAGCAGGCAACTTTCAGGGATTATGAGCTGATTGGTGCTTCAGCGTGTATCACAGGGATCAGAAGTCAGATTCAGAGAATTGCTCCCACATCAACACCTGTTTTGATACAAGGAGAGCAAGGTGTAGGCAAGCAGTTGCTTGCCCGCGCAATTCACCATTTCAGCACAAGAAGAGACAAACCCTTTGTGTCTGTCAACTGCAAGGCAATTCCAGAGAGGTTGCTGATTGAGGAACTATTTGGTTATGAGCGAACTGAAAATTCTGAAACATCCAGGCAAAAGAGGGGACGGCTTGATCTTGTTGATGGAGGTACACTCTTTCTTGATGATGTCGAGGAGCTTTCTTCGCAGGGACAGGCCGAGTTGCTACGTATCATAACTGAGCAGCTCTTTGAAAGAAAAGGTGGGTCAAGGCCAATAAGAGTAGATGTGCGCATTATTGTTGCAACATCATCTTCTCTTGAAAATGCAGTAAAAGAGGAAAAATTTCATGAAGAGCTGTATCATCAGCTTCAGATAGTACCTTTTTATCTCCCCCCGTTACGTGAACGTTCTGAAGATATTCCACAGTTGATATTGCATTTTGTTAACCAGTTTCACCGCAGGGAGGGCTGGGAGCCTAAAACCTTCGATAAATCAGCAGTTAACTGCCTTAAGGGTTATGATTGGCCAGGAAATGTACGTGAGCTGAGAAATGTTGTAGAGAGAATACTGATAATGGCGCCAGGCCCAGTTGTAAAAGGGGATGAACTTCCTGAACTCATTCCTGGTAGATGCTCTCAGTCTCTAGAACCGGGGGCTAATCAGAAACCGGAAATTACACCGTTGTCTGTTGCGCGCGAACAGTTTGAGCGCAAATATCTGCTTGATGCAATGCAGCATTATGAGTGGAATCTGGATGAAACGGCAGAGATGTTGAAGATAGAGCGGATTGTGCTACAACGAAAGCTGATTCAGTATGGACTTACACCTGATACAAAGGAATAGGAGGGAGTTAAAAATGCAGCATATCTTGACCTCGATCAACCGGAACATCGCCACCATAACCTTTAACAATCCAGAGACAAGAAACAGTCTTTCTTGTCAGATGCTGGAAGAAATGCTTCTTGCAATAGATACTTTTTCTCAGAATGAAGAAGTGAGGGTTTTGGTTATAAGGTCTTTAACTGGTTCAAAGGTATGGTCATCAGGTTTCAATATCAATGAACTTCCAATATCTGGAAGAGATCCACTTTCTTATAATGATCCGCTTGAATGTCTTTTGAGGGCTGTTCAGAGGTTTCATTCCCCTGTTATTGCTATGATTGAAGGTTCAGTTTGGGGAGGAGCATGCGACCTTTCATTTGTATGCGATATCGCAGTTGGCTCTCATAAGGCTTCCTTTGCCATAACTCCGGCAAAGCTTGGGGTTCCGTACAACATATCGGGGATTATGCATTTTTTTAATATTGTAGGTCCCAGAATTGCGAGAGAGATGTTTTATACGGCTGAACCGATATCAGCAGAACGAGCTTTGCAGGTTGGAATTCTAAACCATCTGGTTCCAATAGATGAGTTGGAGGATTTTACCTACAGCATGGCGTCAACGATTGCCGATAATTCCCCTCTTGCAAACAGGGTTATGAAGGAACAATTAAGACTACTTGCAGATGCTTATCCGATGAGACCAGAGACATTTGAATATGTTCAGGGATTGCGTCGTATGGTCTATGATAGTCATGATTATGATGAGGGTAAAAAGGCCTTTTTAGAAAAACGCAAGCCGGCTTTTATTGGTAAATAAAATAGCCACAACCAAACAAATCTTTTATAAAAAAAGGGAGATGCGATATCGCATCTCCCTTTTTTAGGGGTACATAACCGTATTGCTATTTACTTGCGGCCACCTTCTGCAGCCCATTTCTCAAGCATTGCGGTAGTTACAGACTTAGGACGCTCAATTGCATAGCCCAAACCGCGATCCCATGTGATATTAGCCATGCAGCCAAGTGCGCGGCCTACACCGAACAGAACGGTGTAGAAGTCCCACTCACGCAGGCCATAGTACCACTGGATAACGCCAGACTGTGCGTCAACGTTAGGCCATGGGTTCTTTGCCTTGCCTTGCTCTGTAAGAACGCCAGGAGCAACTTCAAAGATCATGGAAACAACCTTGAAGAGTGCGTCGTCTTTCAGACCTGGTGTTTTTAGGCAGAATTCACGCTGTGACATGTAACGTGGGTCTGTCTTACGCAGAACAGCGTGACCATAACCAGGAATTACCTGTCCGGAGTTCAGAGTATCCCAGAGAGCTTCTTTGATAAGTTCTTTGGTAGGCTCTTTATCAGCACAATACTTGGCCTGGAACTTCATTGTCCAGTCCAGAACTTCCTGGTTAGCCAAACCATGCAGAGGGCCTGCAAGGCCGTTCAGGCCAGCAGAGTAAGCATAATATGGGTCGGACAGTGCGGAGTGTACCAAGTGGGTTGTATGTGCTGATACGTTGCCGGACTCATGGTCGGAGTGAAGGATAAAGTACATACGTGCAACATCCTTGTACTGCTCGCTCTGGCCGATCATATGGGCGAAGTTTGCACCCATATCAAGGGTTGAATCCGGAGCAATCTGATAGTCTCCGCGATATTTCAGGTTGTAGATGAATGCTGCAATGATAGGAATACGAGCTACCAGGTCGCTGGCATCTTCGTAAACATATTCCCAGGCAGTCATCTTGTTGAACTTACCTGAACCGTAGAAGGCATAGAATTTTGAATCCTTTTGAAGAGCCAGGATACCAACTGAAAGCATGACCATCGGATGGATATCTCTAGGAAGAGCGCGAATGGCATCCCATACATATGAAGGAACAACTTGACGCTTTTTCCATTCTGCGGATACTTCATCAACCTGAGCTTGGGTTGGAACTTCACCGGTCAACAGGAAGTACCAGAAAGACTCAACGGTAGGATAGTCAGAACCTGCAGCCTTTGGCAATGCTTCAAATGTTTCTGGAATGGTCTTGCCACGGAAACGAATACCTTCCTGGGGATCCAGGTAGGAAATGTCGGTTACCAGAGAACGGATGTCGCGTGCGCCACCGATGCACTGGTCAATAGTGACCTCATCAATTTTTACCTTACCAAACTCTTTCACCAGTTTGGTAGTGCGAGGACGGAACTCTTCAATCTTCTGCTTGAGGGTTTCCTTCAGTGCCATGCGTGCTTCTCCTTTCGGTTAAATGGTGCAACTAACTAATTGCACTAAAAAATGTTACATTACATATACTGTATACAAAAATATGTTTCCTTATATCATCCTGAAGAATCAAATACAACAGGTTTTTTGTATACAAAAAACAACATTATAAAACTACCAGAGCATCGTCTGAAATAGTCATCTGTTTAATTCCTTGTTTACTAAGATAAAAGGTGTTTTCAATTCCAACCGCCCCTTCACCGGGGAATACAACTTTTGGCTCAAAGGCCCAGGTCATGCCTGTCTCCATCAGATTATCCTTGAAGCCCCTTGCAATAAATGGATATTCATCTATTTCAATCCCCAGGCCGTGGCCTATAAATGAAACCTGCGAGTTTACTGCCCCCATAAAATTATCTGCATATCCCTGTCTGGTGGCCAACTCACGGCAGCGGTCATGAATTTCGCTCCAGCTGATTCCCGGTGTTACAATCTCTTTCATCAACTCCTGTACCTGGAGCATGTCATTAAATCCCTTTTTAAGCCTGTCGGAAAGCGAGCCAATACAGTATACGCGAGTCTGATCGGTCAGATAACCGTCAACGCTTCCGGCAAAATCAATAATTACAGGTTCGTTTCTGGCAATAATCTTGTATCCTGGTCCCTGTCCAAAAGAAGGTGATATCCCCATGCCGCCGAACGGAGTATCTGTGTAGGCTGGTACTGCGCTGTCCACGCCGGAGAATGTATGGCCAAAACACATCTCTCCGTTAAATACCCTCATCCTGATCAATCCTGGATGTCCGTTTTTACGAGCCACAAATTCCAGCTCAGCCGCAAGTTCCAGATCTGTAATCCCTTCACGTATTACCTCTTTGGCTCTTTCATATACCTTGTGAACCTGTTGTGCAGAGTCCATCATCAGCTTGATCTCATATTCGCTTTTGATCATTCTTACCTGGCGGATCAGAGGGGTTGCATCAGAAAATTCAGCATTCGGCCATACCTTGCGATAACGCTCAAGAAAAACTATAGGGAGAACATCAAGCTCCAGGCCGATCCTCTTTGGAGTCGGATAGCCGAAATTGTTGATAGTAGGAAGAATATCTTTTGGAGAACTGAGCGATAAAACCTCTTTGATTCCTGATTCCATCCTTGCACGGGTGTATTCACGCCTTACCAGGTAAACAGGATCCCCTTCTGCAGGCAGATAAAGCAGACCATTCTGGATTGTGCCGGTAAAGTAGAAAAGATCGGCATTTTGTACAATAATAATGGCATCCAGATCAGATGCCTGCATGTAGTTTTGAAGTTTCTTGCAGCGATAATCCAGTTCAGAGGCAGGGGTGATACGCATGATATTAACAGGTTCCTTTCAAAATTGAGATATTTGTAGCTCTGTTAGTGTAATGATAAGCTTGACCTTGCATCCTTAATTGGCTAGGGTACTTTCAAATGTCAGGAAGAATATTCAAACCATTTTCTATCGGCCTTTTTACCATTATCCCCGCTGGTGATCCAGTCCCAAATCCTTGTGGCCTGCCGATTATATTAGGAAAGAAGGGTGCTTTTGGTTCAGGAGAACATGAAACCACAGCATCCTGTCTTGAGATTATGCCGGATATTCCAAGGATTAAGGGATGCAATGCACTGGATCTTGGCAGCGGGACAGGTATCCTTGCGCTTGCTGCTGCCAGGCTGGGCGCAGCTTCAGTTCTGGCGGTAGATCTTGATGAGGCCGCAGCTCTCTCCTGTCAGGAAAATGTTCTGTTCAATGGTCTTGAAGATCGTATAAGTACGGTTTGCGGTGAACTTTCTGTAGTTGCGGGGCATTCGTTTGAGCTTGTTCTAGCCAATATCTATGCAGACATCCTGTTGCCATTGGCAGATCAACTGGTAGGAATGACCTGTTCTGGTGGGCACCTGCTGCTATCCGGTATCCCTCTCCAGGATAAATTTGATATAATACAACGCTACACCTCTATTGGGTGCAGCGTTGTTGACAGCAGAATAGGTGAGGAATTTGCCACCTACCTGTTTATTAATCCCTGATTATTTCTTCAGCACCATGGCGATAAGTATAAGTAATATGATTGCACCAACTATTGTTAATCCTATCTTGGCAACCGACCATGGTCTTTCACCCTGTACTTCACCCGTATCGCCGTTAATCAGGAAACGGTAAGATTTGTCGCCGTATTTGTAAGCACTAATCCAGACCGGTAGCAGAATATGCTTGAATGTGATGTCGTCAAACTGGGTTCTGACTGTATGGATCTGTTGCTGGTCGCCTCCGATATCCTTTTTTACGGTCTCGCGTATTGCTTCATCCATCTCATGTTTGGCTCGCTCAAAGCCATCCCCCAAGTCAACCTGATAGGCCTCGGCCTGGAAACCACTCATGTATGCATCCTGATAAGGAACCAGAGCCTTCAGATTCCATGGTTCAAGTTCGTCTACAATTTGTGGTGGCAGTGAGCGTCCGGCCTGAACGATTATATCATCAAAATTTTGCCAGACAGTGCCGCTGGCATGGTACCAGCGTGTGTGACGTACCTGACGGCTTCGTTGCACGCTGTCGCCATCTCTGTCTGTTTCAGTGAAGTTTTCGGTTTCGTAATAGTCCTCTCCCCGTTCACCGTCGTACCATGTGGTTGACTTGGCATCAAAGGTCCAGTAGGGAATGTACATCCCTTTTATCCCGCCATCTTTTGCAGCCTGCTCTTTTAGACCGTTTGGGGCAAACCAGAGGCTTCCGAGCCAGTCCCTGAAAAGTCCCAACGCCTTATTTTTAGGAATCTTGAAAGGGAGTATTGCTCCTGGCTTTATCAGTCGAGTGGCCTTTGCCTTTGCCTGCAACTGGGTTCCGCAGAACGGGCAGTGGCTCATTGAAATGTTTGGTTGCAGAGTGGATGTTGCGCCGCAGGATTGGCACTTTACGGTCTGTACCTCCTGGGAATCACCCTGTTCTGTGGCTCGTGCGAAATACTCGTAAAAATCCAGTTCTTTGATTTCATCTGCAGATTGAGGGATCTTGTTCTCAAAGCTACAGTAGGGGCATTTAAGTGAGGCTGCCCCTGGTGAAAATTCAAGCTTGGCTCCGCATGAACCGCAAGGGAACTCTTTGATTGCTGTATGGGATGTCTGTTCGCTCATAAGTCAGTATCTCCGACTAAGCCGGCGGCATTGGCGGTGTTGCGCTGCCAAAGATCTCTGTCAGCTCGGTTACCGTACCGGCTGCAGCCCAGCCTGCCATCCCCTGTTTCCAGACCAGGCTGTCCCTTGTCAACTTCCCTTGTAGTGCCATCTGTTGAAGCGCTGGCAGATCAAACGGGCCTGACTGTTGGCCGTTTATTGCCACAAAAATTTGTAGTGCTGTTGGCAATGGAGGGGGGCCTGGCATAGGGGGAGGTTGCGGAGATCCCTGCTGTGCAGCTCCACCTGAGAAGCCGGGATTTATCCCCGGTTGCTGTACCATATTTGTAAACGCTCCACCCATTGCGTTTCCCATCTGACCGCCCATGCCCAGACCCATTCCGATTCCTACTCCTGCTGCGGCAAGTCCGCCCGGATTGTTTGCAGCGTCGTTTATGGAGTTTGCAGTTTCATACTGGGTGTACATCTGCATATTGCCGATAGCCTTCATGGCTCCGGCCTTGTCAATTGCCCTTTCAACCTCTTCAGGAAGGCCGACATCCTGAACCTGAACCTCCGTAAGTGCCAGACCAAACCCCTCAAAGGAAGGAGCAATTCTATCTTTAAGCATCTCTCCCAGGGTGTAGACCTTGCTTTCAAGGTCAATAACCGGAATCTTCAACTCAGGCATTACCTCTTTTATCCGCAGGCCGATCTTGCCTTTCAGGTTTTCCTGAATCTCTTCGGTGGTAAAGCTGCCGTCGGTGCCAGCGATTTCCCTGATAAATATTGTAGGATCCTTAATCTTGATGGAGTAGATCCCGAATGCGGTGACTCTTACCGCGCCAAACTCAGGATCCCTCATGGTACAAGGGCCGGGAGTGCCCCATTTCAGGTTGGTAAATTGGCGGGTGGATACAAAGTAGACCTCTGCCTTGAATGGAGATTCAAATCCGTATTTCCAACCTTTAAGGGTTGCCAGTATCGGCATATTCTGAGTGCTTAGGGTGTATGTTCCAGGCCCGTATACATCTGCAATCTGACCTTCATTTATAAAAACTGCAGACTGTCCTTCTCGCACTACCAGCTTGGCGTTGTACTTGATTTCATTGTTGTAGCGGGGAAAACGGTAAATCAGAGTGTCATTTGTGTCATCCAGCCATTGAATGATGTCGATAAGTTCAGCTTTTAACTTGTCCCAGAGTGCCATATTCCCTCCTTCTTGTGTTTTACCATAAGCAGCGCTTGAGACAGTTTAAACGGTTTTTTTTACAATGCAAGTGGGTATATGGAAATCCTTTTTGTATAAGTGACAGTTTGGTTAAGTAGTAAAAAAAATGAAACTGGTATATGATTTGCTGAGAAATATGAAAAACAGCATAGGTATAGCATCATGTCAATGACCGACTATATTGATAAACGTTATGATGAAACATTTGCTTCAGTGTATGAGGAGCTGCTTGATATGGCGGCTCAGGATCCGGAACAGGCAGAGAAACATATCAGGAAGAGATTGAAAAGCCTGTACATAAGACAGGGAAATGACTGGACGGGGAGCTATTGGAAATGCCGGTCTGGATGCTTCTATTGCGGCCTTTGAGGCTGCCCTGGCGGAATTGACCTGTTCTACAGCAACATTGAAAGGGGAAAAATAAAATGAAAGAAAAGCTTGAGAATCTGTTTTACTTCGGACTTGGTTCTGTTCTATTGGCAAAGGAAAAGATTGAGCAGGCTGGTGATTCTGCAAAAGGTTTTAAAGATGAGAACGATCGTAAGGCCAGGGAGTTCTTTGAACAGGCCGTTGCGAAAGGTAGTGAAGAGCGGGAGCAGATTAAAGGCAACATTAAGGAGCTGCTGAAAGAGGCCATTGATGAACTGGGTCTTGCCACCAGGTCGGATCTGGATGAACTGAAGGCAGAGGTTGCCAGATTGCGCCAGGGACAGTCTTGATCCTGTGACAAGTTTTTGTCTGATTGTCCGACTATATAGTCCGGCCAGGATATACTCTGTTTTTCGTGTATTGCTTACGGTTTTTCTGCTGATAAGAAGAAAGAGGCAATGGCTCTGCATAACGCCTTTGCCCCCTGGAAAACTGGTAGAGGAAATTGAATACCTCGGGGCAAGCTTTATCAAGCTGGCTCAAGTGCTTGCAACACGAGCCGACTTCTTTGATAGTAGCTATCTAGAGGCATTGAGGCAATTACATGATCAATTGCCTAAGATGTCCAACCTTGATTTTGATCAGGTCTTTGAAAGAGCTTTTGGACACGGAGACTGTTTCAAAAACTTTGAGAGAGAACCTTTGGCCTGTGCCTCTATTGGGCAGGTTCATTGTGCTGTCCTCTGCAGTGGCGAACAGGTAGCGGTAAAGCTCAGACGTAACCGTATCGAAATGGTAGTAAGGGGAGATATCCGGCTTTTGGGATGGTTCCTCTCACTTCTTCGCCCACTTTTTTCTGAATACACCAGAAATTCAATTGAAGCTGTACTGATAGCATTCCGCCGAACAATCCTGCAGGAAGTTGATATGCAGGTCGAACTTTCCAATCTTGAACGATTCAGGCAGGCCTATCCTGATTCAGGTATCAGGATGCCTTTTCCTTACCCTGCCTTCTGTTCCACTGATGCCCTCGTGATGAGTTTTGAAGAGGGAATCCGTTTTGATGATCGGGAAGGTCTTGCCAGGTTAAACGTATCCTTCCCATTGCTTATGGAAAAGCTGGTTCTGTTCTATACCGAACAGATGCTGGTTAAAGGTTTTTTTCATGCAGATCCGCATCCTGGAAACCTGCTTGTAACCAGAGAAGGTAATCTGGTGCTCCTTGATTTTGGTATGGTAAGCCGGATTCCCAATGCTACCCGCCTGGCGATGATTAATACCGTAAAGGCAGCATATGAGAGGGATTTTGAACTCCTTGTTCAGGCAACCCGCAAGCTGGGGATAATAACAGACAGCGCTCCGCAGGATGAACTGACAGGGCTGGCCGAGGAGATCTTCAGAATCTTCGATAATGAACATTTAAGCGCCACCAGCATGCAGGAGCTGGCCTTCGGTATTATGGATGCACTTAAGGATTACCCGTTCAAGCTGCCACAGGAGATTATTTATGTTATGAGAGCCAGCTCTATTATTGAGGGTCTTGGCACTTCGTACATAGAAAACTTCAACGGGGTAAAGGATGTGCTCCCTGTCTTGAAGGCCAACCTGACCCGCGCCCTGGGAGAGCGTGACAGCATCCTGGGGGTTGTGGCACACGAACTGGCGCAGCTTCCACTTACATTTGTCAAGAGTCGCCATCTTGTTGATACCATGCAGCAGGGTGATCTGACAGTTCATCTTTCAGAAGATGATCGCAGAGCCCTGCTGAGACCGATACAGAGATGGCTACAGCAGATAATCGGGATAGGTCTGCTGGTGTCGATGGCCTTTTATCTGCGTGGAGTTAGTCATCCGGTTGCGGGATGGCTCTCCATTACCTGTTTTGGACTGGCCTTTGTCAGGCTTATCTGGTGGAAAAAACAGTTTTGATCTCAGAGCGTTTTTAGCACTGCTAAAAACGCCTGCCACCTAAAATAGACCCCATCACACCCCTTATAATCGCTCTTCCCAACTGGTTTCCCATGGAACGTACGGTGCTTTTTGCCAGAGCCTCCACAACACCTTCGCGACGGATGCCAGTGCTGCCCGGGTTACCGAACAGCCCACCCAGCATCCTACCAATTCCACCCTCTGCCTCGTTATTGGCAGGGGAGGGGGAAGCGAACTGCGAGGCTCTTGCCTTCAGCAACTCAGATGCAGACTCCCTATCAACAGCCGAATCATATATACCGGCCACAAGTGAGCCCTTCATAATCTGCTGACGTTCTGTCAACTCAATAGAGCCAATATGAGCAAGCGGAGGGATGACGAAGGCTCTTTCAACTACAGCCGGACGCCCACTCTCATCAAGGAATGATATCAGCGCCTCCCCTACACCCAGCTCGGTAATGCTTGACGCCTCGTCCAGCGTGGGGTTGTCGCGCATGGTCTCTGCAGCAGCCTTCACAGCCTTCTGATCTCTTGGGCTGAAGGCGCGTAGCGCATGTTGAACCCGGTTGCCCAGCTGCGACAGAACCCTGTCAGGTACATCAGCAGGGTTCTGGGTCACAAAGTAAACCCCCACCCCTTTAGATCGGATAAGTCGAACAAGCTGTTCTATCTTGTCAACAAGGGGAGCCGGTGCATCGTTGAACAAAAGGTGAGCCTCATCAAAAAAGAAAACCAGTCTCGGTTTTTCCAGATCTCCAGCCTCCGGCAGGTTTTCAAAGAGTTCCGAGAGAAGCCAGAGAAGAAGAGTGGAGTAGAGCTTGGGTGCCTGCATCAGTTTATCAGCAGAGAGTATATTGACAACACCCAGCCCATTGTCTGTCTGCATAAGGTCATTGATATCCAGCATCGGCTCGCCCAGAATCCTGTCACCACCCTGGCTCTCCAGCGCAAGAAGTCCCCTCTGTATTGCACCCACACTGGCTGCAGAGACATTTCCATAGTCGGTGGCAATCGTCTTTGAGTTCTCCCCCACAAATTGTAGCATGGCTCTCAGATCCTTCAGATCCAACAGCAAAAGACCATTATCGTCAGCCACTTTAAAGGTGATGTTAAGAACCCCTGCCTGGGTCTCGTTAAGCTCCAGCATCCTTGATAAGAGTAGTGGTCCCAGATCGGACACAGTTGCCCGCACCGGGTGCCCCTGCTCGCCGAATGGATCCCAGAAGGTAACGGGAAAGGTGCGACAGGCATGTTCCTCCATCCCCAGTAGTTTAAGCCGCTCATCAACCTTGGGGTTGCCGCCGCCAGGCTTTGCAATGCCGGAAAGATCCCCTTTGACGTCAGACATGAAACAGGGGACACCTATAGATGAAAACTGCTCTGCCATAGTTTGAAGGCTAACAGTTTTCCCTGTGCCGGTGGCTCCGGTTATCAGACCGTGGCGGTTGGCCATCTGCGGTAGTATATGCAGTTCAGTACTACTATTCTTTGCAATCAGTAAAGGTTCAGACATAGTTGCCCTCTATTCATAGTTATTCGTCTTCCGTGGCATCCCATGCAGCTTGGGTGAAACCGAGTCTCATGGCTGCCGACTGTTCCTGAGGGGTCAGATTGTCCCAGTATTTATCTGCACTTTCAGGTGGACTGTTTCTGTCCCATCCAGACTGACTCCAACCCAGAACAGCCCAGAGTCCCTGCTCCTCTCTGCTCATGTCCGACCACCCCAGTTTCTCCCACATTCCTGGATTTCCTTTCATGTCGCGCACGCTCATGGTCGCCTCCTCTGAACTGTTTTTGTGTAGTGCATTCTACCCCGTATCTACAAACTGTACAAGTGGTACACCCTTTTTGAATCCTTCTTATGTTGGATCTGGTAAGTTTTCTTGCGCCATAAAACCTTCAAATTTGTCAAACTATCAGTCCCTGTTAAGCTGTCTTAAAAAAATATTGATTGGAGTAGAAGCGCGATAAACAGCTACTGTCCTGGATGATATAGGCCGCAGTCATACTAATCCGGCTACTCTTGCAGCATGAGAGACAGAGGTAATCAAGTCGGCTATGGAGATTATCAGGGGTATTGATAAGGATTCAGTCAAGCAGTCCATTTATGGTGCACTCTCTACAATAGCACACGAAAACGGTATCAAGGTGCTGGCAGAAGGGGTGGAAACCTCCGAGGAGCTTGCCTATGTGAAATCGCGGGGGCAGACCTGGCTCAGGGATACCTGTTTGGAAAACTGACGGCAGAACCGGTAAGGCGGCTGGAATTCTGTTAATGTATACCGGTATGAACCAACGAGGGTCGCACTAGGCGACCCTCAATACAAGCTCTATCGGTTTATGATATCGGCAGACATAGCTGGTATGCCGTTCTTTCTCCGGCTTGGCTAGCCGGATGGTCAAGACCCCGTTTTTGAGGTTAGTGCATCATGCTTAACCAATCTGTACGGCGATCCGTTTTGGTTTGGCTACTTCAGCCTTTGGCACCCTCAGGGTCAGAATGCCGTTTGCATAATCAGCATGAGCCTTTTCATGGTCAAGGCTCTCAGGGATTGAAAACTGGCGGTAGTAGTTGGCCAGTTCAAACTCCCGGTAGGCCGAGTTTCCGGGCACGGAGTGCTGCGCAGGGGCGCTGATGGTCAGGATCCCTTTTTCCACGTTCACATCGAGAGTACCCTTTGAAGCGCCGGGTATGTCTGCGGTCAGAACCAGCCCTTCTTCCGTTTCAATGATATTAACTGCCGGGCGGATATATTTTTCGTTTGACCGGGTCTCTTCGCGGGTCTGAACATTCTGTTCGTCATTTCTTTCCGTTAAGCTGTTGGCTGCCATGATTGACGACCTCCTTTCTGAATGGATTCGAAGCAGTTACGAAAGTTTGATTTCAATTTTCTTTGGTTTTGCATGTTCGGCCTTGGCCAGGGTGATCTGCATGATGCCATCCTTGCACTGAGCCGTTATCTTTTCAGAATCAACATCAACCGGTAGCTCAAGGGTACGAGAGAACTTGCCGGAGCCAAGTTCGGAGCGGTGCACGATCTGGCCTTCCTTTTCAACGAACGGTTTCCGTTCGCCGCTGATGGTGACAGTGTTCCTCAGAACCGACAGATCAACATCCTTTGGATCAACTCCTGGCACCAGAGCCTCAATATAGATATGTCCCTCATCCTCGCTGAAGTTTACCAGCGGGAAGCGACGGGCGGTAGCCGGCGAAAGGAAAGTAGATGAGCCTGATGGCCGGTTATAGCCTGCGCCACGAAACGCTTCATCAATTTCCCTTCTCAGATTGTCCAGTTCTTTGAATAGATCCCAGGTTGCCATTTGGATTGCCTCCTCTCGATAAATGTTTTTCTGATAGAAAGATAGTATGCATTTTTTAGATGTCAAGGGGGGTAGAGTCAATTCTATAATAGTGCTTTTGGATTGTAATACTCTGAAATTATTAAGTATGTCTAAAAAACGACGACTTGGCACTAAAATAGGTTGAGAGTGCTTTAAATAAAAAACCGGCGGGGATTGGTCTCCGCCGTTCAGATGATGAAGTTACTTGCTGCCAAATACCGAACGCAGCAGATCGGTAGTTCTGGCTGTCGGATTTGACCTTATGTTTTTTTCCTCCTCACCAACCATCCTGAATAATCCATCCAGAGCCTTGTTTGTAACGTAACTATCCAGATCAAGCGATGGTTTGCCTGCCAGTGATGCCAGCGGAACCGAATCCATTTTATCCAGCAACCCTTTGTATGCGCGGGCAGTACCCACTTGGTTCATACTCTTGCTTACAGTTGGCTTAAATGCCTCAAATAACCCCGCTCTGGTTTTCTTTTCAAAGAAACTGGTGGCGGCCGTGTCGCCCCCTTTCAGAATATCTTTGGCATCATCCACGGTCATGCTGCGGATGGCGTCTCCGAAAAAAGTTGCTGCTTTCGGCGCGGCCTTTTCTGCCGCACGATTCATGCTCAATACGAGTTCATCAACCTCTTTTTGAAAACCGGCCTGTTTGAGGATGCTGGCTGCTGTCTGGAACTTCTCAGGTAGAAGTATCTTGATGATCTGATTACTAAAATAGCCGTCAGTTTTGGAAACACCATTTACGGCTCGTTCAGTGCCGGTGGCGAGCGCCTCTTTCAGACCCTTGACAATTGTACTGTTATCCAGCTGGTTTCCCTGTCTGCTCGGGGGTAGTACCTTTTGTGAAAGTTCATCTAAAAAACCTGCCTGACAGGGTGAAACGAGGAACAATAAAACGGCGGATGCCGAAAGAATACTACGTTTCATGTTCTGTCTCCTTGAGCCTATGGATAAAGTAGGATGCATATAAACTATAGGTTAATTTAACAATTATGCAATATATTATGGATTTTAAACTGAATCGTTTGCCTGCTTGCATGCTCCTGGGGTGTTTAGGCTTTTAGTAGCGAGTTGGCAAGACAGCAAGATAAGCGCTGCTTCCTGGCTTGCTAAATGATTAACTTCTGCTACAATCCGTCGCGATCGTTTTGTTGTGCATTACTTTCAAACTAGGAGAAACCTTAAATGCCCCGAGCATCAATCCATTTAAACAGCTCAAAACACTTTGTCGGATGCAGTTTTTTTGCGGTAGCGTTCTTGTTGGTTTTTGCTATTGCTGTTTCCGGTTGCAATAAAAAGGGGGATCATGTCCAGATGCCGCCTGTTGTCGAATATCAGGCTGTTCAGCAGCAGGATGTGCCGATAATATCTGAATGGGTAGGCACTGTTGATGGTTCGGTAAATGCCGTAATAAAGCCCCAGGTAACAGGTTACCTTATAAAGCAGCTGTACAATGAGGGGCAACTCGTTAAAAAAGGGCAGGCTCTGTTCGAGATAGATCCGAGAACCTTTAGGGCTGCGCTGGATCAGGCTGTTGCAAGTCTTGAGCAGGCAAAAGGAAATCTTGCAAGTCAGCAGGCTACATATATCTCCGCCAAGGCGGATCTTGAACGAATCCGACCGCTTGCAAAACGTAATGCGGTTTCAAAGAAGGATCTCGATGATGCGATTGGGAAAGAGGCATCTTCAAAGGCAGCGGTAGAGGCGTCAAAGGCTGCGATTGCTGCTGCTGCTGCAAATGTTGAAAAGGCCAGGCTTGATCTCGGTTTTACAAAGATTACTTCACCGGTTGATGGTATAGCCGGAATAGCAAAGGCTCAGCTGGGGAACCTTGTAAGTCCATCCATGTCAAACGAATTGACAACTGTATCAACGGTAAATCCAATAAAGGTGTATATCAATGTTAGCGAGCAGGAACACCTGAAGGCTCAGAAGATCGCTGACACAACAATTGATAAAATTCCACTTGAGCTGATACTGGCTGATGGTTCAGTTTATCCGCATAAAGGCAGGTTTGCCCTTGCGGATCGTCAGGTGGATCCAGGAACCGGAACTCTTAAGGTGGGCGCACTTTTTCCAAATCCTGATCATTTCCTCCGCCCCGGCCAGTTTGGCAGGTTGAAGGCGGCTATAACTACAAGAAAAGGGGCTCTCCTTGTTCCTCAACGGGCTGTGACTGAGATGCAGGGTAAATACCTTGTCGCGGTGGTTACTGCTGATAACAAGGCGGATGTGCGACCTGTAAAGGTTGGTGAACGATTCGGTTCTGACTGGATTATTGAAGAAGGGTTGAAGGTTGGTGAAAAGGTTGTTGTTGAGGGAGTACAAAAGGCACGCCCCGGGGTCTTGGTTGATCCGAAGCCCTTTGTGAGGGAATCTGAAAAGAATGGCGCTACAGCAGCTACTCCTGCCAAAGATTCAAAGAGGTAGCGCTATATGTCAAAATTTTTTATAAATCGGCCGATTGTCGCTATCGTTATAGCAATTCTTATGGTTACTGTCGGCCTTGTTTCAATGTTCAGTCTGCCGATCGCCCAGTTTCCCAATATTGTCCCGCCTGCTGTTCAGATAAGTTCGACCTATACTGGAGCTGATGCCCTTACTCTGGAGCAATCAGTTGCCACTCCGATTGAACAGCAGATGTCCGGCGTTGACAATATGGATTACATGTATTCCGTTAATGCCAACAATGGAACCTCAAACCTGTACGTCTATTTTGACCTGAAGACAGACCCCAACACCGATCAGGTTCTGGCTCAGATGCGTGAGGGGCAGGCTGAATCCCAGCTCCCTTCTGATGTCCGGAATTTTGGTGTCACTGTTCAAAAATCAACCTCATCTCCGTTGCTGCTTTTTGCCCTCTATTCCCCAAATAACTCATACGACAACATCTTTCTGGCCAACTATGCCTTTATAAATATCAACGACCAGATGACCCGTATCAAGGGTGTAGCCAGTGTAACCGTTTTTGGCGCCGGTCAGTATGCTCTGCGTATCTGGGTTCGTCCTGACCAGCTGGCAAAGCTTAACATCACCATCCCTGAGATAGTAAACGCAGTAAACGCCCAGAATACGGTTAATCCTGCCGGGCAGGTCGGTGGTGAGCCGGTTCCCAAGGGGCAGGAATTCACATATGCAGTGCGTGCCAAGGGGCGGCTACAGAGCGAAAAGGAATTTGGGGATATTGTCCTTAGGGCCAATGAAGATGGTTCTCTGGTAAGGATTAAGGATGTTGCGAGGATTGAGCTTGGAGCCCAGAATTACAGCATCAAGTCACGGGTTAATGGCAAGCCTTCTGCTCTTATAGCGATATACCAGATGCCAGGTTCCAATGCGCTGGACGCGGCAAATGGAGCCAAGAATCTTATGAAGGAGCTGAAGAAGAGCTTCCCGCCTGACCTTGATTACTACGTTGCCCTAGATACTACTCTGGCGGTTTCCGAGGGGATGAAGGAGATCGTGACCACCCTGTTCGAGGCGCTGGCGCTGGTTATAATCGTTGTTTTTATCTTCCTGCAGGGGTGGAGAGCCACCCTGATCCCTCTGCTGGCGGTGCCGGTCTCGCTGATAGGAACCTTTGCCTTCTTCCCGATGTTTGGTTTTTCAATAAATACGCTGTCTCTTTTCGGGATGGTACTTGCCATAGGTCTGGTTGTTGACGATGCCATCGTTGTGGTTGAAGCGGTTGAGCATCATATCGAACATGGTCTCTCCCCCAAAGAAGCGACCCTGAAGGCGATGGAAGAGGTTACCGGCCCTGTTATCGCCATTGCCATTATCCTTGCCGCCGTCTTCGTTCCTACGGCCTTTATACCGGGCATTACCGGACGAATGTACCAGCAGTTTGCCGTCACAATAGCTATTTCAGTTATCATATCAGCCTTCAACGCCCTTACACTCAGTCCTGCCCTTTGTGCAATGCTGTTAAAGCCGAAGGTGAAGAGCAACGGGCAGTTGCAGCGTTTCTTTGACTGGTTTAACAGAGCCTTTGGCCGGGCTACAGATGGCTATGTCAATGTATGCAGCAGCGCCATCCGAAAGAGCAAGACCAGCCTGTTGCTTCTCCTAGGAGCGGCTGTTCTTGCCGGTATATTGGGCAAGACCATTCCTTCTAGCTTTCTGCCTGAGGAGGATCAGGGATACCTGTTTGCCGGTGTGCAGTTGCCTGATGCCTCTTCGCTGCAACGGACAGACGAGATCTGCCACAAGGCTGAAGAGATGATCATGAAGACCCCTGGAGTGAAATACTGTTCAACCGTTGTCGGCTACAGTATGATGAGCCAGGTTGCAAACACATACAGCGCCTTCTTCTTTGTATCACTTGAAGAGTGGGCGAAACGGAAGAAGCCGGAAGAGAAGTATGGGGCTATCATGGCAAGGGTTACAAAGGATCTTTCGAGTATCCCCGGAGCCATCGGTTTTGCCTTTCCACCTCCTGCCATCCCCGGTATCGGAACCTCTGGCGGGGTAGCCTTTATACTGCAGGACAGGGCAGGTAAGGATATCTCCTATCTCAGCCAGAATCTTGACAAATTTATTGCTGAGGCTAAAAAGCGCAAAGAGCTGGCCTCAGTCAGCAGCACTTTCCGGCCAACTGTGCCACAGATGTTCATTGATGTGGATCGTGACAAGGTGTTGAAACAGGGGGTCAACCTGTCAGATGTCTACAAGACATTACAGAGTTTTATGGGGAGCGGTTTTGTAAATTATTTCAACCTGTATGGCAGACAGTGGCAGATCTATGTCCAGGCAGAGGGAGAGTTCAGAAACGAGATACATGAAGTTGGGCAGTTTTATGTAAGGAACAGCCAGGGGAATATGGTGCCGCTCTCAGCCCTTACATCTGTACGTAATGTTTCCGGACCTGAATTTACCATGCGCTACAATCTGTACCGTTCAGCTCAGATCAACGCAACGGCTGCGCCAGGCTACAGCTCTGCTCAGGCCATGAAGGCTCTCGAAGAGGTCTTTGCCCAAAGCATGCCGAGTGATATGGGGTATGACTACACCGGTATGTCATTTCAGGAGAAAAAGGCTCAGCAGGGGGTTTCTTCGTCGGCTATCTTTGCCTTTTCTCTATTCTGCGTATTCCTGATACTGGCAGCGCAATACGAGAGCTGGTCATTGCCATTCAGTGTGCTTCTAGGCACGCCGATAGCCGTTGCCGGTGCCTTTGTCGGGCTTCTTTCCAGGCAGTTTGAAAATAACGTCTATGCCCAGATCGGCCTTGTCATGCTTATCGGCCTGGCGGCCAAGAATGCCATTCTTATTGTTGAATTTGCAAAGATGGAGTATGAAAAAGGGAAGCCCCTTCTTGAGGCAACCCTTGCCGGCGCAAAGCTGAGATTAAGGCCTATACTCATGACCTCCTTTGCTTTTATACTGGGTTGTCTGCCTCTTGCCATTGCCAGCGGTGCTGGTGCTGCGTCAAGGCAGATTATGGGGACTGCTGTAATCGGTGGAATGCTTGCCGCTTCATTTCTGGCTATATTTATGATTCCGGTTACTTACTATGTGGTTCAAAAAATTGGTAAAGGGAAGGGCTCAGAGGTACTGAATGAAGGAGTTGTTTCCATCCCTGATAAATCTGAAGCTTGCGAAGATACCTCAACAAAACATAATAGCGGGGAGAAACGCCATGAGTAGAGTGATTCTCCTCTGTTCTCTTGTTATATTGTTGTCTGCCTGTTCCGTTGGGCCCGATTATGTCAGGCCTGAGATGACTGCTCCGCAAAGCTGGCGTATTGAAGAAAAGGAGTCAGCTGATGTTGCCAACCTGGCCTGGTGGAACGGTTACGGAGACACAGTTCTTGAATCCTTGATTGAAAAGGCGCTTAAGCAGAACAAGGATCTGCTGATTGCAGTTGCCCGCATTGATGAGTACGCGGCACAGTACGGTGTGGCCAGATCAGAATTCTTCCCCCAGATAAGCGCCGGAGCAAGCTTTACCCAGCAACAGTCTCCATTGACCCTTGGCCAACCTGTAAAGACGAATCAACTGGCCATTAACGCCAGTTGGGAACTGGATCTCTGGGGTAAGATCCGCCGTGGCACCGAGGCTGCAAGGGCAGAACTGATCGCTTCTGAAGAGGGGCGCCGTTCAGCTGTTCTTTCCCTTGTTAGTTCTGTTGCCTCTTCGTATATACTATTGCGGGATCTTGACAAACAGCTTGAAATAGCCCGTGAGACGGCAAAAAGCCGTAAAGAGTCGCTTGACCTCTTTCAGATAAGGTTTGAAGGTGGAGTAATCACAGAGATGGAGCTGGCGCAGAATCGTTCAGAATACGAGCAGGCATTGGCTACCATTCCCCAACTTGAGCAGTCAGTTGCACTTCAGGAACATGCCATATCTATCCTTTTGGGTGAGAATCCAGGTTCAATACCCAGAGGTAAAGGTATTGACCAACTACCGGTTCCGCTCCCCCCAAAAGGTTTGCCGTCAGAAATTCTTCAGAGACGACCTGATGTTCTGCAGGCTGAACAGACACTTGTTGCGGCAAATGCACAGATAGGCGTTGCCCGTTCCGCCTATTTCCCTTCAATCTCTCTGACCGGACTTCTGGGGGTTTCAAGCTCGGAGCTGAACAATCTGTTTAAAGGGCCAGCCAGGATGTACAGCTATGGAGCCTCGCTGACCGCTCCGATCTTTACAGCAGGGAAAACCACAAGCCAGGTAAAGGTTGCGGAGGCTCAACAACAGCAGGCTCTTTTGAAATACCAGCAGGCTATACAGACAGCTTTTAAAGAGGTGGAGGATGGGCTGGTTCAGCAAAACAGAACCCGTGAGCAGCTTGCAGCTCAGAAACGTCAGGTTGAGGCTCTGCGCAATTATGCGTCGCTGGCTCGTCTACGCTTTGACAATGGCTACTCAAGCTTTTTGGAAGTTCTTGACGCCGAACGTAGCCTTTTTAACGCAGAGTTGGATTATTCCCAGACCCAGGGCAACCTTCACCAGTACATTATTGCCCTCTACAAGGCTATGGGTGGGGGATGGGGAATCAAACTGGACTGACGTCATCGGATCCGTTACTCCTGTTGGCCTCTACATTAATAGTCCAACTTGTTAGATTATCAGCGAGGATACCTTGAAACAGGCGCTACATAATGAAATAGCGGATCTACTTAAAGAGCTCCCTGCATTAACAAATCTGACTCGTTATTGCACAACTGAGGAGATCTCTGAGTCACTTGAACAGATAACTGCGGATCTTGCAAATGTCCGTCGAAAGTTTGGCGTATGGGACGCTCAATCTGCATTGCAGCAGGGGCTTATAGAAAAAGCCGATGCCATTCAGATGAAAAAACTGCACGATGAGATGAACAGAATAGAGCTTGAAAGGTTCCTTGTATCGGAATCGGTTATTAATCTGCATCTTTCCTGTACCCATTACAGGGATCTTCTAGCTGAGCGGGCGTTTGTTCTTGTCCAGCAGGAGATGCTTGACTCGGGCTACGGCGAACCGCCTGTATCATCGGCTCTCATCAGCATGGGAAGTGATGGTCGCGAAGAACAGACACTTATTACCGATCAGGATTATCTCATAGTCTACGATGACGATGGGGGCGAGGATGCAGATGCCTGGTTCACAGAGTTTGGAAACCGTCTGGTTGATTGTCTTGAAACTGCCGGATTCAAACGCTGCACCGGCGACATAATGACCAGTAATCCTACCTGGCGTGGCTCTTACAGTCAGTGGCGTAAAAGACTCTTTGCCATAGTTCGTTATGAGGTGGAGGATTTTGCAAAAAACATGATGGATCTGATAGTTCTCTCAGATGCCCGCCATGTGGCTGGCGATCGTCTGCTTGGTGAACGCCTGATAGAGCTGATTAGAACCATGGAGAAGGAACATTTTCAGGTTATGTGGGGGATGGCCAGGGCAGCAACAGAGATGAAGCTGGCTTTAGGTTTTATGCGTCGCCTCTGGACTGAACCAACCGGTGAGCACAAGGGAAAACTTAACGTAAAACTCCTTGCCTGGGCACCCTTGGTGATGAATGTAAGGATATTGGCCATCAATCAGGGGCTCTCCGCCACAAATACGGTTGAGAGGATTACTGCCCTTGAACAGGAGGGGAGCTTTTCAAAAGAGATGGCAGATGGCCTTAAGGATGCCTACAACATTCTTACTCACCATCGGATACTTTTGCAGATCAAACAGATAAAAGGGATACAGAAAGACTCCCATTTCCTTGATCCTATGATCTTGAATAACAATGAAAGGGAAGAGTTGCGTCAGGCTGTCATAAGGATTGAAGAGCTACAGAAGATGATCCACTCAAACTTCAATATAGTCTAAAACCTTGACACAAAGAACTGGGGTCATTTATAAAATTAACAGTTGTGGGCGATTAACTCAGCGGGAGAGTGCTACCTTCACACGGTAGAAGTCACTGGTTCGATCCCAGTATCGCCCACCATTTTACAGATCCAGAACTTTTCTTCTCCTCTGCGGTGGTGGAATGTTTTTTGAGTGTTTGTTCCAGTCGAAGTTTCTGGCGCTTTAACCTTTCAATTCGGTCTGCATTTTCGAAGGAAAATTACCTAACATGAAAAAGGCATTAATAACCGGCATAACCGGCCAGGATGGTGCGTACCTTGCGGAACTTCTGCTTGAAAAAGGGTATGAAGTTCACGGAATAAAAAGAAGAGCCTCCCTGTTCAACACCGATCGTATAGACCATCTCTATCAGGATCCCCACGAAAAAAGCCGCAGATTAGTACTGCACTATGGTGATATGACCGACTCTACCAATCTGATTCGGATTATACAGGCTGTACAACCGGATGAGATCTATAATCTGGCCGCCCAGTCCCATGTGGCCGTATCCTTTGAGACCCCTGAATATACTGCAAACGCGGATGCCATTGGACCATTAAGGATGCTTGAGGCTATTCGCATTTTGGGGTTGGAAAAAAAGACCCGCTTTTATCAGGCATCCACGTCGGAGCTTTATGGGTTGGTACAAGAAATACCTCAAAAGGAAACCACCCCTTTCTACCCACGCTCACCATATGCAGTGGCCAAGTTGTATGCCTACTGGATTACTGTTAACTACCGTGAGGCGTACGGTATCTACGGTTGCAACGGCATCCTGTTTAACCATGAATCACCGGTTCGTGGCGAGACCTTTGTTACCCGAAAAATTACCCGCGCACTTGCCAGAATCAAACTTGGCCTGCAGGATTGTCTCTACCTCGGCAATCTTGATTCCCTTCGTGATTGGGGTCATGCCAGAGATTATGTTGAGATGCAGTGGCTTCTGATGCAGCAGGAAAAGCCTGAAGACTGGGTAATTGCAACAGGCATACAACATAGCGTCAGGGATTTTGTAGATGCAGCCGCTGAAGAACTGGGTATGAAAATCAGCTGGCAGGGTAGCGGCGTTGATGAAACCGGCACACTTGAAACTCCATCTCCCCTTGCGGGAGGGAGCAGGGGTGAGGGGAGACGTACTATTGTCAAGGTTGACCCACGTTACTTCCGTCCAACGGAGGTTGAGACCCTGCTTGGTGACCCAACCAAGGCGCGTGAAAAACTAGGTTGGGCCCCCAAAATCAGCTTCAAGGAGCTGGTGTCAGAGATGGTGCGGGAAGACTTAAAAGCTGCCGAGCGTGATGAACTGGTCAAAAAGCATGGCTATCAGGCGTTTGATTATAATGAGTAAAAGGTAAAAACTGGTGGCAGAAATGGTTTGTGAATACCTAAAAAGGTACTCAGTAGCATGTAAAACCATTGTTTTTCCCTGTTGTTCCGTTGCTCTGTGTTTCAGATCTGATAGATTTCCTCCGCGTACTTCGCGTCTTGAGAGAGGTAGCGAACGGGCGAGGGATAAAAGAGAGCATCATGCTTGTTTTTAGTTTCTCGTTATTGACAATATTCATGCATTGTCTATAATAAGAAACATTATGCCAGCCAAATCACCTGATATAACCGGCAGCACAGCAGCGCTGCTGAAAGTTCTTGGACAGCAGATTCGCGCCCATCGCAAGTCGCAGCGGATCAGTGCTGTCGCTGCAGCAGAAGCAGCAGCGATGTCGAGAGTGACTTTACACCGGATAGAAAAAGGCGAACCTGCCGTAACCATGGGTGCGTACGCAAATGCCATGCTTGTGCTGGGTCTTACCTTTGGGCTGTTACCGCAGGCCGGGCAGTCAGCAGTACCCGCTGTACTGAACCAGGGGGAGTGGATCCCTGCCCGCATCCGGCTGAAGGAATATCCTCAGCTCAATCAGCTTGCCTGGCAGTTGCAAGGAGTCGAAACCTTATCGCCATTGGAGGCGTGGGACATCTATGATCGTAATTCGCGACATCTGGATGAGCAGACCCTGGCAGAGTATGAACGGCAGTTAATCGATGCACTGCGTCTTGCCTTTGGGGGTGTAGGTCGTCATGTTTGAACGTCCGCTCCATCAGCGTATTGCCCAAGTGCTCAGCTCTCTGGATGGCTCCTTGTTGAAAAAGCATGGTTGCCTGTTTGGAGGTGGAACCGTCATTGCATTACGTTTTGGCGAGTATCGTGAGTCTGTTGATATTGATTTTCTGGTTTCTGATCTAAACGGCTACTGAAACCTGCGTCAACTGCTGGCAGGCGCAAATAGCATCTACCCATGCCTACTACTTTGCACAGATTTGTGTGAGGAGCTAAAAAGGTAAACAACCTATTTATGAAGGCTAAGAGAGTAGCAATCCTCCAATCCAATTATATCCCATGGAAAGGCTACTTCGACATGATCGCCGCAGTGGATGAGTTTATCCTCTACGATGACATGCAGTATACCCGACGCGACTGGCGCAACCGAAACCAGATCAAAACTCCCCAAGGAATTCAATGGTTGACAATTCCGGTAAAAGTTAAGGGTAAATATGAGCAAAAAATAAAGGAAACTGAAATTGATGGGGTCGAGTGGGCACAGAACCACTGGAAGTCACTTTGTCAACACTACAAACGCGCACCTTATTTCACAAAAATTGCCGTATGGCTGGAACCCCTTTATCTCGGAGAGACCTTCTCTCATATTTCGCAACTGAATCGACGTTTCATCGAGGCCATCTGCGCATACCTAAGCATAAAAACTACCATTACCAATTCATGGGATTTCACCTTGCTCGATGGCAAGACCGAGCGGCTTGCTGACCTGTGTCTACAGGCTGGCGGTACTGAGTACATCTCAGGGCCAGCAGCCAAGGACTATGTCGACGAAAAAGTCTTTGCCGATTTGGGAATTAAACTTACCTGGTTTGACTACGCAGGCTACCCGGAGTACCCACAGCTATGGGGTGAGTTTACCCATGGCGTAACCATTCTCGATCTCTTGTTCAATTGCGGCAAGGACGCACCACGTTACATGAGGTACGTGGCATGAAACTCTCGATAGTTGCTACCCTCTATCAATCCGCACCCTACATCAACGAGTTTTGTGCCAGGGCGAGTGCTGCCGCAAAACAAGCAGTTGATGAAGAGTTTGAAATCGTCATGGTAAACGATGGCTCACCGGATAACAGCCTGGATCTGGCTATCAAACTCACCGAACAGGATTCGCACGTCGTCGTTGTCGACTTGTCGCGCAACTTCGGGCACCATAAAGCGATGATGACGGGACTGGCTCACGCCAAAGGAGAGCTAGTCTTTCTGATCGACAGCGACCTTGAAGAAGAACCTGAATGGCTCCTGAGCTTCGATGAACAGATGAAACGGGAAGACTGTGATGTGGTGTACGGAGTGCAGGAGCACAGGAAAGGCAATTGGTTTGAACGCTGGAGTGGTCAGTGGTTCTATCGCTTCTTCAAAGCACTCACGGGGCTTGCGTTACCGGAAAACGTCGTCACCACTCGTTTGATGACACGCCGCTATGTTGATGCCTTGCTGTGCCATCAAGAGCGCGAGGTGTTCATGGCGGGTCTGTGGCATATCACCGGGTTTGAGCAACGTGCCCAAGTGATAAAGAAACATAGCACCAGTGAAACCACCTATACCTTCCGCAGCAAAACGTCTTTGCTGGTCAATTCAGTAACCTCATTCAGTAACGCTCCTTTGGTGAGTATCTTTCATATCGGTGTGGCTATTTCATTGTTCGCTTTGGTCTACATCGTGTACTTGGTCACGCACTGGCTCTTCCTTGCAAAGCCGATGAGCGGATGGACCTCAGTAATGGCGTCTATTTGGCTCCTTGGTGGCATGGTGATTTCTTTTATCGGCGTAGTCGGTATCTATTTGTCCAAGATATTCTCGGAAACGAAGCAGCGACCCTATACCATCGTCAGGCAAATATATGCGCAACAAAAAGATTGAATTGCTCAACGAGGTTGCGACGTACTACGCCGAAAAGCTCGCAGAACATGGAGAGACACCTCGCGGCGTAGACTGGAACGGTGAAGAGAGCCAAACCATTCGTTTTGAACAACTGTGCAAAATAATCGACTCGGCAGCATCTAATTATTCATTGAACGATCTGGGTTGCGGCTACGGTGCCTTGCTGGACTATTTACGAGACAAACATCCAACCTGCACATACCTTGGGGTGGATGTTTCACGCGAAATGATTAGAGCTGCTGAGCAACGGTATGCCGCCGTACAACAAGCCAGTTTCATCACTTCGGCAGAGCCAGATCAAATGGCTGACTACGGCTTGGCCAGCGGCATCTTCAATGTGCGTCTAGGGCGAACGGATGCTGAGTGGTTTGACTATCTGGAGGCTACATTGGAGGTGCTGGATCGCACCAGCAGGATTGGATTCGCTTTCAACTGCCTGACTTCGTATTCTGATGAGGACAAAAAACGGGACTATCTATATTATGCTGACCCATGTCGATTGTTCGATTTATGTAAACGACGCTATTCTCGTCAGGTTGCCTTGCTTCATGACTATGGGCTTTATGAGTTCACGATTATGGTGAGGAAGACGCCATGAAAAAACCACTTGTAATTTTTGGTTCTGGTGACATTGCACAACTTGCACATTACTACTTTTGCACGGATTCCGATTACGAAGTCATTGCTTTCACTGTGGACGCTGACTATATCAAAGAGTCTAGCTTTTGCGGTTTGCCTGTTGTCGCTTTTGAAGAGGTGACACAGCATTACCCGCCTGAAAATAATGATTTCTTTGTTGCACTGAGTTATTCAAAGCTTAATGCAGTCCGCAAAGAAAAGTTCCTCGCTGCAAAAGAGAAGGGTTACAAGCTTGTGAGCTTTATCAGTTCTCATGCTACCCTCCTAAACAACCGCCAAATCGGCGAAAACTGTTTCATTTTTGAAGACAACACCATTCAGCCGTTCGTGAGGATTGGTAATAATGTGACTTTGTGGAGTGGTAACCACATCGGTCATCATTCTGTTATCAAGGATCACACCTTCCTAGCATCGCATGTTGTTGTCTCTGGTGGTGTAGAAATTGGCGAACAATGCTTTGTTGGAGTAAACGCTACCTTGCGTGATCACATCAAAATCGGTGATCGGTGTGTTGTAGGCGCTGGGGCACTACTGCTCGGAGATGCCGAGCCTGAAGGGGTGTATATGGGTACTGCAACTGAGCGCTCAAAAATTCCAAGTAAAAGGCTCCGTGGCATATGACCCAATACTGGAAAAAACTAGGTCAAATTTATGTTCCTAAGGAAAGTGGCCATCCGAAGCTAGCTTCGCACGCTGCCAATCCTTTGCCTGTTCATCTGGGTGGTGACGTCTATCGTGTGTTCTTTAGCGGTCGTGATGAAAACAACCGATCCTCTGTTGGTGCGGTCGATATTGACCTCGTTAAGCGGAAAGTTGTCAATGAACATCACCAGACTTTTTTCGAGTACGGACCGGCTGGAAGTTTCTTTGCTGATGGGGTGAGCATTGGCAATTGTTATGAGGCAAATGGTGTTCGTTACATGTTGTTCATGGGGTGGCAAAATCCTGAAAACGGACATTGGCGGGGTGATATTGGCCGCCTGATTGTGACTCCAGAACTCACCCTGAAATTGGATGATTCAGAGCCATTTATGGGGTGTGATCCAACAGATCCGATTAGTTTGTCTTATCCTTGGGTACAGGCAAGACCATCGAGTGGTTTCGACATGTGGTACGGTTCAACACTTACTTGGGATGCCGGGAATGGCGAGATGTTGCATGTTATCCAACATGCCTCTTCTGGTGATGGGCAACACTGGCAGCGCAGCGGGTTGGCAGTACCTTATGAACTTGGGCGTGCTCAGGCCTTTTCTAGACCCACCGTGGTTCAAAATCAGGACGGCCTTTTGGAGATGTGGTTTTCTTACCGTAACGGTTCAGGTGAAAAATACCGTATCGGTTATGCGAAGAGTGATAACGCTCTAACTTGGTTACTTGACTTGGATAAAGCTGGCATAACAGTTTCTGATAGTGGCTGGGACTCGGAGATGATCGAATACCCATTTGTTTTTGATCATACGGGTAGTCGATACATGCTGTATAACGGCAACGGGTACGGAAAAACAGGCTTTGGTCTGGCGGTTCTGGATGGTTTCTGAGTCTTCTCAGATTTCAAAGGATAAAACCTTAGGCCAGTTTTTTCGTTATGCACTGATTGGTCTGCTGACAAATCTTCTTGGTTATGCCCTGTACCTTCTCCTGACTTATTTTGGGAGCGCACCTAAATTAACCATGACAGCGCTGTATTCTGTTGGAGCTCTCATCGGCTTCTTTGTAAACCGACGATTTACCTTTCGTCACGATGGTCACATCGGAGTGGCCGGCATTCGCTATCTAATGGCGCAACTGTTGGGCTACCTGCTGAATTTAACTTTGTTGGTACTGTTTGTGGACTGGCTGGATTTTGCGCATCAAACCGTTCAGGCAGTTGCAATCGTTATAGTAGCTGTTTTCTTGTTTGTGCTATCGAGGTTTTTTGTGTTCCCAGTGCAACCTGCTGAGGTTGGAGCAGTCCGGTCATGAAAGTTTGTCTTAAGTGCAAACATCAATTTTCTTCAAATGGATGGATTTGCCCAGGGTGTAAGTATGAACCGCTTCAGTTGAATGGTTTTATTGCTCACGCGGAGGAGTTTGCGCATGGTGGGGGCGGATTCAAATCTGAGTATTTTGCCGAATTAGCCAGGTTAGAGAGTACAAACTTTTGGTTTCGGGCGCGTAACGAGCTGATTCTTTGGGCACTACGCACGTTCAAGCCTGACGCTCAGAGTTTTCTGGAGGTGGGCTGCGGGACTGGCTTTGTGCTTTCCGGCATTGCTGAATTACATCCAGATATGGCACTAAGCGGGAGCGAGATTTTCCTCGAGGGGTTGTCGCATGCAGCAACGCGGGTGACGTCTGCAAAGTTTATGCAAATGGATGCGCGTTGTGTGCCTTTTGTAGATGAGTTTGATGCAATTGGTACTTTTGATATGCTGGAGCATGTTGATGAGGATGCGGGCGTCCTTGCCCAACTGCACAGAGCGCTGAGACCGGAGGGAGTTTTATTGCTGACTGTTCCACAGCATGCATGGTTATGGAGCAGATCCGATGACTATGCTTGTCACGTGCGGAGATACAATCGAATAGAAATTGAGGATAAGGTTCAAAAAGCAGGATTCAAACTTTTAAGAAGCACTTCTTTTATCACGACTCTTTTACCTGCCATGGTATTTTCTCGAGAAGTGCAGAAGCGGAAGAAAAGTCCTTTTGACCCTGCAGCCGAGCTAAAAATCGCGCCTTGGCTAAACACTGTCTTTGAGAAAGTTCTCTATATTGATCGAACACTTATTAAGCTAGGCCTAAACCTCCCTTTTGGGGGGTCTCGTTTGGTTGTGGCTAGGAAAAACAACAAGTGAGATATCAGCTATGACAATACCCTTTAACAAGCCCTACATGACAGGCAAAGAGCTCTGGTACATTAGCCAAGCACATCACAACATGCAGCTTTCTGGTGATGGCCCGTTTACGAAAAAATGCCACGAATGGTTAGAACAAAACACTGGATGCAAAAAGGCCTTGCTTACCCATTCTTGCACCGCAGCTCTTGAAATGGCTGCAATTCTAGCTGACATCCAGCCGGGTGATGAAATCATCATGCCATCGTATACCTTTGTCTCAACAGCTAACGCCTTTGTACTACGCGGTGGAGTGCCCGTTTTTGTGGATATCAGAGAGGATACGTTAAACATAGATGAACATCTGATTGAGGCTGCAATATCTCCTAAAACAAAGGCAATTGTTCCGGTTCATTACGCGGGTGTTGGTTGCGAAATGGACACGATTATGGAGATTGCCAATCGTTATAACCTACTTGTCATTGAAGATGCTGCTCAAGGCATTATGGCATCATACAAAGGCAAGCCCCTTGGTTCGATTGGCCATATGGGAACCTTTAGCTTCCATGAAACAAAAAATATAACCTCTGGTGAAGGTGGCGCACTACTGATTAATGATGAGCGATTCATTGAACGTGCCGAAATTATAAGAGAAAAAGGCACTAATCGGAGTAAGTTCTTTAGAGGACAAGTCGATAAATATACTTGGTGCGATATCGGCTCCAGCTACTTGCCAGGCGAGCTAATAGCTGCTTTTTTGTGGGCACAACTGGAGGAAGCAGAGGGGATAACGCACCGAAGGCTCTCGCTCTGGAAAGAGTACCATCAGGCTTTTTCTGTCCTTGAAAAGATGGATGTGATACATCGCCCTGTAGTGCCTGTAGAATCTATACATAATGCACATATGTATTATATTTTATTGCAATCCCAGGATAAACGATCTGCGGTAATGCAATATTTTGCTAATGTAGGAATAAATGCAGTTTTTCATTATGTACCACTTCACAATTCGCCAACAGGTATTAAATATGGAGGTTCTAGCAGTGAGTTACCAATAACCAACAACTTGTCAGGTCGTTTATTGAGACTACCTATGTGGATAGGATTGTCAATGGAGCAGCAGAATTTTGTTGTTGATTCTTTTAGGGAAGCCTACAAATGACTCTTCTTTCCATGTTACGGAACTGCGCACACCTATCGAATGTCGTGTTGCTGTTTAGTGCGGTGCTCTCACTGCCTACGGTTGTTGGCAATGGTGGTTTTGATTTCTCACAACAGTTTGCAATAGTATCAATTGTCATCTTATCAGTTATATTGGGGAAGTGCATACTGCGAGCCTGCCATTTGGATTGTGTGCCGTTGCCAACCTATCTGTTGCAGCTGGTGACAGGCTTCATTGCATTAAGCATTTTGCTGCTCATCTTAATTTCGGCATTAAACATTAACGTAACTTTAGCCGGCGCCATAAGTTCAGTAATTACAGCGTTCTTACTAGTGATTAAAATTAGAAGCTGGCTAGTGCTTAATGCTCCACATCACTTAGACATTTCAGTCAAAAACCGTGAGTGGATAGATTATGTTGCTATTGTTCTTACATCTGTTCTGGTAACTGTATGGACAAGAGAGGCTTTGGCATCGGCTCGTATTGCACAGGCCTCAGGAACTTTCAGAGCTTGGAGTGATTTTTTCCTGCAAGCATCAGAGCTTAGATACCTGGAAAATTATCCATCGTTTGCTGGAAATACAATGTATCTCTCAGGGGTGCCACAACTTTTTTATCATCGAGCCAGTTATGCTGCATCAAGCCTGTTTTCTGCGTTATCAGGCACACCTCCACTTGAAACCACAATGTACTTCTGGATGCCATCAGGCATTATTTTTCTTTTTGTGGGGGCATATTTGCTTGGTTGTGCTTTGGGCGGGAGGAGAGCAGGTTTGGCATCTATTGTAATTCTGCTTTTAACCCCTGATCCCGCCATGTATTGGAAGAATAATTCGCTCTTTTCATTTCATTGGTTAGTTCAGGTAGCACCAGGCACTGGTTATGCGTTAGGTGCAACATTGACAGGATTTGCTTTTTATGTGCTGGGGGTGCGCCAGAAAAAATCTCAGCTCATTGTTGGCGGAGCAGCTTTTGTTGTTGTTTCAGCATTTTTCCGAATGCATATAGCAATACCGGCCATAGTTACCTATGGCTGCCTGATGTTGTTTTTATGGAGACCAACAAAGCCATGGTATCGAGTAGCACTCTTCGCTGGAGTCGCCTTTGTCACTGCACTGGTGATTATTTTAGCGGAACAGATACCGCTTGCTCCACACTTCATATCTGGGAAAAAAGATGGAATTCAGTATGTGAATATTATTCTTGGCGTGCTTCCTGCCGGGTACACAAAGCTACAGCAGGCATGGGTGTCATTAGAGAATAGCTCCATCAAGGGACTACTGGGGTATCTAGCAATACTGCCTCTTGAACTTGGGTTTTTTTTCCCATTAATGGCTGTTTCTCTGGTAATTGCACTGCGCATGCAGATGGTTACACAATTATGGTCGTTTCCACTGGTGTTAATTGTGGTGCATTACGCATTGACAATTTACATGCCTACACCAATGCATGGAGATATTTCTGACTGGAGCCACCGTTCTTTTCCATTGATTTACTCCGTAGTTGTGGTCTTTACAGTGTCATTCCTTTGGAATAGATACGCTGAAATGCTTGAGGAAGCTAGGCCAAAAATTGTAAAATCAATTACTGCTTTGTTTTGTATTATCTTAACTTCTGTTATGGCTTACGTGCCTTGGTACTTTGGAAAAAACATTCAAAAGGGATTTATTGGCGAAGGTAAAAGTGCCACATCGACCAATATTCCTGAGGGGATTTTTGCAGTTTCTCAATTCATTTATAAAGAATCCTTTCCAGGAGATGTGTTTGTTTTCTCAGGAGGTGATCCTTTAGCTGTTATTGTCTCATTGACTGGTCTGCAGGCTTATATTTCAAGAGAAGCTTTTTATGAAAAATTGGGCGGTTATTATGCTGGTATCGTTAAATCACGGCTTGTTGAAGTTAAGTCAATAGCAACGATTGAAGATATAGTCGATTTTGGTTTAAAGAGAGGGGTTAATTGGTTTATTTTACAGCAATCAGACAATCCAAAATTGTTTTATAATTTGTCTGGATACTCGGAATTAACTGTTAAAGGTGTTAGTGTGTTCGACCTAAGAAAACTACAAAATAAAATCAGTTCAAAGCAGATATAAATACTAGGATATTCAGGTGGTTATGGCTAGTCAGGTGTCGCTAAAAAGGAATTTTTCCTGGACATTGTTTGGCAACTTATTTTACGGTGCCAGTCAGTGGTTAATGCTTATTATTATTGCAAAACTAGGTACGCCGGAAATGGTTGGTAGATTTTCACTCGCATTTGCTATTACTGCACCAATAAGCATGTTTGCCAATTTAAATTTACGTGCAGTTTGTGCTACTGATGCTAAAAACAAGCATGCTTTTGGTGATTATTTTACACTTCGGGTTATCATGCAAATAGCTGGACTCTGTGTCCTTATGCTATTTATGGCTGTCTCCAATTATACTCTACAAGTTATTATATTGGTGGTTTTAGTTGCTATGGCCAAATTGTTTGAGTCTTTAAGTGACGTGTTATTTGGCTTTTTGCAGAAAAACGAGAGAATGGACATAATATCTGTTTCGCTGACTGTAAAATCAATTTTGTCCTTGATAGGTCTTGGTTTGGCAATGTATGCAACAAATAATATTATTTGGGGCACCGCTGGAATTGCAATTGCGTGGCTATTAGTCCTGTTGGTTTATGACATACCCCAGGCATACAAAATGTACAGATCTTCAACAAACTTGATAAGTGAAACACAGACAGTCCTTAAACATATGTTTGTAGCGGTTGATAAAACAGCTATCCAGACTCTAGCATTACTGTCCCTACCGCTTGGCATCACATTTCTCTTCACCTCACTTATGAATAATGTCCCAAGGTATTTTATTGAGGAGGCGCTGGGAGAAAGAATTCTCGGTATATATTCGGCCATGGTTTATATTATTTTTGTCGGCATCAGAGTGATTACGGCACTTGGTGAATCTGCAACCCCTCGCTTGGCTAAATATTACGCCTTACATGAATATGCTGAATTCAAGAATCTTTTAAGAAAGATGATTTTATTTGGTACGGCTATTGGTATCATCGGGATCATTTTAGCGATTACCTGTGGGAAGACCGTACTCTCTCTTCTATACCGACCAGAGTATGCTGAACAAAGCGATGTATTTATCTGGTTAATGACTACAGCTGCTATCATGTATGTTTCAATATTCTTCGAATATGGCATGAATGCGGTGCGTAAGTTTAAAATTCAACCTTATATCATTTTTGTATCATTGACAGCGGTAACGCTGATCTGCTGGTTAACAATTCCATGTATAGATATGCTTGGCGCTGTTGTTGCGGTAGCGGTCGGTTATTTAATTCAGCTCGTCTCTTATTGGAGAATAATTAATTTTGCGGTTTCCGAATAATGAATTCTCGTAAACATAAATTTTGACTTTGAGGATTTTATGAAACTGTTAAATACATATGGTGTTTTTGGTATAATCAGATTGGCAATAGATTTATTTTTAACTCAGATTGATTCTATTGTTTGCTTCAAATCAAGTATTAGATTAATACGAAGACCAGTGTACATACGAGGTAGAAAATGCATAAAGATTGGGAATAATTTTACTTCAGGGGTTGGGTTGAGATTAGATGCTTTCCCAAAACAAATGAAGCCATGCCTTATAATAGGAGACAACGTAGAAGTGAATGACTACGTACACATAGGAGCTATAAACTCTGTGCTGATTGGAAATAACGTACTTATAGCAAGCAAGGTTTTTATTTCAGATCACAATCATGGATACTATGGCAATTCAGGTAAGCACGACAATCCCCTTACGACAATACCCAAATATAGAGAATTATCTTCTGCTCCAGTTGTAATAGAGGATAATGTATGGATTGGTGAATTTGTATCTGTGCTGCCCGGGGTTACGATAGGTAAAGGTTCAATTATAGGCAGTATGAGCGTTGTTACGCATGATATACCTCCAGCATCTATAGCTGTAGGAACTCCTGCGAAAGTAATAAAAACATTTAGAACAGATATTCTGAAGTGGGAAAAAGCGTGATTAGTTTTTTTGTGAAGAGGCTCTTGTGACTTTTTCAGGAGTTTGTATATTTTTCTTTGGGATAACTCTTGGTCTTGGTCTTTTCGTTGATGTGACATTGAGAAAAAGTTATTTTTACCTTTTGTTCTGTACTCTAATTTTACTGAGAATTTACTTTCCGCCTGTTGCTTTTGTTGATTATAATAATTACTCGTATATTATTAACGGGTTATTAAGTGGCAGTATAACTAATTTAGGATTGTACGAAATTTCTAGTAAGCTGCTTTTGTATCTACCAGCTAGAATTGCAGGAGATTTAGATACTGGACTATACATTACTTACATATTGATTATGGCATTAGGCTTGTTCATTTTTTCGCAGCTTCTGAATAAATATAAAATTAATAACAGTAATTTGATTGTCTTATCTGCTTTTTTTGTACCTCTACTACTGTTTGTGACGATACGCGCGTTCGTGCCATATGTGTTAATTACTCTTATTTATCTCAATAGGATGAAGTTTAATACAGTAAACATTCTGCTATTTTTACTATCACTTTCTTTTCATATATCTACCGCACTAATTATTTTACCTGTTATTATTGTATGGTTATCTGGCTATTTTAAGGATAAGCAACTGTTGTTTTTATTAACTGTTTTCTTCATAACATTTGCTTTCGCTCTGGCATTCAAGCTGATGGATATGCGTTATATCTTCGAAAATATTAAATTTCTACTACCAAGCAAATTGGGTATCTATAAAGTTTTTTTTGATCAAAGTGTAAACTTCAATTTTAATGGTCATTTTTTATATCTTTTTATCATCTTTATTTTTGTTTTTGTGGTTTTACTTTGCTTCGGTTTTATTACAGACACCATATACATGGCACAAACTTTGTCTTTTTGTAGCGTATTCTTTGTACTTTCATTTTCACCTGTTATTGCATACAGATTTTCTATATTTTTTTTAATTCCTTCTCTGTTGACTATCGACTACAAAAAAACAATTAAATACAGCAATAAATATACAAGAATGATAACTCTGCTTTTAGTAGCAACAATCTTCTACATTAATTTCAACTATGTTTTAGTGCCGAGCTACAGATAAATCATAATTTATTTCGATAATTAAAGGGTGACTATGAGTGAATCAAACGAAAATGATTTTGGCACAGATAGTAGAATCGATATTGACTTCTTTGTGCGCTTGTTGCGAAAACATCTATTTTTGTTTGCATCTACGATCATTGTCTGTCTTTTTGTCTCATTTTTGTGTGTATTAACCAAACCTAAAATATACACTGTAGAAACAAAATTAATTTTACTCGAGTTTATTCAGGTGCAGAAAAAAGCTAGGATAGGATCAGAAGGTGGCTATTATCGTACATCTTTTAATGCCGATGGAATCAAATTACTCTTGCTTTCCAAAGACTTTATAGATTTTCTTGATGACAAATATGGGGGATTAGTTTCTGTTGATTTTTTGCCTAATTCGTTTACAGGCGTTGTTCACTTTCGGACAAGTGCCAATTCTGGCAATACTGCAACGATTGCGGCACAATACATTTTGCAGGAACTAGGAAAGAAAGCATACGCAATTGGTTATCTCTCTACACCTGCTATTTCTACTGGGAATATTCGTGATGTAAGCACTAATTCACATGCAAGCATGTTATATCTATTAGATAAGCCAAGTAAAGCTTCTCTACAGAGGACAGGCAAATTCAAGTTTTTACTATTGTCAATTCTATCGAGTTTTTCTTTTGGTGTTTTTATGGTGCTTTTAGTTGAAACTTTTAGCAAAACAAACAGCAACCACTCAAAGGCGTTTTAGATGATTAGTGTTTCTATAGTCAGCCATGGTCACGATGAGATGGTGAATGAGCTTATTCTGCAACTGTTGGTTTACCCCGAGATTGAACAGATTGTTCTTACTTACAATATACCAGAATCTGTTACGCCGCCTTCACACGCAAAGCTCGATATCATCAAGAATGGTCTCCCAGCCGGTTTTGGAGCCAATCACAACGCCGCATTTCAACGATGCACCCAACCATTCTTTTGTGTTATGAATCCGGATATAAGTTTGCCTGAGAATCCTTTTCCCAGCTTGCTTTCATCGCTTGAGTCACATGATACTGCTCTGAGTGCGCCTTTGGTCTTGGCTCCTGATGGCCGCTTGGAGGACAGCATACGCCATTTTCCTACCCCGCATACCATCTTGTTCAAAGTTATATTCGGAGTTGATGACCACTATCAAGTAGCGTTAGGTGATCAACAGTTTTATCCCGAATGGGTTGCAGGCATGTGTATGCTGTTTGACAGCGCTATGTTTAGAAAAGTTGATGGGTTTGACGCATCTTTTTTTCTTTACTATGAGGATGTTGATATTTGTACACGCTTATGGAAATCAGGATTTAAGGTAGTAGCCTGCCCCTCTACGTATGTAGTGCATGCCGCCCGTCGCGAAAGCCACCGCAGTTTGAGTTTCCTACGCTGGCACATCTGTAGTATGGCGCGTTATTTTTTTAAACATTTTGGACGACTTCCCAAAACCCATAGGGTGATCTAGGGTGCGTGAAATGATGCTCTTTTTAACTGGATTGTTACAGGGCTGTACCACTTGATGGCATCACGGCAGGCTTTAAGGTAACTCCTTATTATAGCAACGGAAAAGGCTTTACTCTCCCCTATAGAGAGATTATGGAACCTGAGTAGCAATGTTCTTACGCTAAGCGATGAATCACTTCTTCTCCCTCAAGGAATAAGGGTAATGCGGAAGATTGACTTTAATGGTAGCGTAAAGAATTTTTCGCTTTTTTGTTTGCAGTGCCTTTTGGTTGTTAAGCCGCCTCGTTCGGTTGCAGTTTGAGGTGGTCTTGGTTCCCCCCTGTCAAACACCATTTGGAGACCATATGTTTTCAGGTAAAAAACTTCTCATAACCGGCGGCACAGGTTCTTTCGGGAATGCCGTGCTGCAACGATTTCTGCATACAAATATCAAGGAGATTCGTGTCTTTAGCCGTGATGAAAAGAAACAAGAGGATATGCGGATTGAATTGAATAACGGCAAGGTTAAATTTTATATTGGCGATATTCGCAATTATGACAGTGTCTATGCCGCGCTGGATAACGTTGATTTTGTTTTTCACGCAGCAG
>DCVL01000019.1 GCA_002328035.1 Geobacter sp. UBA2189
TGGGCTTCGCCAGCTGGCTGATCTGGTAGCCCTTGTGGAGGTCGGGGTAGAAGTAGTTCTTGCGCGCAAATATGTTGGTTGGCGTGATGCTGCAGTTGGTTGAGAGGCCGGCCATTATGGCAAACTCAACCACTTTGCGGTTTAGCACAGGAAGCGCGCCAGGGAGCCCGAGGCAGACAGGGCAGGTATGCAGGTTGGGCTCTGCGCCGAAACGGGTGGAACAGCCACAAAAGATCTTGCTTTCAGTCTTTAGCTGTACATGAACCTCAAGTCCGATTACTGGTTGGAATTTCATAATGCTGCCTTTTTTGTATGCCACTCGGTGGCTTGTTCAAAGCTGTATGCCGCTCTAAGTATAGACTCTTCACCAAATGGGCGTCCCAGCAGTTGCAGGCCGATGGGGAGTCCGTCTTTGCTGAATCCGGCGGGAACCGAAATGCCGCAGATACCTGCCAGGTTGACAGGAATGGTAAAGATATCTGAAAGGTACATCTGCAGGGGGTCTGATGTCTTTTCTCCAATCCTGAAGGCCGGAGTAGGGGCTACAGGTGTAAGCAGGATATCTACAGATTTGAATGCCTCGATAAAATCCCTCTGAATAAGGGTGCGAACCTTTTGAGCCTTTAAGTAGTAGGCATCATAGTATCCGGAAGAGAGAGCGTAGGTGCCGAGCATTATCCTGCGCTTTACCTCGGCTCCAAATCCTTCGGCTCTTGATTGCATCATCATATCTATAAGGCCTGAAGATGTCTCTGAACGATGTCCGAAACGGACTCCTTCGTAACGAGCCAGATTGGAGCTGGCCTCGGCTGTGGCAATAAGATAATAGGTGGCTACGGCGTAGTTCGTATGTGGGAGTGAAATTTCGACGAATTCGGCTCCAAGTGAGCGACAGGTGGCAATGGCCTGATCCATGGCCTTCTGAACATCGGGATCAAGTCCATCTATAAAATATTCTTTGGGCAGGCCGATCTTCATTCCTTTAAGGTCATTCTTTAGAGCAGAATGATAGTCAGGAACAGGGCAATCAACACTGGTTGAGTCTTTGGGATCATATCCGGCGATTGCGCCCAGAAGCAGGGCGGCATCGGTTACATCTCTGGTCATTGGACCTACCTGATCAAGGGAAGATGCGTAGGATATGACACCATACCTTGATACACGGCCATATGTAGGTTTAAGGCCGACACAGCCGCAGTGCGAGGCCGGCTGGCGGATTGATCCGCCGGTATCTGTGCCCAGGGTTGCCACAGCCTGTTGTGCAGCGATAGCGGCGGCAGAGCCACCGGAGGAACCACCGGGGATATGGTCTTGATTCCAGGGGTTACGTGTCAGGCCAAAGGCGCTGTTCTCACAGGAGGAACCCATGGCAAACTCATCCTGGTTCAGCTTGCCGAGCAGCACGGCGCCCTGTACCTTCATCCTGCCCCAGGCGGTGGCATCGTACGGTGCGATAAAATTATCAAGCATCCTGGAGGCGCATGTGGTGCGGATTCCATCTGTAAGAAAGATGTCCTTTAACGCCACCGGAATTCCGGTGAGCGTAGCTGCCTGACCTGAGGCTATCATCTGATCCGCAGCTTTAGCATCCTTTAAGGCCTGCTCCGGTGTGACGGTGATAAAGGCGTTAATCGCTGAATCAGTCGCTTCTATCCGGTTAAGCATGGCCTTTGTGATCTCAACGGATGAAACCTGTCTCTGTTTTAACATCTGCTGCAGGCTGAAAATGGTCTGTTCATAAAGTTGCATAAATGTTCTCTTCTATTCTATGACTGGCGGAACGCGGAAGTATGTTTCATTTTTATCAGGCGCATTTAAAAGCGCACGTTCATGTCCGATGGAGGGTGTTACAGAGTCTGGCCTGAAGGCGTTTTCCATCGGAACAGCATGGGATGTTGGTGTTATGGCATCGGTATCCAGTTCTTTCAAAGTCTCTACATATTTTAGTATAGCTTCCATCTGGCTGGTAAAGAGAACCTTCTCATCGTTGCTCAGGGCAAGTCTGGAAAGCTTGGCAATATGTTCAATCTCCTGCCTAGTTATGCTCATGGTAAGATTCCTCGAAACAGAGATAAAATGGAAAACGAAGCTTTCCTTATCATAAAATCGATATCCGTGGCAACTCCCTTCAAAATAGTGCGGCCATTTTTTACTTGACACAGAAATGCCGCTTAAGTATTTTACATCTCTTCGTAAAACTAAGGCAGACACCACGTACTGCTGATATGAGGTTAGTAATGAAAACAGAAGTCGCTAAAAAAGAAACTGTTAACCACAAATGGTTTGTTGTTGATGCCGAGAATGTTGTGCTGGGTCGTCTGGCAACCCAGATTGCTGGTGTACTGCGTGGAAAGCATAAGCCTATCTTTACGCCAAGTGTTGATACCGGTGATTTTGTTGTAATCATTAATGCTGAAAAGATTGCGCTTACAGGTAACAAGGTGGCCGATAAGATGTACTACAGCCATTCCGGATATCCAGGTGGAATTAAATCCACAACTGCTGGAGAGTTGCTGGCTAAAAAACCTGAAGAACTGATCCGCAAGGCTGTAAAAGGTATGCTTCCAAAGAACAAGCTGGCTCGCCATATGATCAAAAAGCTGAAGGTGTACAGCGGCAGCGCACATCCGCATGAGGCTCAGCAGCCGACGCAACTTACCCTGTAATTTACTGATTAAACAGTTTTATATTTGAGGAGATAATGGATATGGCAGCAGTAAGCTTCTATGGTACCGGCAAAAGGAAAAGTTCTATAGCCCGCGTATGGCTTAAGCCGGGGGCAGGTCGTATTGTTGTTAACAATAAGACTCTTGATGAGTATTTTGGTCGCGAAACCTCCAAGATGGT
>DCVL01000016.1 GCA_002328035.1 Geobacter sp. UBA2189
CTGAATGCGGCTCCCCTGTTTCTCATGTATGTAAAATTGAACAGCCCGTCAATGATCGGTATTGACTGATGGAGAGACATAACCTTATCAACGCAGATCTTGGTTGCCTGATCAGCAATCAGGCCTAAAACGGTAATCATCGAAAAGATCATCCAGCGATTCATCCCTATTTCACCGCAGCCATACATTTAGGGCAAATACCTGGAAGCTCAGGATCCAGACTCAACTCTTCACTGTAGCACCAGCAACGTTCGCATTTTTCACCTGGAGCCTTGCCTACTGAAATCCTGAGCCCTTCAACGACAGTCCCATCATAAAGACCCTCCCCCGAAAGCTCTTCCACAAGGTCAAGACGTGAAACAATCGAGATAATCCTGAGGCTGTCGAGATGTTCCCTTACAAAAGCAGCGGTCTCACCCGGAGCAGCCAGCTTGACGGCAGCGTCAAGAGGGTGGCCAATAACCTTTTCAACCCGCTTCAGTTCCAGAGCTTTAAGGATGTCGCCCCTCAGATCAAACAGACGTCCCCATATTAAAGCCAGCTCCTCATTACGATGTTCGGGAGCAAGCTCCGGGAAGGCAGCCAGATGAACACTTGCCTCCCGTTTTCCAGGCATATACTGCCAGATCTCGTCCGCTGTAAAAGAGATAAGAGGAGCTAGCAGCCGAGTAAGGGTATCAGTTATCATATACATCGCTGTCTGACTGCTTCGCCGTTCTTTTGCATCCTTTCGGCTGGTATAAAGGCGATCCTTTAGGACATCCAGATACTGGCCACTTAACTCAACCGTGCAGAAAGCATTTATAGCCTGATAGATGTTATGGAATTCAAAATCCTTGTAGCCTAGGAGCACCCTTTCTTTAAGAACCTCAAGATTATGCAGTGCCAGCCTGTCGATAGGCATCATATCGCTGAAAACAACTCTGTCGGTTTCCGGATTAAAATCATAAAGGTTACCGAGCATAAACCGGCAGGTATTACGGATCCTGCGGTAGGCTTCTGCAACACGATTTAGGATTTCATCGGAAATCCGGTTGTCATTACAGTAGTCCTGGGCCGAACACCAGAGCCTGAGCACATCTGCCCCGAACTTCTTTATTACATCCTCGGGTGCTACAACGTTGCCCATGGATTTACTCATCTTGCGTCCCTGGCCGTCCAGAACGAAACCATGCGTCAGCACAGCCTTATATGGAGCGATCCCACGAGTTCCAACACTCTCAAGCAGTGATGAGTGAAACCACCCCCTGTGCTGATCGCTTCCCTCAAGATAGAGGTCGGCTGGTGAAGAAAGTTTTGGATTTGGCTCAAGCACGGCAGCATGTGAAACCCCGGAATCAAACCATACATCAAGAATATCGTTTTCTTTTGAAAAAGAGCTGGAACCGCATTTGGGACATTTGGTTCCGACAGGCAGAAGCTTGTCTGACTCCCACTCAAACCAGATGTCCGAGCTGTGCTTTTTGAAGAGCTCGGCTATATGATCCATTGTCGCGCCATCCGCAAGATACTGGCCACAATCGGTACAGGAAAAAGCTGTGATCGGAACACCCCATGAACGCTGTCTGGATATGCACCAGTCAGGACGGTTCTCCACCATACCGTAAATCCGGTCACGACCCCATTTGGGAATCCACTGAACCTTGTCAATAGCTTCAAGAGAGTTTTTACGCAGCTCATTGCTCTCCATAGAGATGAACCACTGCTCCGTTGCTCTGAATATAATAGGCTTCTTACAACGCCAGCAGTGTGGATAAGAGTGGGATATTTTGCTGACACTTACAAGAGCGCCAACCTCCTGCAATTTTTCGATCACCTTTGGATTGGCATCAAAGACCTTCTCGCCGCCAAACAGTTCAAGGTTGCCTAAATAGCGGCCATGGTTGTCCACCGGATTGTAGATCTCCAACCCTTCCCGCAGGCCGATCTCGTAGTCATCCTGACCGTGCCCTGGCGCAGTATGAACACAGCCGGTGCCAGCCTCAAGAGTGACATGTTCACCAAGCAGAATTACAGAGTTGCGATCATAAAAAGGATGTTTGCAGTTCTTCCTCTCCAGGATACCGGCCTTGAAGGTTGCTATTACTTTTCCTTCCAGTCCGTTAGCGGTCAGGAACTGATCTTTAAGACCTTCCGCAACTATAAGCATCTGACCGTCAACATCCAGGGCGCAGTAGTCATATTCAGGATGCATCGATATGGCAAGGTTGGCGGGAATAGTCCAGGGGGTGGTTGTCCAGATCACTATAAAGACCGGCTTGCCTGAGAGCGCAGGAACGTCAGCGCTTATGTCATCCTTGAGCAAAAATTTCACATAGATGGAAGGAGATGTATGGTCGGCGTACTCAACTTCAGCCTCAGCCAGGGCGGTGACACAGGAAGAACACCAGTGGACTGGCTTTCTGCCACGATACAGGCCACCATTATGAGCAAACTTGGCCAGTTCAGCAGCCGTCAGCCCTTCGTATTCGTTTGTCATGGTCATATAGGGGTTGTCCCAATCACCAAGAACCCCCAGACGCTTGAACTCATCTTTCTGGATATCAATGAATTTTTTGGCGTAAACGCGGCATTCCTTACGCATTTCGGCCTTTGTCATCTGGTTTTTTCTGGCTCCAAGATTCTTTTCGACCTGCAGCTCAATCGGCAGGCCGTGGCAGTCCCATCCTGGCACATATGGGGCGTTGAAACCCTCCATCCGTTTTACCTTCAACACTATATCCTTGAGGGTTTTATTCAGGGCATGACCAATATGGATATGGCCATTTGCATATGGGGGACCATCATGCAGCATGTAAAGCGGCTTATCCGCTGCACTTTCTTCAATTTTTCCATATAGATCAATCTCCTGCCAACGCTTGAGCAGTTCCGGCTCGCGTTGATAAAGGTTGGCCTTCATCGGGAAATCTGTTTGAGGCAGGTTTAGGGTTGCTTTGTAATCCATATTCATTTTCTCCACATTTTATCTGTTAAACTGGTGTAAGCTAACGGCATATCACGGCAATGTCAAGGAGATAGCGATTTTAAGGCAGCCGAACAGCTGGTTTTCTCCCTTGCATTAACACTTCCATTCTGTTAATTTTTCAGGTCTATTTTTGCTGAAAGGATATCTATAAATATGTTTAAAATATTTGATTCTATTTTTGGAATGTTTTCAAATGACCTTGCAATAGATCTTGGTACGGCCAACACCCTTGTGTATCTTAAAGGCAAGGGAATTGTGGTTCGGGAACCCTCCGTTGTTGCGGTACAAAAAACCCCTTCCGGCCAGCAAAAGGTGCTTAAGGTTGGAATGGAGGCCAAGCAGATGCTGGGTCGCACCCCTGGTTCCATCACAGCCATAAGGCCTATGAAGGACGGCGTCATCGCTGATTTCGACATTACCGAAGAGATGCTCCGTTATTTTATTCACAAGGTTCACAACCGCAAGACACTTGTACGGCCACGTATAGTTATCTGCGTCCCCTCAGGCATTACCCAGGTGGAAAAGCGTGCAGTCAAGGAATCAGCCGAATCTGCCGGAGCACGGGAGGTATATCTGATTGAGGAACCGATGGCTGCGGCTATAGGAGCCGGACTCCCCATTACCGAAGCAAGCGGCAACATGATAGTAGATATCGGCGGTGGCACCACCGAAGTAGCCGTTATCTCCCTTGCCGGCATAGTCTACTCCCAGTCAACACGGATGGGTGGCGACAAGATGGATGAAGCAATTGTCCAGTACATCAAGCGCAAGTACAACCTTCAAATTGGCGAGCGGATGGCAGAAGCTATAAAGATAGAGATTGGCGAAGCCTATCCTGGTCCTGAAGTTCTGACCATGGAAGTGAAAGGTCGTGACCTTGTCTCAGGCATTCCAAAGACCATTGAGATAAACTCTGATGAAATCCGTGACTCCCTGAAAGAAGCAGTTAATGCAATTGTTGATACTGTAAGGCAGTGCCTTGAGCGAACCCCTCCAGAACTGGCCGCCGATATTGTAGACAAGGGAATTTTCCTGGCTGGAGGGGGCGCAGGACTTCGCAACCTTGACATGCTGCTTCGCGAGATAACCAAGGTACCTGTACTGATTGCAGAAAACCCCCTTGACTGCGTAGTTTTAGGTTCCGGCAAGGTTCTGGACGAATTGAATCTTCTGCGGCGTGTGGCGATAACATCCTGAGATAAAAGTTGCATTCTCCAATCGGGATTGCATGCCATTCATCAATGATGAATGGCTCTTCCTTCTACAGAATCTCACTGCATCGCCAGGTTATGATCTCTATAAAATCATGTCAAACCCCTCACTTGATATAATAATTCCGGTATGGAACAATCCTGCCGAGACCAGATCATGTCTCGTTTCGGTTATGGACAGCATAAATATTGCCAGACTGATTATCGTAAACAATGGATGTGATCGCCCCACAGAGCTGATGCTGGAAGAGTTTTCAGACCATCTTGGAGACAGGGCAATATACATGACAATGGAGCGTAATATCGGATTCATCCCTGCGGTAAATATCGCGTTAGACCGTTCTGATGCCGATTGGGCTCTGCTTTTACGACCAACCGAGACCCTGAGCAACGAGTGCGTGCAACAGATCCTTGCTACCACCCAAAAAGAACAGGCAGGAATAATAATACCCTACTCCCCTGCTGAACATTCTTTGGCCCCAAATATTCTTAAAGAAAGCTGTCCATGCATTGAAACCTCAAGTTTAGGTTTTTCCACTCTTGCGCTCTCAAAAAAAATGAGGGAAAAAATCTCCGTTTTTGACGAAGAGATGGATGGCGGACAGTTTTGTCTTTCCGACTACTGCCAACGGGCTAATGAAAACAATTTTCGAGCCTATCTGCTTCCAGGTATAAAGACCAAAGGGTTGCCATTAACCAAGTTCGGTTCTCTGGAGCGACGGCAAAAAATGACCGAAGCAGCACTTAAGACCTTCACAAATCGCTGGGGGTTAAAGAAACATTTTGCCATTTATCTCCCTAAAGAAACAGCGCCAGAGAATCTTTCTGAAACGCTTGCTCTTTTGCTCGATGCCGCACGGCGGGGACACAGGTTTGAAATTTTTCTTCACCGTAAACAGTACCTTCTTGCTAAGGAACAGCGAGCAACCTGCCTTCATACAGGGATCACGCTGCACCAGCTCTCCGCCCTCACTCCGCACAGGACTCTAAAGCGTAGCGTGGAGAAGCTAAAGGCCACTAATCCAGAGATTCAGACCGTATCTCCAGTTGACGGCATCCCGTTTCCAGGCTTCAGCTCAACCATATCAACAGATCTGCTTACCAGACTGGCCAGAGATTAAGGAGGTTTTTCAATGCAGCAGTTTGTTTCCGCCCAATTGAATGAACACACAATGCTGTTTCAAACTATTGCGTCTGAAATGACCTCTCAGATTGCAAGGCTTTCAGAACGTCTGATAGAGACCTTCAAGATAGGAAACAAACTGTTGATTATGGGTAACGGAGGCTCAGCTGCCGACGCTCAGCACTTTGCCGGAGAGATCGTCAGCCGGTTCAGGATGGAACGCCCTGCTCTTCCGGCAATCGCCCTATCTACTGATACATCCATAATAACTGCCATTGGTAATGATTATGGTTTTGACCGGATTTTCTCACGTCAGATTGAGGCATTGGCAGCGCCTGGCGATGCTGTAATAGGCATCTCTACCAGCGGAAACTCCCCTAATGTACTAAAAGGACTGGAAGTTGCCCGTCAGGCAGGATGCAGCACCATCGGACTCCTGGGAAAGGATGGAGGAACCATCAAGGCTCTTTGCGACATACCTCTCATCATCCCTTCAAATGACACGCCCAGGGTACAGGAGGTACATATAACCGTAATCCACATCCTGTGTGACCTTATCGAGCAGGGGCTGTTCGGAAGATTTATGAAAGAAAGGCTCTAGTTTATGGATCGCAGGAGCATCGAATCTCTCTTTCATAAAGCATCCGGACTAAAATGTCTGGTGGTTGGCGATCTGATGCTTGACGAATACCTTTGGGGCAAGACTGACAGGATCTCACCTGAAGCGCCGGTGCAGGTAGTCGATGTACTGCGCGAGGATCTCCGGCTGGGAGGAGCAGGTAACGTAGCTAACAATCTTATCGCCCTGGGATGTCAGGTAACAGTCGCTTCGGTAATTGGAGAGGACGAGAACGGCTGGGCACTGCTTAAAACCTTTAACCGTCAGGGGATTAATATCAGCGCGATCCACCAGGAATCAGGACGCAGGACAGGTCGCAAGACTCGGGTCGTAGCCTCTAACCAACAGATCGTAAGGATTGACAGGGAATCCCGTGACCCTCTTTCCGAGCAATCAGAAAGCCATCTTGCCGGATGGCTCGAAAAGAATATCCCTGATTTCAATGTCATACTAATATCGGACTATCTGAAAGGTGTTCTCACTCCCAATATACTATCAACTATCACCAGGACAGCAACCGGGTGTCACATTCCGGTGCTTGTGGATCCAAAAGGCACAGATTACCTCAAATATCTTGGCGCTACATGCCTGACCCCCAATCGCAAGGAGGCAGAGGCTGCTTCAGGCATCGCGATTAAAGACGAAGCATCCCTTAATCTGGCCGCAAAAACCCTTATGAAGCAGATAAAGCTGGACAATCTGTTGATAACCCGTAGCGAAGAAGGGATGTCTCTATTCTGTAGTGACGGTGAAATTGTACATATCCCGACTGTAGCCCGTGAGGTTTTTGATGTAACCGGTGCAGGCGATACCGTACTGGCTCTTCTTGCCTTCGGACTCGCAGGAGGCTTGACTCTGCCCGAATCCGCCCGTCTGGCAAATGTGGCCGCCGGAATTGCGGTTGCAAAACTTGGTACTTCAACCGTATCACCGAATGAGATTATTGATGTTGTTTCCCTTTCGCACCGAGACAGTGACACAAAGATCAAAAACAGGGATCTGATCGTGGAGATCTCTGAGGCAGAGCGGGCAAAAGGGAAAAAGATTGTCTTTACCAACGGCTGTTTTGACCTGCTTCATGCAGGTCATGTAAAATACCTCCAGGCTGCACGGCGTCTGGGCGATCTACTGATTCTCGGCCTTAACAGCGATGCCTCTGTAAGACGACTTAAAGGCCCCAAACGTCCTCTCATTACGGAAGAGGAACGCGCTCATATCCTGGCTGCTCTCGATTGCATTGACTATCTCTGTCTTTTTGACGAAGACACCCCCCTGGATCTGATCACCGCCATAAAACCTCACATACTTGTGAAGGGTGGAGATTATTCGCCTGATGGCGTGGTAGGGAAAGATCTGGTAGAATCCAACGGCGGCAGGGTGGAGCTGATCCCTTTTGTAGATGGGAAATCTACAACAAACATCATAGAGAAGGTTCTCGAGCGGTATTCGGAATAGCAGATGAGATTTTGTCAGGCTTTTAATCCGCTAAAACGGCCTTCAACTCCGTTTAAAAGAGAGGACATGGGATGATAATCGTAACCGGAGGAGCAGGACTGATAGGCAGTGCAGTAATAAATGCGCTTAACATCAGAGGAATTGACAACATTCTGGTTGTGGATCATCTGGGACTTTCTGAAAAATGGCGGAACATCTCATCACTAAGATTCAACGATTACCTTGAGAAAGATTCCTTTGAAACACTGCTTGATAATGGCAATCTCCCATCACGCCTACCTGACCCTCTGGAGGCGATCATCCATCTGGGAGCCTGTTCCTCAACCACAGAGCTTGATGCCAGCTACCTTATACGAAACAATTTCGAATATTCCCGTAAGGCCGCCCTCTTTGCCCAGAAGCAGCAAGCCCGCTTTATCTACGCCTCCAGCGCCGCCACATATGGAGATGGGAAACTTGGTTTTTCCGATGACGAGGAGCTTCTAAACCGGTTGCGTCCGATGAACATGTACGGTTACTCAAAACAGATGTTTGATATCTGGGCACAGAAGCACGGACTTTTACGCAATATTGTAGGGCTTAAGTATTACAACGTGTTTGGCCCGAATGAACAGCACAAGGGGGAGATGCGCTCCCTGGTGCATAAGGCATATCAGCAGATATCAGCTACCGGCAGGCTGAAACTTTTCAAATCAGATCGCCCTGATTATGCTGATGGCGAGCAGGTAAGGGATTTTGTCTACGTAAAGGATGCCGCAGCAATGACCCTGCACTTTCTGGATAATCGGGAGGCATCCGGCATATTTAACGTTGGCGGCGGAAGTACAGCAAGCTGGAACCGCCTGGCCGCCGCTGTCTTTGCCGCAATGGAACTGCCTGTTGCCATTGACTATATCGATATGCCAGAATCAATCCGAAACACCTATCAGTACCACACCTGTGCAGAGACCGATAAAATAAGGCGTGCCGGCTACACTGCGTCACCTGTGTCGCTGGAAGACGCAGTTAGCGACTATATCCGCAACTATCTTGTGCCGAACCGGCATCTGGGGGATGAGTAATTTAGATCCCAACTTCAGACGCTCTCCTGATTCGCAATCGGAATACCATTTATAACCAGACAGAAACAGTCCGGCTATTTCTTCGCCGCACCCTTTTCGTCCAGCATCTTTAAAAGTTCTGCGCTGATATCAACAGGTTCAACACCTGCCCCAAGAAAAAGCAACTCCCTGTTAATGACAATAGCAGTCAAGCCTTTGGCCTTGCCTAACTCCTCAGCTGACTTCCCTATAGCCTCAAACAGTCCTTTGGTCAGTTTTTCCTGCGCTGCCATAAGCTCTTTTTCTGCTTTCATTCCGAACTTCTGGAACTCTTCCACCTTCTTCTGGAACTGCTTTGACTTGGACTGTTTTTGTTCTGGTGTAAGCGTTGGGAGCTGCCGTTCAACCTCAGCCTTGAACTTTTCAATCTGGGTTCTTTTCGCCTCAACCTGTTTCTGAAGCTTGGCCTGCAATCCTTTGATCTGCTTCTGAGCCGCCTTTCCGATGACAGATTCACCTGAAATCTTGTTAAGATCAACCAGACCAATCCTGGAAACCACCACAGGATTAAGCAGTTCTTTGGCAGCAGGTTGTGGGACAAGAGCAGGATCCGTCTTTAAAAAAGAAGGCGGGGTGGTTGGGGTAGAACCTGGCGCTGTCGGCTGTTCAGCAGCCTGGAGAGAGACAGCCGGAAGGACAAGAAAGAGGGAACAGAGTATGGCTTTGAGAATGGAACTTTTCATAACAAACCTTTCCTTTTGAATGGATTACGTTAAAAGCTGCCGCTCAGATTTATTGAGACAGGTTCTGCGATGATTTGCATACAGACAAAATTAGCACAGCTAAAGAGGCGACGACAAAGATCTCACCTTGAAATGAAGCCGGAATTAGGTGATCATCCCTATCAGATTAAGCATATATTAATCAAGTAATGATAATGAGCCTGTCTGGAGAGATTAATGGATAAAAGGGTAGTAGGTTCGGATACCGTCAGGATGCTCAAGTTGGGACATCCATGGATAATTACGGACAACTTTACCAGGCGCTGGCCCGTTGGCAAGGCGGGAGACCTCGTTCAGTTGACCGATGAGGCTGATAATCCTTTAGCTGTTGCCATGCTAGATCCGGAAGACCGCATTGTCGCAAGGATTCTCTCCTTCAAACAGATGAAGCTGGATCAGGATTGGCTGAGTAGAAAGCTAAAAACAGCCATAGAACTTCGCAAAAATCACGCTGACCTCGAAAGCTGCACTGCCTACAGGTTGGTAAATGCCGAAGGGGACAACCTCCCAGGTCTTACCATTGACCGGTACGACAGCTTTCTCATGCTTCAGCTGTACTGCGAAGGCTGGCGGCCATACCTGAGGCTCATCACACTTGTTCTGCAAGAACTGCTTTCGCCAGTTGGGATATATGAAAAGAGACGACCGAGAAACACACGTGAACTTGAGGCTGTAAGCGATACAAAGAAATACGGCAGATTATTGTCCGGCAGAGCCGCCCCGAGGAGGCTTGAGGTGACGGAAAATGGACTCAAGTTTCTTGTATCACTTGAAGAGGGACTTGATACAGGGCTTTTTCTTGATCAGCGAGAGAACCGACGCAATATCTTCCATCGGTTTACAGGCAGGCGCTTTCTTAATCTCTTTGCCTATACCGGCGCATTTTCTGTAGCTGCGGCGGCAGCCAATGCAAAGAGCGTAACTTCTGTTGATATCTCTCAGGGTTACACCGAATGGAACCGTGAGAACTTCAAGGCAAACGGGATCAAAACGGATAGACACCGCTTTATTGTTGGCGACTGTATGGAGAAACTGGCTGAACTTTCAAGCTCAAGGGAAAGGTTTGATATAATCCTTATGGATCCACCGTCCTTTTCCACCAGCGGAAAAGGACGTTTTACAACTCGCGGAGGCACCAGTGATCTTGTAGCAGCTTCTCTGCCACTTCTCGTTGACGGCGGACTCCTTATCTGCTCATCAAATCACAGGAAAACCGATTTACCTGAATACCTGAAAGAGTTGAGGAGAGGAGCCCTACAGACCGGTTCTGATCTGAGGGTAATCCAGCAGACCGGACAACCTGCAGATTTCCCTTACCCGGTAACATTTCCGGATGGACGCTACCTTAAATACATGATTTGTGCAAAGGGGTAGCATCTCTCTCTTTCCGGTTTTTTGTGGCAGCCTGACGACATCTGGTGTTATAGTGTCGGCGTTTAGAAGGATTATGAGGAGCCTTATATGAATAATCGATTTCTTGATGCCTGTTGGGGTAAACCTGTTGATTGCACACCAGTCTGGCTGATGCGCCAGGCAGGTCGCTACCTGCCGGAATATATGGCTGTCCGTTCAAAATGCACCTTTCTTGAACTGTGCAAGACGCCGGATCTCGCAGCTGAAGTAACCATCCAGCCTGTTGATATCCTGGGAGTTGATGCAGCCATACTTTTTTCCGATATCCTTACTCCGGTTGAACCGATGGGGCTGAAGCTGGATTTTGTGCCAGGGCCTGTATTTGAAAATCCGGTGCGCAGCATGGCTGATGTCCAGCGTCTTAGAATCCCTGAGCCGGAAAAGGATCTGCCTTACGTTCTGGAGGCGATCAAGATTCTGAGGCGCGAGCTTTCCGGAAAGGTGCCTCTTATCGGCTTTGGCGGAGCCCCTTTTACACTGGCTTGTTACATGGTTGAGGGTAAAGGATCCAAAGACTGGGCTAACATAAAGCGGATGATGTATTATGCTCCTGAAATCTACTCGGCTCTTATGGATAAGGTTACCATGATGGATATGGAGTACCTGAACGCCCAGATAAAGGCAGGTGCCCAGGCGATCCAGATATTTGATACCTGGGGCGGGATCCTTTCGCCAACCGATTACGAAAAATATGTCCTCCCTTATACCACCAGGCTTATAAACGGTCTGAACCGGATGGAGACTCCTGTGATCCATTTTGTAAAAGGTTCAGGCACCATGCTGCAGACTGTACAGAAGGCAGGTGGAGATGTGATGGGACTGGATTGGCATATCAATCTGGGAACGGCTCGCGACCTTCTGGGACCCGGCATGGCTGTTCAGGGTAATCTGGATCCTTCCGTTCTGTATGCCCCAAGCGAGGTTATTGAACAAGAAGTGACCAGAATACTTGATGAAAATGCAGGCCGCCCTGGGCACATCTTTAACCTTGGACATGGAATCCTGCCGACAATACCACCGGAAAATGCCAGATTTATGGTTGAATGCGTACACAGAATCTCACAGAGGTGACCTGAAATGTCTGTTTCAATGAAAAATGTTGTGGTTTTTGTTACTGATCTGAACAAGGCTAAGGCCTTCTATATTGATCTGCTGGAGCTTCCTCTGGCCGGCGAGAGTCAGATGCTGTTGGAATTTTACCCGGGAGCCGTTACAACGCTGGGTGTTGCTCTGGCCATGCAGGATGATGCAAGGGCTCTGGTTGGACGACATACCGGAATTACACTTACGGTAAAAGGGATAAATAAACTCTGCGAGAGGTTGGCGGCGGCAGGCACGACCTTCATTGAACCCCTTGAAGAATCCCCTTGGGGCAAGATGGCTGTTATAGCAGATCCTGATGGCAACCAGTTTGCTATGGTAGAGATCCCTAAATGAACAAGGTAGAAAGCCAGCTTCTGGATCAACTTACAGAAAAGGCACGGCTGTCACCCAGGCTACGGATGAACTATAATTTACATGGTTCAAATGAATCCGCCTGTCACCGTCTTTTCAACGCTATGGAACCGGACTCATATGTACGACCTCATCGGCATCTGGATGTTGAAAAAGATGAGACATACATATTGATACGCGGTCGATTGGGGGTTATCTGTTTTGACTCGGATGGCTCAATAACAGATACGGCTCTGTTAATCGCAGGCACTGACCAGGTTGTAGTCAACATTCCTCACGGGATGTTTCATACCGCTGTCTCCCTTCAGCCTGGAACAATTTTTTTTGAGGCAAAGGCCGGCCCATACAGAGGTTTCAGCGATACAGAAAAATCTGCCTGGGCTCCGGAAGAGGGTTCCACAGAGGCAGGTTCATACCACAGTAAATTATGCGCCCTTTTCAACTCCTGATACTTCTCATACTTCTAACAGCAATCCCGTCACTGGCCGATGCCGCCCCAAGGATGCGTCCCTACACCGGAATAGGTGTACTTCAGCTTCCGTCAACAGCGGATTCCGAGCCTTTTCGTCTCTATAACGAGCCTGGGATCTTCCGTTGTTGCGATATAGAACCTGCTAGCCTAAAAAGATTGAATGAATGGCTTTTTGGAGAGGATGAAGGTTCTTTTCTTCTGGTTGTTGATCGCAAGGGGGATTGGCTTGAGGTTGAACATGATGATGCCGGCAGAACCGGCTGGTTAATGCCGGAACGCCGCTGCATCTATAAACCCTGGAACCAGTTTCTGAAAGGCAAACAGGTCAGGTTTCTAAACATCAGCCCCAAAAAATTCATGCAGGTGCTTACGAGTCCTGGCGGATCACCACAGGGTAGGCAATTAAGCGCCAAAGAACCGATGAAGGTTATATTAGCTCAGGAAGACTGGCTTTATGTCCTACTGAATCAAAACAACGCCGGATGGGTAAGGTGGCGTGATAATGATGGGCGTCTGCTGGTCGGTTTTGCCAAACCTTGAAGGAAATTACCCGTTGACGCCCTGCTGTCTGTCGTGGTAAGGATGCAACCCATGAAAATTATGATTAACTCCATAGCAGCGCGAGCTATTACCGCCGCGGCAACCGTAGCCGCGGAGATGCCTGCTGCCTGTTGATCGTCATTTGACAACCGTATCGAACAGCCGTGGGCAGACAGTCCACGGCTGTTTTTATTTGTATTACCGAAAGATACTAAACCTGGAGGAATTAACCAATGAGAGTGCAGCTTGTACCATCCGGAACCGTTGAGCTTACTTACGAGATAAGGAATATCGTCAATGTGGCGGAGAAACTACAAAAATGCGGCGTTACAATTAATTGGGAAAACATTGGCGATCCTATCGTAAAGGGAGAGGAGATACCTGCCTGGATGAAGGAGATCGTATCAGCAGCTGTTATGGATAACGATTCCTGGGGCTATTGCCACACAAGGGGTGTCCTCAAAACCCGTGAATTTATATGCGATCTAACAAACAGCCGAGGTGGTGCACAGATAACTACTGAAAACATTATCTTCTTCAACGGCCTTGGTGATGCCATTGCAAAGGTGTATGGCTGCCTTCAGTCTGAGGCTCGCGTACTTATGCCATCCCCCTCATACACCACTCACACCTTGGGTGAACTGGGGCATGCCAACTCTGCATCACTCCATTTCAAACTGGATCCTAAAAACGGCTGGAAGCCGAATCCCGCTGAAATACGTAGCCAGATTGAGAAAAATCCAAACATCTGCGCCATAATGATCATCAATCCGGACAACCCTACAGGTATGGTATACAGCAGGGAAACCTTGAAAGAGATCGTTGCACTGGCAAAAGAGTTCGGTCTGTTCATCATATCGGATGAGGTCTATATCAACATTGTCTACAACGGTGAGAAAACCGTCCCTATAAGCGATCTTATAGGCGATGTACCTGGGATTGCACTTAAAGGCATCTCGAAGGAGTTCCCATGGCCTGGTTCACGTTGCGGCTGGATTGAGGTATACAATGAAAACAGCGACGACCAGTTCCGCAAATATATAAACCAGATCCTTACAGCCAAGATGAATGAGGTATGTTCCACAACTCTTCCGCAGACCGTGATACCTGCGATAATGAAGCATCCGGAATATCAGAACTATCTTAAAGAGCGGATTGCACTTTACGAAAAATCAAGCAACATCACATACAACTTCCTTAAAGAGGTTCCAGAACTGCTTGTAAACCGGACTAATGGCGCCTTTTACATGGCCGTTGCCTTTAAGAATGGTGTCCTCAACAGTAGCCAGAGCCTTCCGATTGCTGATACAGAGGTTCGGAATCTGGTTGAATCTCTGGTTAACAAACCGGATGTATCTCCTGATAAGCGGTTCGTCTATTACATGTTGGCATCTACCGGCATCTGCACAGTACCACTCTCCTCATTTGCAACAAGCCTTCAGGGCTTCAGGGTAACCCTTCTCGAGCGCAGTCCGGCTGAAACAGAGAGAATCTACAACACCCTGGCCAACAGGATTAAAGAATATCTGGCCTCGTGAGAGGCCACAGATACAGGGGTTCTCATTGCAAGGTTATATTCAGGTCTATACGGGAAACGGAAAAGGCAAAACAACCGCAGCGTTTGGACTTGCCTTAAGGGCGGCAGGAGCTGGCAGAAAGGTCTTTATCGGCCAGTTCATAAAAGGGATGCATTACAGTGAACTGGATATCCTGCCAACTATCAGAAACATAACCCTTAAACAGTACGGCAGGGGCTGTTTTATCTATTCAAAACCGGTTCAGGAAGATTATGAGGCGGCTTTGAATGGTCTGGCAGAGATAGGGGATATACTTGAATCAGGCGAATATGATCTGGTTATCCTGGATGAGGCAAATATCGCCCTTTACTATGAACTTTTCAGCCTTGAGGAGCTTAAAAAGGTTTTAAACAGCCGCGACCCTCATGTTGAAGTTGTGATAACCGGTCGTTACGCCCCGCAGGAACTGCTTGATATGGCCGATCTTGTGACTGAGATGAAAGAGGTCAAGCATTATTACGCCAAAGGTATCGAAGCCAGAACGGGGATAGAAAAATAGCGGCTTTTCGTGGGTAAATGCTGTTTTCAAGGTTTAAACGGAGAAAATACAACTACTTATATGCTGCATGATCAGATCATCATCAAAGGCGCCTCGGAGCATAACCTCAAATCAATTGACGTAACCATTCCACGCGACAAACTTGTTGTTATCACAGGGCTCTCCGGTTCAGGCAAATCAACTCTGGCGTTTGATACCATCTACGCTGAGGGACAGCGGCGTTACGTCGAGTCACTTTCTGCTTACGCCAGACAGTTCCTTGAGCAGATGGAAAAACCGGATGTTGAGTCTATTGAAGGACTCTCTCCCGCCATCTCCATTGAGCAGAAGACCACATCAAAAAACCCCCGCTCCACAGTAGGCACTGTCACAGAGATCTACGACTATCTTCGTCTGCTGTTTGCCCGTATAGGCCAACCCCATTGCCACAGCTGCGGCAAACCTATAACAGCCCAGACCGTTTCCCAGATGGTCGATCGTATCATGGCTCTGCCGGAGGGAACCAGGCTTATACTGCTCGCCCCGATGGTTCGTGGGCGCAAGGGAGAATACAGAAAAGAGCTTCAGCAGTTGCGCAAAGAAGGTTTTACCCGTCTTCTTATCGACGGGATTCAGCATGAACTCTCCGAAGAGATCGAGCTGGACAAGAAGAAAAAGCATGACATTGATATCGTAGTAGATCGTCTGGTGGTAAAGGGTGGTATTGCCCGTCGGCTTGCCGACTCGCTTGAAACCGCTCTGGCTCATGCCGATGGAATTGTAAAGGTAGAGGTTACAGGAGAAAAACCGATCCTCTTTTCTGAAAAACTGGCCTGTATAGAATGCGGGATCTCCTACCCCGAGATCGCCCCCCGCATGTTCTCGTTTAACAATCCATATGGCGCATGCCCTGATTGCACGGGACTTGGCACGCGGATGTACTTTGATGCCGAAATGGTGATTCCCAATCCTTTGCTCTCGATACGGGAAGGAGCTATCGCCCCGTGGGAAAAACGGCTCGGCTCTCCTTTTCATCAGATGATCCTTGAGTCGCTCGCCCAGAGGTACAAGTTTGACCTCAACACCCCTTTCCAAGAACTTTCCCAAGAGGTTCAACAGGTTATTCTGAATGGAACAGCAGGCGAACAGGTTGAATTCTGGTGGGAAGATGATCGTGGCAAACGTCACAGCTACAGCAAGGAATTTGAAGGGGTTTTAAGCAATCTTGAACGGCGTTACCGCGAGACAGAGTCCGAGATGATCCGCGAAGAGCTGACCCCTTATATGAATGTGATGCCATGTCCTACCTGCAACGGAGCAAGGCTCAAGCCGGAGGCTCTTCATATCCTGGTTGGGGGTAAAAACATCCAACAGGTCACATCCCTCTCCATCAGGGACAGTCTGAGGTTTTTTGATGAATTATCACTCTCTGAAAAGGAACAGGAGATAGCCCGCCGGATACTCAAGGAAATCCGTGAACGGCTTGGCTTTCTGGTCAACGTTGGACTAGATTATCTCTCCCTTGATCGCACCTCCGGAACCCTCTCAGGCGGTGAAGGTCAGCGGATTCGGCTCGCAACGCAAATAGGCTCTTCTCTTGTGGGAGTGCTGTATATCCTTGATGAACCTTCAATCGGTCTGCACCAGCGGGACAATGACCGGCTACTGACCACATTGCGCCATTTGCGGGATATCGGCAATACGGTGCTGGTTGTAGAGCATGATGAAGATACAATCCTGGCAGCGGATCATGTTATTGATATGGGGCCTGGCGCCGGTGTACATGGCGGGGAGATTGTTGCCCAGGGAACTCCGCAAGAGATCATATCCAATCCTGCCTCTCTGACCGGTCGCTACCTCTCAGGTGAGCTGACCATTCCGGTTCCAAAGAAACGAAGAAAGGCCAAGCGTTGTATCACCATATCCGGTGCTTCTGAAAACAACCTTAAAGGGATTGATCTGGAGATACCGTTAGGGGTAATGACCTGCGTAACCGGTGTTTCCGGCTCCGGCAAATCGACGCTTGTTGTTGATACGCTTCACAAGGCGCTTTCCCAGCGGCTCTACAAAAGCCGTGAGAAAGCTGGAGCTTTCACTGATATTTCCGGCCTTGAGCATCTGGACAAGGTTATAAACATTGACCAATCCCCGATAGGTCGTACTCCTCGCAGCAACCCGGCCACCTACACCGGTGTATTTGGGGATATTCGTGAGCTGTTTGCCAATCTGCCGGAATCAAAGGTCAGGGGATATAAAGCAGGACGCTATTCCTTCAACGTAAAGGGTGGGAGGTGCGAGGCCTGTTCAGGTGACGGAATTATCAAGATTGAGATGCACTTTCTGCCGGATGTCTATGTGCAGTGTGAACTGTGCAAAGGGGCGCGCTACAACCGCGAGACCCTGGAGGTGCTATACAAAGGGAGATCCATTGCCGATGTATTGAACATGACAGTTGAGCAGGCGGTTGAATTTCTGGGAGCTATCCCAAGGATCAAGAATAAGCTGAAGACACTTGAACAGGTGGGGCTGGGCTATATCACCCTGGGTCAGTCAGCAACCACACTTTCAGGCGGAGAGGCACAACGGGTCAAATTATCAAAAGAACTTTCAAAACGGGCAACCGGAAGAACCATTTACATCCTGGATGAACCTACAACCGGTCTCCATTTTGCGGATATTGCAAAACTGCTGGATGTGCTGCACCGTCTTGTTGATACAGGAAATACGATCGTAATTATTGAACATAATCTGGATGTTATAAAAACTGCTGACTGGATAGTGGATCTGGGACCGGAAGGGGGCGACCGTGGCGGCGAGCTGGTGGCCTGCGGCACACCCGAAGAGGTTGCAAAGGCGACAAGATCCTGGACAGGCAGGTTCTTGCAGAAGATGTTGTAGACCATCCCCCTTTTTATTGACGCAGGCCATCCTGAAGGGCTACAGTTCCTCTCATGTTTTCCCTGTTTAGCCGCATAATACCCTGCCTGGACAACAAACCCTCCTCAATCCGATGCATGGTGTTCCGTCTATCGATGCCTGTACTGCTTTCCTCGCTCTTTCAGCGTCTGGTCGCTATTGTTGACATATTCCTCACCGGCGGACTGGGAGCCTCCGCTCTTGCCGCAACAGGTCTGGGACAGCTTCAGGTGTTTGTCACAATGACTATCTTCTGGGGATTATCCACCGGAACCACGGTTGTTATCGCTCATCTGAAAGGTTCAGGACGAGATGAAGAGGCAAAAAAAGCAGCGGTTACCGCTATATTTTTCTGTATTTTTCTGACTGCCCTGGTTTCAATGGCCGGAGCCTACGGCGGTGGCGATCTTGCCAGATTGATGGGAGCCAGCCCGGAGGTTCAGGCGCTGGCAAACCAGTATATAAAACTGGTCTTTATCTGGCTTATCTGGACCACCGGAGTAAATATCCTGTCCGCTATAATGCATGGGGTAGGCAACACCCGAACACCTATGGAAGCCATCATACTGGTAAATATCCTTCATCTACTGCTTGCATGGCCTCTGATATACGGAAAACTGGGCATGCCCGCTCTTGGTGTAAGAGGCGCTGCCATTGCGATAAACTTTTCTGAATTCATCGGATGCAGCTATCTCCTTTGGCAGGCGATACGAAAAGGATATTTGGGTTTCAGTCTGCCAGACCGCCAGCTTTTCAGCAGGATCTGGCAGGTAGGCTGGCCTGTAGCTCTTGAAAGGATTGCCCAGCAGAGTGGTCAACTGGTCTACTCAAGCGTCATAATCAGCTATGGAACCACAGCCTACGCAGCTCATCAGATAGGTCTTTCTATCGAGTCCCTCTCTTTTATGCCCGGGGCAGGGATGGGAATAGCGGCAGCTACACTTATGGGGCGGTCTCTTGGCGCTAAAAAATATCAGCGCGCCCATGTAACTCATGTTGAGGCGCTACGATTGGCGCTTGTGGTTATGGGGATTATGGCTGCTGTTTTTCTGGCAATACCTCAATACATGGTGATGATCTTTTCCAGCGACCCTGATGTTATCAGGCAGGGGACGGTGTTTTTAAGGATAGTTGCCTTTGCCCAGATTCCGCTGGCAATCTCCTTTGTTTACGCAGGTTCTCTGCGCGGGGCAGGTGATACCTTCTACGTATTTATCGTAACACTGCTGACTATGTGGGGGGTAAGGGTGCTTCTGGCCTGGATAGCCGGACCAGTGCTACATCTGTCATTGTATGTGGTATGGGGCGTTTTTCTTGTTGACTGGTATGCCAGGGCAATTGCCTTTGCCATGCGGTACCACAAGCGGGATCTCCATTCATCAGTAATTTAATAATCACTGCCTTGTAATCAACTCCTCTTTTCCTTGCCAATATCCTCCAGCACCCTGGCCATCTCCTGAAAAAGCTTGGCAACCTGCAGCGGCTTTGACAGATACCCATCAAATCCAGCGTTAAGCAACCTCTCTCTGTCCCCCACAATCGCATGTGCAGTCAGGGCTATAATCGGGGTATGCTGCTTCGTTTCATCCTCTTTGGCTCTTATTGAGGCCAAGGCCTTAAGCCCGTCCATTACCGGCATCTGTATATCCATCAACACCAGATCGACAGGAGAGCTATTCCAGGTATCAAGCGCCTCCTTACCGTTATTGGCCAACATGGAGATATGCCCTTTCTTGCGAAGGATCTCAGCCACAAAGCGTTGATTTACCGGCTGATCTTCCGCAATCAGTACAGTCAGTGGTCGATCAGGATAATTTTCTGTTACAGCAACATCATTCCTATCCGGTTCTGTTGGCAACATGCCCAGCTTTGCCAATTTAAGCGGCACTACAAATCTGAAGGTACTACCAAAACCTGGACGACTGGTAACAGAGATGCTTCCATTCATCAACTCAACCAGCTGCTTGCAGATAGCCAGCCCCAATCCGGTTCCTCCGTATTTCCGAGTAGTTGAACTATTGGCCTGGATATAAGGTTCAAAGACAGATCTCTGGGTTACCTCATCCATCCCAATCCCGCTGTCCTGAACCTCAATAGAGAAATAGACCGATTCATCAGTCATCTTCTCTGTCGCTGCCCGCACCAGGATCTCCCCGCCACTTGTAAATTTGATAGCGTTGTTAACAAGGTTGTTCAAAACCTGGGTCAAACGATGAGGATCACCTAGCAGAACCTCTGGCATACCATGCTGGATGCTCAGGTTAACCTGTAGATCCTTGGCCTGAGCTCTCAATCTCATTACCCGCAAAGCATCATTAAGAAGCTTTTTGGGCAAGAACGGTAATTCCTCCAACTCCAGCTTGCCTGCCTCAATCTTTGAAAAATCAAGTATATCGTTGATAACGGTAAGCAGGCTGTCGGCAGAGGTTTCTATGTTATCCACAAACTCACGCTGAAGCGGGGGCATCTCCATATCGTGGAGCAGTTGCACCATCCCTGAAATGCCGTTAAGCGGAGTTCTTATCTCATGGCTCATAACAGCAAGAAAACGGCTTTTGGCCTCATTGGCCTCTTTCAGCTCTGCCATTGTGCTGCAAAGAGAGTTCTCATGTATTTTTTGCCCTGTTATATCAAAGAAAATGGTTGCAAAAAGATCTAACCCTATACGACATACCGATACATTCAGATAACGAGCATTCTTTTTTAAATAGAACTCAAAACTGCTGCACTGCCCGTTAGTCAGAACTGTTTCGAACTTGTCCAGAAAAGGTATCTCTCCCTCGGCAAACAGCTTGCTTGCCAAATTTCCAACGACCTTATCGCGTGGGAGCTCCATAATCAGTTCAAAACTTTTATTCACCTCTTCAAATAGATAATCAACCGGCCTTCCGTCTTCACCGTAAAGCATCCTCTGTACAGAGCCACCTTCCTCCATCGCATTAAAGAAGGAGCGGAACCTTTCTTCACTATCAAGCAGTCTGTTGGACATCTCCTGCAGGCTTTCCTGCAAGACGGCAAACTCATCCTGGCGTTCAGACAGAGTCTCCAAGGCTCCAGAGTCCCCCTCCCCCCTCCGTCTTACAGCATCCGTCAAAGACTCCAGCGGACGACTTAAACGTCCTGCAAGGATATAGATGATTATGATTCCGATACTGCAGAGGAACGAATTTACCAGCGCCTTTTTTAAAAGCCTGCCACGCGCCTCGGCAAAGATCTGTGATTTGGGGATTGTTACTCTAAGGTACCATTGTCCTGTAACGCTGTCGCTCAGGCGTTCTGCAGGGGTAATTATCTGCAATGAATTACCCGTATCCGATACGGTCTGGTTTTCTGTCTTTTCCGGCATTTGTGAAGGGAGGTTCCCTGCTGAAACTCTGTCACTGCTGTATAGAAATCTGGTTTTGTCAAGCAGTTCAAATCTTAATCTGTCTGCACCGGTCATCCGGTATGATTGAAATCCGTTAACCATCTCCATAACACTTTTTAAAGGTATGGTTGCGACTATCACCCCTTTTAATGGAGATGAGTCCCTCCTTACCGGCGCAAAAAACTGCAGCTTAGGAAATTCATCCACCTCTGAGGCCTGAAGATAAAAACTGCTATCCCCCGCCATACCACGCTTCCATGCCATATTCCTGCTTGATGCACCTGTACCGTTTCCTGATGAATCGGCGGCAAGAATGCCGTTTGTATCAATAAAGGTAAGCCGTTCAAGTGGGGCTGAACCACCGCAAAAATCGGCCAGACGGCGATTGATTGATCCAGAGCTCCTTCCCGACTCGTTTAAAAAGGCAGATTTGGCGACCATCTCAATATCATGTGAAAGCTTGAGCAAAACCAGATCAAGGCTGCGAACCGTTTGCTGACTGACAGCCATAAGATTTCGTGTGGCAACCTGCTGGTCATGTCGAATAGCCCCTAAATGGCTAAGCATCAACTCAACACCAATAATAAGCAGTGTCAATAAGGTAAAAGCCATTGTTAAACGGGTGCGGAACGTCATCGGATCTGTCCTTGCTTATAAATCTGTCTTCCCAGCCAGTTTACCACCTATCATTCATCTTGCAACCGCTCTTCCTTTTTCCCGATCTTTATCGAAAGAGGCCAGACAACCCTACGCCTGGCATTACCCCAGATTGCATTCAGCTCTTCAGCAAGTGGAATAACCGGATCAGAGTTATAGATCTCCTTATAGCGGCTAGTGGCTGACCAGCTCCGCAGATAACCTGCCAGATCGTCCAGAGTCCAGTCAACCGCCATGGCAAATTCCGGCGGAACAAACTCTTCAAACGGAAAGAACAGATCTGAATAGCCGTTTTCAACATGACGCCTCTCCGGTGGCCAGCATGAGCCAACAGTTTCATAATAAAAACGATCAAGCAGACTCTGAACCTTTTCAGAAGAATTCCCTTCAGCCCTGAATATCCCGTAAGTCCAGACAGCAAGGACTCCTCCAGGCTTAAGAACCCTCTGTACCTCTGCATAAAAACTGTTCAGGTCAAACCAGTGCAGAGCCTGAGCCACCGTAACCAGATCAGCAGATTGATCGGGCAGTTCAGAGCTGTCCGCTGCGGCAACATGGTATTTAACATTTCCCTTTTTGGCTGCTGATTCAATCTGGGTTGCGCTGGCATCGGTAGCCCAAACCGTTTTAAAATAATCCGCCAGCGCAACTGCCGCCTGCCCTGTGCCAGTTGCGCAATCCCAGACCAGCTTACGCTCCGGAACAGCCTCGGCCAACCATACAAAAAGTTCTTCAGGATAAACGGGGCGATAGGTTGCATAATGCTCTGATACATGGGCAAAATGGTCGGTAAATTTTTTTTGTGTCACTGACAACTCCAGGATTGATTTATAATTCTTCCAACTACCTGATTCCAGAAACCATATCCTTCTTATACAGCTTGACACCTTTTCTAAGCCGTATATAACATACAGTGCAACCCCTTATAAAGAGGATACAATGACAGATGAAGAATCCTGCATACGGATGGAAAAGGTCTCCTACAATGTTGGAGGACGAACCATACTGACGGACTTTGACCTCCTTCTGGAACAAGGGGTAAACAGAACCATCCTCGGAGTAAGCGGCTCCGGCAAAACCACCATTCTTAAGCTTATCCTGGGTCTGATAAAACCCCAGACAGGCATGATATCAATCAACGGCCTTGAGATTACAGGAAAACCGGAATCGGAATACCGTGAGCAGCGCAAGAAGATAGCCATAGTCTTTCAGGGTGGCGCTCTTTTTGATTCTATGACAGTCGGAGAGAATGTCGGTTACCGTCTGTTTGAGGAAGGCAGACTCTCTCAGGCCGAGATTGAAGAGATCGTCCGCGAAAAGCTCCGCTTTGTAGGAGTGGAGCCTGCTCTTGATCTCTACCCTGCAGAGCTTTCCGGAGGAATGAAGAAGCGGGTAGCCATTGCCCGCGCCCTGGCTGCTGACCCCGAATACATCTTCTTTGATGAACCCACAACCGGCCTTGATCCGATCGGGGTCTATAACATTATAAGCCTTATGAACCGCCTGCAGGAGGCTGGCAAGACGACCCTGATGGTTACCCATGATCTGCCGACAGCCTTTGCCACATCCCTCCGTTTCTCGCTGATCCACGAATCAAGACTGGCCTTTGAGGGAACCGAAGAAGAACTGCGTAACAGCCCTCTACCCAATGTTCAGGAATTTCTCCAACCATCAGAAAAATCCCTGTTTGTCTGAAAAGGGTATCTGGTTACAGGTGACGGGGGACTGCTGGTGCTGAAGCGACATGCAGTCCATTCGCTGCGTAAGGAAATGGAGTTGGTTAAGTAATTAGGGGTTTGAGCAAAATGGCTCCTTATTTTGATAACCGATCCGAAATTGCCATGATCTCTTCTCTTACGGGAAGATGGGTGGAAGGTGGTAAGGCAGGTTTTACCGTTTGACGAGCCGGTTCTGGCAGATTATGCTTTCCAAAACCTAACGGCGATGGAGTTCGCCATAACCGCTTGTTAGCCTAAGCTTCCTGTGCGTGTCAGGGAGGTTTTGTTTCAGCTTGTCCGGGATATTCAAGCAACCGATCCAGTTCGAGGTGATTGGCTCAACTACTCAAAGTTGTCGGATGGCGAGCATCATTGCCATATCAAGAAGGGGCAGCCAACGTTTGTTGCTGTCTGGCGGGAAGATAAAGGCAGGATCAGGTTTGTGGAGGTTATATATGCAGGTACACACGAAAAAGCACCCTACTAACGATATAATAACATTGCAGTTAAAGGTTCGCCGTCACAACGCTCCTCTTATCAAGCGTTATGCGGAAGCCATTGAATCGGAAGAGGAACGTACTTATTCGATTGCCGAAGTTTTCCCGGAATATATTGGCAAAGAAACGCAAGTTGCATTGCGGGCCTACCGTACCCGTGAGGAGCTTACCCAGAAACAGCTTGCTGAACTAACCGGCATTCCCCAGCATCATATAAGCGAGATGGAAAACGGTAAACGCAGTATCGGTAAAGAACGGGCCAAGAAACTGGCTGAAGCCCTCCATTGCGATTATCGGCAATTGTTGTAACAGGAACGGTAAAAGACCACAGTAGCAGGGATAATTATGACCTTCTCACTTGCAGAATGTAATCTGCAGCCGACCGTTCAGCCTATATAAATTCTGCTCTTGCTCTCTGGGTAATAATAGGACATAGTGTCACTAAAATTACCCAGAGTGAGGCGCTATGGAACAGGAACCGGAATGGATTGTCAAAAAAGCGGTTGATGCGCTCGGGTTTGACAAGGTAGCAGAACATCTTGGTAAAAATGCCAGAACCGTCAGGCGCTGGATTGCGGGCCAAACAAATGCGTCAAAAAGCGACCTGATGGTGCTTGAACAACTTTGTTTCCATCTCTACAAATCTTCCCCCCGAAATCAGGATTTTACGTTCATTGATCTTTTTGCAGGAATCGGCGGATTGCGTAAGGGATTTGAAGCCCACGGCGGCAATTGCACTTTCACCTGTGAATGGGATGAGTATGCCCAAAAAACCTACAGGGCGAATTTTGATGTTGACCATGAGCTTGCTGGCGACATTAACGATATTGTCGGAGACATCAGACAGCACATTCCGAGCACGCCGGATGTGCTGCTTGCAGGTTTCCCCTGTCAGCCATTCTCTATTGCCGGGGTAAGCAAGAAAAACGCACTCGGTCGCCCACACGGCTTTGAATGCAAGACACAGGGCAACCTGTTCTTTCATATCGCTTCTATTTTGCAGGAACTTCGTCCCCCCGCCTTTCTGCTCGAAAACGTCAAAAATCTTGAACGGCATGACAAGGGAAACACCTTCCGGGTCATCATGGATATTCTTGAAAAAGAGCTTGGCTACAAGGTTCAGTACAGGGTTATTGATGCCAAGGGTTTTGTCCCTCAACACCGCGAGCGGGTTTTTATTGTCGGCTTTGATGGTATTACTGATTTTTCATGGGATGATTTTCAGCATCCCGGCCCTGATGCAAAGAAATTAAGGGACATTCTGCTCCCTGATAGTGAAGTGGATAGTAAATACACCCTTACGAACAATCTCTGGACGTATCTTCAAAACTACGCGGCCAAACACAAGGCAGCCGGTAACGGCTTCGGCTTCGGCCTTGTAGGTAAGAATGATACTGCCCGCACACTTTCTGCGCGGTATTACAAGGACGGCAGTGAGATCCTTATTGATCAAGGCGAGGGTAAAAATCCCCGGCGGCTGACCCCTCGCGAGTGTGCCCGTTTGATGGGGTTTGATGATGACGGGAAAGAGTTTATCATTCCAGTCTCTGACACCCGCGCTTATAAACAGTTTGGAAATGCAGTAGTAGTACCGGTCATAAGTGAGATTGCGCGGATTATGAAGCCACATATTATGGAAGTTAAAGAGAGGAGAGCAAAACAATGTTCACAACAATACTCTGTTCAACAGGAAACCCTGACCATGCCCAGTATGCAGCCCCAAGTCCCAGAAAATCAGCTAAAGTATGCAGCATAGAAGAGGCTGTTTCTGTTTGTCGTGAATATATTGATGAATGGAATCTAGGTGGTGGGAACTGGTGTGGAGATGCAGGAAAAGTACTTTCTTCTGGCTCTTTAGTTGCACAAATTGCCTACAACGGAAGAGTTTCTTACGTCTGATGGCTGATGTAGTCACTCCTGAACAACGCAGCCTTATGATGTCTGGCATTCGTGGGAAGAATACTCGTCCAGAACTCACTATCCGCAAGCTCCTGCACAGCCGGGGGTACAGGTATCGTCTGCATGACAAAAAGTTGCCAGGCAAGCCGGATATAGTTTTACCAAAATACCGCGCTGTAATACTGATTCACGGTTGTTTCTGGCATGGGCATGATTGCCATCTTTTTAAATGGCCCTCCAGCAATGAGTCGTTCTGGAAAGAGAAGATAACAAAAAACCGACTGGTTGATGAACGCTCTTTACAAAGCCTGCTCGTCGCTGGCTGGAGAGTATTGACTATTTGGGAGTGTGCTCTGAAGGGCAAACGAAAGTTGCCAGTTGAACAAATTGCAGATGATATTGTTTTATGGCTCGAAATGTACTCCGCGAGTGCTGAAATCAAAGGAGATTACAGGCAATGAAAAAAAGCTGTCTGTCTGAGTATTTTAGCGGTGTTGTCGCAAAACGGCTCACTGCTGTAGAAGCAAATCCAAAGAAATCCAATCAGCATGAATTTCAGGGAGTCAAACTACTGCGTTCGTTGCTTGGTGATGAGCGTATCGATGAAATGCCTACAAGGTTTTTATATATATCCGCAGATGATGACAAATCACTACACGAAGATGGATTTCTTACTTGGTATAATTGCAGAGAGAATAAGCCAAGAAGCCCTGAATATCATTTGTATTATTCAACAACATCAGTTTCTGGGGCGATGCAAGAGGGCGATTTACTGATAATTGCACGCAAGGCTGATGGAGCGCTCTTCGTTATAGTTGCACAAGGAGATAGCACAGTAGAAAACCAGTTGCTCTGGCTTTTTGGAATTGCGGAAATTGAGCGGCAGTTTATCAAGCGGGATTATGAAGGGGAGCAAGAAGATATACCGCTGAACTTTGCCAGTAAGATAATTCTGGATGAACTTGGAGTTGAAGTAGAAGAACCTGACGAAAACCTGCTCAATGGCTTGCTTGCCCGATTTGGATCAAAGTTTCCAAAAACAGCAGAATTTTCTGCTTATGCCCGCCAGTTTATTGATGCGTCCTCACTTGATGGCGCTGATGCTGTACTTATGGCATGGATGGAAAAGGAAGAGGCGCTGTTCAGGATACTGGAACATCATATTGTAGCTGAACGCCTGCGGCAGGGCTTTGGCGAAGATGTTGACGCATTTATCGGTTTTTCACTAAGCGTACAGAACCGGCGCAAGTCACGTGTAGGCCATGCCCTTGAAAATCACCTTGAACAGGTTTTTAGCGATCACTTAATTACTTGTTCTCGTGGGAAAATGACCGAGAACCGGGCAAAACCTGACTTTGTTTTTCCAGACATCGCCCGGTATCACGATGCTGACTTTCCGGCTATTCGCCTGACCATGCTGGGGGTAAAGTCCACCTGTAAAGACCGCTGGCGG
>DCVL01000049.1 GCA_002328035.1 Geobacter sp. UBA2189
ACCTAACCGGAACAATATCATAAATATGAACGAAACCATATGAGATGACGGATATGTTGCCAGATTTAGCGGTACCTACAGCGGAAGTACGACGCTGAACGGTACGCTGACGGTTGGTCAGGACAGTCTGGTGGTGGATGGGTTGATAACAAAATAGAGGCAGGCTGACCGTAGTTGCGGGGATCTTAAACAAGCCGCTCCTGATCGGGGCGGCCTGTCTTTATATTAGGGAGCGTCTGCTTGAGCTTGAAACGAGTCATCTGATTCAGGCCAGAAGCGGCGTTTCAGTTCATCCAGCAGGGGGACAAGGCTTTTGCGATCAACCGCACTGATGCTGATGGCGTTGTGGCGGCGTTTGGCCTGGGCGATTCGCAGAAAGGCGATGGTGTCTTTGCGTTTCAGCCCTTCCAGTTGATCGGTTTTGTTGAAGACCACCAGTTCCGGTTTTTCAGCCAGCCCCAGTTCGGACAGGATGGTGCGAACCTGTGAAATCTGGTCTTCAAAGCGGGGGTTCGAGGCGTCTACCAGATGCAGTAGCAGGTCGGCATCCTGCAGTTCCTCCAAAGTCGCCTTGAAGGCTCCCATCAATGAGACCGGCAGGGAGCGAATAAAACCGACGGTGTCGGTGATAATTACTTCCCGCTCACGGGGAAGACGCAGGCGGCGGCTGGAGGTGTCCAGGGTGGCAAACAGCAAGTTCTCGGTAAAGATCTCACTCTGGGTCAGTCTGTTCAACAGGGTCGATTTACCAGCATTGGTATAGCCGACAATCGAGATGATAGGCACGCCTGAGCGTACCCTGCGTCTGCGGCGCTGTTCACGATCACGGGATAGTTCCAGCAGTTCACGTTCCAGTGCGTTAATCCGGTCACGAATCCTGCGGCGGTCGATCTCCAGCTTGGTTTCACCCGGTCCTCTACCACCAATACCACCCATCAGGCGTGACATCTGGACACCTCGGCCGCTCAGGCGCGGCAGCAGGTATTTTAGTTGAGCCAGCTCTACCTGTACCTTGCCATCTCTGCTCTTGGCTCGTCCGGCAAAGATATCCAGGATCAACTGGCTACGGTCTATAACCTTCAGTTCTGTCATGGTTGATATTGCCCTAACCTGAGCAGGGGTAAGCTCCTGATCAAATATCAACAGGGTGGCGCCCCGCTGCAGGGCACGGATGACAACTTCCTGCAATTTACCTTCCCCCATCAGGGTTCGCGAGTTTAGCTTGCGTGGCAACTGGATAAAACTGTCCAGCGTCTGGACACCGGCAGTGCGGGCAAGTTCCTGCAATTCAGCCAGTGAATCCTCAGCCTCGCGCCGTTCACCGCCTGAAATAACGGAAATAAGTATTGCGCGTTCCTGACCATCCTGTACCGGAGTTTCTACCTGCATCCCCTTGTCAAGACTGCGCTCCAGCGAGCTGATAAAGTCATTGCCGTACTCTGTCGTATTTTCTAATGGTTGGGGGTGAAGCAGAGTAATACCGCCAGGTTCTGTAGAGAGATGAGCCAGATGCACGATACTGCGGCGGCCATCAAAAGGGCAGATTGCGGCGATAAGATCAAGTCTGAGCAGTTTCAGGTCAGTCAGGTCATCTTCGGTCAGCGGTTCCGATTTCAGGTGAGTGTGGATCAGACGCAGGCCGCGCAGTCGCTTGCGACCCAATGGGTACTCTTTTAGGTCAGGGATCAGGATTCCCTTTTCAGTCCCTATTAAAATCTGTTCAATTATCCCATGACGGTTCACCAGCAGGCCGACTTGGCGACGCAGATCCAGGGAAAGCTCCAGCAGACGCATGGCCAGCTCAGCAGGGCAGAGCTCATCAGCCGGAATGCGGCGACGATAGAGTCGTTCTAGAGTCTGAACCTGGCTCTGCTTAAGACCAGCTATGTTGCCGATTATCTCTTTGATTTTTTAACTCCTCTCATCACTAAATATTAGATACTCTAATCTGGCAATAGATTTAATCCAGACAAACACTGTCAGTCAGTCAATTTCAATAATTCACAACTCACTTGAATCTAACAAGGTACAAAGCCCTCAGATACTTTTCAACATCATCACTTTCGCCAATGCTAAGGGTTGACTCTACAATAGGTTTAATAAAACGTCGTAGAAACCTGCGGCTATCAGCTGTAATTTCTGGATTATCAAATCCTAGCCTGTTAATCGGTGAAGAAGGAGCGAATTTAAATAACGACACTGAATCTATAAGCGAAGGGTTTAGTATAAGTTTTGATTTATCAGTTTTTTTTGCTTCTCCATTGCAGTTATATCCCAAGTAACAGATTATGTTAGTATCAGTCTTTCGGGCTGCGTCAAGCTCTTTCATTCTTTTAATCTCTTCTTCAACATCAGCAACAGCTCCGTCATGCGTAAAAAGAAGAGGACGTAATTCAGTTTTATCTACCATTTCCATAAATTCCGACATTCTGTAAGTTTTGACATCAGGATTTAAAAACATATCAGCCAACCCTGAATCTGTTTCAGCCTCCCATGCAGAATTTATAAAATCACGAAATTTACTTTCAGGTGAGGCCTTTCGTATCATCTTTTTTATAGGGTTTAAATCTGAGATATCAAGTAGTTTTATTGCACGTCTTATAGACTCCACTTCCCTGCGTGCATATCGTCCATAGACCATTATCCTTATAATCCCACCTGGCAATAATAATTTCTGGAGTGCCTGTAATGCTGATAAAGGATTTTCAAGATGATGGATAACACCAAAAGATTCGATCAAGTGATACTTAGTTAATGTCTGACTTAATTCCTGAAAATCACCCAGAAAGTATCTGATATTGAAACAACGGTGGAGTAAGCAGTGTAGTCTGGATCTCAGGATATTTTTGTTAGAGAGGTCTACGGCATCAACGGTTGATTCTGGATTGGAGACTGAGAATGGATATGGTGAAAATGAACCTGAACCAGCCAGTAGTATCCTGCCATCAGATACATTAATTCTTTCTCCATTAAATCTGGCCCATAAAGCCATCAGATTCATGGGATATGTATCAGCTCGCTTGATAGATGCCAGTAATGGATAGCAAGGATACGGATGAGCTTCGTAATGTTTTTTAAGCTCGGCTAAGGACATCTTAAATCCTGTTTATGTTTTAAATATTTATAACAAATATAAACAAAAAAGGCGGCTCAATAATGAGCCGCCTTTATAACATCAAACATTATAACTCTTAGAAAAATTTGACAGCTTGCTGTGCGTACTGAAGTATCATTGAAGGAATTACACCAGGGATCAGTGTGCCAGCAGCTGAAACTGCGAGAGAAAGGGCAACTGGAGCAGAAACTGTAACCCAGTCAAACTCTTCTTCAGCAGGCTTGAAGTACATAAATACCATTACTCTGAGGTAGTAATAAACAGAAGCAGCGCTGTTCATAACACCTATAATTGCAAGCCAGATGTAGCCTTCCTGAATGGCTCCAGAGAAGAGGTAAAACTTACCTATAAAACCGGCAGTTGGTGGCATTCCAGCTAGTGAAAAGAGGAAAAGTGACATGGTTACAGCCAAAAGAGGGTGTTTCCTGCCAAGACCAGCAAAATCCATAACCGTCCCGTTAGGCTCACCCTTTTTACCAACAAGGATGATAACGGCAAATGCACCGATATTCATAAACGCATATGAAAGCATATAAAACAAAATACCTGACGTGCCAGTTGAATTCGCAGCAGTTAAACCTACCAGGGCATAACCAGCGTGTGCAATGGATGAATAAGCAAGCATTCTTTTAATATTGTCCTGACGAAGAGCCGTAAAGTTACCTATCGTCATAGTAAGTACGGCAAGAATCCAAAGAAGATCAGACCACTCTGGCTTAAGTGCGGGGAACGCGACCAAAAGAAGTCGTAAAAGTGCGGCAAAACCAGCAGCCTTAGGCCCTGCCGACATAAACGCAGTCATTGGTGTTGGTGCACCCTCATATACGTCAGGGGTCCACATATGGAACGGAGCTGCTGCAATCTTAAACAAGAAGCCAACCAGCAATAAAAACATACCAATTAATAGCATTGTATTACCGGCAGCGGACGGCATCCCAGAGACAATCTCGGCAATCTTGGCTACTCGAGTTGTACCTGTAACGCCATAAACAAGTGCCATTCCATATAGAAGGAAGCCAGTTGAAAATGCACCAAGCAGGAAATACTTCATGCCTGCTTCATTAGATTTAACATTTGCTCTGTTAAATCCAGCTAATACATAAAGTGATATAGACATCAATTCAAGACCCAGAAAAAGGGTCATTAAATCAGTGCCAGAAGCCATCAACATCATACCTACGGTCGTAAACAGTATTATTGGGTAAAGCTCACCGTAGTTACATTCTTCACGCTCAACATACTGATCACTGATAAGAACGGCCAAACCAGCAGCAACCAGAAAAATTATCTTGAAGAACATTGCAAAATTGTCTTGTACTACAGAACCATTAAAACTGGTTATATTGCTACCCCAACCAGTTACTGTCGTAAAGCCGGCCAGAACTATACCAATAAGGCTAAGCCAAACTAGGTAGGTCTTCGACTTGGAGGGAATGAATACGTTAACCAGCAAAAGTGCCATGCCAAGAACAGAAAGTATTATTTCTGGCATAATGACATTCAGGTTAATCGTCTGAAAAAGTTGAGCTACATTGATATCCATTTTTAACAATCCTCCACGGGCGTTAACTCGTTCTACTAGTGGCTAGCCGGAGCAGCGACAGGTTGTGATGCATGCGGATTTACAGATTGAGTCGGAACAGCATGGGGTGCTGTATCCTCAACAGTTGGTACAGCTGCCTTAGCAGTTTTTACAGGTTCAATGCGTGTATGAGCAACAATCTTGTTAATCGCAGGTGTCATCTTCTTGATAAAGGGGTTAGGATAAACACCCAAGAAAAAAACCATTATTAATAGTGGTATCATTAAACCGATTTCACGTGCATTTAGATCTAACAGCTTCTGATTCTTTGGATTATCAAGTTCACCAAACATAACTCTCTGGAACATCCAGAGCATATAGACTGCAGCAAAGATAACACCACTCGATGCAACAATAGTCCACCATCTCAGACTGCTTTCAAAGCCACCAACAAGAATCAGGAATTCACCAACGAAGCCGTTTGTTCCAGGAAGAGCTACCGATGAAAGGGTAACAATCATAAAAATGGTTGCAAAGATCGGCATCTGCTTGGAAAGACCACCAAAATCAGTAATCAGACGTGTATGACGACGCTCATAGATAAATCCAACTATAAGGAATAGTGCGCCGGTAGAAATACCGTGATTCAGATTCTGAAGAAGTGCGCCTGTGACACCCTGCTCATTCATTGCAAACAGGCCAAGCATAACAAATCCCAAGTGAGCAACAGATGAATATGCCACAAGTTTTTTAACATCTTCCTGAACCATAGCAACCAGCGCGGCATAAATAATTCCGATTACAGCAAGCGTAGCTATAAAAGGTGTAAACTGATGTGATGCTTCAGGAAAGAGTGGCATTGCAAATCGAATATAACCGTAAGTACCCATCTTCAGCATGATAGCGGCAAGTATAACTGAACCTGCGGTCGGTGCCTCAGTATGAGCATCTGGCAACCATGTATGGAGCGGGAACATCGGAACCTTGATAGCGAACGCAAGAGCAAAAGCCGCAAATAGCCATGTTTGAGTTGACGGATCAACCTTCAAATCAAAGAAATGTACCAGACTGAAGTCTGTAATGCCCGCCTTGGTTCCCAGAAAGTAGAGATAGATCAGCGCCACAAGCATCAACATAGAACCAAACATTGTGTATATAAAGAACTTGACTGCTGCATAAAGACGGTTCTTGCCACCCCAGATACCGATCATAAAATACATCGGAATCAACATTACTTCCCAGAAGATATAGAAAAGGAAGAGATCAAGGGAAATAAATGCTCCAAGAAGCCCGGTTTCTAGCAGAAGCATGCAGATCATGTACTCTTTTACATGCTCTTCTACTGCTGTCCATGTAGAAAGGACAGATATTGGCATTATAAATGTTGTAAGCACAACCAGCCAAAGACTTATTCCGTCAATACCAATATTGTACCGCATTGCAAATGGTCCGGCGGCAATCCAAGGCACGTTTTCGACAAACTGAAATTCAGCGTTTGTCTGAAATCCGGTTATAAGCGGTAGTGATACAGCAAAGGACGCCAGTGTCGTTGCAAGTGCGACACTACGCAGAACCCCTTTACTCTCCTTGGGGATGAAGAGCAGCAGGAGCACCCCCAAAATGGGCAGGAAGGTCATTACGCTCAGAATGTTACTCATCGAATCTGCTCCTTTAATACAAAATACTGTCGTTTAGTTACTTAAACAGGTAATAGCCGACAATTACAACCACACCAAAAGCCATAGTCCATGCATAGTTGTAAATCTGACCTGTTTGAAAGTAGCGAATCACGCCACCAAAAGCCATTACAACGGTCGCAACACCATTAACTATGCCATCAACTACCAATACATCGAATCCCTTCCAGAGAAGACGACCCAGAGCTTTACAGGGATTGACAAAAACAAAGTCATAAATTTCATCAACATACCACTTGTTGTATACAGCTCTATGCAATACGGGAAAAGCACTGGTAAATTTCTTGGGTATATCCGGATTAACCATGTAAAGCATATAAGCAACTGATATACCAACAACTGCAATAACGACTGAAGTACCCATCAAACCCCACTCTAAAGCATGGCTGTGATGAGCATGATGCGTATGAGCATGCATATAGGCTTCTGCATTTGCAAACACGGGTGAGAGGAAATGCTCCAAATAATTTGGTATACCACCAAAGAGATCACCAATCAGCTTGGGAACTCCGAAGTAACCACCAACAGCGGCAAAGAAAGCAAGTATGAGTAATGGAACCACGATAACCATCGGTGATTCGTGTAAATGTTTTTCAGCGCCGGCTTTAATACGGCAAGTGCCGTGGAATGTCATAAAGACAAGCCTGAACATATAGAATGCCGTCAGGAGAGCAGCACATGCACCAAAAGCCCAAAGGACAGTATTCATGCTGCCATGCAATGGATTGGCAAAAGCTTGCCATAAAATCTCATCTTTTGAGAAGAATCCGGAGAAGCCAGGTATACCAGCAATAGCTATAGTTGCAGTCAGAAATGTCAGATATGTAAGAGGCATGAATTTTTTCAATCCACCCATATTCCGCATATCCTGCGCATCGTCATGTGAGTGGACATGGTGCAATGCATGGTGCATTGAGTGAATTACAGCACCGGATCCAAGGAACAGACATGCTTTAAAGAATGCATGAGTCATTAGATGGAAAATACCAGCGGTAAATGCACCTACACCCATTGCAAGAAACATATAGCCCAGCTGTGATACCGTTGAATAGGCAAGAACCCGCTTAATATCGTTCTGTGCCGTACCTATAGTTGCCGCAAAAAGTGCTGTACATGCACCAACAACGGCAACAGTAAGCATTGTTTCAGGAGAACGGATAAACAAGAAGCTCATCCGACCAATCATATAAACACCAGCAGTAACCATTGTAGCAGCATGAATAAGAGCTGAAACTGGTGTCGGACCTTCCATTGCATCAGGAAGCCATGTATACAGCGGTATCTGCGCAGATTTACCAGTTGCACCCAGGAAGAAACAGAGTGTTATTATCGTTACTATACCACCAGTAGGAAACAGATCTGCATTTTTTGCAAGCTCAGTAAACTGGATTGTCCATACATCGTGTGTTTGCCCGAGCCACCAGAACAAGGTAAATGTTCCCAAAAGAAAGCCAAAGTCCCCTACTCTGTTCATTACAAAGGCTTTTTTACCAGCATCTGAAGCTGATTTTTTGTGGAAGTAATAACCGATAAGAAGGTAAGAACAAAGTCCAACACCTTCCCAGCCTACAAACATCAGCAAGAGGTTATTACCTGAGACCAGAAGCAGCATTGAAAATACAAATAGATTTAAATATGCAAAGAAACGGTAAAAACCTTCTTCCCCATGCATATATCCAATTGAATAAATATGTATTACTGTACTTATGCCAGTTACCACCAGCATCATCAGGCAAGACAAAGGATCAATCAGGAAAGCAATATCAGCGTTAAAGTTACCAGCTGATATCCATGAAAAGATCTTGACGTTAACTGAACGCTCATTAGCAGGTAGTCCGATCAGATTCATAAAGATCATTACTGCTGTAATAAAAGAGGCAAACACAGCAACTGACCCGATCGTACCGATGATCGTCTCGTTCTTAATCTTCTTCCCCAGGAGACCGTTGATTAAAAAACCAATCAGGGGAAACAGTGGTATAAGCCACACATTGTCGAACATTGAGCTACTCCTTTATCTCGTCTTTACAGGTTCAAATGCAATCAAGACCGGTTAAACAATTACCATTTCATGATATTTGCGTCATCAATATCAATTGATTCACGATTATTAAAGAATGCAATAAACATAGCCAGGCCTACAGCAGCCTCAGCGGCGGCGACAGTCATAATAAAGAAAACAAATATCTGGCCGTCAAGGTTTCCTAGATGTCTAGAGAAGGCAACAAAAGTGAGGTTTACAGCATTAAGCATTAATTCAATGCACATAAATACAACAATTGCATTTTTACGAGTTAAGACCCCGATTGTGCCTATAGAAAAAAGTACGGCACTTAGAATTAAATAGCTGTTAAGATTATCCATGTTATAAGCACCTCTAAGAGAGTTTTCTCTTTGCAAGAATTACAGCGCCAACAATAGCAACTAGCAAGAGTATTGATGTAACTTCAAAAGGTAACAGGAAGTCAGTAAACATCACCTTACCAATCAGCTCTGTATGACCTTGACTATTAATCAGTTCGTTTGTGATATCCCCAACTGGCTGGGATACCTTGCCACGTGTAAGAACAAGTCCAGTCATCATTAAAACTATTATTCCGATAACGCTGCCAAGAGCAAGCTGATGTGAATGTTTCTTGTTCTCATCAACTCTGATATTCAGAAGCATTATGGTAAAGATAACTAGAACCATAATCGCACCTGCATAAACGATAATCTGTATGGCAGCCATGAAAGGAGCGTTAAGCATTGCATAGAATGTCGCCAGGCAGAAAAAAGTAAGCACCAAAGCAAGTGCGCTGTTAATCGGGTTTTTGCAAGTCACAACCAGTAGAGCCGATACAACAGCCACTATAGCGACGAGGGCAAAGAAGACAGATGAGATGTCCATGTACAGCGCTCCTTTATTTCTTTTCTAAAAGTCTTTCTTTGGAGAAAACAAAGTCTTCACGACGATAATTAGCCAGCTCAAACTGTCCCGTCATTTTAAGCGCATCAACTGGACAGGCTTCTACACAATAACCACAAAAAATACAGCGTAACATATCAATTTCATACTTTGCCGCAAACTTGTTATGGTTTTCATCCTCTCCAGCCTCAACGGTAATACATTTGGCAGGACAGACAGTTGGACAAAGATAACATGCAACACATTTTGCTTTGTCGTGTGAAACCTTTAAAGCATGAAGTCCACGATAACGTTCAGATACCTTCGGGCGTTCTTCAGGATACATAAGGGTAACCGGCTTTTTGAACAGATGCCCAAATGTAATCTTCATTCCTTGCATAATTGGTGTAATCGGATTCGGCATAACGTCGTCCTTTATAATCCTGTAGTTCTTATTTGCTGATTAAAGTAAGTGATTATCTCTACTAGTATCCAAAAAGTCCTGAAAAAGTATAGAAACCAAAGTAGCCTGCTACAGCTGTTATCACTATAACAACAAGAGCTGAAGGTAACATAACTTTCCAACCAATCGCCATCAACTGGTCATAACGGTAACGAGGCACAGTGGCTCTAATCCACATGGCCATGAACATAAGGAAATATACCTTTGCAATAAAGTACAAAGGTGAAAGCCAGGGAAGAGAACCAACAAATGGGCCATCCCAGCCACCCAGGAACAGAGTAACCATAACAGCACTTACAGTGACCATGTTGGCATACTCAGCCATAAAGAACATGGCATATTTCATGGATGAATATTCTGTGCAAAAACCGGAAACAAGCTCCGTCTCAGCCTCAGGAAGGTCAAACGGAGTGCGGTTAACCTCAGCTAGTGTTGCAACATAGAAGATCATACCAGCAATGAATGTCATCGGACTGTTCCAGATAAACCATCTCATTCCAACCTGGGCATGAATGATTTCCTGAAGCGAGAGTGAACCAACGAGCATAAAAACCGGAACAATCGCAAGTCCAGCAGCAAGTTCATACGAGATCATTTGAGCAGAGGATCTTAATCCGCCAATCAATGAGTATTTACTGTTTGATGCCCAACCAGCCAAAACTATGCCATAAACACCAAGTGAGGACATTGCCAAGACATAAAGAACACCAATATTCATATCGACAACTTTACCTACACCAGAGTCATAATAGCCAACTATCTGCAGAGGCACATCATAACCAAAGATCTTTATTGTGTCGCCAAACGGTATCACTGCAAACGTAATAAATGCAGGAATAAGTGCAATAAGTGGTGCTATCAAAAATGCAAACTTACTGGAGTCTGCAGGTATTATCTCTTCCTTGAAAAAGAGCTTTAGTCCGTCAGCAATTGGCTGCAATAAACCCATTGGTCCCGTTCTGTTCGGTCCGATACGCACCTGCATAAAGCCGATAATTTTTCGCTCGGCATATGTTGCATATGCTACGGTCAAAAGTACGAATACGAACGCGATTAGCACCTTGGCCACCATGGCGATGTAATAGTACAACGGCAGTCCTAGAATCTCGATTCCCATCGGTTCCTCTTCCTTCTCTGGCAGTGTTAAAAAACAGTCAGATAATTACTTGGCAACAGTCACACTGGTTACTGTTGAACCAGACCAGATAGTATTAATAGATGCATCCGCAAAGTGATATGGAGCAAAAAAGACACCATCAACCATCCTTGGTGATACTCTGGCTTTAAGCTCTATTACACCATCTGTGGATGTCAACTTAACTTGATCTCCATCATTAATCTTGAGCTTTACAGCATCAGCGCGCGAAACTTCTACGTACGCCTCGCTAGATACAGCCAAAGTCCCTTCACCATAAAGCGACATAGTTCCACAGTGGTATAGTGCAGCACCAGTCAGAAGGACATAATTCCCAGAATCAGAAACAACCATATTTGCCTTAGGAACGATCTGCACTGGCTGCAATGTGATAGATGAAAATGTTCCACCTTCAGCAAGTTCGTTGTATTTGATATCTGAATAAGCCGGAATTTGAGCAAATGCTTCAGCAGGTGTGGCAACAGGCTGTCCACCTAGCATTGAAATCAATTCAGAATAAACCTTGAACTCTGAACGACTTTGCCCGACAGGAGGTATTGCTGGATTTATTCGCTGTACACGTCTGTCAGTAGCCGTAAAAGTTCCCACTTTTTCTGCATATGAACAGACAGGAAGAACTACATCTGCCAGTTGAGCAGTCTCCGTAAGGAAAAGATCAGCTACAACCAAAAATTCAACACTATCCAGCGCTTTTTGAATCTTTGCTTTAGCAGGATAAGAAACTACAGGATTTTCACCTGCTATAAGAAGGGTCTTGATTGTGCCCGTTGCAGAGCCTTCAAGAATTCTAAGAGCATCTAAACCACCTTGTCCAGGAACAAATCCTACATCAATAGCACCCTGACTATTATTTTTTTCCTGCAAAGCAAGTATACCCGACCCCTCTTTACCCAACTTACCACCAAGGATTGCTAAGTTGGCAGCAGCATGTGCCAACTGAGCATCAGCGCCAGGATATGAGAGGCCTGCTGTAAAGAGAATTACAGCTTTATCTGCAGCCGCATAAGCCCTTGCAAGCGACTTGATTTCATCCGCAGTGACACCCGTAACCAAAGCAGCTTTCTCTGGGGTAAATTCATTCAAGGCTGATGCAAGCTCAGGTGTTGCTGAAGTTATTGTGAGATTTTCATCAATCATTACCTTTGCAACAGCATTTAGCAGAACAACCTCAGTAGTAGGCTTATTTAGTAAAAGGTTAGCACCAGGAAGACGCGAAAGCTTTCCTTTTTTATCAGAGATTATCTGAAGCGCTACACCCTTATTCTTTACTGCCATGTTGATCTCAAAACCAACAACAGGATGTGTCTCGTATACATCTGTTTTAATGGCCAAAATGAGATCACTCTTTTGTATATCAAGTATTGTAGCGGAAGAAGCAGCAACTCCAAGACTCTTTGCAAGCCCCTCAGAAACAGCTGAGTGCCCGTACCCTGCCGAGTGGTCAATGTTTTGTGAGCCAACCTGAACTGTCATCAACTGCTTAAGCAAAAACAATTCTTCATTTGTCATGCGAGGTGTTGCTAATGCTGCAGCAGCAGAGCCTGCACCCTTAAGTCGCTGGGCTACCAGACTAAGTGCTTCATCCCAAGTGGCCTCAACGAGCTGATCATTTTTACGAATGAGTGGAGTTTTAAGGCGCTTCTCAGAGTTTATAAACTGATAGCCGAAACGACCGCGCACGCAGAGCTGGCCATTGTGGAATCCCTGATTTTCATCATAAACAGTAGTGAGCACTTTATTATCTTTAACACCAAGAGTAACATTACATCCAGTTCCGCAATATCCGCATACAGATGTTTTCTTTGTTAATGCCCATATACGTGACTTGAATTTAAATGGGCGGGGAAGTAATGCACCAACAGGACAAACCGAAACGCATGAACCACAGAACTCACAGCTAAGAGGACCATCAAATTCTGTACCAATTTTAGTTTTTATTCCGCGGTTAATGAAGGTTAGAGCACCCCTTGATACAATTTCATCACAGATGCGCACACACTTACCGCAGAGAATACAACGATTCTGATCACGCTCAATAAGCGGGTTATTATAATCTATCTCATGATGAAACTTCTCATCTGTCAGACGATTTGTATTAATCTTATAATCGTAGGCAAGATTTTGTAGTTCACAATCCCCGCCTTTATCGCAAACAGGGCAATCAAGTGGATGGTGGACAAGAAGAAGCTCAAGAACAAGCTTGCGTGCTTTATTAACTGGCGGAGTGCTGGTGCGGACGATCATTCCTTCCGTAACCGGTGTAGTACAGGCTGGGATCAAACGACCCTTCATCTGTTCTACTTCAACCAGACACATACGGCAGGCTCCAAACGGTTTCAGCTTCTTATCGTGGCAAAGGATAGGTATAACGACACCAGCCTTTTTAGCGGCATCATAAATAGTTGTATCCTTTTCAACTGCTACCTGCTTGTCATCTATCGTCAGAGTGACCATCTCAACCTCGTTTTACGTTTGTTGTCACAGTTATATTAAAGAGACTTTATTCAATTGCCATGAAGCGACAAGCGTCATAGCATGATTTACATTTGGTACATTTACTTTGATCCAGGTAGGCAGTTTGTCCCTTTTCCCAAACAATTGCATCAACTGGACAAGCCTTCTTACATGCACCGCATTTAACACATTTATCTTCAACTACACGCCAAAGTAGCAATTCCTTACAAGCATTTGAAGGACAACGCTTATCATTGACATGCGCCTCGTACTCATCCCTGAAATATCTTATAGTGGAAAGTACAGGGTTTGGAGCTGTCTGACCAAGTCCGCAGAGGGAAGCCTGCTTAATTGTTGCTCCCAGATCAAGGAGAGTTTCAATATCGCCTTCTTTTCCATTTCCTTCAGTTATCCTGATAAGTATATCAAGCATCATCTTAAGCCCGATTCTACATGGAACACACTTTCCACAGGACTCCATAACGGTGAAGGTAAGAAAGAACTTAGCTATATCAACCATACAAGTGGTTTCGTCCATAACAACTAGACCACCAGAACCCATCATTGCACCTGCTTTAATCAATGAGTCATAATCAACAGGAGTATCAAGTATTTCACCGGGAATACATCCGCCAGACGGACCACCTGCCTGTACAGCCTTGAATTTCCTATTGTTAATTATGCCGCCACACACATCATATAAAACGGCTCTTATCGTCATACCTGCAGGGACTTCAACAAGACCGGTATGCTTTACCTTACCTGTAACAGCAAATATCTTTGTTCCTTTGGTTGTATCAGTACCAATTGCGGCATACCAATCAGAACCATTGTTAATTATGTGGCGTACGTTGGCGAAGGTCTCAACGTTATTAATGTTTGAAGGGTTTTGCCAAAGACCTTTAACGGCGGGAAAAGGTGGCCTTGGACGAGGCATACCACGCTCACCTTCAATAGAAGCCATAAGAGCAGTTTCCTCACCGCAAACAAACGCTCCAGCACCCTTCTTGATCCTCATGTCATATTCAAAGCCGAGTCCAAGGCAATTTTTACCTAGATAGCCTTTCTCATAACAGGTATCTATTGCCTTCTGAAGACGTATAATAGCAAGCGGGTACTCTGCACGAACATACACATAACCAAATTGTGCCCCGATCGCATAACCGGCAATCATCATACCTTCAATTATACAGTAAGGATCTCCCTCAAGGATTGAACGATCCATGAATGCGCCTGGGTCACCTTCATCTGCATTGCATATAATGTACTTATGGTGCCCTGGAGATGCAGCACAGAAAGACCATTTCAAACCTGTAGGAAAACCACCACCCCCACGTCCACGAAGGCCTGCTTTCTTGACTTCCTCAGTTACTTCTGCAGGCTTCATCGTCTTAAGGCATTTTTCAATAGCCTTGAATCCGTCTTCAGCCAAATAATAATCAAGAGATTCTGCATCAATCTGACCGCATCCGGACATTACAATACGACGCTGAGCATCAACAAACTGATTGTAATATGGCTTTGCCTTACGTTTCTCAAGAGGCTCACCGGCAATAATATGCTCTTCAACCAGCTTAACAACTTCCTCAGGCTGGACGAAGTCATATGTTGTGCGACCTTTGCCATCAACGATGTCAACAAGAACATCGTTAGCGCAAAGACCCCGACAACCGGTTTTGACAACCTCACAGTGTTTACCAGACGTAGAAGTCAATCCTTTTTCGGCGATTATCCGATTGAATTCGGCCTCTACCTTCTTGGCTCCGGCGGAAATACCACCTGTTCCCTGGCAGATCAAAATCTTTATAGCTTCAGCCATATCTTCTGTCCCCTGACGAATGTCCCGTAACTAGAGCGGGAGCGCAGAATATTCCTTAACAATCTCTTCCACCTTTTGAACCGTCATTTTACCATAGGTTTCATCATTAACCATGGCAAGTGGAGCCATACCACAGGCACCCAAACAGGCTACAAGCTCAAAGGTAAAACGACGATCCCCTGATGTCTCTCCATGACCGATCTTAATGCGGTCATAAAACGATTCTCTGATTCTTTCCGCTCCAAGAACGTGACATGCAGTACCCATACAAACCCTGATTATATACTTTCCACGAGGTTTCAAGTGAAACTGAGCATAAAAAGTCAGAACGCCGTAGATCTGACTTGGATATACATTCAGACGTTCCGCTACATAATCAACAACTACTCTGGGGACATACCCGTAATCATCCTGAATACCCTGAAGCACCGGCATCAGGTTTCCAGGAATATCTTTGTATCTTTCAATAACCTTATCTGCAATAGAAAGGTCAACTTCTGCTTCTACTTCAATCTCTTGATTTTCTGTAACTGCAACCGCTTCAGTCATCTGCGGCCTCCCATTTTAGGTCTCGGATTAGCGGTCAATCTCACCCAGCACGATGTCCAGCGTACCGATAATTGCAACAAGGTCAGCAACCATAGAGCCTTTTGCCATTTTTTCAATTGCCTGCAAGTTCACAAATGAAGGCGGACGAATCCTCATCCTGTAAGGCTTGCTGCTACCATCACTCACTATATAAAAACCAAGCTCGCCTTTTGGGGCTTCAATCCCCATATAAACTTCACCCTCAGGCACCTTGTATCCTTCACTTGCAATCTTGAAATGATGAATAAGGCCTTCAATAGAATTATAGACTGAATCTTTAGGTGGATAACAAACCTGAGGTGAATCAGCAAGAACGGGACCAGGTTTTAGTCGTTCAAATGCCTGGTTGATAATTTTACAGGATTCACGCATTTCAATCAAACGAACCTTGTACCGATCAAATGTGTCACATTCTTTCCCGACCGGAACTTCAAACTTGTATGACTCATAACCGGCATATGGAATATCGCGACGGAGGTCAAAATCAACACCAGATCCGCGCAAAGCGGGACCTGTAATTCCTATGTCAGTTGCATCCTCAGCAGAGATTACACCATTACCAACTGTACGCTTGACCCAAATAGGGTTAGTAGTCAACAGACCTTCATATGTGTCAATATAGCCAGGCATAGTTGCAATGAATTCGCGGACTTTTTTCTCAAACTCAGGTGGTACATCCTGAGAGAGTCCACCAGCACGGTAGAAGTTGGAAGTCATACGCGCACCGGATATTAGCTCATATGTTTCCATGATAGTTTCACGCTCACGGAAAGCGTAAATAAACACTGTCATAGCACCAATATCGAGCGCATGGCACGCAAGCCATACAAGGTGAGACTTAAGACGGGTCAGCTCTGTCATGATAATCCGAATTGTCTGAGCCCGCTCAGGAACCTCTATCCCCAGCAACTTCTCGACAGCAAGTATGTAGCCAAGGTTGTTACTCATTGGTGCCAGATAATCCAGACGATCAGTTAACGGCAACGTCTGATGATATGTGCGATGCTCTGATAACTTTTCAACCCCACGATGCAGATATCCAATATCTGGATCTATCTTAAGGATGTTCTCACCATCCAACTCGATCACCATGCGCAGAACGCCGTGGGTACTGGGGTGTTGTGGCCCCATGTTGATTGTCATAATTTCATTGTTCGCCATTTATAGCCTCGTCTGCTAGTTAAGTGCTTATTTATTGTTCTATCAGGAAAGACGGCCTTTATACGGTTCTCGATCCGGCCCTTGCAAAGGATAATCTTTACGTAGAGGATGACCTTCCCAGTCAGGCGTCATAAGGATACGACGTAAATCAGGGTGCTTATCAAACTTGATTCCAAAGAGGTCATAAACTTCGCGCTCCAACCATCCTGCCGAAGCATACACCTGCGTAGCACTGCCAATACTACAATCAGCTTCAGTCACTGGAGCTTTTATACGCAGACGATCCTTGAACGGAACAGATGTCAATTGATAGACCATCATAAAGCGATCAGAAGACTTCCCCAGATAATCAATGGCCGTTACATCAGTCAACATATCAAAGCGGCACTCCCTCTTCAGGAAGGCCAGAACATCAATAATAGACTCTTTCTTGACCGTAACAATCCAGTCGCCTCGATCCTGCTTCACCTCTACAATTGAGGCTTCAAAATTTCCTTGCAGCTTCTCAACAGCACGATTTGTGTCTGCCATAGCGTTAAAACCTTTTCAGTTTAATAGTAAGTTAGAACTAATACTGCTATCAGACAGTGGACACCCTATCACCCAAGCCGAATACAGAGCCAAAAGAGCCGCTTTCACCCATTATCTTGTCCTGTAGCTTCATCAAGCCGTATAGCAGAGCCTCAGGCCGGGGAGGACATCCAGGTATATATACATCGACTGGAAGCGCTTCATCAATACCCTGAACAACACTATAGGTATCAAAGATTCCGCCCGAACAGGCACATGCACCCATAGCTACAACCCATTTAGGCTCTGGCATCTGCTCGTATACCGTCTTGATAACCGGAAGCATTTTTTTAGTAACAGTACCGGCTATAATAATACAGTCTGACTGACGTGGGGAGGCGCGGAATATTATACCAAAGCGGTCAAGGTCGTTATGCGATGCACCAGTTGCCATCATTTCAATAGCACAGCATGCAAGGCCGAAAGTCATTGGCCAGATAGAAGATTTCCTGACCCAGTTGACCAGTTTGTCTAGCGACGTAACCGTTACGTTACCACCGAGGGACTGATTTACTCCCATTCCAGTGCTCCTTTTTTCCAGACATAGATATAACCGACAAACAGGATAACGATGAATAATCCCATTTCCATCAGTCCGAACAGCCCAAGCTTCTTGTAAAGAATTGCCCAAGGATAGAGAAAGACCGCTTCAATATCAAACAGGATGAAGAGCATTGCAATCAGATAAAACTTGATCGGAAAGCGGTCTCTCGCATTCCCAATAGGCTCACATCCGCACTCATATGGTGCCATCTTCACCTTTGAGTACTTCTTCTGTCCAATCAACGATGAAAACACTACTGACCCCAGACCGAAAGCTATCGCGATCAGTATCAGCAGCATTATTGGTAGATAGGTACCAAGCATTCGCTATTTCCTCCTCAATCCAGTCTTGTAATTACTTAGGACGTATACTGTATACAAAACGCAGTAAACCTATTTCATTTAGGTTACAATTGTCAAGCCCTTTTTCCCCTTTTTTTTATTTCTTCACAAAAATATCTAGTTACAATTTTTCTATCATAGTAACGGATACTTATCGCTAGAAGAGACAACGCTACACCAATAATACTTTAAAATTTTATTCACATTACAAGGTAAATTGATAAATTATTGTTTCAGAATGTACAAAATACTTATACATTGCAGAGATGGAGGAACAATATGGAATACACAAATTCGCATCTACTTTTTAAAAGAGCACAAAAGCTGATACCAGGTGGTGTTAACAGCCCTGTTCGAGCATTCCAGTCAGTTGGAGCTGAGCCGCTTTTTATCAAAAGAGCTGCTGGAAGCCATATATACGATGAAGATGGCAATAGTTATGTTGATTACGTTGGTTCCTGGGGGCCAATGATTCTGGGTCACACTCATCCCGATGTTGTGTCTGCTGTTAAACTTTCTCTTGAAAATGGCTCAAGCTTTGGAGCCCCAACTGAACTTGAGATTACACTTGCTCAAATGGTTGTTGATGCCGTGCCATCAATAGAGATGGTGCGGATGGTCAGCTCTGGCACTGAAGCCACTATGAGTGCTATTCGTCTGGCTCGCGGTTACACCGGACGAGACAAGATCCTCAAGTTTTCAGGCTGCTATCACGGACATGCCGATTCTCTGCTTGTAAAGGCTGGATCCGGCGCTGCCACCTTCGGTGTTCCTGATTCTCCCGGCGTTCCTGCTGATTTTGCAAAACATACCCTTACTGCCGAGTTTAATTCCATTGATTCCGCTAAAAAGCTTGTACAGGAAAACAGAGGCAAGATTGCCTGCATTATTGTTGAGCCTGTTGCTGGAAATATGGGCACAGTTCCACCTAAACCCGGATTTTTGGAGGGTCTACGTGAACTTTCTTCCAACGAAGGTATTATTCTTATCTTTGACGAGGTGATGTCAGGATTCAGAGTTGCATACGGCGGTGCGCAGTCAATTTACGGCGTGACTCCCGACATGACTACTCTCGGGAAAATCATTGGCGGAGGACTTCCGGTTGGGGCTTTTGGTGGCCGCAGAGAGATCATGGACAAACTCTCCCCAACAGGCGGGATATACCAGGCCGGAACCCTCTCAGGTAATCCTCTTGCTATGACTGCCGGTATTGCCACTCTTAAATTATTGCAGTCACCTGGCTTTTATGAGCGGTTAGAAGAAAAAAGCCAGCGGCTGGCTGAAGGGTTCACCAAGGCAGCTAAAGATGCTGGCTATCCAGTTTATTCAACAAGGGTTGGAAGCATGTTCTGCACCTTCTTTACATCCAGAGAGGTTCTTGACTGGCCTACTGCAACAACCTGCGATACCAAGGCATTTGCCCGCTTTTTTCTGGCAATGCTTGACAAAGGCATTTATCTGGCGCCATCGCAGTTTGAGACTGCCTTTGTTTCAGCAGCTCACAGTGAACAGGACATTGATTTTAGCATAGATGCTGCTCGTAGCTGCTTTAAACTTATCGCTTAGAGATAAAGGCGGTTGACTTATATTGTTACTCCGTGATAAGAGGATCAAGTTTTTGTATATAATTTCAGATGGCTGGTGTGAGAAGTGAGCGAATCCCGTGAACTTTTCCGCAATCTGGCCATGGTTTCCAGCATGGGGATCTCTGTAGCACTGGCTATAGGGATCGGAGTCTGGCTGGGTCTGACAATTGATAACTGGCTTGGTTCCAAACCCTGGTTTTTCTGGATTTTCACCCTAATCGGTATTGCTGCAGGTTTTAAGAACGTTTATATCATTACCCGCCGTGAGATCGGCAAGCTGGATCATGATAAAAATTAACGAGGACAATCTCCTCAATTCGGTAATAATTGGCAGTGTCTTACTGGCTTCTATTTTGAGTATTATCGGTTATTTTCTGTTCTCAAGAGCATTCGGATTTGGTCTTGCAGCTGGGGCCGGCATCGCTATTCTCAACTTTGTCTGGCAGCGCAACATAATGCAGAGGGTTCTTTGCCTTCAGGTTGGCCGTCCAAAGATGTATGCTCTGTTGCGTTATCTTCTACGTCTGAGTATTACTGCCCTACTGCTTTACTATATATTAAAATCCGGTTTCTTTTCTGTAGCCGGTCTTCTGATAGGACTTTCTGTTATTGTTTTAGTGATTGTTATCTGTACAATTTATTTTGCGATTCAACATAAAGGAGATTGATTCCATGGTTCACCCCTTACTATTTCTCCAGTTTATAAGCAGCAAGCTTCAGGTTTTGCTGCACATTGGTGACGCTGCCGCAAATGCCATTGTCTATACCTGGGTTGTAATCGCCCTTTTGCTGATACTCTCTAAACTTGCAACTGGCGGTATGAAGCTTGTTCCTGGTGGCTTTCAGAACTTTATGGAAGTGGTTATTGACGGAATTGAAAATATGATTGTCGAAACAATGGGTGAACATGGAAGATCCTTTTTCCCGCTGATAGCAACTTTGGCAATTTTCATTCTCGTTTCAAACCTTATTGGTCTGATTCCCGGCTTCTATCCACCTACTGCAAACATCAATACAACTGCAGCCTGTGCTGTAATTGTCTTTTTATCTACCCACGCTGTCGGCATCAAGCATCATGGCGCTGGTTACCTAAAACACTTTCTCGGCCCTATCTGGTGGTTGGCTCCAGTAATGTTCTTTATCGAAATAATCGGCCACCTCTCAAGACCAGTTTCACTTACTCTTCGTCTTTTCGGAAACATGAACGGTCACGAACTAGTTCTGATGATCTTCTTCGGTCTGGCGCCGTTTCTTGTGCCACTTCCAATGATGCTCATGGGTGTTCTGGTTTCATTCATACAGGCATTCGTATTCATGTTGCTGGCAATGATTTACATCCACGGTTCACTTGAAGAAGCTCACTAGTTCAACTATTTAACTCCTATACAGTCTAGGAGCATACATCACACGGAGGTGGTAAAAATGGGGTTTTTTGAAATGTGTATTCTGGCAGCAGGCATTGGTATGGCAATCGGAACCATCGGCACTGGCTTGGGTCAAGGCTTCGCTGTAAGTCGTGCAGTTGAAGGTGTTTCACGCAATCCAGGCGCTTCAGGCAAGATTTTGACAACCATGATGATCGGTCTGGCCATGATTGAGTCACTTGCTATTTATGCCCTGGTTGTTTCTCTGATCATCCTTTATGCAAACCCCTACAAGGATATCGCTGTTAAGGCTCTTGAGACAGTTGCCAAGTAACAGAAATAATCTGTTACATTAAAGTAAAAATGCGACCAGGTAACTGGTCGCATTTTCTGTTTTCAGATTGAATGATAAATTCAGTTCGGATCTTCGGCAACAGTCGCCATAACAGATTCTGAGGATTCACTCTCAATGATTATTCCATCTTCACTCTTGACTATCATTCTAGCTAAATAACGATATTGAACCCCATGCTGTACTGACTGATCATCATATTTCCCGTTTACAGCTACCAGTGATGCGATCTGCTCTGGCTGCTCTTTATCAGCTGCACGATAAAGTGTGTATCCGATAAGGGTTGTGCCCTTGGGCACTTCACCAGTGACTTCAAGAATAATTACCCCACCAAAAAGAGGCGTTACCTTAAGTTTTGGTGGAAGTGGCGGAGAGATCCGGCTTGCAAGGCCGGTTGTAGCCACAGTTCCTGCAACTCCGTCCTTCTGGACAGCCTGAATCCTGTATTGATACCACTCACCGGAATGGACATCAGAGTCCTCCCAAATGACCCTGTTACCGACCTTTTTAGCTGGCTCAGGAAAAGCAAGCTCAATCTTCTGGAGTACCTGATAATTGTCCTGACAGCTCACACTATTCTTGTCCTTATATACACGTCTGGCGATCAGAACTGACTCAATACCTTCAATCTTCCTGGCGGATAGATCCTTATTTGGCAGTTCAAAAGAAAGACGGAGTGAATTTCCGTTCTGCTCCAAAGCAACTTTTTGTGGAGCTTCTGCAATCAGCATATCCGGATAGATAAGCGCTCCCTTTTTGCCGCATCCTGTAGAAGAAAACAGGAATGCGGAGAGGATCAAATGGCTGCAGCTACGCAGAGAAAACGGTAGCAACATGGTTATTTACCTTCCCTGCAACGCCTAATCTCGTCCTCAACCCTTTCACGGGCAGTGCCACCAACAACATTACGTGCATTAACACTGGCTTCAACTGTAATCACTACAAAGATATCATCACTGAAGTGCGGAGAAAAAAGTTGCCACTCTGCCAGGGAGAGTTCTGTAATATCCATCTCATTTTCAACACAATATGCAACAGCCTTTCCAACCGCTTCATGTGCATCACGGAATGGAAGCCCCTTTCGAACCAGATAATCAGCCACATCAGTGGCAGTAGAGAAACCCTGTCCTGCGGCACGACCCATAGAAGAAGCATTAACTCGCATCTCCCGTATCATGTCAGCGAATATCTTGAGCGACCCTTTAACCGTATCAATAGTGTCAAAGAGAGGCTCCTTGTCCTCCTGCATGTCTTTGTTATAAGCCAAGGGCAAGGCCTTCATAACCGTTAGAAGAGCCATCAGATTGCCATATACACGTCCGGTTTTCCCCCGAACAAGCTCGGGGACATCAGGGTTCTTCTTCTGAGGCATAATAGAAGATCCGGTACAGAAACCATCTGATAGCTCAATAAAGCGGAAAGCGCTTGTTGACCAGAGGATCAGCTCTTCAGATAACCGTGAGAGATGCATCATAAGTATTGAAGAGGCTGATGTAAACTCGATGGCAAAATCCCTGTCAGAGACAGAATCAAGTGAATTACGAGTTACCGAGGCAAAATCAAGCTGTTCTGCCACATACTCCCTGTCAATAGAAAAGGTTGTACCAGCAAGAGCCCCCGCGCCCAGCGGCATTACATTCACCCTCTTCAGGCAATCCTCCATCCGCCCCTTGTCACGCTTGAACATCTCTACATATGCCAGGAGATGATGCGAAAAGAGAATCGGTTGAGCCGACTGTAGATGTGTAAAACCAGGCATGATAACTTCTATGTTTTTCTCAGCCTGCTCCAGCATAGAATCAACCAGCATCTCCAGGTAAGCGGTGATCTCAACTATTTCATCACGAAGGTACAGACGTATATCAAGCGCCACCTGATCGTTGCGAGAACGACCTGTATGAAGACGCTTGCCTGCTTCCCCAATCTTTTGTGAAAGCCTTGCCTCAATATTCATATGGATATCTTCAAGCGAAACGGAAAAGTCAAATTGCCCTGCCTCAATCTGCTCAAGAATATTCTTTAATCCATGCACTATCTGATCTACATCATTCAAGGGTATAATCCCCTGTTTTCCAAGCATTCTGGCATGCGCAACAGAACCCCGTATATCCTGGTGGTAAAGTCGCTTGTCAAAATCAATAGAGGCCGTGAACTCTTCCACAAATTTGTCCGTAGGCTGGGTAAAACGCCCACCCCATAGTTTGTTCTGTGACATGTTAATTCCTTACATGTAAATTTTATTCTCATAATCCAAGAAAGGGGGCAGACCAATCTGGCGCTGCCCCCTTGGTAACAGACTATATCTTATGAATTACTTCTTACCCTGCATAATTGAGCGTATCCTCAATCTCAATGAGTTTATCTTGATAAAGCCTTCTGCATCTGCCTGATTGAAGACCTTGTCCTTCTCGAATGTTGCAAAGTCTAAGTTAAAGAGCGAGTTGGTCTCAGACTTGCGGCCTACGGTACGGCAGTGGCCTTTGTAAAGCTTAACCCTGGCCGTACCGTTCACTGTCTTCTGCGATTCATCAATAAGTGTCTGAAGCATTTCCCGTTCAGGTGAGAACCAGTAACCGGCATATATCTGACGGGCATATTCAGGAATAAGCGAGTCACGGATCCTCATAACTTCACGATCCATGGTGATCTGCTCAACTGCAGAGTGAGCTTCGCGCAGGATAGTACCACCAGGTGTCTCATAAACCCCACGGGACTTCATCCCAACGGAGCGATTTTCGAGTAGGTCAACACGGCCAACACCATGGATACCACCAATGGTGTTCAGATGAGCCAGCAACTGGGCAGGGGTCATCCTTACACCATCAACGGCAACCGCATTACCCTGTTCAAACTCTATCTCAATGTACTGAGGCTTGTTGGGAGCCTTCTCTGGCTTGCAGGTAAGAACATACATCTCTTCAGGTGCTTCAGCCCAGGTATCCTCAAGTATACCGCCTTCAAAAGATATATGGAGGAGATTCCGGTCAGATGACCATGGACGCTTCTTGATCGTTGGAAGCGGTATATCATTCTTCTTGGCATATCCTATCAAAGCCTTGCGGCTATTCAGCTTCCACTCACGCCAGGGCGCAATAACAGTGATGGAAGGGTCAAAATGGTAATAGGCCAGTTCAAAACGAACCTGATCGTTCCCCTTACCTGTAGCTCCGTGAGAGACTGAATCGCAACCCTCCAGTTTGGCTATCTCCATCTGTCTTTTTGCAATAAGTGGTCGCGCAATTGAAGTGCCAAGCAGGTAATGTCCCTCGTAAATGGCGTTTGCCCTGAACATCGGATAAACAAAATCACGGACAAACTCTTCTTTCAGGTCATCAATATAAACCTTGCTTGCTCCGGTTTTGAAAGCTTTTTCACGGATCGGATCCAGCTCGTCTCCCTGCCCCAGATCAGCTGAAAATGCCACTATTTCAGCATTATATTCATTTTTCAGCCACTTGAGAATTATGGAGGTATCAAGTCCGCCTGAATAGGCCAGTACAATCTTCTTTACATCCTGCTTCTTAATCATTGTCTGTCTCCCTGGGTTATATTTATTATTTCATCAACGTCGCCATAATTGCCTTCTGGATATGCAGCCGGTTTTCAGCCTCATCCCAGACAACGGAATATTTCCCCTCAATTACAGTATCGCTTATTTCCTCCCCGCGATGTGCCGGTAGGCAGTGTAGCACTATGCAGTCAGATTTTGCATTTGCAAGCAGATCATCATTTACACAGTAGCCCTGAAAGGCATGCTCACGCTGTTTTTGTTCAGACTCCTGCCCCATACTGGCCCATACGTCAGTATTGATAACATCTGCATCACGCACAGCTTCTTCAGGATCCTCTGTTATAGTAATGCTGGAAGTAGCTATTTTCTCTGCCCATTCCCATACATGGCGATCCGGTTCATAACCCTGAGGACATGCCAGCGCCAGCTCGAAGCCAAAGATGGCTGCAGCCTCTATCCATGTATTTGCCATATTATTGCCGTCACCGACCCATGCAAACTTAAGCCCTTCATATCCTGACTTCCGTTCAATAACGGTCTGGAGATCAGCCATAATCTGACAGGGGTGAAAAAGATCTGTCAGTCCGTTTATTACCGGTACATCAGAATAACGTGCAAACTCTTCCACTATCTCCTGCCCGAAGGTACGTATCATCACACCATCACAGTAGCGCGCCATTACCCTAGCACTATCCTTTATTGGCTCTCCACGTCCCATCTGTGAATTGGCCGAAGAGATAAACAGCGCATGTCCGCCAAGCTGGAACATACCTACTTCAAACGAGATCCGGGTGCGGGTTGAGGCCTTTTCAAAGATCATGGCAAGGGTCTTGCCATCAAGTAGAGGATGAGCCTCTCCTTTTTTTTGTTTTTGCTTGAGATCTGCAGCCAGTACCAACATCTCATCAAGTTCTTGTCTATTAAAATCATGCAATGCAAGAAAATGCCGTGTCATGCATCTATCTCCTTGAATATCTTTTCCAGAATCTCAATCATCCGGTTTACCTCCTGCTTTGTCACTGTTAGCGGTGGTACAAAACGGAGTACAGAATCCTGGGTTACGTTAAGCAGAAGCCCAAGCATATGACCCTTCTTGACTATCTCTGCACCGGGGATAGTCAACGACATACCTATCATAAGACCTATGCCACGCACCTCTTTTACAAAGGAATACCTCGTCCCCAGCTTCTCAAGCTCTCCATGCAGATATTCACCCATCTCCTCTGCGCGGTTAAGCAGGCCATCTTCCAGTATTGTTTTTACCGCAGCAATAGCTGCTGCTGTGACCAGAGGGTTGCCACCGAATGTAGAGCCGTGGGTTCCGGGGGTAAATGATGCTGCAACCTCATCTCTTGCCAGCATGGTTCCGATCGGGGCGCCACCCGCAAGCGCCTTTGCAAGGGTCATTATGTCAGGGGTAACTCCGAAATGTTCATGGGCAAAGAGCTTGCCTGTTCTTCCCATTCCGACTTGAACCTCATCGAGAATAAAGAGTAGCTTGTGGCGATCGCACAGCTCCCTGACCCCCTGCATATAGGCCACGGAAGGGACATTAATGCCTCCTTCACCCTGAATAGGCTCCAGCATGATGGCACAGGTCTCAGGATTGATTGCAGCCTCAAGGGCTGAAAGGTCGTCAAACGGCACATGTGTAAAACCATGCAGCAGTGGGTCAAAAAAACGTTGAACCTTCTCCTGTCCTGTAGCCGCTACAGTCGCAAGTGTACGGCCGTGAAAGGACTCTGCAGCAGTTATAATCCCGTATCTTTCAAGGCTGTCAAACTTCTCGCGGCTATACTTTCGCGCCAGCTTTATAGCTGCCTCGTTGGCCTCAGCTCCACTGTTGCAGAAAAACGCCTTGTCCGCAAAGCTGTGATTGCAAAGTAGTTCGGCAAGCTCTATCTGCTGAGGGATCTGGTAGTAGTTTGAGCAGTGGATAAGGGTGGCTGCCTGATCCTGCAAAGCCTTTACCACACGCGGGTGGCAGTGTCCCAGATTATTAACCGCCACACCTGCAAGAAAATCCAGATATTCCTTGCCATCAGCATCCCAGAGTCTGCATCCCTCTCCCTTTACAGGAACTATCGGGTAGCGTCCGTAGGTCTTCATTATATATTTGTCAGATTTTTCGATCCATTGTTCTGAATTCATTTAACTATCTCCGTACCTATCCCTACATCGGTAAAAATTTCAAGCAATACGGCATGTTCTACTCTGCCGTCAATTATATGTGCCTTTTTAACTCCGTCCCTTAGTGCATCAGCACAACATGCTACCTTCGGGATCATCCCTCCGGTAATGGCCTCTTCCTCGATAAGCCTGTGCATCTCTGATACACAGATCGCCGGAATCAATTTTTTATTAGCATCCAGTACGCCAGGTGTATCAGTCAGCAATATCAGCTTCTCAGCATTAAGCGCTGCGGCAACCCGCCCTGCAACAACATCGGCATTTATATTGTAGCTCTCTCCCTCAATCCCAACCCCTACAGGTGCAAGAACAGGCAGATAACCACCCTGTTCAAGGGTCTTTATCAGATCCGTATTCACCTTTATTACATCACCCACATAACCAATATCTATCTGTTCAACATTACCATTATCCATGGTTATCTCTTGCAGGAGTTTTTTTGATAAAAGCAGATTGCCATCCTTACCGCAAAGTCCGACCGCTTTACCTCCGTGCTGATTTAGAAAACCAACCACCTCTTTATTCACCTGTCCGACTAGCACCATCTCAACTACAGACATGGTCTCGCTGTCAGTTACACGCATACCTCGCACAAACTCCGATACAATACCGTAACGTTTCAGTGTCTCGTTTATCTGTGGCCCTCCGCCATGGACAATAACGGTATTAATCCCCAAAGACTTCAGCATTATAACATCCAAGGCAAAAGATTCCTTTAGCCTTTCGTCTGACATGGCGTGTCCGCCATACTTTATGACGAATGTCCTGCCTGAAAAACGCCTGATGTAAGGAAGCGCCTCCATCAGAGTATTTGCTTTATCTATCAGATGCTTCAATATCAATCTCCTCCTAGAGAATCATCCCTGCTGCTGCTGCCAGTGCTTCAGGCAGCTTTTGAGGTTCACTTCCACCTGCCTGTGCCAGCTCCGGCTTGCCGCCACCTCGCCCTCCAACAATAGGGGCAAGCTTTCCGACCAGTTCACCGGCCTTGTAGCGATCAGTCAGATCTTTTGTAACTGCTACCAGAAGGTTAGCCTTGCCTTCAAGCTCTGCGCCCAGAACAAGGATTCCTGAAGAGATCCTGTCTCGCAACTGATCTGCCATATCACGCAGAGCCTTGATATCCGTCACCTGAACCTGTGTTACAAGCAGGCTCACTCCGTTTATCTGTTGAATCTTGTCCAGCAGATTGCCAGACTGAGCAGCGTTCAACCTCCCGGTCAATGCCTCAACTTCCCTCTGAAGGTCACGTTGGCGTTCAACAAGTTTTTCAATCCGTTCAAAAAGCTTGCTGCTATCTGCCTTAAGCAGTTCAGCTACTGCTCTTCTCTCTTCTTCCAGCTGACTCACAAAATTCAATGCTTTAAAACCGGTAGTTCCCTCTATTCTCCTTACCCCTGCGGCAATACCGGATTCAGAGAGGATCTTGAAAAGACCTATATCTCCGGCGGCCTGGACATGAGTACCACCACAGAGTTCGGCACTGACATCTCCAACCCTGACCACCCTGACAACATCACCATATTTTTCATCAAACAGGGCTGTAGCTCCGCTATCAACAGCTTCCTGCATCGCCATTTCTCGAACTGTAAGGGGGGCATTATCCATAATCCAGCCATTTACCAGCTCCTCAACCTGTCTTATCTCTTCCAGAGTCATGCCGGTAAAATGGGTAAAGTCAAAGCGCAGTCGTTCAGGATCCACCATAGAACCAGCCTGCTTGATATGCTCCCCCAGAACCGTTCGCAATGCAGCCTGCAAAAGGTGAGTAGCTGTATGATTACGAGCAGTTGCACGGCGTTCATCAACCGCAACGGTCAGATTAACCGCATCTCCTGTCTTTAAAACCCCTTCCTTTACCAGCGCATGATGAATAACAAGATCCTTGAACGGACGGGAAGTGGCAACCACCTCAAGGTGAGCACTGCCTGAGGAGATAATGCCGGTATCACCGGCCTGTCCACCAGACTCACCATAAAAAGGGGTTGTTTCACAGACAAGGTCAATCTGGTCACCGGCAGTGGCTGATTGCTGTTCAACACCATTTCTTAACAATACAGTAACCGGAGAAAAGGCGGTTAATGATCCATACCCGACAAAGCTGGTACGGATTCCACGGTTATGCAATTCCTTGTATATATCTGCAATCCCTGCAACACCTGACCCCTTCCAGTTCTCGCGTCCAAGTTCACGCTGACGCTGCATACATGACTCAAATCCTGCCTCATCAACGGTAAAACCTTCCGCCCTTACAATATCTTCAGTAAGATCTACCGGAAAACCAAATGTATCGTACAGCTTGAACAGTGTTTCACCCTGTATTACACTGGCACCGCTACTCCGCAGGGATGAAACCTCATCATTCAGGATTGCAAGTCCGCGATCAAGGGTCTCGTTGAAACGCTCCTCCTCAGCAAGTACAACCTTCTTTATATATGACTCACGTTCAGCCAGTTCAGGGTAGGCATCACCCATCATCTCTCTTACAGCATCCACCATCTTGCAGAGGAGCGGCTCTGCAACACCAAGCATCTTGGCATGACGCGCTGCACGACGCATTATCCTGCGAAGCACATAGCCACGTCCTTCGTTACTTGGAAGAGCCCCATCGCAGATCAGGAAGGTAACAGCGCGGCAATGATCGGCAATGACCCTCATTGAGATGCTGTCCTTTTCATTTTCACCGTACTTCTTGTTGCTGTGCCGCTCTATATGACGGATTATCCCCTGAAGCAGATCCGTATCGTAATTGGAATGCACCCCCTGCATTACGGTAGTGATCCGCTCAAGACCCATTCCTGTATCTACCGCAGGTTTTGGCAAAGGATGCAGAACTCCATCAGCTGTGCGATTGAACTGCATAAAGACATTGTTCCAGATCTCCATGTAACGATCACAATCACACCCGACAGCACAATCGGGAGAGCCACATCCCACCCCTGGGCCGTTGTCCCAGAATATCTCGGTACATGGACCACAAGGGCCTGTATCCCCCATAGACCAGAAGTTGTCCTTTTCACCAAACCGGTAGATCCGATCCAGTGGTACCCCTTCCTGGCGGTGCCAGATATCAGCCGCCTCATCATCATCCGTAAAGACGGTTACATAAAGACGGTTCTTGTCCAGTTTCATCTCTTTGGTCAAAAACTCCCAGGCAAAGGCAATCGCCTCCTTCTTGAAGTAATCACCAAACGAGAAGTTTCCAAGCATCTCAAAGAAGGTATGATGCCGTGCCGTTCTACCAACGTTTTCCAGGTCATTATGCTTTCCGCCAGCCCTGACGCATTTCTGTGATGATGCAGCACGGTAATAACCCCTGTCTTCCATCCCCAGAAAGCAGTCCTTAAACTGGTTCATACCTGCATTTGTAAACATAAGGGTAGGATCGTTCTGGGGTATCAAACCTGAACTCTGCACAACAACATGGGCACGATCCTCAAAATATTTCAGGAAACGTGCACGGATTTCATTACCTGTCATCTATTTATTTCCTTCCTGTGACACCTTGCGTTTTTCAACCAAAGGGAGATCCGTTGGCAGCCATGTCTCGATATAACGCCCATTCTCATCAACCTTGTTTACATAACGTTTAACCTCACCGGTCTGGGTATCCAGCAGAAACACTGCCTGCGAGACATATGTCTCCTTGCGCTTCAGGTCAAAGGTGGTATAGCTCCCCTGAAACAGCTCATATCGACCGGATTCTGAACAGCAGAGATTATCCTTTGAAGCGGGCTTCTGAGGTGAGCTTGCCAGCGCCACAAATGGAAGTGAAAGGGATATAAAAAATGCCACTAATTTAACAGAATATTTCTTCATAATAACTCCTTTACTCTACTGCCAGAACTGCCGAAGGCTCACTTTCAAGTCCATCAGCATCTTCCGCCGTAACATAAAACTCTAGCTTGCCAGGCTCTGTTACTCTCCACTCATTGGTCTCAACTGTGGCCAGCTTCTGGCCTCCCATAAAACCTTTCTTGTAAATATGGTACCGTTTGATATCTACGTTTACCGACTTCTGCCAGACTATGAGACGTGTCGCTTTGTCCCTCATCTGCAATCCATCAACGGATCTCGGCAACTGCTTTGTAGCTCCCTTTACAGAATCCGATGCAATACTTGTCAACCCATCCTTATCAACTGCCTGTATTTGGTAAAGATAGGAAACTCCGTCTTTAAGCTCTGAATCTACCAGCCTGGTATCCGGGCTCCTTTTAAGCTCTTTGAAATCAGATCCAGGCTCCTGCCTGAAAACAATATATTCCTTAATGTCGTTTTCAGGATTCTTGTCCCACTTGAGTGAAATCCTGCGAGGTTCATTTGAAGAGGCATTCAACCCTTGCGGCTTTGTAGGCAAGGCCTTGGTGGTAGCATTAACCCTCTCACTCAATGGACTGACCGCTCCACCTGCATTAAATGAGGCAATTATATATGAGTAAGTAAATGCATCCTTAAGAGGTTCTGAATCATCCCTGTAAGCCCTTTTATCTGCTGTAAGTTCCGCTATTCTTGTTAATTTGTCCTGTCCCTGCTCTCCGCGATAAAGATAAAAGCCGGTCAGCTCGTCGTCAGGCTGGGCAGCAGAATCCCACGAAAGTGTTACACGTCTCGGTTCTCCCTGAGTAGCAGTCAGCTTAACAGGCACAGGAGGCAGATCCCTGGTAACAGCCGAAACCTCTGCAGATGCCCCCCCATTCCCCTGTTCTTTGCTTGTCGCAATAATCCGATACCAGTAAGTTGTCTTATCTGTCAGATTATTATCCAGATAGCTCGTTATCTGGCGATCATTAATGACAGCTATCTCCTTGTAAGACCCTTCCTTAACCGTTGCACGCATTATCCGGTATCCGCTAACTCCGGCAAAAGGATGCACCTGCCAGGAAATCGGGACACGTCGCACCTTTTGACTCAAAGCAGTCAATCCTCTGGTTTCAGGTGGAGTAGTTACCGAGAGCTGCACAGACTGCTCACTCTCTGCGCCGGCCTGATTATATGCTGTCATGCTGTACAGGTAGGCTGTTCCATCCTGCAACCCTGAATCTGTAAAAATGGATGGCAGATCTGCAACCCGCGCCACAGGGGCGAATTCCTTGTCTGAAGCCTTACGGCGATAGATACGAACACCTTTAGGCAAGGTTCGTTCATCAGCACCAGCGCAAGGTCTTTGACGCCATGTTATAACAGCGCCTCCAAGAATAGGCTCCAGATTCATAAATATAGGCACAGCAGGGGCCACAGATGTTTCGCCTTTTACAGCGGTAGTCGGCTCACTTGCAACTCCCCCTTGCCCAATAGAGATTACGCGGTAATAGTACGTCTCATTCAAACGTAGTTGTTCGTCACTATAGGCTGACTCTGTTACTGTGCTTAACATGTTGAATGGCCCCTGCATTGCAGCGGCGCGTTGCACCATATAACCAACTATCCTTGCTGGTTCAGAGTGTTTCCAACTCAGGCGGATTGTGTTGGTTGAACCAACCGCCTCAAGTCCCTCAGCCGGCCTGAGCGGCTTTGACAAAATTGAACTATCCGCTGGAGCAACGACAGTATAAGCTGCATCTTTGATCCTGACTGCGAGCTGCTGTAAAATTCTTGGGGCATCAGCCTCATTCATCCTAAGCTTTTCCGTTAACAAAAATTTCTGGGTTCGCAGACCAAGCGCACTGATTTCGAGAAGCATCCCTTGTGGTTGACTTGCAACTGTGCCGTTCACAAGAAATTCAGCTCCAAGCCTTGCACCCAGACGTTGCAACTGCTCCCTGCCAATCAGATCAGATCTTATCCCTTCCAGCTCCATTGCCCCCTCAAGCCTCTTACGTTCGATAACCTCAAAGGCTCCGGTACGATCTAGTTCATTTAACAAGACAGTGGTAAGATATTCGGTAAAGGCCATCGCCTCAATATTGCCAGCCACAAATGGAACACAGCCCAATTTTGACTTGAGACGCTGTTCGCCAGCATTCGCCGTTCTCCCCTGTATCAGAAGAATGGCCATTACCGACAGACAACCTATCATCATAAGGCTGAATATTTTGGCTCTTTTGAAAATCACCATACCGAATCACCCCACCAAAAAATCTATTGTTTTTCAGAAGATCTCAGGAACTGCTCTATCCCTCTTCTGGACTGCAGAGAGATCTGGCTATTAACATTTTTCACCTCTTCGGATACAATTGCATCCATATACCGTTCCAGCACTTGATCCCCTCCACCTTTCTTAGCCAACATCTCGGCAGATTGCAGATATGACGCCTGCCTGTTCTGGAATCTGGAAAGAACCAGGTGTCCCAACTCGCCAATCCCGTCATCCACTGCTTTTTCAAGCAGAACGGCGTCAGAAGGCAACTCCATAGGATCAAAGGGAATCTTTGCAAACTCAACCCCTTCTGAATATTTATCCGCAGCCTCTTTCCGGCTTTTTATGGTTGTTGTAATAACCACTTCTCCAGATTCAACATCTATAACTCTAAAAGAAATTGCTACATTAGCAGTTTTTTTCTGCGCGCCTACCTTATACTTGACTGTTTCACGGATATCCTCCTCAATAAGCGGAGGAGGAGCCACTGCCATCTCTTCCTTATTGGGGGTCGGATGAGTCAGCAGCCAGCTCTGATAGGCCGGATTTGGTATCTGCTTTTTGGCAACCACTACGTTCACCATCTTGGAGCCTTCTTCCACACTCTTCTCAACGTTATATTGCAGCACACTACCGAAGATAAAGATGTCGGTTCCCTTCAATTTTCCAGTCTTCTTGGCTGTTTCAATATCATAGAGACCGGCCTGACCAAACTCTATCTCCTTTATTATTGCCCCCAAAACGTCACGTGCCAGTATCTTCACATCACTGCTTGCGTTCTTGGTCATATATGAAAGAAGGCTGTCAGTAACCAGACGACCAGCATCAGTACTATTGCTGGGAGGAGTGAAGTCCATTATAGCTATCTTCTTTACAACACGTTGCCGAAGCTTGTCCTTTAAGATCTGGAGCCTCTGGTTGCTTTCCTTGTCAGTCCCGCCAACCTTGATAGAAAGATCAAGCCAATACCAGGCATTTCCCAAGAGGCCTGCTGTTTCCAGCTCTTGGGACTTGACCGCCATATTAGAGGCAAGCTGTCTTCGCAGTTCAGCCCCTTCCGAATCATTAAAAAGTGACGGGGAAAACTGGATTCCTGACTGTAGTGTCAGGTATGCGCTGTACAGCTGTTTTTTACCAAGCTGTACCTGCCCCTGCTGCAACATCTTTTGCGCCCCCTGTTTTTTCAGCTCATCCATCCTGGACTGCAGGTTTTTATCAGGTTGAAGCGACTGAGCCTTCCGCAAATAGTTGGAGGCTTCCTGCCACTTCTGGTTTTTTGAACTCTTTTCAGCCTTTTCAAACCATGCTCCAGCTGTATTTTTAGACTTGGCATCTTTAAGCAAAGTGGCTACCTGCTGGTTATTCGGCTGAATTGCCAACGCCTGTTCAAGATTGGATATCATCCCGTCCAGGTCATCCTCGGCGCGCATGCGATCCGCCTCTTTCAGATAGTGCGCCATAGCTGCACTTTCAGTCTGAGGAAGCTTCAACATCAGATCAAGATAGCCCGGATAAAACTGTCGGATCTCCCTCAGCTTGTTAATAGCTGAAGGCCAGTCTTTAATCTCGGCAGCCTTTACTGAATCGGCATATAAGAGCTCAGCCCTTTTCAGCAAGCCATCCATCTGAGCCTTTACGGATATTGCAAGAGCCTTGGCATCACTGCTGGAAGGATCGGCCTTCAAGGCCTTGTCAACATCAAGTTGAGCCGAACGCAGCTGTTCATATCCAGGATTCCCGTTCTGCAACTTTTTACGCCCCTGCTCCACAAAACGTGAAGCTGCGGTTGTTCTGGCCGAGGCCAGGGTTGAGCGGTATTCCTGATTATCCTGTTCTTTTGTAATAGCCTCTTCGTACAGAGTAATAGCTTCATCTACACGTCCCTGGCGCTCCAGCTGTCGTCCAAGCTCGAAACTATCTCTACCAGGCTGATTGCAGCCAGCAAGTATAACCACTAAACCAATTACCAAAAGTATACGTTTCATTTTCTGCGCCCTCCTTTAGTGGGACGTCCCTGCCATACCGCCTGCACCTGACCGGTTGAATATCCGGTAATCCTTATCTTTCCGTCATCTGAAGCAAATGCCGTCAACTCATCTATTACCTCTTTAAAAGAGCCTGTAACATCGAGATCCAGACGGAGTTTATGATCCCTGTATCCACGATCGTGCAGATTTTCAACTCGCCCAATTCTTTCTTTAAGATCTTCCTGAAACTGTAGGCCCAGTTTTTGAGGGATCCCATGCACCGTAAGCTTAAGGGTTCTTATCCCAGTCAATCGTTTCGTCCAGGCAGCAATTATCTGGCGATTAAGGGATTCGGCAATTTCAACGGCAGCCTTTTGCAGAGCTTCCGTACCGGCCGCAGCAGGATTTACATTCAGCTCTTTCTGGCTTGAGGCAACTGTGGCCAGAAGCTCACCGGTATCCACCTCAATGGCACGGCAGGTTGCAGAAACCTGAACAGGACGCAGATTAGTGCCGCTCAAGGCTGGTGCAGGGCGCGCAACGGCTTGGCCTGTTATCACTACCTCTGCTCCACCAGCAGCTGCGGCACGTACCACTGCATCAGCATGATCCCCGCCAGACCTTGCAGCCTCTTTATCTACAGCAAGCATAACCTGACGATCAACCAAAGAGTAGCCGCGCTTGCCGAGTGTACTCACCAGATGGTTTTCAATCAGTCCGCCTGGCCTTGAATGGGAATCGCCATTACTCTCCAGTACAACCACTGCTATGCGCGGCTTGCCCATCTTCCTTATCAGCAATCCGGCGTCATCCAGACCCTGCTCAAGTTTATAACGGGAAACAGAGACAAAAAGTTTAATCCGGTAGGCGTCAGACTCTACCTTTTCATCCAGTATCCGATAGGTCTTGATGAAACCCCTGCTCTTTGCATAGATCCTGTCATTTAAAAGTTCGGAATCCCTGACCACTGTCTTTGACTCAACAGCCACGCCAACCACCTGCTCAACCGCAAGCCTGAAGGCGTTATGCATGGCTGCCTCACGAGCCTGATCCTTACGTCCTCCAACAATCGAAGCATAACCTTCAACCTCTACCGCTCCGCCGACTTGTTCAGCAGTTACAGGTGAGGCAAGAAGGAAAATGAAAATAATGTTAAAGAGCAGAACTGATAAAACAGCAGAACGAAATCTAACTACTCTTTCTGTCATTTTCCCCTCCAATCCGATTCAACTCATGCCCTGGAACGGCTATCCACTTGTTAGCAGATTACGTATAACATCAAGGCCATATCCACGCCTCTGTAAAAAACCCGCAATACGGCGCTTTTCCCTCTCATCCAAATCTCTGGAGCCAACTCCGGGATAACGACGACGCACAAGATTTCCAGCCTTTTCGAGCTCGGTCTCTTGTTCAACAGGGACACTCTGAAGCAACTCATCGATCAACTCTGCAGGAAATCCACGCCGGTACATCTCCTGACGCAAGCGATAACCGGTAAATCTCCCGCTTTCCCTTGCGGAAGCAATAAAGCGTTCACCAAATCTTTTGTCCTGAAGAAAACCTTCCCTTATCAGACGTTCAACAGCAGCCTCAACCTGAGCCTCAGAGAAACGACGCACCAGCTTGCGGAAAAGCAAACCAGCCGTACAATCTTGACGGGTCAGCATCCTTAGCCCTGCCAGATAGCAGGCATTTAGCTGGTCAGAATCGGTCAATATCTATTTTTTCCTCCTTCAGCACCTCATTAACCTTTTCATCCTTATGCTCAAAGTTATCCCAAGAGGCGTCAGAAGTTGATGAAATGCCGGAAACCTTGAGGGCAAAGTCATCCGGATTAGAACTCTGTCGCAACGCCTCTTCATATGAGATTAACTTTGAAGTAAACAGCTTCATCAGGGACTGATCAAAGGTTTGCATTCCATATGAGACAAAACCCTGAGCAATGGCATCCTTTATCTGTTTAGTCTTGTCCTTGTCATCAATGCACTCCTTAACCCTTGCAGTGCCTAGTAGAACTTCAACAGCAGGAACCCTTCCCTTGCCATCAGAGCGAGGAACCAGACGCTGGGATATGATCCCCTTTATTATGCTTGCCAGCTGAATCCTTACCTGCCGCTGATGGTAAGGAGGAAACACGGATATAATACGGTTAATAGTCTCAGGCGCATCCATGGTATGAAGGGTGGACATGACCAGATGACCGGTTTCAGCCGCAGTCATGGCAGTCTCTATAGTTTCGTAATCCCTCATCTCACCCACGAGTATTACATCTGGATCCTGTCTCAACGCCCCTTTTAGAGCACTTGAGAAGTTAGGAGTATCGGTGCCCACCTCCCGCTGGCTGATAATACATTTATTGTCACGATGCAGAAACTCAACAGGGTCTTCGATTGTGATGATGTTACAGGTGCGGTAGTTATTGATCTGATCAATCATGGCTGCCAGTGTAGAGGACTTTCCTGAACCGGTGGTTCCGGTTACAAGAATCAGCCCTCTCTCCTCCATGCAGAGTTTCTGGATCACTGGAGGCAGATTCAACTCATCAAGGGTGGGTATTTTTACCGATATGGAACGGAAAACCATAGCAATAGTACCGCGCTGGCGGTAGCAGGCCACACGGAAACGACCCAGTCCAGGCACAGCATATGCCATATCGACTTCTGAATTTTCTTCAAAGATCCGTCGCTGACGATCATTCATCATCATGTTGGCAATGCTGCTAACCAGGTCTGGTCCCATCCGCTGGGCATTCGGGATAGGATGGAGCTTGCCGTCAATACGCACAATAGGAGGCAGACCGGTTTTTATATGGATATCCGAACCGCGAGCCTTTACCGCTATGCTTAAGATTTCATTAAGTTCCACCAGTCACCTCCAGAATCCCTGTTATTTGGCTTCTTGTGGCTTCTCATCCTTTGGCAGCGGTTTTATGAGCTCCATCAGTTTCGCTTCAATCTCTGCAAGCATTACCTGATTGTCCTTAAGGAACTGACGGGAATTTTCACGCCCCTGCCCGATCCTCTCCTTGTTATAGGAGAACCATGCGCCGCTCTTGTCAATAATCCCCTTCTCAACAGCCAGATCCAGAACATCACCTGTGCGGGAGATCCCCTCGCCGTAAAGGATGTCAAACTCCGCCTCTTTAAATGGAGGGGCAACCTTGTTCTTTACGACCTTAACCCTTGTACGGGAGCCTATAACCTGATCCCCCTGCTTTAGCGTAGCTATCTTGCGGATATCAAGACGAACCGATGCATAGAACTTAAGGGCATTTCCACCGGTCGTTGTCTCTGGATTGCCAAACATCACACCTATCTTCATACGGATCTGGTTGATGAATATGACACAGCAGTTTGATTTGCTTATTATACCGGTCAACTTACGAAGAGCCTGTGACATGAGACGAGCCTGCAGACCAACATGGGCGTCCCCCATCTCCCCCTCAATTTCGGCCTTTGGAACCAGAGCGGCAACAGAGTCAACCACCAATACATCAATGGCACCGCTACGCACCAAGGTCTCTGAAATCTCCAGAGCCTGCTCTCCGGTGTCAGGCTGCGAAACCAGAAGGTCATCCGTCTTTACGCCAAGCTTACGCGCATATGTAATATCCAGGGCATGTTCGGCATCAACAAAAGCTGCAATACCTCCGCATTTCTGAGCTTCTGCAACAATATGCAAAGCCAGTGTAGTTTTACCTGAAGATTCAGGGCCGTAGATCTCAATCACCCTGCCACGCGGCACACCTCCAACTCCAAGGGCAAGATCCAGAGATATGGCGCCGGTAGAGATTGACTCAATTCCGGGCAAAGCCTCATCATTGCCGAGACGCATTATCGCCCCTTTGCCAAACTGCTTTTCAATCTGGGAAAGAGCCAGCTCTATCGCCTTGCTTTTATCACTCACAGGGGTACCTCCCGGTACAAAAAAAGATGAAATGGTTTGAAAAAGTATCACATAAAAACAACATGCAGCAAGCTAATTTGGGGTCATTCAGGCATATTCAGGCCGTAAAAGCCGCTTTTTTAGCAAAAAAAACGCCTCTTCCGTTGTATTTTTTCTAACCATATCCCGACTGCCTTCAAAATGATATTTTTCTGCAAAAGAACCATCACGATCAGCAACTGCTATAAATACCGTTCCGACAGGTTTTTCGACTGTTCCTCCATCAGGCCCAGCAATTCCGGTAACCGCAAGGGCTATATCAGAGACAAGGGAAGCCCTGACCCCTTCAGCCATATTCCTTGCAACCTGTTCACTGACAGCTCCGTACCTCTGAAGGATCTCCGCAGGAACTCCGAGCAACTTCTCTTTAATGTCGTTATGATAAGCCACGACCCCACCCCTGAACCAGGATGAGCAGCCAGGGATATCAGTAATCCTTGAGGCAATCATACCACCGGTGCAGGACTCCGCAAGGGCAAGGGTCATTCCTGAAGAGAGAAAAAGTTTGGCAAGTTCCTGATTATTTAACATCGTAACGGTCAGTTGATAATTGGAATTACTGCTTCAAACGCACAGATACCGAGCGTGCATGAGCCTGAAGACCTTCAAGACCTGCTATCTGCATGATCCTGCTGCCCAAGCGATTCAGACCCTGCTCAGAAATACTGATAATGGATGATTTTTTGACAAAATCATCCACCGATAGCGGCGAGAAGAAACGGGCTGTTCCACCAGTAGGCAGGGTATGATTCGGGCCGGCCAGATAATCTCCAGCCGCCTCAGGGGTCCAGTGCCCCATAAAGATCGCACCGGCATTCTCGATCAGAGGCATAAGGCCAAATGGATCAGCCACTGCAAGCTCCAGATGCTCCGGCGCAATCCGGTTGGAGAAGGCCGCAGCCTCTTCAAGCGAACCGGCCACGATCACCGCGCCAAACTTCTCCCATGATGCACGGGCTATTGATTCACGGGAGAGCTCGGTCAGCTGTCTCTCTACCTCGGAAGCGGTTTTTTCACCAAAGCGGCGATCAGTAGTGATCAGGATTGAGGAAGCCAGTTCGTCATGCTCTGCCTGTGACAGCAGATCGGCCGCAATATGAACCGGATTGCCGGTACCGTCGTTAATCACCAGGATCTCGCTGGGGCCAGCGATCATATCGATTCCCACCTGCCCAAATACCAGCTGTTTGGCAGTGGCCACATAGATGTTGCCCGGCCCGGTGATCTTGTCCACCCTGGGAATGGTAGCGGTTCCATATGCCAGAGCAGCCACTGCCTGTGCTCCACCAACACGGAAGATCCGATCCACACCCGACAGTTTTGCAGCAGCCAGCACAGCCGGATTGATCTCACCACCCGGTGTGGGGCAGACCATGATGATCTCCCGCACTCCGGCCACTTTTGCCGGCACTGCGTTCATAATCACACTACTGGGATAGCTGGCCTTACCACCCGGCACATAGATACCCACGCGGTTCAAGGGAGTTACCTTCTGACCCAGCAGAATGTCGCTCTCTTCAGTAGAGATCCAGGTCTGTTGTTTCTGCTTGGCATGGAAACGGGCTACACGGTCGACCGCCAACTGCAGGGCAGCCAGATCATCGGCAGGTACTGCGGCAACTGCAACGTCAATCTCCTGCTGAGTGACTTCCAGCAAGGCAGCGTCGGACAGCCCCAGCAGATCAAAGCGATTGGTGTACTCCAGCAGGGCATCATCGCCACTCCTACGGATATCCTGAATAATACCCCGCACTACCTCGGTCACCTGTAGCGAGGTCTCCTCGCTACGGCTCAGAATGGCTCTGAACTGGTCATTAAAATTCGTGTCGTTGATATCAAGAAAAAGCATGCTCAGACTCCCTTACACCAATACCCGTTCCAATCCGTCAATAATCCCGCGAATCCGCTGGTGCTTGGTCTTCAGCGAGGCCCGGTTCACCACTAGGCGGGTTGTGATCTCGGCAATGGTCTCCACCTCCACCAGTCCGTTCTGGCGCAGGGTTTCGCCAGTGGAGACCAGATCCACAATCCGCTCTGACAGCCCCACCAGCGGCCCTAGTTCAATAGAGCCGTAAAGCTTTATTATCTCGGCCTGAACCCCTTTTGAGGCAAAGTGTTTCTCTGCAATATATGGATACTTGGTTGCTACCCTGATATGAGACCATCTGGAAGGGTCATCATTTTTTGCAAGATTGGCCGGTTCGGCCACCATCATCCGGCAGTAACCGAATTTAAGATCCAGCGGTTCGTAAAGATCCTTGTTCTGTTCAAGAAGGGTATCCTTACCCACGATCCCCAAGTCAGCACAACCGTACTCAACGTATGTCGGTACATCAGTAGCCCTGACGATAAGCGCCCTCAAATTCTGCTCAGGGTATTCAAAGATCAGCTTGCGGGAATCCTCCAGCATGCTCTCCAGATGAATGCCTATCTTTGCGAACAGTTCGATTGATTCGGTAAGAATACGCCCTTTTGGGATTGCTATTGTAAGTTGGTTGTTCATAGCTCGGATACCCGCTTTATATCTGCGCCAAGGGCTGCAAGCTTGCTTTCAATCTGCTCGTAACCCCGATCCAGATGATATATTCGCTGAATCTCTGTTGTCCCCTCCGCTGCAAGCCCGGCCAGAACCAGCGAAGCGGACGCACGAAGGTCTGTCGCCATTACCGGCGCTCCAGAGAGCTTCTTTACCCCTTTTATAGTAGCCGAATTCCCCTCAATGGTAATATCAGCGCCAAACCGCTGCAGCTCTGATACATGCATAAAGCGGTTTTCAAAAATATTCTCGCTTATCACGCTGGCTCCATCTGCTATGCACATAAGCGCCATAAACTGAGCCTGCATGTCTGTTGGAAAGCCCGGATAAGGACGGGTCTTGATGTTTATGGCATTTGGCCGCTTAGGCCCCTTAACCCTTACCACTCCATTTCTGTTGGTAATCTCAACCCCTGCGTCCATCAATTTAAAGCTTAAGGCATCCAGATGTTCCAGCTTCATCCCTTTAATCTTGACATCACCACCCGTAATGGCGGCAGCACAGATAAAAGTTCCGGCCTCAATCCTGTCAGGCATAACCTCATATCCCGCCGGGGATAGCTCCGCTACGCCATGAATCCTTATAGTGTCAGTACCGGCTCCTTCAATCCTGGCTCCCATCCTGTTAAGGTACTCCGCCAGATCGGCTATTTCAGGCTCACGAGCTGCATTTTCAAGAACCGTAACCCCTTTGGCAAGCGCAGCCGCCATCATAAGATGTTCCGTCCCCCCAACGGTGGAGACATCAAAGTTGACCCTGGCTCCCTTTAACCCCTTTTTTGCAGTAGCTTCAACATAGCCATGCTCAAGCCTTATCTCCGCACCCAATGCCTTAAGCCCTTTAAGGTGCTGATCTATTGGACGGGCGCCAATAGCACATCCGCCTGGCAGTGAAACCCTTGAGCGCCCAAAACGAGCCAAAAGCGGTCCAAGCACCAGAACTGAGGCGCGCATAGTCTTTACCAGGTCGTATGTAGCCTCTACAGTGTTTATTGTAGAAGCATCAATCCGCATACTGTTTTCATGGCGTTCCACAACAGCGCCAAGCGATTGCAGAAGTTTTGCCGTTGTATTGATATCGCGCAGCCGGGGAACATTGGTAATAGAGCTGATACCCTCAGCCAATATTGCTGCAATACAGATAGGTAGTGAGGCATTCTTTGAACCGCTGACAGTCACTTCACCTTTCAGCCTGTTTCCACCGTTAATAATAAGTTTGTCCACAGATAGATACCTTTGATTGAGATAAAAGAAGGTTCATACTAACCGATCAGAAGTGGGAGGAAAAGCTAAAACATTCTGTATATTAGCGATAAACCGGCAGGGTTCCACGCACCTCAAATGTTGGCCCATTATCGATATCCTGATAATCGCCAAAATCATCACCATATTCGCTATCCGGCACGGCCCATTCATACAGCTTTTTAGAATCCATCAAGACCGGCCTTTGAGGCACTCCGAAGGCTCGTTCCTGCATCTCTTCATCAAACAGCCCGACACAACCATGAGATGCAGGCCGACCAGGCAGATCCCTGGCATGAATCCAGAAACCTATATTTTTTTCGTCAATATGAAAGCGCAAGGCATAGTCCATCGGATACTGATCCCCCTCTTCACCGTTAATCTTGTACAGAGATGAGGTATGGGTCTGATGCCGGGCATCAACCCTGTAAATACCAACAGGGGTTTCAGTTCCTGGTTTTCCGGTAGCAGCCGGCATTGAAAACCTGAGCTTCCCCTTTTCGTAGGCGCCAATCCACTGCTCGTTAAGATCCAGCAGTATATATTTTCGATATCCATTTGCAGGTGGATATTCTTTGGGCAGAGGGTCATAGCTCCTGATATCATCCATATTGTCAGGTTCTTTTATTGTCATCCCAGGGTAAACATGACGTCGATCAACACGATTAAAACGGGCAATCAGGATCCAATCCTTGCCGTAAAGGGATTCAAGCGTCTCATGGGGTCGGATAAACCGTGGATGCCAACGCATGTTCCTCTGGCTGGGATAATCTATCCTTGATAGATCCTCCATCGCCTTATCCGCAGCCGAAGCACCGGGGCGGTCGATAGTATCTATCTCCCATGTCAACCAGCTTCCGCTAATTATGGCAGTAAAAAAAACCACCAGTACCAGCCGGTGGCTCCAACGCATCTGTGAAGAACTATTAAAGAACCTTGACATCATCATATACGATTCCGGCAGCTAAAGACATTTTCAGGTTCACCATGATAAAATTTAAACTAAGGGCGCGCATTATACAGAGCATCAGAGCATCCTTCAATAGTGCAATCAAGATTGAAGGCAAAATAGCTCAAAAACTGCTTTTACCGTTTATCACCATTAAAATATCCCTTCTTTTCAGGAGTTCACTCTTGTGATAAAAGTAAATTAGTCTTTGTGAAATGGTAGAGTAGACAGCTGCAACCATGAGGAGTCCTGATATGAATCTCGCAATCAACAACACTGAACAACTCTGGACGTATACCGATTACCTCACTTGGGATGACTCTCAGCGATGGGAGCTGATAGACGGGATCGCCTTTGACATGAGTCCCGCTCCATCAAGGCAGCACCAGGAACTCTCAGGTGAGCTATTCAGACAACTTGCAAATTATCTAAAAGACAAGCCGTGCAATGTCTATGATGCCCCTTTTGATCTCCGTCTCTCCGAAAAACCAAATTCAAGCGACAATTACATTGATACGGTAGTACAGCCGGATATTCTTGTTGTCTGCGACAAGTCAAAGCTTGACGATCGGGGATGTAACGGCGCTCCCGATCTTATCGTAGAGATAACATCACCATCAACAGCCAAAATGGATCTTACAACCAAATTTGATCTGTACCAGAAACACGGAGTGAAGGAATACTGGATTGTACACCCTGCAGAAAAGACGGTTATGGTGTTCAAGTTACTGGAAACCGGCCTTTATGGAGCCCCTGACCGCTATGCCGATGACGGCAAGATTTCTGTTCCGCTGCTTGGCGACCTTGTTATTGACCTGAAGGAGCTGTTTGCCGAGCAAGTTGCCGTCTCTTAGCATCATTGCTAAAGACAGTATAAAAAAGCCTGATCTCCTGATTACTTAGACAACTTAACAAACGTCCCCTGAATTACTGAATTAATGACAAAATTTGACAGCACCGCTTGACAAACATCTTGCATCTGTTAGGCTGGTAACAGTTAATTACATTGAATGGACTCCTTAAATACGCACAGTTGCAGGTTTCATTTTTTTGGCTCTGATTTTGCTTGTTGTTTTAAACCATCAGCTCAACCATGTTTTTAACCAGTTATTTACTACCCTGCATATTGGCAGGACACAACCCGAAAGGAGAAGAATCTATGTTAAACAAGATTCGGAACAGAAAAGGATTCACCCTAATCGAGCTGCTGATAGTTGTTGCTATCATCGGCATCCTGGCAGCAATTGCCATCCCGCAGTTCTCGGCCTATCGTGAGAAGGCGTATAACAGTGCCTCTAACTCGGATTTGAAAAACTGGAAGACAGGTATGGAAGCCTATAATGCTGATTTCCAGACCTATCCTGCCGCTTTTGACGTTCACTAGAACAAAACATTTCAATGTTAAGGAGGATATTATAATGAAAAGAATTCTTGCAATCACTTTTATATTAAGTTCAATGAGCACCCTCGCTTTAGCAGCTCCATTAGCTTCTGGGACTGTTACAGGCACTGGGGTGGCTATCTATGGTGGTGTTGATGCAGCTTCTGCACTTAATGCAACAAACGGTCTTGTTAGAACATCAACAGGTGTCAGGGCTATTGTTAATACTGATACTGGTCATACCGAGTATGCTCTTGGTACAAAACATGATACTGGGAATAAGATTTTTGGTACTGCAAACGACTCTACGAATATTTATTGGTTTCAGTCAATAGCAGGCAACACATTAGGTGCAAACTTTGGTACTGGTACGAACAAAGATAATTTTGGCGGTGCTGGATGGACAGCATACTAGCTCTAAAAGTTTATTTTTAAAAAAGCGGGGTGTTTCAACACCCCGCTTTTTTGTTTTTATTCCTTGCTGAAAAAACTTAGGCAGGGTTTTGAGGTATACAGTTGAACCTTCCGGTACTAACGGACTTTCCAAAAGATCCCAGATTCAGATTGATACGCTTCTGACAATTACAAGGACAAAAGATGGTCAGGTTATTGGAACTCTAACCAGGAAATAAATGAAAGAAGTGACTCGATTGCTGGCACTATCTTTATTGGCATAGCGTAGTGTGGTGTGCAGTTGACAAAACCATGACATGGATGTACAGTTAAAATGTACATAATGCGTGTGGTTGGGGGTTATCATGCTAAGCGTCAATGTAACCGAATTTAGAAGCCATCTTCCTGCCTACCTTGATAAAGTGAAATCGGGTGAAATGCTGGCGCTTACCTCACGTGGTAAAACAGTCGCATGTATGGTGCCTGTGGTTGATGAATCACTAAAGGCACAGGAATGGCTTGCGAGCATACGAATAACCAGCTGGGTAGGGGATGTGATAACTCCTTTGGATGAAGCATGGGAGGCATTGAGTGGTACTCCTTGACACCTGTGTACTTATTCATGCTTCTTTGACAGCGGACAGGCTTGGTAAACAAGCGGCTGATACAATTGCAAACGGGTTGCAGAACAAGTCCCTGGCGTGTAGCGATATATCCTTGCGGGAAATTGCCATGCTGATCAGTCGCGGGCGCCTAAAACCAGATGCTGATAGTGCCTTTTTTATCCAGCAAGTGGTGTTGGCTTTTAGCCTTACCATTTTTCCCATTACGCCATTAATTGCGGTCTTGTCCGCTGATGATACTCTTTTTTATCATAAAGATCCGTGTGATCGGATTATAGCTGCCACTGCACTACATAATTCGATCCCGCTCATAACAAGTGACAGCCGTCTGCAAAGGATACCTGGTCTTATCACCATCTGGTAACAGAGTGTGGCTTAGGGGGGCATTGCGTTGTTAACATATTGAAAAAAGGGCAAGCACCTTCGGGGCTATTGACACACATTGCCGGACTGTTCGAAACGCTTGATATTTATTTCTGTTTACCATAGACTTGTACAGTATATAGAACAGGAGGCTGTCATGAGGGTGGTAAATTTTACCGAAGCTCGTAATCATTTGAAGGTGGTGCTTGATCAAACAGTTGCAGATGCTGATTTCACAATAATTTCGCGCAGGGATGCACAGGATGCTGTGGTGATGTCTCTTGATACCTTTAACAGTTTTGTAGAAACTGTTCATCTGCTTAAATCGCCTGCCAACGCTGTTCACTTGTCCCGTTCCATCGATCAGTATCGCGCCGGTTTGACTATTCAACAGGATCTTGTAGATGCCTGAAAGATTGACCTGGACAGCTGCTGCCTGGGAAGATTACTGCTATTGGCAGAAGCAGGATAAAAAAACTGTAAAGCGTATTAATATGCTGATTCAGGATGCCTTGCGTAGCCCCTTTGAAGGCATTGGTAAACCGGAGCCATTACGGGAGAATCTTTCCGGTTTTTGGTCGCGCCGTATTGATGAGACCAATCGGCTGGTCTATGTTGTTGATGCTTCAGATCTGGTTGTCATTGCCTGTAGATACCATTATGGCGGTTAGCGGGCTGCTACCTGGTAGGTCGGTAGAAATGAAACAGAAGGAGTGAACCCCTTGTATGCTTAACATTATACAGATTACCCTGAAAGGGATCTTTCGTGATCGTGTTTTTCAGGGAATTATGGCCTTAGCCATCCTCTTCTTGTTTATCCCTTCGGCAGCATCCCTTTCCATGAGGCAGGTGACCGAGCTTTCCATTACCCTGTCGCTTTCGTTAATCTCATTTATTCTTCTTTTACTGTCTGTTTTCCTAGGGGCTACCTCTATCTGGAAGGATATGGAGCGGCGTTATACCTTTAGTGTCCTTAGTTTGCCTATCAGCAGGACTTCATATCTGCTAGGCCGTTTCTTTGGTCTGGCACTTTTTCTGATCCTGACCTCAGCGCTGCTTGGCAGTGTGGCCTGTCTGGTGATTAAGGTTGCTTCCGGAGTTTACCCCTCTGAGCGTCCGATTATCTGGGGCTATCTGCTGCTTGCGATTATGTTTGCAACGCTTAAATACATTCTGCTTGTTGCCGTGGCAATGTTACTTTCAACAGTCAGCACCTCGTTCTTTTTGCCTATATTTGGCACTATTTGCACCTTTCTTGCCAGCGGCATTACCCAGCAGGTGTATGAGTATGTCAATTCGCCTGCTTCAGCCAAGGCGGTGTCACCTCTATTTAAACCGGTTGTTACGCTGGTGTACTATCTACTCCCTAATCTGGCCGGTTTTGATCTGAAGGTAAACGCCATTTACAGCATAGCGCCAAACCTTGTCGGGCTGGGGATTACCAGTGCCTATTTTGTGGCCTATACCTCAATCCTGTTGGGGGCCTCTGCACTTCTGTTCAATCGCAGGGAAATGAAGTAATGCGAGCTTCTGTTCCGGTTGGCCTGTTTGTGTCAGGGATCCTTCTGTATGGTCTGCTGATTGGCCCCTTTACTTCCTATATGCGCAGTAAGCCGATTGAGGAAAAGTTGGGCTATTTGCCCAGCGTCAAACTTCTAAAGCCGCTAAGTGCCGACCAGAAAGAACTTACCGCAGCATCATTGGTGTTCAAGGTAATGATGTACTTCGGCAGCCTGGTGGGTAAGGCACAACAAGGAACGCTGATTGAGCAACAGCCTGATTTGCAGGGTATGTCCCGGTTATTACATAATGCTGTGCATTTGGATCCCTATAATATGGACGCCTATTATTTCGCCCAGGGGTTTTTAACCTGGGATGCCCGTCAATTCAAGGTCGCTAATGATCTGCTGGATTATGGTATGAAGTACCGTACTTGGGACTGGCAACTGCCATACTTCGCCGGTTTTAACCATGCCTTCTTTCTTAAGGATTTCTCCAAGGCAGCAACGTACTACAGACAAGCCGGCCAGTTGAGCGGCAATTCACTCCATATCAATCTTGCCGGACGCTATATGCAGGAGTCTGGCCAGACAGATCTGGCTGTTGCCTACCTGACCGGCATGGCCAGAACCGCCACAAATCAGGCGGTCAGAAAGAGTTATCAGGAACGGCTGACTGCCTTTAAGGAACTACAAAAAATTGAGCAGGCATCTGTTCGTTTTAGTCAGGAGCGGGGTATATTGCCTGCCAGTATTGAACAGTTGCTACAGACAGGGTATTTGAAAACAATGCCGGTTGATCCCTACGGTGGGCGTTTTTATATTGAACCAACCGGCAAGGTGACAACCACCAGTAAGTTTGCCTTTGCCGGGGTAAAGAAGTAATTGCTCACCTTGTTATATGGCTCTTATCGCGCTTGCGCTTGTATGAAAAATGCAGTAATGTTGATTCGGGGGTATGCTATGCCATCATTGCAAGTAAGAGAATTACCTGAGAATATATATCTTCAACTCTGTCGTGAGGCTGAAATACAGCATCGTTCTATCGCACAACAGGCGGTTGCAATTCTTGCCCGTGGACTTACACTGGAGCTTGATCCCAAGTCACGCCGGGCAGCACTGCTGGCTCAGATTAATTCAAATCCAATTAAACTGAATGCAACGCCATCAGTTAATCCGGCGCAGATTATCCGTGAGGATCGTGAACGATGATTACGATTCTCGATGCCAGCGCTGCAGTCGCTATTGTGATGAATCTTCCTGAATCATCAAAATTCGAACCTGATATTGCCAGATCCGATATAGTAATTGCCCCTGACATTTTTGTAGCTGAGGTTTCAAACGCACTATGGAAATACGTTCGCGCCGGTATTCTGGATTCAGATCAGGGTAGCAGCGCGCTTGAGCGCGCGGTAACTCTTATTGATACGTTTGAACCAGGACAGATGCTGTACAAGGAAGCGTTTGCCTTGTCAGTTAACCATCTGCACCCTGTGTACGATGCCCTTTATCTGGTTTTAGCCCGTAGACATAATGGTATCTTGGCAACATTTGACAAGCGACTGGCAGAGTTGGCATCGAAACTACACATCAGAATGCTGCACTAATATGACTGGAGTTATGCTGTATGAACGCCATTGAGATCACAGGGCTGTGCAAGCAGTTTAGCGGTAAGCGTAAGACAAAGGTTAATGCCCTGAAGGGGCTTGACCTCACAATTGAGACAGGTGAGGTGTTCGGTTTTTTGGGGCCAAACGGTGCTGGCAAGAGTACCACCATCAAATGCCTAATGGGGCTGATCCGGCCAACATCCGGGACTGCAACCATCCTGGGTGAACCGATCGGAAGCGACGCATCCCGCGTCAGGGTTGGCTATCTCCCTGAAAATCCTGCTTTTTACGACTATCTTACTGCTGAGGAATACCTGCAATTTGTAGGGCGGGTGTTCAAAATGCCGGAAGCTCTCTTAAACCGCCGTTCTGAGGAGACACTGAAACAGCTAGAGTTGTGGGACGCCCGCAAACGCCAGATTCGTAGTTACAGCAAGGGAATGGTGCAGCGAGTAGGACTGGCTCAGGTGCTACTACACGACCCTGAACTCTATATTCTGGATGAACCGATGAGCGGGTTGGATCCACTTGGTCGTGCCCTTGTCAAGGAGATCATTCTTGATCTGAAAAAACGGGGTAAATCAGTTTTTTTCAGCACTCACATTACCGATGATGTGGAAAAGGTCTGTGATCGGGTGGGGGTGATCAATAAGGGGCAGTTGCTTGTGGTTGAAAGCGTTGACACCATTCTTCAGCGCGGTGTAGAAGGGTATACGGTGCTTGTGATGAATGCCGATGGTAAACAAGAGGAGCTGTTGATTGGCAAAGCTGATTTGCAAGTATTTATTGAACATACCGTGAAGAACCGGCAGTCAATTGAAAAGATTGAACCACGCCGCAAGGATATGGAGGCGTTCTTCCTTGAGATCGTGGCTCGGTAACAATCAGCTGTACCACCCGCTGTTTGTGCCGGTACTCCTGGTTGCTGTGATCCTGGCAACGTATTATCCCGCCATACCAAGTGGCACCCATCCGATAGATGATCCCGGTATTTTCTCCCTTTACTCTGCGACCCCTCCTTTAATGCAAATCCTGTTACCCAGCAACAGCTACTATTACCGTCCTCTTGTTGAACTTTCCTTCTGGCTTGACAATCTTTTCTGGGGTATGGAATCGTCTGTAATGCATCTGGAAAGCATCCTGCTGCATTGCGCCAACAGCCTGCTGGTATTTCTGCTGGCCTGCAAATTGTCTGATGATAACAGAAGCAGATTGATTCCCCTTCTGGCGGCACTGCTGTTTGCCCTGCATCCGGTTAATGTAGAGGCAGTGGCCTGGATTGCCGGCCGAACGGATCCCCTGCTTGCCTTGTTTGTTCTCTCTGGCAGCTTTTTCTGGTTGCGCTGGCTTGATGCGACCCGTTGGCAGGATATGACTGTAGCGTTTGCCCTGTTTGGCGCTGCCCTGTTTACCAAAGAAACCGCACTGGCCTTTGGTGCAATAATTGTCCTGTTGGCAGTGACAAGACAGGGATCAACCACGGTTCGACAACGGCTGACAGCGGTTGGGATACTCTCTGCACCTTCATTGCTACTGGTTCTGTATGCCCTGATCTTCCGTGGCGGCTCCAGCGGGTTAAGTCGTTTTTTATCCACCACTAACCTGTATCCTGCTCAGGCCATAAGGGATGCGTTGATCGCCTTTGGCTTTTATGCCAAAAAGTTGCTCCTTCCCTTTCCACTTAACTTTGCCATACATGAAGTGTCACCTTTTTACACTCTGGCAGGTGTGGCGGTTTTTGTATTTTTATGCTGGATCTTGCGCCGTCACAGGCTGGCCGGTATACTTTTCCTCTCAGCTGTTTTTTTTATCCTTCCTGCGGTTCTGGTTGCAGTCAAGCAGGTTGCCTGGACACTCTTTGCCGAGCGGTATCTGTATCTGCCAACAGCGTTTTTTGTTCTAGGGGTCTCCGTTGTTGTTTCAGATTACTGGGACAGACAGAAAAAGATCCTGTTACCGGTCGCATTGTGCCTGATTGTTTCTTTTGCTGGTATCAGTTTTCAGAGAGCCTCACTGTGGGCTGATAAACTGGCCTTTTTTCAGGATGCTGTGGCAAAATCACCACGGTTCGGATCAGTCTATTACAGCCTGGGAGGGATTCTTGCCCAGAACGGTAAAACTGACCAGGCTGCGGAAGCCTTCGCCGCTGCAGATCGTCTGAACCAGCGTGATTCAATGCGGTATCCGATCAAGGCAGCCATTATGGGCTCACTGATTGCCAAAGGTGAGAATAGCGAGGCAAGAGAGTTCTTTTTTAAGCTTTTCAGGCAAAAAAAAGATGCGCCTGCAAATTTTCTGGAGCTTTTATACAAGGTGGACGGAAAACGAATAAACAGCCTGTCAGCTGAGGCCAAACAGCTTCTGGCGGAGGATCTTATAGAAACACTTGAGCTGCTTAATAAGAAACAACCTGACCCGTTCTGGCTGTATCAAAGTGGCCAGTTTGCAGTACAGGCCGGGGATAAAAACAGGGCTGCTGATTTCTTCAGGCGGGCATACACGGCTGCTCCGCCAGATGCTCATTACCGTGGAGCAGCAAAAACCTTGTTTCTCAGGTTGGAGGGGTCAAGATGATGTCAGCCTACCTGACTATCTTACGTCCTGGCCAGTGGCTGAAGAATCTGATGCTGTTTTTTCCGCTTTTCCTTTCAGGTCAGGCGAACATTCAAACTGTTACTTGCAGGGGGATATCGGCTTTTATAGCCTTTTGCCTGGTTTCAAGCGCAGGGTATATTTTTAATGATCTGCTTGATCGTGACCGCGATCTGTACCACCCTGAAAAGCGTTTACGTCCGTTGCCATCAGGTGCTGTTTCTGTTGTGGGTGCATCAAGTTTTGCAATATTCTTACTAATTTCCGGTCTTGTATCAGCCGGTTTTATTTCTTATAAAATCCTGTTGTTATTGCTGCTCTACGGCCTTATTTCCTTCCTGTATACACTGATGCTGAAATCTCTGCCGGTGATTGATCTGTTCTGTATTGCCGTCGGTTTTCTGATCCGCCTACAGGCTGGTGGAGAGCTGTTTCAGATCCAAGTATCCTCCTGGTTGTTCCTGACCGTCTTCCTGCTTGCGGTCTTTCTAGGTACGGGCAAACGTTTAAGTGAGTCTCAAACATTGGGTGACTGCGCTGGTGAACATCGCGCCAGTCTGGCCTGTTATCCCCCCGGTTTTCTTGCCGGAATCATGTACATGACCGGCAGCGCTGTGTTGATGACCTACGCCATGTATGTCGTACACAAGCCAAGATTGCTTTACACGGTTCCGCTCTGTCTGTTCGGCTTGTTGCGCTTCATGCTGCGGGTCAGCTCTGGAAAGGGAGGGGATCCGACTGAGGCGTTGCTCAAGGATTGGATACTGTTTTTAGTAAGTCTGGTCTGGCTGCTGATGGTGGTCTGGAGCATCTATTGCTAAGTCAGGTAATGATTATTCTTGTCAACTGGAATGGCTGGCGTGATACCGTGGAGTGTTTGGAAAGTCTGCAAAAACTTGACTATCCTGATTTCAGGGTTGTGGTTTGTAACAATGGTTCCTCTGATGACTCGCTTGGTCAGATCAGGAGCTGGGCGGATAGTCGTGCAGTATCATGGGCAGAGTATCAGCGTAGCAAGGCAGAGGCAGGCGGTTTGCATGCTGTTGATCCGCAGTTGACGCTTATCAGTATAGAGGAAAATCTGGGCTTTGCTGGCGGCAACAACGTAGGCATACGCTATGGCATGGCACGGGGCGATATCAGTTACTACTGGCTGCTGAATAATGATACCGTGGTTGAACCTGCCGCCTTAACACAGATGGTGCTACGGATGCAGAACGATCAGACGGTCGGTATCTGCGGTTCAACCATTCGCCTGTATCATGATCATGAAAAAATTCAGGCCTTGGGTGGTGGGCATTACTACCATTGGCTCGGATTGCCTTGGCATTATGGACGATTTATCAGGTGGGACAGGAGGGAGATCAATCAAGAGCAGGCCGAGGCTCGCATGAACTATGTTGAAGGTGCTTCAATGCTGGTATCGAAGCAGTTTGTTGAGCAAGTAGGGCTTATGTGTGAGGATTACTTTCTCTATTTTGAAGAGGCTGATTGGGCAATCCGAGCTAAAGGTCGTTTCAGGCTGGGGTACGCTTCACGGAGTGTTGTGTATCACAAGGTGGGGCGTAGTATCGGAACCAGCAGCAACCCCTTAACAATCAGTTATACCAGTGACTATTTTAACATCCGTAATCGCCTGATGTTTACCCGGCGGTTTTATCCGGCTGCGTTGCCAACGGTCTGGCTGGTCATCGTGGCTGCTTTTTTTGTGCGTCTTTGCTGTGGTAAATGGGACCGTGCCATGATGATTTTCAGACTCCTGTTCAGTAAAACAAAATGAGCTTATCAGATAAACTATCGGTTATTACGGTGGTAAAAAATGGTGCCTGCCTGCTGGAAGAAACCATAGTAAGTGTTATTGCTCAAAAAACATCTACAGCAATTGATTATCTTGTGGTTGATGGTGGCTCAACAGACGGAACCCTGGAAATTATCAAGAAATATGCTAATCAGATTTCATGGTGGAGCAGTGAGCAGGACAACGGTATCTATGATGCCATGAACAAGGGTTGGGCAGCGGCTGCAGATGACAGTTTTGTGCTGTTTCTTGGAGCCGGAGACAAGATTATTGCACTGCCAGGATCCATGAGCCGCTACTCTCGGCTTGATGTGGTGTATGGTTCAGTCATGATGGGTGAAAAAACAGTCTTCACTCCCCGAGCTGATTTTCATCTGAAGCTGTATAACTCACTGCATCATCAGGCACTTCTGGTGAACAAGGCGTTGCATCCCGCTCCTCCCTTTAACTGCAGTTATCCGCTCTACGCAGATTTTGATTTTAACCAGCGTATGAAGAAAAGCAGGGTAAACTTTGTTTTTGATCCGCAGTTTACAGGCTATGCCCGAACTGGAGGGGTAAGCGACCGTCAGTGCTTTGCTGAATCATTAAGAATTGTTTCTGCCAACTTCGGTTTGTTGTGGGCAACTCTGGCTTTTACAGGCTACTATGCAATGAAAATTATTCCTTTTTTAAGGCAGTTACGGCCTTTTTAAACCCTACAATGTTTACCATCATACGAAACTTTATGATGTTTTGACAATACAGCGAATATGAGTCACTATGATTCGTGATGAATCAACAGGAGGTGAGATTTATGCGTCAGATGACCTTGAGAGATATACCTGAAGAAATAGAGATGGTTGTACGAAATGAGGCAAGCAAGAAAGGAGTCAGTCTTAACAAGGCGTTTCTTACTTTGCTTCGCAGGGGCACTCAACAGACAACAGGGCAATCACCCACTGTAAACAGGCAGCATAAAAGCCAATTTACCCGTTTTTGCGGCATCTGGTCTGATGAAGATGCTGTTGAATTTGACAAGGCACTCTTGGAACAACGTAAAATTGATAACGAGGTGTGGTAATGAGACGCATACTCCTTGATACTTCGGCGTACTCGCTCCTGATGCGTGGAAATAAAGATATTGCCAAATTGCTGGATGAAGCAGATGAAGTCTTTTTGTCCGCAATTGTTGTCGGAGAATTACTTGCCGGTTTTAAAAATGCTTCCAAAGAACAGCATAATAAATTAGTTTTACATGACTTTTCATCTTTAGAGAAGGTAGGAACTCTTTATATAGATGATGAGACAGCAGAACGGTATTCGCTAATTCATACTTTTCTTAAAAAGAGTGGAGCCCCTATACCAACGAACGATACATGGATTGCAGCAAGTGCCATGCAGCATGGTCTGGTGCTAATTACGGCGGATCAGCACTTTTCAGTTTTGCCTCAGATCGTCTCTTTAATTATGTAAATCAATTCCTGATCGGCATCTAAGAGGTTTCGCAAGAAGAACATGAACAGAGATGAAATGCCACAACAAGAACTGCTGATAGAGCCGAACCGTCCGGTGCTACACTACTGGCGCGATGTCTGGCGTTACCGGGAACTGTTCTGGTTTCTGGTCTGGCGGGATATTCTGGTGCGCTATAAGCAGACCGTAATCGGTATAGCATGGAGTGTGATCCGTCCACTTATTACCATGGTAGTATTTACCGCAGTATTTGGCATTCTGGCAAAACTGCCGGACAGTGGTGTGCCATACCCTCTCTTGGTCTTTGCTGCCATGTTGCCCTGGAACTTCTTTGCCAATTCACTCTCTGAAGGCTCAGGATCGCTGGTGGGTAATGCCAACCTGCTGACCAAGGTCTATTTTCCCCGTATCATTATTCCCACTAGCAGTATTATTGTCAGCTTGACAGATTTTGTCATCTCACTGGTCATTATGGCAGGTATAATGTGCTGGTACGGTTACCTGCCAGACTGGCGGATGGTTACACTACCGCTCTTTCTCTTGCTTGCTTTTCTGCCAGTAGCAGGCGCCGGTCTCTGGTTTGCCGCTTTAAATGTCAGATATCGGGACTTCCGTTATCTGGTTCCCTTTGTTTTGCAGGTTGGACTTTATGTTTCTCCAGTGGGTTTTGCCAGCAGCATTGTGCCGGAAAAATGGCGTCTGTTGTATGCGCTTAATCCGATGGTGGGGGTGATTGATGGTTTCAGGTGGGCATTATTGAGAGGGGTTGTTGAACTCTACTGGCCAGGTATTCTGATTTCAACAATTCTGTCGCTGATGCTTCTTATTTCCGGCCTCTGGTATTTCCGCAAAACCGAACGGATTCTGGCGGATGTGATATAGTGACATGCGAGGTCTGTCTATTTTGCCGATACTTGTTATACTTTACGAGCTATTCTGCTAGGTTTGAAGGATAGAGCGCAGTTTTGCAGATGTAGTAAATATTTCTGGAATAACGTGCTGGCGTAGAACAGGAGTATCAGATGATTTTGCCAGATTTAAAAAATGAAATAATTCAGCTTGTTGTCGGTCAGATGCACCCATTAAAAATAATTCTATTTGGATCATACGCATATGGTACCCCCAATCAGGATAGTGATCTTGATTTGGCTATTATTTTACCAGGGACAACTTCCAGACATAAAGACACTGTAAAAGTTTACAAGCTACTTAAAGACATTCGAATACCCAAGGATATTATAGTATCTTCTCTTGAGGAATATGAGTTTTACAAGCATGAGGCAGGGTCTGTGTACAAGACCATAGATGAAAAAGGAATTGTACTGTATGCCCGTTAACTTTCCACGACAATACGATATTTTTAAAAAGAAAGCTGACGCCGACCTCGACCTTGTGATTGTTGCCCTTTCGCTTGAAGATCGAGGAATCGACCTTGATATTATCTTCTTTCATCTACAGCAGGCAGTAGAGAAATATCTCAAAACGTTACTTTCCTTCAAAAATGTCCATTTTGAAAAAATCCATGATATACAGAAGCTTATAACCCTTTGTTCTGACAATTTTGTTGTCCTACCTGGCTACATTGATACCTTTATCGAACTGAATCCATATACTGTAGAGGGGAGATATGCGATTATTGCTGATGACATGGCCGAGGCTGATACTTATTCTAAATTGTTGCTAGAGTTAAAATTTTATATTGAATCCGTTATCTTATAGCAATGTCCACCATCGTAAGAGTAAAAAACCTGAGCAAGAAGTACACCATCTCCCACCAGCAGCAAGGAGACAACTCCTCCCTGCGTGAAGTCATCACCAACCGAGTAGCCAATTTTGGCAAAAAACTCCTTTCACCATTTACCATTCACTGGCCTCTGAAGATTTCCGGGCTTTGAAAAGTTTCTCCTTTGAAGTAAAACAAGGTGACAGGATTGGCATTTCAGGTCGCAACGAAGCCGGTAAGTTGTTTTTGTTTCAAACATCAAAATTGACTGTTTTAAAATAAAAGTCATGGAGGGGCGTCATGGCTAAACTCGATAAAACCCAGATAGTTGAGTTTTTAGCATCCCACAAATCAGAGCTGCAAATACGTTTTGGGGTTGAACGAATTGGTATTTTTGGCAGTTTCGTTCGTGGAGAACAGAATGATGATTCTGATATAGATATAGCAGTAGAAATTTTGGGGGACAATTTGTCCGAAAAGTACTTTGGAACGCTTCATTTTATTGAAGACAATTTAGGCAGAAAAATTGATCTTGGACTAGTGTCGTCAATACGGCCTGAGATCTTGCCGTATGTTTTAAGGGAAATAGAATATGTCTAAACGAGAGGTAAACCTCTATATTTCAGATATATTAGAGGCAATCAATGCAATAGAATGCTATCTGGTTGGAATTGATTTTTCGATATTTACCTCTGACAGAAAAACCTATTCTGCAACCATAAGGGAGCTTGAGATTATTGGAGAAGCAAGCGCTCAATTACCGGATGAGTTCAAAAATTCATACACGGAAGTACCTTGGCGATTGATGAAAGATTTTCGGAATGTTTTAAGCCACCACTATTTTGGCGTAAACTATGAAATAGTGTGGGATTTAATTCATAATCAATTGCCAACTATAAAGAAAAAGATTTCACTCATATCATGTTCATTCTGAGTAGTCACAATCTTGAAATCAATAGGTTTACCCCATCAAACAAAAAGGTTTTTGCCGTCCTTTGCGCCTTTACGTCTTAAGCGAGTTCCACAAGCGGGCGTGAGATAACCGACACAACATAGAAAGGTTAAGTATGGGATCAAAATCACTAAATAAAATTGAGCAAGAGGTTTTCATGTTGCCTCATGCAGACCAACTTCGACTCATGGAAAAACTCATTCATCGCATGAGAAAACCAATGCGCCGACAAACAACAACCTGGGATGCCTTGTATGGTTTGGGTAAAGGAGTGTGGAATGGGCTAGATGCACAAGATTTTGTCACTGAAATGAGAAAGGATAGAGAATAGTGTTCGTGACCTCCATGCTAAGACAATCCAAAGGTGTCTTCATTGATACGGCACCTCTGATTTACTATATAGAAGCGCATCCTGAGTATGCAGCTTCTGTCAAGCAGTTGCTTGCATTCTGCTTGCGTGAGAAGATACAGATTATTTCATCCGTTATTACCCTTCACGAAGTTTTGGTTAAGCCTTACCGCGATGCTAATCAGGCACTTGCAGAAAAATTTGCTTCACTTCTTAAAAACAATCATCATTTAAATCTTATACCTGTATCAGAAGATATTTCTGAGGCGGCAGCAAAGCTAAGGGGGAACTATCAAGCCTTAAAAATGGCAGATGCTTTACAAATAGCGACTGCCCTTCATGCCGGTGCGGATATTTTTTTGACAAACGACAAGCACCTTAAACAACTGTCAGAAATCAAGGTCGTTATTATATCTGAATGGCCTGGAACAGACGTAACACACTAACATGTCCAATATAGTCAATTTACCTCACGCAAAGCCGCGAAGCCGCACAAAGAGAATAATGCTTTTATCAGTCTTAGAATCAATAGGTCTACACCCTCAAACAAAAAGGTTTTTGCCGTCCTTTGCGCCTTTGCGTCTTAAGCGAGTTCCACGAGCGGGCGTGAGATAGATTATGTCCACCGTCATCAGCGTAGAAAATCTGGGCAAGAAGTACACCATTTCCCACCAGCAGCGCGGGGACAACTCCTCCCTACGTGAAGTCATCAACAACCGAGTAGCCAATTTTGGCAAAAAACTCTTTTCACCATTCACTGTCTTTTCTTCACCATTAACCATTCACCATTCACAGTCCTCTAATCACCATTCACCGGCCTCTGAAGATTTCTGGGCTTTAAAGGATGTTTCATTCGAGGTTAAGCAGGGAGAGCGCATCGGTATTATCGGTAGAAACGGTGCCGGCAAATCAACACTGCTCAAAATCCTATCCCGCATAACAGAACCAACCACCGGTAGAGTTAAGATCAAAGGCAGGGTGGCAAGCCTGCTGGAAGTTGGCACCGGCTTTCATCCAGAACTGACCGGGCGGGAGAATATCTACCTGAATGGCGCCATTTTAGGGATGGGCAGGCAGGAGATCAGTAGGAAGTTTGATGAGATTGTTGCTTTTTCAGAGATTGAGAAGTTTTTGGATACACCGGTCAAGCGCTATTCATCAGGTATGTACGTGCGGCTTGCTTTTGCTGTTGCAGCTCATTTGGAGCCGGAGATCTTGATTGTGGATGAAGTGCTGGCGGTTGGAGATGCTGCGTTTCAGAAGAAATGTCTGGGCAAGATGGAGGATGTGGGGAGGGAAGGGCGGACTGTTTTATTTGTTAGTCATAATATGCAGGCAATTACAAGAATTTGCAACCGTGTTGCCTGGCTTGATTATGGTGAACTTATAGACGATGGTTCTGCTTTATCTGTTGTCCATTCTTATTTGGAGAATACGGAATCCGTCCAGAAAACTGCTGAAATGGACTTGACCAGCTGGTCCCAGCGCTATGGCAGTGGAGAATCAAAAATTCTTTCCGCACGTTTATTAAATAACAGTGGTGCAATCAGCAAAATTTTCTTCAGAAACAGCTCCATGATTGTGGAGTTTTCGTTTGCCAGCAAAACCAGCCAAGTCCTCCATTTTTCTGCTGTAGTTATTTCTGAAACAGGAGTTAAACTCCTACACATGTGCCATCATGACGGCAATGTATTTCAGTCCGAAAGTTTTGAAGGAAAACATATCGTCAGGCTTGAAATACCTAAACTGCCGCTTTGTGCAGGTAGTTACAAGATGGTTTTGGCAATTCATACTGATCGCATGCAACCGCTTGATGTAGTTATGGATGTACTGCCCTTTATGGCTGAGGATGATGTTGCAACACCAAGACCTTACAGAACGGTGGCGGAATATGGATACTGCTGGACCCCTAACCATTGGTCAATTAAGAAGGCTGATTGATCAAGCTGAAAATGATGGTGCGCGTAGAACGCGTCTTTTTGCAGATAATTGGATGCCACGGGCACATGTTGTCAATGGACTTACTGATCAGGTTCTTGAATTTGCACTTTCAGAATGGCAACGTCTGCAAGGCGCTTCCGTTCTTGATTATGGTTGCGGTACATTGCCATATCGAACAATCTTTGAGCTTGCCGGAGCATCGGTTGTTGCAGCAGACATAGGAGACAATCCCCAATCTCATCTGCATCTTACCTGTGACGGCAAATTGCCATCCGCTGAACACAGTTTTGATTATGTTGTCAGCTTCCAAGTGCTTGAACATGTACCTGAACCTGGCATCTATCTGCACGAAGCATATAGGGTGCTTAAGCCAGGAGGCAAATTGTTTCTGACTACACATGGTATTTGGCCCTTTCATCCTACGCCCGGAGATTTTCATCGCTGGACTCGTAGTGGATTAATTCTAGCTTTGGAAACCACAGGCTTCAGAATTATTAAAACCGGCCAAGTGCTGAACGAGTATGCTGCATTGCTTCAGGCGATGGTAATGAACGCCAGCTATAGGGGGCGTTTAGGCATGTTTAGCCAACTGATTCATGCTATAGCAAATATATGTATTCTAGTTATAAATAAGTTTGATAAAGACGCAAAGGAATTGCCTTCTGTTTTATCTGCGATAGGTGAAAAATACTAATGTTTAGAGATCTTATCACCAAAATTATAAAGATGTATATGCGCCGCAGGCCTACGCTAAAAAACCGATATTGGGCACGCGACACTCTCCGTAAGCTATGTGTTGATAGTGAAATACTTGTATCTACCAGGCACGGTTTTAACATGGCCGTTTCCCCCAATAACTATGCGTCATACGGCATCTATTTTTTTGGTGAATATGATGCATCAATGACAGCATTCATGCAAAAATACCTGGAATATGGTGCAGTTTGCTGGGATATCGGCACTGAACGAGGATGGTTTACTCTGGTAATGGCTAAAGCAGTCGGGCCTTCTGGAAGGGTTGATTCCTTTGAAGCATATCCGCCAAATTATGAGAAATTGGTGAATAACGTTAAGCTTAATGCTTTCAGCCATGTAAATACCCTTAACTTTGCCGTGAGCGACCGTAATGGCATACTTTATTTTGTTCCCCCATCCGACGATATAACCCACTACGTAGATTTTTTGCAAAATTGCAGTGGAGTCGGATTTGTTACTACAGAGGAACGGACTGACACTATCCCTGTTGAGGCTATTGCCCTTGATAACTACGTAAAAGATCATCCGCTGGTTCGGCTTGATCTTATCAAGATTGATATTGAAGGCGAGGAACTACGAGCCCTGCAAGGTGCCGAGCTGACCATAAGACGGTTTCATCCCATTATTGCCATTGAATATAATAGGGAAACCTCATTACGATCAGGATCCAGCATAGAAGAACTGGATGACTTCCTGGATAATCTTGGTTATGAGCGCTTCAACCTCTTCTGCGATCCAAATATGTCATTAAGTTTGGTCAAGCTTGATAACCTAAATAGTATTCCAGATGTCCACAATATATATTGTTTTCCAAAAGATGACATGAGACCCAGAGAATGAGTGTTCTTTTCCTGATGCCAACTTGGCGAGCTCCATCTGAAGTTTTTTTACAGCGTATGCTGGAAGAGTTAAAGGAAGACTTGGGTTGTGTTGCAGCGTGGAATACTGAAGGAGAAAATTACTGGCAGGGGGATGTGCCAGCTGTTTCTCTCGTGCCACCGAATCAGACGGTTACTGAGAAAATTTTATCAAATATTAAGCTGCTGTCACCAATAATAAGTACGAATGATGTGTTGTTAAGCACTATCAGCAAGTATCGTATTTCCAAGGTATTTTGTCATTATGCTGATTTTGCTTTGTTGTTTAACGCAGTATGGGATCAGATTGAATTGCCGCTATATATTCATTTCCACGGTTATGATGCCACGTTTGATTTGCGCAGTCATGAAACGCCAGATGCTTTGTATCACGGAAAAGACTATCTTGATCAGTTGATACGCCTCAGTAATCGGGCTACTTTCATTGCAAACTCATTATTTACGCAGGAACTATTGATTGCAGCAGGCATTCCAACTGACAGGATAATTGTAAAATATCTTGGAATTCCGTTACCAAGAGAATCTAAGCTTCATCATAAAAAAACTAAAACTACTATTTTGCATGTTGGCAGACTTGTAGACTTCAAATCTCCTGACAGAACCATCCATGCATTTGAGCATGCGTGTAGAAACGGTTTGGATGGTGAACTAATTATTGCCGGTAATGGACCATTGCGTATGAACTGTGAACTTTTACGGGCAAGATCACCTTATCGGCATAAAATAAAAATTCTTGGTGCCGTTGGTGTCAAAGATGTTGGTCGTTTATTATCTGAAGCTGATATATTTACCCAGCATAATATCAAGGGTGAATTAAGTTGTCAGGAAGAGTGCTTTGGTGTTTCCATTGTAGAAGCTATGGCCGCTGGTCTGCCGGTTGTCGGTACAAAAAGCGGTAGTGTGAGGGAAACTGTTTTGGACAGGAAAACAGGTTTTCTCGTTGAACCTGGAGATATCGAGGGACAGTCTGACTGTTTTCTCCGTCTTGCTGCAGATCCATCGCTTAGAGCCAATTTAGGTGCAGCTGGGAGAAGTCGTGTTGCATCCTGTTTCAGTGATGCCATTGAAACAGCTGCACTGCGCTCTATCTTGGGATTGCAGGCTCAGTCCTAATCAAATGCGGTGCCAACATATGCAAAAAAAAACATACTACAGATTCTTTAACCTAGTTGCAGAAAGACTGAAATATCTTCGTATTAGGACTCGTGACAAGTTATTGTTTTACATAATTTCATCCCAAAGAAATACAGGTGAAGCTGCAAAAAAATGCCTAGATTCTGTATATTATCAGAATTTTGATAAAAAATACCTCAAGCATGTTTTTATTGATGATGCGTCAGATGATGATACACATGATATTGTTCAAGAGTGGCTTTCTCGACATTCTAATCATTGTGTAGAATATATAAAAAATAATGTTAGAGTTGGTGGAACTGCAAACAATCTTTATGGTTTTAAAAATGCACCTGACAATTCTATCGTTGTCGAGCTTAATGGTGATGATTGGCTTGCAGATAATAGAGTAATTAGCTTTCTTAATAATGTTTATTCAAATTCAGGCATTTGGATGACTTACAATACATTTAAATTTTCCAATGGTATAGTTCCGGAGAGCTTGATTCCAATACCTGGCAGCGTTATTCAGGCAAATTCATTTCGCGAGTATTCTTGGGTTTCATCGCATTTGCATTCATTTAGAGCCAAACTATTCAAATACCTGCATGATGATACTTTTATAGATCCAGATACTGGAAAATATTGGGAAAGTGCTGATGATCAGGCAGTTTATCTTTCACTTCTTGAACTTTGCGGTGTGCATTCACGACATCTCTATCGGGTTAGTTATGTCTATAACCTTAGAGATCAATCACACCAGAATTGGGAAGCAGATGAAACTTTTAACAGATGCAATAGAATCAGAAAAATGCCCAAATATGCACCTCTGTTGCAACTATAGAGACATATAAATGTATGGTGCAAACGGATGAAAATTGATTCTTCTAAAATTCTACATTCAACTCGAATCAGACCCAAAATTCTGTTTGTAGCTTCAGCTCAGAGCAGTCATACCCATTCATGGATTGATCTTCTAAAGAATTCAAATTTTGATGTACGGGTATTTGGAATCAGTGGGACGATTGCCCCAGCTGATTTTCCGTTCAAGATAATCTCCACCGGAATTTCCCACACATCAAGCTGGTTGCCAAGATACTCTCGTTGGCGCATTGCAAAAACAAGCAGGGCTCTACTAGATGATACACTAAGGTTTAAATTTCTGAATTGTATGGCACGAAGTTTTGGACAATCCGCTGAGTGGTTTGCTGAATCTGAAGAGGAATTGCTTGCACATGTTATTTTGAGCTGGAAACCTGATATCATTCATACTTTTGGAATTGAGTCGGCTTCATTTCTTTATTTTAGGGTGCTTAACAGGTTCAGACTAAAAGGGATTGGGGCATGGGTTGTTACGGCTCTTGGTGGATCTGATTTTGAACCGGTACGTCATGATCCAGTTTACAAAGAGAACATAGCTTCAATACTAAAGGAGTGTGACAGCTTTATTGCTGACTGTGATATTAGCTACCAGTATGCGATTGAGTTGGGTCTTGATGATTCCAAAATTATTCCCCGTGGTAAAACACCCGGTACAGGTGGTGTAAACATAGACACATTGCGTAGTTCTCGTAAAAACTTGCCTTCTCAACAGCGGACGATTTTGTTTCCCAAAGCTTACGAATGTCTCTACTCAAAAGCATTGCCAGTTTTAGAGGCGCTAGTCAGCTGTTGGGATAAGATAACCCCGTGTACTATACACATGACCGCCATTGATAACGAAACTTATCAGTGGTACCTAGCCTTGCCACAAAAAATACGTTTAAGTTGTCGAATTGAGAAACGAATACCTCGTAATAAACTGCTACAATTAATGGCAAAATCACGCATTGTTTTGGCACCGACACTTGTCGACGGGTTTCCAAATTCGCTCTATGAGGCAATGGCAACAGGTGCATTTCCCATATTTTCACCACTGGATTCTTTCAAAAATATCTTGAAAGAAGGTGAAAATATATTGTTTGCCCGTAATCTCTACCCGAATGAGATCGCTGCGGCGCTAGTGCGCGGAATGAACGACGATGCACTGGTTGACCGCGCATTTGAACAAAATCTGACTCTTGTCAGGGAATTAGCTGACAGGGATACAATTGCTGTAGACGTTATTAACTTTTATCAATCACTTGTTAATTAATTGTATGAGGGATGCTTGAGTATACCAAAGGTTACCATTGTTATTCCTGTCTATAACGGAGCTAGGTATTTGCGCGAAGCGATTGACAGCGCTCTGGCACAAACATTTAAAGATATTGAAGTAATTGTCGTGAATGATGGTTCCTCTGATGGTGGTAAGACAGAAGAAATTGCCCTCTCCTACGGTACCGCTATTCGCTATTTCAGAAAAGAAAATGGTGGTGTTGCTTCTGCATTAAATATTGGCATCAGGGAGATGAAGGGTGATTATTTTTCCTGGCTCAGCCATGATGATGTATTCTATGTGGATAAAATAGCCGCGCAATTATCGTTTTTGGATTCTTCTGGTAGTATCCCCGACACCATTCTGTATGGTGATTATGACATAATAAACTCAAAGTCGGAGTTTACCGGTAGTATTAAGATTGACGCACCCAAACCGGAGCGGATGTGCTTTGCCCTTATGGTCAGTTACCCGATTCATGGCTGTACAACACTGATACCACGATCCTGCTTTGAAAAAGAGGGACTGTTTGATGAAAAGCTGAGAACTACGCAGGATTATGATCTCTGGTTCAGATTTGCCGGTTTGTTTCCGTTCGTCCATCAAGCGAAATCGCTTATCAAGAGCCGTCATCATGAAGCACAAGGAACTATTACTATGAACAAGCTCCATATGCTGGAAGTGGACAAACTTTTGTCAATATTTGTTAATGAAATCAGTCCAGAAGAGTTGGTCGGAGGATATGGCGGTACCTTGCCGCATGCGTATGCTTATGTGGCAGAGAGCTTTTATGGCCGAAAATGCCTTGGGGCTGCCAATCAAGCACGAAAACGTGCATTTCAATCGCTTGAGGTGCTTACTCTGACAATGAAATGGAAGCTGTTTTTCAGGCTTTCTCTCATGGAAGTAAAGGGAAGGCTTTGCGCTCTTTTAGGCTCAAACAACAGTGTCCGGGGGTAGAGCGTGTGAATGCTCCGAAGATAAGTGTTGTCATTGCCACTTTCAATCGTGCTGCCATGCTGAAGGAAGCACTGCAGAGCCTGGTAGACCAGACGTTTTCAGATTTTGAGGCAATTATCGTTGATGATGGCTCAACGGATGAAACACCCGAAATTGTTGCCGCATTTTCTGATCCAAGGTTCCATTACATCTTTCAAGAAAATAAAGGTCGCTCTACAGCACGTAATTGTGCACTTGCAAAAGTGCGGAGTACTTTTATTGCTTTTCTGGATTCTGACGACTTGTTTGCGCCGGATAAACTCTATCGACAGCTTACTGCACTTGAAAATAATCCAGACTATGCCATGTCATATACTTCAGCAAGCATTATTGATGATACTGGCTGCTCGCAAAACACCTGCTATCGCGCGCTGGAATCAGGACAGCTCCATGACAAAATAGCATTCTACCTTCCTGTCACCATCTTGTTGCCCACGGTAATGGTTCGTTCCTCAATATTGAATGATTCAGGTTGGTTTGACGAACAGATGAATCGCTTTGAAGATACAGATTTATGGCGGAGAATCTCATTGCGTTCAAGGCTGCTCGCTATAGATGAGCCACTGACATCAATACGTAATCATGCAGGCAACCAGATGGAGCATCCATTACATGTCTATGAGGCCGTTAGATATTACACCGGAAAAATCAAGAGTGATGCAGACACTGATGTTGAGATGTGGCATAGCGGGAGTGCCAGACTCTTTTTACATTATGGACTTGCCATCTATCAAATGGCAGGTATGAAACCGTTCTCATATCCATTTTTCTTTGAGTCGATTAAGTTGTCTCCTGATAAGACGATAAATACATTACAAACAAATCAGGTACTTGGAGTCCCACAAGCATTACGGCTATTACTTTGTAGTTTTATTGTTGCACCACTAAAATTATCAAAATTTTTCGTTGTTACAATCATCGACCGCATTGTTTTCCGATTAAGGAGATGCTTATGAGTTTGTTCAAGAGGGTTTTTCATCGAATCCATTATATAAATTCGTGTGGTGGTGGTGAATGTCTTGAATTTAGCGTATACCAAATTATGATTATTGAATTTAGTCTGGAATATAAAGTTCCCATGAGATGAAAATACTCCTGGTTGCCATGTCAGACAGTATTCATACTGCCCGGTGGTTGGCTCAGTTAATGGGGCAGGGGTGGGAGATTCATCTGTTTTCAAGCAATAATTCTGGAAGCACCAGTTCTGAACTACGAAATATCACGGTTCATCACCTCTTCCATAGTGGCAGAGCAGGTGTCGACAGAAGTGTACGCATTAAAGGCATTTCGCTTTTTTCCGATTTTGTGGTGTTTTGTTGTTCAAAAATTATTGCTCGATTTTTTCCATCGTTGTTAGCAGCCAGGCTTGCCAGGCTCGTTAAAAAGTTGAAACCCGATATTATCCACTCACTGGAAATTCAGTATGCCGGTTACCTGACATTGGCGGCCAAAAACTGGTTTACCGGAGTCTTTCCACCCTGGATAGCCACAAACTGGGGCAGCGACATATATCTCTTTGGAAGATTGGCTGCTCACAAAGAAAAAATCAGGGATGTGCTTGCACACGCTGACTATTATTCCTGTGAATGTCAGAGGGATGTCAATCTTGCCAAATCCAATGGATTTGTCGGGAAAGTTTTGCCGGTTTTTCCCAATGCAGGAGGCTTTGACCTTGTTGAGGCGGAAACTTTTCGTAGCAAGAGTATGGTTTCCGAGCGGAGGGTTATACTGGTCAAGGGATACCAAACCTGGGCAGGTCGGGCATTAGTGGCCTTGCGGGCGCTTGAACGTTCTGCTGATCTGCTTGATGGCTACACTGTCGCAGTTTATTCGGCAACTCCTGATGTAGAAATTGCTGCTGAATTGTTTCAGCATTCTACAGGTATACCGGTTGTTATTATCCCGAAAGAGACTCCCCATAAGGATATGTTGCTCTGGCATGGCAAAGCCCGGATATCAGTAGGGATTAGTATCAGCGATGCAATTAGTACGTCGTTGCTGGAAGCCTTGGTAATGGGTTCCTTTCCCGTTCAGTCCTGGACTGCATGTGCTGATGAGTGGATTGATGACGGTGTTAATGGCTTACTGGTTCCACCAGAAGATCCAGATGTCATTGAAAAAGCATTGCGTAGAGCACTAACAGATGACCATCTGGTTGATACTGCCGCGCAATATAATCTCATACTGGCAAGAGAACAGCTTGACCAAAAGTTGTTAAAAGAAAAAGCTATTGATTTTTATAATACAGTCCTCAACACATCAAATTAACAGATAGCTGTGTGCTCTATCTGTCACCCATAAGGAATTTATTGAGGTATGTCCAGAATAAAAGAAGATATGCTTATGGCTAATCGTACAATTTATGATTCGATTGCTCCGCTTTATGAATCCCGTCATGAAGAAATTTTTAATCAGAGCGAGCAGAACCGGATTCAGGAAGTGCTGGCTCATGCTGTCGGGCAGGTCAGAACCGGAGCGCAAATTCTTCGGGTATTGGATTTCGGTGCCGGTACGGGTAACCTGAGCCGCCATCTCCTGAGTATGGATCTTAGCGTTGTCGCTTCCGATGTTTCTTCCGGTTGCCTGCGGGAGTTGAAGTCTTCGGTTGCCGATATCCGGCGACTACAGTGCGTTGTTCTGAACGGTCGAGATTTGTCACAGTTTGATGATGGATCCTTTGATATGGTGGCCACGTATTCGGTGCTACATCATGTGCCGGATTATCTGGCAGTTGTCGATGAGTTTATCCGGGTTGTGAAGCCAGGTGGCGTTATCTATATCGATCATGAGGTTTGCCCGGCGTACTGGGAAGATCGACCGGATTACCGGGACTATTGCAGGGAGCTTGCTCAACGTCATATGATAGAGCAGGAGACGGCATGCCAGTATCTGTCCGGCCTTCTGCAACGGAAGAACTGGTGGCGGTCTTTAGCATCCATGCTTTGGCTGCGCTTCAATAAGTACGCCGATGAAGGTGATATCCATGTGTATCCCGAAGACCACATTGAATGGGAACAGATACGTTCAAGGTTCGTCAATGCTTGCGAGATACTGCGCGAACAGGATTATCTGGTCTGCCGGGAGAAGACCTTTCCGCCGCCTGTCTGGACCAAATGGCATGGTCGTTCTACCGACATGCGTATGTTAATTGCTGTAAAGAAAACACCAGTTGAATGAAAGTCTTGGTCATTCTTCCTGATGTAGTTCTTTATGGTGGGACTACTTGCTTTCTTGAACGGCTTCTGAAGATTCATGTCAACCAGGAAATTAAGACTGTACTGCTAGTATCGCAAGAGCAACAAAACTTAGCCGTATCTGCCCTTGCAAAACGTTATAAAGCAGACTTGATTAATGCACCAAATAGAATCAAACCTGAAACGCCACCAGCAATTACCCCTTTCTTTGATTTATTGTTTTCATGGACCACGGTACGATTACATCGTCCTGATCTGATTGTTGTTTCAACAGCTGCTCCGGGCAGGTTCTCTATTGCGCTCTACTTTCCATTCCCTGCGCTGTACATCCTGCACAGTGTTCCAGAACGGCATTTTCGCCTGCTTCCACGATGGTACATGAGGATCGGTTCCATGCTGCGTAACCGGATCATGACGGTTTCCAGGACTGCCGCCGACGCTATTTCAGAAACAATGGGAATACCCCGCACCTGTATAGAGGTTGTTCACAATAGTTGTTCTGTTGGAGAGCGTGGCATTGAAGACAGTGGTAAGTCCATAGTCCTTACAGTTGGGCATCTGGTTGACTATAAGAATCCCTGGTTGTGGCTGGATATTGCCTGCAAGGTGCTTACAAGGTATCCCGATAGCCAGTTTGTCTGGTTGGGTGACGGTGAACTGTTGGAACCTTTTCGCAACAAGGTGAAACAACTCTCTCTGGAAAAACGGATTCTGCTGCCAGGATACATTGAAAACCCTTCATCTTGGTATCTGAGTACCTCGGTATATCTCCAGCCAAGCATCAGGGAGAGTCATGGCATTGCCGTACTAGAGGCCATGAGTTACGGACTGCCGTGTGTGGTTGCCAACACTGGTGGGTTGCCTGAATCGGTTGTAGACGGAGAGACTGGCTATGTATGCTCCATTAATGAAACGGCATGTTTTGCAGGTGCAATTATAAATCTCCTGGATGACCTTGAGTTACGCACAAGGATGGGTAATGCTGGTAGACAACGGGTGAAAAGCTGTTTTTCGCAAGAATTACAAGAAGAAAAACTGATGTCTTTGTATCGCTCTCTTGTGCATCAGGCCGCTTGGTGATGAGGGATTTTATTCTAACCACACCAGTAGCTTTATTGGTATTTAACCGCCCCGAACTGACGGCTCAGGTCTTTGCAGCAATCAGGGAGGCTCGTCCAGCACAGTTGCTGCTTATTGCGGATGGTCCGAGACCTGACCGCTCCGATGACATTCAAAAGTGTGCTGAAGTACTCAATATTGTTGAACAGATAGACTGGCCTTGCAAGGTGTTTCGTAACCATTCTAAAACGAACCTTGGATGTAAATTACGGGTATCCAGTGGACTTGACTGGGTGTTTAATCAGGTGGAAGAAGCGATCATCCTTGAAGATGATTGTTTGCCTAATATGACCTTTTTCAGATTCTGCCAGGAAATGCTTGAGAGATATAGAGACGATCATAGAATTGCATCAATCGGAGGAAGCAATTATCAATTTAGTTCAAGGGATACTACATACAGTTATTATTTTTCAATCTATAACCATATATGGGGATGGGCCTCATGGAAAAGAGCTTGGCTAGATTATGATCTGGATATAAGCGAATGGCTGAAGGTGCGAAAGACTGATTGGTTATCGAAAGTGTTCACGAAAAGAAGTGATATAAATTATTGGAAATCTAATTTTGACAAAGCCTACAACAATCAAATTGACACATGGGATATACAGTGGACATTTGCTTGTTGGCTAAACAATAGGTTGAGTATAATTCCGTGCGTAAATCTTGTTTCAAATATAGGATTTGGTTCTAGTGCTTTACACACGATTGATGCTACCAGTCATTTGGCTTCAATTCCAACTAGACCAATGAAATTCCCACTAATTCATCCCCCCTTTGTGATACGTGATGCTCAGTCGGATGCTGTGACTCAAAAAAATGTTTTTAATCAGAACATATTAAAAAATCTTGTTGATGCCGTGACGTACATGTTCAGAAGGAATATATGATGCCAACTTGCCCATTATGCAATGGAGTCACAGTTGCCTCAAGGGAAAGTATTTCTGTTGAACGAGTTATTAAGATGTACAAAAAATTGCTTGGCATTGATGTTGCTGGTGAGTTTGGTGAACTTTCATTTATTGATTGCAACAGATGTAATGATTGCGATCTTATTTACTTTTCTCCGGCAGTATCTGGTTCTGAACATTTTTACGAAATGCTTCAGACCTTTAACTGGTATTATATGGCAGAAAAAAATGAATATGAGTTCGCTCGTAACTTTGTAAAACCAACGGATGATGTCCTTGAGATTGGATCTGGAAAAGGTGCCTTTGCAAAACTTATTAATGGGCGTAGTTATCTTGGCCTGGAGTTTAGTCAAGAAGCACAACGTCTTGCAGCAGAAAACGGGGTTAAGGTTTTTAACGAATCAATTCAACATCATTGCATTACCAACGCTCAGACTTACGATGTTGTTTGTTCTTTTCAAGTGCTCGAACATGTCGCTGACATTCGCACATTCATTAAATCTGCAATTGTTTGTCTCAAAGATAGTGGACTGTTGATACTTTCTACACCCTCTAGTGATTCTTTTTCGGCTTCTGTATCCAATTTTATTCTCGACATGCCACCTCATCATATAACCCGTTGGAGCGATGCTTCATACAAGAACCTTGCAAATATATTTAATCTAGAGCTGGTTGAATTATGGCATGAACCATTACAGCATATTCACAGGGAGTTCTACGCACAAACCATGCTCACAAAATGGGTAATGAAACTGTTACGCCAGAAAACCTCTGTCTGGAATGACTCTATAACCTATAGACTTATTTCTTTAGCATGCCGTTTACCCTCAAAACTTCTATCTAAGTTTTTTTTAGGTTGTTTATTTATGCCAAGAGGCATTTCAGCTACAGCTATTTTCCGTAAAAACACTGAGGTTTGGGGTATAAAGTGAAATTACTCAATATTGGCTGTGGGACCACATATCACCCAGCATGGGTTAATATTGATATTGAACCTCTGACGAAACAGGTATTACGACATGATGCAGCAAAACCACTTCCTTTCGCTGACGGTAACTTTGATGCTTGTTACTGTTCGCATCTGCTTGAGCATCTTTCTCGCAATGAAGCGCAATTGTTGTTATCCGAAATGCATCGGGTACTGAAAGCAAGGGGTATTGTAAGATTGGTTGTACCTGATCTTGAAAGGATTGTCCGCTCCTATCTTTGTATCCTGGAACAAGTTATTATACCAACGGAATCTGTAGAATCATCATACGACTGGATCATGCTTGAACTAATTGACCAAATGGTTAGAGTTACAAGCGAAGGATATATGGGGCAATTTCTGAAGGAATGTCCCTCTGAAGTACATGAGTTCATTATATCGCGAATTGGGAAAGATGCTGTGCACTATTGGGACAATAGACAGCAGCAAAGAGGCGTTGTAGCACGATTAACCAAACAATCTCCTGCATGGTTCATCGATAAGGTTCGATTTGCACTGGTGTGCTCTATTGCCTGGCTGTTAGCTGGCAAAAAAGGAGTAAAGTCCTTGAGAGAAGGGTGGTTTAGAACCTCTGGAGAGGTACATAGATGGATGTATGATCAATTCTCGCTTGGACGCATTCTTCAGAAGGCAGAATTTACCGAGGTTGTCATCTGTTCTCCTGATGTAAGCAATATTCCCGATTTCGCTAACTACGAACTGGATGTCATAAACGGTACCCCACGGAAACCTGATTCTCTTATCATGGAAGGTGTCCGTTCATGAAAGTTTTACATCTTTCAACAAATGATATCTTTGGTGGTGCGGCGCGGGCTGCTTTTCGCCTACATCATGGGCTCCTGGAGAGTGGAGTCGATTCCAGAATGTTTGTTCAAACAAAATACAGCGGTGATTCTTCAGTAATAGGGTCTACTACGCAAACAGGTCGTCTTACCGCTAAGTTAAAATATCTGGTTGATTCAATGCCGGCTATAATCAGTCGCTGCAGCAGAGGGGTGACTTTTTCACCAGCAGTGTTTCCGGATAGGGTTACAAAATACGCTGCCACAATTGCACCGGACATAATTCATCTGCACTGGATCGCCGGTGGTTTTATGAGGATTGAGACACTATCTCAGCTTAGTCGGCCTATTGTCTGGACTCTTCATGATATGTGGCCTTTTACCGGTGGTTGTCATTATAGTGGTGAATGTAGTCGCTATACTGGTTCATGCGGGTGTTGTCCTGAGTTGAGAAGCACCATCGAAAACGACCTGTCACGGCGTATTTGGCAGCGTAAAGCCAAGGCTTGGAGAGGGGCGCCTATTACTGTTATAGCGCCAAGTAGCTGGATGGGCGGGTGTGCTGCTGCGAGTTCGCTTTTTTCAGAAACTGATATCAAAATAATTCCCAACGGAATTGATACTACGCTGTTCCAGCCGAGTGACCGTTCTATAGCACGTAAAACTCTAGGATTGCCCCTGGATCGTAGGTTGATTCTTTTCGGTGCCATGAGTCCGACAGGTGATCCCAGAAAGGGGTTTCAACATTTGCTCCCTGCTATCAAAGATCTGGCAAATAATGGCTGGGGTGAAAGAGCCGAACTGCTCATGTATGGAGAGATCTCATCGGAAAAAATACCCGATTTCGGTATGAAGGTTCGCTCTATGGGGCAGGTTAGTGATGATACGTTGGTATGTCTCAACATTGCAGCGGATGTTATGGTTGCACCTTCTATTCAGGATAACCTTCCAAATACTGTAATGGAATCCATGTCATGCGGAACTCCTGTTGTAGCCTTCAAAATAGGTGGCATGCCGGATATGATCGACCACGGTGAATCCGGTTGGCTTGCCTGTCCCTTTGATCACAAGGATCTTGCACAAGGAATAGTTCATGTGATTGATAATGTCAGCAGACGAGAGGAAATGGGAAGGCATGCACGGGAAAAGATTGTAAGAGAGTATACTGATAATATTGTGGCTCGGCGTCATATTGATCTCTATGAAGAACTTATGGAATAACTCGAAGTTAGATAATGTAGTCACTCAGTCATATTTTTAGTTAAAACTCAAAAAGGCGCCCGAATATTGAATGGTTACCTCCTTAAATTCCTGGATAATTACTTGGGGCGGTTTGTCAGTGTAATGTTCAGACCCCAGTCATCTCATCTGATTATTGAACCAGCATTCATCCTCATCATCCGCCCCGGCGGCATAGGCGATGCAGTACTCCTCCTTCCGATGCTGCAGCAGTTATCCACTATCTATCCTGATGCAAAGATTGAAGTATTGGCAGAACGCAGAAACGCAGAAGTGTTCAGCTGGTCACCGGTAGTATCAAAAATCTGGCAGTATGATAATCCTCTAAGTTTTCTAAAACTATTTCAACAACGCTATGATCTGATCATAGATACTGAACAATGGTACCGACTTTCTGCAGTGGTTGGGCGAATGTTACGACCTTCACGTATGATCGGGTTTGCAACCAACGAACGCTCTCGTTTATTGACTAACCCTTGCCAATATAATCAAGACGAGTATGAAGCTTCTATGTTTATAAAGTTACTTACCACTTTAAAGGACGACAAAAATGATTTCAAAAATGTTACTTTCTCCTTACCTACTCTTAATCAGTCAATTTTTTCCACTGAAAATCCTTATATAATAATTGCCCCTGGTGGGAGTGTTCATGGAAAGCAATGGCCTGCTGACAGATTTTCTAAGGTGGCACGTTTACTTGAAAGGATTGGTTTTGAAACTGTTATTCTTGGCGGAAAGGGGGAGAGTATCACCGGAGAACTGATTTCATTCTCTTCCTGCAAGTGTCATAATCTTGTTGCTAAAACCAGCTTAACAGAGACCTCTGCCGTTATTTCCAAATCAAATATGATGATTTCAGGAGATTCAGGTCTATTGCATATTGCTCAACTTTTTGGAATACCAACCGTAGGGTTATTTGGCCCTACAAATCACAAAAAATGGAACCGTAATAGTAAAAACCAAGTAGTTGTGAGTACAGATTGTAATTGTGCACCTTGTGCCAAATATGGGATCATACCAAAGTGCCACAAAGGATTTAAATGCATGATGGATATTAGCGTAGATCTTGTTGTTGAGGCAGCTATACAACTGTTGAGGCAGAACAAGGCAATTACTACTTCAATATCTGACCCTGATATAAGCTCAATTAAAATCGAACCATCGGATTCTGGGTTTATTGGCCGGAGCAGGCCGTAAGCCGGGTTCTGTCCCTGCAAGCAGTTACCCGCATGCAGGTGGCGGTCATTCATCTAGGATCACCGTTACCGATGACCTCAAGCAACCAACCCGGAGGCACGGACGGGCAGCCCTTGACGCCTCCCTATTTGGTCTTGCTCCTGGCGGGGTTTACCTGGCATTCGATGTCACCACCGAATCCGGTGAGCTCTTACCTCACCCTTTCACCCTTACCCGTAAAAACGGGCGGACTTCTCTCTGTGGCACTTTCCCTGGGGTCGCCCCCGCTGGTGATTACCCAGCGCCCTGCCCTGCGGAGCCCGGACTTTCCTCCCTCTGAACTGCATCAGACGGCGATCGCCTGGCCTGCTCCAACCAAATCCAGAATTTATCCTTCTTCAGTGCCTTGCTTTAACATCAGTATCCTCTGACAGTGAGGGCAGAAGTACATCTCGTCATATTTAAAAAGATTGTTATACAACTGCGGAGGCAGATTCATGTTGCAGCCAAGGCAAGAACCGTCACGAACCTCTGCCAGTGCTTGTCCGCGCCTTTGTTCCCTTAACTGGTTGTAACGACGGACAAGGTTGTTGCCAAGCCCCTTAACGAGAAGCTCCCTGTTAGCAAGAGAGGAATCAATGGACTGCTGAAATTCTTCGATTAAAGACTGTTTTTCTGCAACAGAAGCTGATGATGTCAGCTCACTGGAGGCAAGCTCTTCCTGCATCTTGTCCATCTCTGCATTAAGCTCATCCATTCTGGTTATAAGCAATAACAGCTGCTCTTCTATATCTGAAACCTGCTTACGGGCTGCGGCTATCTCTTTGCCAACTGCCTGATACTCTTTGTTAGTCTTGATCTCCTTCATGTTTGTCTCAGAACGTCGGATGTTTTCCTGCTCGGCATGCAGGGCAACTTCCAGATCCGATTTTTCCTTACGCAGATCCGCCATCTGGCTCTGTTGTTCAGAGAGAGAACTCTGCATTTCGGAGACAACTTTCTGTAATTCATCAATGTCAGTGCTTAGAATCGCCTGCTCCGTTTTCTTCAGATCGATCAACTGATCAATAACCTGCAACTCCTCCAACAGCTCCAGTTTCTTTTTCAATTCCGGCTCCTTAATTGAGTTCCTCAATAACTACATTTTTAAATGGATCCTGTTCAGAGTTGGATCTGAACAGTTCAGCTCTCTGATCTGAGTGGGCAAAAGATGTTTCCAAAAATTTGGCTACAGCATCTACCATTATACGTTCTGTGGCAAAATGACCGGCGTCAAGCAGGGCTAGACCCAAGGCCTCTGCATCACGAGCCTCATGGTACCTTATATCTCCTGTAATAAACAGATCTGCTCCGGCTTTTACAGCTTCCGTTATCATTGAACCGCCGCTGCCGGTACAGAGGGCTACAGTACTGATAATCCGCTCAGGTTCTCCAACCATCCGAACCGCTGTACATCCAAGTTTCCTGCCGACAGAAGCAGCAATATCCTTGAATTTTGAAGGTTCTGGAAAAGCACCTACCCTTCCGATGCCTGTTACCTTTGTTTCATTTAAAAGTGGGTAACAATCAAATGCAGGTTCTTGATATGGATGAACCTTTAATAAGGTCTGAACCATCTTTGATACAGAGTCCCGCCTTACCAACAGTTCAAGGCGTTTTTCCTGCAATTTTTCAAGGTTGCCTATAGTTCCTATTGCAGGTTTTGCCCCTTCAAGTGGCAAAAAAGTCCCCTCTCCTAGGCAGGAGAAGGAGCAGTCAATATAGTTTCCGGTTGATTCGGTATATGGGAGCAAAGCCTGCCGGACAGTTTCAAAACTTTCTACAGGGATAAAGGATACAAGCTTTGAGAGTTCAGCGGAATCAGTCTTCTTTAATGGCAGCGTTTGTTTTAATCCAATTAAGGATGCAAGAAGATCGTTCAAGCCTTCTTCAGCAATATCATAATTTGTATGCATGGCAATAACAGCAAGATTGTTACGGGCAGCTTTTAAAACGGAGCTGCCTACGCATGTTGAACCGTTAATCTGGCTAAGAGGGGTGAATAAAAGAGGATGATGGGCGACCAAAAGCTGACAGTCAAGAGAGATGGCTTCATCAATTACTGCAGGAAGAGGATCCAGCGCCACCATAATCCTTCTGATCTCATTTGCAGGCTCTCCAAGCTGCAAACCTGAGTTGTCCCATTTTTCAGAGATTGAAAAAGAATATTTTTTATCAATAATTTCAAGTATGTCTGAAAGCTTTGGGAATGTCATTCGGTACAAAGTAAAAGAGTGCACCCTGTTGGAATGCACTCTCTTTGACCTCTGGTCGTGATTGAATAGTTGCTTTTTGACCGCATCCGGTCTGAACCTCAAATTTTTTATGGTGGGCCCACCAGGACTCGAACCTGGGACCAACCGGTTATGAGCCGGTGGCTCTAGCCAACTGAGCTATAGGCCCGCACAGGAGTTCTATTAATACAGGTTGAACATTTCAGATGTCAAGGGATTTAAGGCAATTTTGTTCAGGCGCGGCTTACAAAACGACCTTCACGTGTATCAACCTTTATCTTTACACCTGTTTCAAGATATGGAGGAACCTTCAGCTTTAAACCTGTTTCAAGAATAGCATCCTTGGTTTCGGCCGTGGCAGTGGCATTTTTTATAACAGGAGCTGTATCAGTTACAGTAAGTTCAACAACCATAGGTGGTTCTGCCATTACCATCCTTCCCTGGAAAAGTCCCAGCGCCACTTCAGTCCCCTCAAGCAGATATGGTGACAAGGAAGAAAATGCATCAGCCTCCATCTCAAACTGTTCATATGTTTCAAGATCCATAAAAACCCCGCGATCACCGTCCGCATAAAGAAACTGGCCTTTATGGCGTTCATAATCAGCCTCATCGACCTTGTCTCCTGAGCGGAAGGTACGATCAAGAACCTGGGCAGTCAGGAGGTTGCGATAACGGGTCTTTACCATCGTATTGGCGCCACGGGCGGAGGGAGACTGGAAGGTTACGTCAAGCAACAGGCAAGGAGCTCCATCAAGCTGGATGACGAGTCCTTTTTTGAAATCTGATGTGGTAAACATTTGTGCTCCTTCAATCAAGTTAGTAATTGAAGAGGCATAATACATATTTTTGTTATAAAACTCCAGAGTCGCGATTGTAATATAAAAAAAGCCCCATCTTCGATTATTCCAAGACGGGGCTTTGGTTTCAGGCGTTACCAACCTTTGTCCGTTCGGCTTTTTTCAGCAGCGTTGCAGCTACAGGGTGGCTGTTGTTCTCTGCGTAGATAACAGCCGTATTTCCTGTCTTTGTCTTGGCTCTAGGATCTGCGCCACTCTCCAGAAGCACCTGCACTGTCAGGTTACACCCATAAATGGCGGCAAGCATCAGAGGGGTATGACCATCACGATCACGGGCATCAACCTCTGCCCCTTTTTCAAGCAGCATCTTTACAATCTCTGTGTGACCATTTGCTGCGGCATAATGCAGGGCTGTCTTGCCTTTGTCGCTGGAGGCTGTGATATCAGCGCCCCTGTGAAGGAGATCCTTTACACTTTCAATGTATCCCTGTTTGGAGGCGCTGATCAGTTGGGTGTGACCGTTACGATCCTTGGCATTTACATTCTCCATCGGTTTTTCCTCCCTCTTGATTAGATGTTGTTCCAAGCTAAGTCGCTGTTAAATAGAATAATATCCCCCCATGCTTATTGATGACTCATTCAAAGCAGATAGCGTAAAACTGACCGATAATTACCTGTTGCCATAGTTTTTGAGATATATAGATGCAAGGACTTTAGATGGATTGAAAAAACATGAGACAGCAGGCGAACAAAGGCAGACAAGAACACCACTAGCATGACGACTGACAGCATTATGTCTGCGGATTGAAGCGACATTGATACCTGCCGTGACAGCGAATTATTAATCGATTGCTTTATAACACAGGTAAGTCTGCTTTGCCACATTTGAAACGAAAAGGCCGTTATTTGATTTTTTATTCAGCCGGGAGCTTGCCCTCAAGGAGATCTGGCAGTATATATTATGTAGTATCAATTTTTCGGGAGGTGCAGGATGAAGAATTTTATCTTTGCCTTACTGCTTGTTCTTATTCATGCAATATCAACAGAGGCGGCTGTCGTACACCTTAAAAGTGGCGGGCAGGTAAAGGCAATCAAGGTCTGGCGGGAAAAAGGGATGGTGGTTGTACTTTTAAACCACGAATCTATCACCAGCTTTAGCACCAACGAGATTAACCTGAGAAAGACCTTTCCGCATCGCAAAAAAGCTGCAAAACCGGCAGCACCCTCAACCACTTCAGCTCCTGCCAGACCTGCAAATGACGTTGCTGCAAAACCTGTAGTCAACCCACCCCCCGATAAGGCTGGCAAGAAGATTAGCCTGCCTAAAATCTCAACCAAATTACCTGAAAGGGAACCGCCTAAAGTTGGTGAGGGGGGAGCCATTCGCAAGCAGAAAAAAGAGATGGAACAGAGACTTAACGAATAGCTCCTTAGCTTGGTAAATTCAGCTATTTCATCTGCTTAGCCATCTCGCAACATCTTTTGCGTGGTAGGTGATGATTATGTCTGCACCTGCCCGTTTGAAACCTAGCATGGTCTCCATTACCACACGCTCTTCATCTATCCAGCCGTTGGCTGACGCAGCCTTTATCATACTGTATTCACCTGACACATTATATACAGCAAGCGGCATGTTGAACTCATTTCGGAGATCCCTGACAATATCAAGATAAGGAAGACCAGGCTTAACCATTATGATATCTGCCCCCTGTTCAATATCCTGTTTTGCTTCACGCAAAGCCTCAAGACGGTTGGCAGGATCCATCTGATATGACCGTCGATCCCCAAACTGCGGTGTTGATTCTGCAGCCTCTCTGAACGGCCCGTAGTATCCTGAAGCATACTTTACGGCATAGCTCATTATAGGAATATGTTTGAATCCGTTATCATCCAGAGTTTCACGGATTGCTCTAACCCTGCCATCCATCATATCAGAAGGGGCAACCATATCAGCTCCAGCTCTTGCATGTGAAAGAGCTTCTCTGGCAAGCAGCTCGACCGTAGAATCGTTGTCCACATCTCCATTTTTGATTAGACCGCAATGACCATGATCCGTGTACTCACAGAGACATACATCTGTAATTACTGCCAATTCTGGGAGCTCACGCTTTATTGCACGTATTGTTTCCTGAATAATTCCATGATCCGAATATGCGTCGCTACCCACAGGATCTTTTGTTTCAGGAATACCAAAGAGTATCACCGCTGGTATACCCAGGCCATATACCTCTTTTGCTTCTGCAACAATATTTTCAATAGATTGCTGATAGACTCCAGGCATGGAGGAGACCTCCTTGCTGATACCTTTCCCAAATGAGGAAAACATTGGGTATATAAGGTCATTGACAGAAACAGAGTTCTCTCTTGTCATCCTGCGAAAGACCTCTTTACCCCTTATCCTGCGGCTACGATCTGAAGAAGAAATCATTAATAATTACCCCTTTAAGTTATTATTGAGGGATTATAATAACCTGTGATGCAACTCCATTGCAAGAATTGGAAACCCTTGACAACAATAATTTTAGTGATAGATCTTTTGGATAGTAGTAGTAAGGAGCTTGAGATTTTTTTAAATCAAGAAAGGGGGCACAAATTTATGATCAAAAGATTGGCAGGGATTGCTGCCTGTGCAGTTCTTTTTCAGGCAGGCGCAGCTATGGCTGAGAACAGAGCCGAGACATTTATTTTCTCACCATATGCAGGAGGCTATACGTTCCAGGGAAACCAGCATCTTAAAACTTCTCCGGTATTCGGCTTCCGTCTGGGTTACAATTTTACCGAGAACTGGGCAGCTGAAGGTGTAATTGATTATTTAAAGGCTGACCGCAGCAATGCAGGTGGTAGTGCCGAAATGTTAAGATATGGCGGCGATCTGCTTTACAACTTCATGCCTAAGAGCAGCTTTGTTCCATATCTGGCTGTTGGTGCTGGAGCCTTCAATTTTGATAATTCAAAAGCACGTATTATCTACAATTATGGTGGTGGCTTGAAGTGGTTCCTTACTGATGGCTTTGCTTTGAGAGCCGACGTCCGTGGCCTAAACTACAGTATCGGAAAAATTTATACCAACGTTGAATACACATTGGGCCTGCATATTGCTGTAGGCGCTCCAAAACCGGCACCGGTGCCTGCTCCGGTAGTAGTTGAAGCTGCTGCACCCAAGGCTGCTCCAGTTGTAGCTCCTCCGCCACCAATTCCTGTTCCAACCAGTGATCTGAGGGCAGATCCGGCTGTTCTTGAAAAAGGAAAAACGTCTACACTTACATGGAGTTCCACCAATACTACTGGTTGTGAGATCCAGCCTGAAATTGGTGCGGTTCCTTCTTCAGGTTCAAAAACCATAACACCTTCTGAAAACACCAGCTACACGCTAACCTGCAAAGGTGAAGGCGGCTCAGCTACCAGCTCAGCCTCTGTACAGGTAAATGAGCCTGTAAAAGAGGCAAGCGCAAAAAAGGCATCTGCCGTCGCAGCCGGCACACGCTTAACCCTTAAGGTTAATTTTGATACAGGAAAAGCGACTATCAAGAAGCAGTACTACGATGAGCTAAAGGTAGTTGGTGATGGGCTTAATGAGCAAAAGAACCTTAAAGGCATAATTGAAGGGCATACTGACCACGTTGGCGCTGACAGATCAAACCAGGATCTTTCGCAGCGCAGGGCTAATGCTGTTAAAGACTATATCGTCAAAAACTTCAAGGTTGACAAAAAGCGTCTTTCAGCAAAGGGATATGGTGAGTCCAAGCCTATAGCAGACAACTCAACCGCAGAAGGCCGTGCACAAAACCGTAGGATTGAGGCAGTGTTTGAAGAGATACCAAACTTCAAGCCTGAAACTGATGAACCGGCAGCAAAGCCCGTTAAGAAAGCTGTTAAGAAAAAAGTTGTCAGGAAAAAAGCTACTGCAAAGAAATAATCTGGGTTATATCTGAAAAAAAAGCTCTGCATCCTTTTGGACACAGAGCTTTTTTAGTTCCAGCATCTTTACTCTGCAACAGCTTTAAAGACAAGTTATCAGATCCAGGCGTCTCCACCATCATAGTGCAGATCCTCACCCTTTGTCTTCCCAAGCTTGTAGCGTGCCTCCTCCGTATACCTCTTGATCCTGTTACCTGCCCCCTCTTGAAGGTCAGACAGCTTACGGCGCGTCTCTTTTCCTGACGTTGGAGCCAGCAGGAGCGCTGTGACTGCACCCATAAGGGCACCTGTTGTTAGGGCAAGGATAGCAGTAGCAAGAGTGGTGTTTTTAGAGCGGGACATATCTATTTTTCCTCCATTTTAAATTCCTGGCCAATCTGTTGTTAGGCAAGGAAAAGTGGTAATCACTTTATAATCACGCTTGTACATTTACCACAGGTTATCTTTTCTGCAAATGATAAAAACAGGTTATCCTTCAATCCTCATCAGATGACGCCTGATCATATCCTCAAAGTCATCATCCCTGTTGCTGCTGTAAACAAGTGATCCGGCAATCTCAGCTGCTAGCATGGCAGGAAGGTATTTAGGCGGCAGTTTCGACAAACGGCTCTCAAAAGAAGGAAACTCCTGCAACATTTTAGGTAGATGCCTTAGAAGAGCATTCCTGAATGGCGCCTTAAGACAGATCCCTGGTCGTTCATTAAAGAACTGAAACAGACGATAATAATAACTGTTTATATTCTGGCTTATCTGTTCTGATATCTCTGTGTATAGATGTATTCCAGCAGATTCGTTCCAACGTCTCACAATCAGGCTTGCTTCATCGGAGGCTCGTTTTTTTAAAATCTCCAAGACATCTGCAACATAGCGATCTTTTTTTGCAAGAAACTCTTTTTCAGTCAGCAGAAGATTAGCGATAATCTCATATGAGGATGAAATAACACCACATTTGTTTGCTGATGCATCTCTCATCTGGATTACTCCTGATCGCTGTAACTGTATGCGTGCCTCAGGAGTAATAAATGAATTGGCTCCCTCAATAATCACCTCCGAACTGGGAGTACCATCCGATTTCAGAAAATCCTTCCAGTTGTTTATATCTATTGTTTCAGGCCTGCCACCGGCTGGTATAAAAAGATCAGCCTCTACCTTGAAAAGCAGGCTGCCGTATTCATGATAAAAATCATCTAACGGAGACCAACTCTCTTTTATCTGCCCATCTGAATCTCTTTCAACCCGCCTGTGAAGTTGGCGCAGTCCATCCATTCTACTTCCTGTTCGGAAGATCATTAATCCGCCTGACTTAATCAGCATCGGATCAAAACTATCCAGATCCCCATGCAAGGTAATTCGTCTCAGCTCTTCCTTATTCAACCCTGCAGGATCGAAGACAGCAGCAGTGCCATCAAGCACCAGAACAATACGGGCATTTGGACAGCTATCCAACAAAATCTTAAGGCAGTTGCCAGCAACATCACCCCCAGGACCACCAGTAATCTTTATACTAAAGGGATCCGAGTGTATATTTATTCCTCTTTCAGCCATAACTACCTCTGCAAAGGTCATTACCCCTGTAGATGTAACTCCATATTCCTTGTGGTTGATTCCGAAACGCTTGCTTGAGATAATCCCCACACCAAGCAGATAGCCACGTTTTTTTGAAAGCGCCGCTATAGCTTCTATCATGCTGTCATGCATGTTCTCGTCAGGACCAAGTTCTATAGGCTCATCATCACAATAGTAATCCACTACCCGCTGATCCTTTACTCTCCCATTTACCGTTGTGAATATATCCAGGAAGGCATTGGCAATCCCGTACTGAAGTTTGTACAAACGGTTGTTTTCATGTTCATGGCTGTCCTGTTCTGAAGCTGTTGCATCCATCAAAACCACCAGCTTTGAACCACCTTCATAGATATCCTTGTTCTTCAGGTGCTGCGTATGAGCAAGCACGTATACTTCACGAAAAAGCGAGTTTGCAGCAGTAATAAGGTCATCCTGATTTCTGGCGATAACTGTACGCCATCCGCCACGGGCAATATCAGAAAAACCTATATGATATCCATAGCCAAAACGACTGAAGAAGAAGGTAATCCTGAAAGGCAGACTCTCTGGAAGATCCACTCTGAATTCAGAGCCTAGCTGTCGCAGATAGATAGGATCAAGGCGGAAGGCCAGCGCCTGTTTTTCAATTACAAAGGAGTTGGTCTTAACCGTATAATTTATAAACAACAGGCAGCAACGGTATATAGCCTGCCGAATCTCATCAAGCCAGCGATGTCCGGTGCAGTAATCAGCAACCTGTTCAGTAGTTTTTTTAAGCAAAGCCAGATAAACAGAATCTCTGTCATTTAATGAAGGATCAAATCGGGACTTGAATAGCCGCAACATCTGCATAGCCATCTCAGGGTGGGCGTAAAAGGCATTTTTTACATCATCAAGACCGAAACGTTCCGGTTGTGAATGAGCCAGATTGGTATGACAAAAGGCTATAAAGGCGTTTACCAGAGCCGCATCATCCCCCTTCATTATTCCTTCCATAACCCACTCACGATAAATATGGCAGTTATTATCAAGGATCTGGGTGTTACTTAGCTCCTGCTGTAATTGTTCATAAATTTCGGAATTATCCAGTATCTCTCTTCCGTTTCGTAAACGGACAAATAAAGTCCCCAGGAAGTATGGGTGGATACCATTTGTTATGTTCAGACAATAAGCACGCCTTATCCCTATATCAAGGCGATTAAAAAGCTCTGCCAGCTGTAGCAAAAATCCTTCCTGTGGTGGATTTCCAACTGCAAACAGTATCCTTGTTTCAGTAATTCCCTTGTGTTCCACCTTTCGGATATCCAGAAAAAGACCACCGTTTGTATTCCCACGTTCAAACAACCAGATTAACCATGCAGTTCGACTTGGCGGCGCCATTTTTATCTGATTTTCACCATTTACCCAAAGAATCTTCAGCAATCTAAGTGCATTACGCTTATCCATCTCTGGCGCAATTTTTGCCAGTTCCTGGATTATTGAACGCCTTAAGGCATTGGGAATCAGAGCATCTTTAGAAGCATTTACAATCTCGTTTGGCTTGCGGTCAAATTCAAAACGCTGAACCTCCAGTTCCTCATTCATACCAGGCATTTTTGAAAATGAATGTGAAAACATGGCATATGATATATCTCTGTCATCAATTTGCTTGAGGCTGTTATAGAGAGAGCCAGGCTCATCTACACATGCTTGGATCAGCAGTTTTTCTCTGTCTGCCAGAATCAGGCGTCTGTTATGAAGCATTGAAGACATTTCACGGACAAGTGCCCCGAGTGCCTCCGGTTCATCAGCCATTGCATTAAAGAAATAAGGTGACATCTGTTCCTGCAACCAGTCAGCATTCCATCGCGCTCTGTTGGCCACATTACGATAGGTATTTTTTAAAAGATTTGAGATCCTCATACTAACTCCCGCCCGGCTCGTATTTTTTGGTATCAGTATACTGCTAAATTCCTTGCAGGCAAGAAGACAACTGCATCCTTGACCATGGCAGATCTCGGTTGTATATAGGTACATTGCAAGGCTCTATTCATGGCGTTCAGACAATTCCATAAAGGAGGAAACAGCCAATATGGCAATAAAACCCCAACCTGCTGTCAGGCAGGGCTGCGTTCAGGTCTATACAGGTAATGGAAAAGGGAAAACAACTGCCGCTCTGGGTCTTTCATTACGCGCCTTGGGTCAGGGATTAAGAGTCTGCTTTTTCCAGTTTATAAAAGGTGGCGGTCCATATGGTGAACAGCTTATTGCTGACAGATTGGGCAGTAACTTTAAAATAATTCAGACTGGAAGGCCTGAATGGGTAAATACCAAGGATATAACTGAAGATAGACGCCTTGCACAAGAGGCCTTTATTCAAGCTAAAGAGGCTATGCTTTCTGGAGATTACGACCTGTTTATTTGTGATGAGATTAATGGCGCTGTAAGTTTTGGGTTGATTGATCTTGCACAGGTACTTGAATTAATTAATGCCAGACCGAATAACGTTGAGTTGGTGCTTACCGGACGTAATTCCGCTGAGCAGGTAATTCAGGCTGCCGATCTCGTAACAGAGATGCTTGAAGTGAAGCATTACTATCGATCCGGTATCCCTGCCAGAACAGGGATTGAGATGTGATAATTCTTTGCAATTCACCCAGCTAACTATCTCGTCAGGCTTGCGTATCACAAAACTTCAGGTATACTGTTAACATACTATCAGATGAAAGGAGTTAGCCGATGTCTCTTGGCGCCATAGCAGCACTAATCGCCGCCGCAGCTCTGTTACTGCTGGTAATCTTTTTGATACCTGCAATACTGAGTTTTAAAAAAACCGCCGACTCGGTCTCTTCTCTTGCAGATCTGCTTACCAATGAACTAAAACCAACCATAACTGAGTTGAAACAGGTTCTAATTGAACTAAAGACAGTAGGTGGCGGTATATCCGAGCATACCGGGGATCTTAAAAGCTTCATGGCAGCTTTAGGAGAAACAGGCACTCAGCTTTCTTCTATAAATCGTTCAGTAGGTGTTGTAAACAGCCTGATCGGTCAGGTTGGTGCGGTTGTAACCGGTTTCAAGGTTGGTGGTAAATATCTTCTGGAACAATATCTTAGACGAAAAATGAAAGGAGAATAAAAAAATGGCAAACGATGATAATGGGGTAGCAGCAAGCACTGTACTGGTTTCTTTCCTTGCCGGCGCTGCTTTAGGAGCAGGCTTGGCTCTCCTGTATGCACCAAAGAGTGGCCGTGAGATAAGAGATCAGATCGGTGATCTTGCAGATGATGCAGTTGACAAGATTAAGGAATACGCCCGCGAAGCTCAGGACAAGATCAAGGCTACACTGGAAGATGGCAAGGAGACAATTCTTGAAAAGAAATCAATCCTGTCATCAGCCATAGAAGCAGGTCGTGACGCTATCCAGAAAGAGAAAGAAAAATTAGGAGCTTGAAAAACTGCTTCATCTTCAATAAAAAACGCCGCATTAACGCGGCGTTTTTTATTGTGTTGAACAGCTAATCAATCCTGCTACATCAGGCTTTGGATATCGTAACAGTCAAACTTGCAGATGCCTTTGCCATAAGTTGTGAAGCAGAGCTGGCAGGGAAATGATTTGGCAGAACAACCAGTCCGGATGGAAGTTCACGTTGCAAGGTTACGGGCAGAGTTATTGAAGCACCATTGGCCGTTACGGTAACCTTGTCACCATCAGACATACCCATTTTGCTCGCATCTACAGCTCCAATGCAGATAGTTGCCTCTGCCGACACCTTAAGGTTGTTGGAAGACCAGCTTGTGTAAGTTCCGTTATGGCGCTGCAATGGAGCCACCAGCAACGTCATAGTTCCTGCTGCATGAGCCTGTGGTATAACGAATGTAAGAGCAGCTTTTTCAACGCGGTTCTTAACAACCGGTGTTACTTCCTGCTGTATAGCCGTCAGACTTGGAATTGCCCCGCCGGTTATACGGGCATAGAGGTCTCCCATAATCACATAATCAGGACGTGATTCACCTGGGGGGTTTGCAGCAGCGGTAAATTTCTGGGTGCGGTTATCTGTTGTAGTAAATGAACCGGCCTTTTCAGGTGCAGCAGCCGCAGGAAGCAGTATATTTGCCATCTTCGCTGTTGCAGTAGGGAAGAGGTCAAGCACAACCAGACATTCCAGTTTTTGGAGGGCTGCAGCCACTCTACTGCGATTAGGCATAATCTGGAGTAGGTCACAGCCAGCGACATAGAGGCAGCGAATATCACCCTTTTCAATACCATCAATAATACCAAACAGGTCTTTACCACCATCACCTGGCACGGCTCCCATATCCAGCATCCCCTGGGTATTATTCTTTTCATCCATCGGATAGATATCAGCATCGGTCAGAATGGCAAGATTCAATGCCCCAGTTACCGCTGCAACCGCATCTGCACTGCGGATGAACTCGTAACCATATATAACGGCAACCTGACCGTTTATAAATGAGACAGCATCGTTAAAGGCAGACTCCGTAAGACCAGTTGCAACCTGTATCTGATCAAAGGATACAGCAGCCAGTGCCTGATTGAAACCATCAAGCCCAGCTGCTGTAACTGCCTTATTCTGTGATATCGCCGCTTTAGCAAGACCCACCGCAACAAAGCCTTCAGAACCTGGCTTGTAACGTAATGCGCTGTTGGCAAATTTATCAATTGAGGTAGGTTGAGCTGATGCTATGACAAGCTTTGCATCTCTCTTGGTAACCGCCTTGATTACACGGTAGGCGAAACCGGCCGATTCTGTCTTGAGGTCAGACCCCACAACAATAATACAACCTGCATCCTCCAGAGCATCCATCTGTTTGGTCGCACCGGTCATACCGATCATTTTTGCCTGAATTTCCTGAGCCTGTACATACCCCAGACGTGCCTCTGAATCAATGTTTGGAGAACCTATCGCCTCTTTAATCAGTTTGGAAAAAAGATAATTCTCTTCATTTGTAATACGGGGCGAGGCAACACCTGCAACCGCCTTTGCACCATACTTGGCGGTTATTCCATTTGTTGCAGAGACAACCGCTGAAAGTGCTGCATCCCACGAAGCCTCTTTCAATACTCCATCAACAGATCTAACCTGGGGCACCATCAGACGTTCAGGCGAGTTAAATGCGCTGTAACCAAAACGGCCGTTTATACAGAGGTTTCCATTATTATAGGTGCTGTCATCGCTTGTGACCCTTGCGACTTTTCCGTCTTTCAGATGATATTCTATCTGACAACCGGAAGAGCAGAAGCCGCAGATACCGTTTTTAACTTCAAATGTCCATGGACGTCCCATATACTTGAACGGCTTGCTTATGAGTGTGCCTGTCGGGCAGGCAGCAATACAGTTGCCGCAGAAGTCACAATCAAGCGGCTTACCAGTCAGTGTATCTATAATGGCACGGTCACCACAGTATTTTGTTTCAATAGCACCAAAGCCGGTAATCTCACGGCATACCTTGACACACTTTTCACAGAGGATGCATCGGTTTGGATCACTCTCAAGCAATGACCAGTCATAACGGATAGGAAGTCTTTCCAGGTCAGCTGAATACTCTTGTTTTGCCACTCCCAGACTATAACAGGTATCCTGAAGATCACACTCGCCACCGGCGTCACAGACAGGACAATCCAGAGGATGGTTTACCAGCATCAACTCCATGGTCTTCTTTCGAATCTGCTCAAGCTCAGGGGACCGAGTCGTTACCTTTATTCCCTCTTTTACCGGCGTGTTGCAGGCAGTCATGGGACGAGCAACCCCTTCTACATTAACGGCACAGACCCGACAGGCACCAGTGGTTGATATCTTTTCAAGATAGCAGAGGGTAGGAATATTTATTCCCAGCTTTTTCGCTGCTTCAAGGATGGTAGTTCCGGTTAAGACCTGTACTTCTTTACCATCAATGGTCAGAGTGATGGTCTTGTTTTTGTTGGATGTTTCAGAGTGTGCCATTGGTTGTTTCCTATGCTGAATTTTGAGTTTTTCCTGTTTTACAGGGCTACCATTGCCATTCTGTAACAGCGCAGACAACGATCAGCTTCAGACTGAGCAGTAGAATCGCTGAAACCAAGCTCAACCTCGCAATAATTACCTTTGGATGCACGCGCCTTTCCATGCACCTCCTTCTGGCCGGCTCTGTCTGCAGAATCAAGCCAGGCAACAGACTCATTCTTGTCGTAAACCCCCAAATATGTGAGCAGATCCTCAAAGATCTCCTGATCTGTCAGATATGCCTTACCCTCATCAAGATAACGGGCGATCACATTTGCGGCACGATGAGCATTACCTACGCAGGCAACAACGGTTAAGGGGCCGATCTCCGCATCACCACCAGCAAACACTCCGTCACAGTCTGTTATCAGGGTACGTGAAAGAGGATTGCCCATACTGTCGTTTAAAGACTTTCCGGCAGCATCCTTAAGTGGAATGTACTTAGTAATGACCGTATTCCATTTTGAAATATCAATCCCCATATCAGGCGGGATAAAGCTCAGATCCGCATCCTGCCCTATTGCAGGAATAACGGTATCGCACTCAACGATAAATTCACTGCCAGCTACCGGCTCCGGACGACGACGACCTGAGGCATCAGGCTCACCCATCGCCATTCTTACACACTCAACACCTGTAACCTGTTCATTTTGATCTACAATAATTTTGGTTGGGAGCACCTGAAACTCAAACTTTACACCCTCTTCATCAGCGCCATCCACTTCCCATACATCGGCAGGCATCTCCTTACGTGAGCGACGATAGAGAAGGACTGACTCTTCTGCTCCTTCACGCAGGGCGACCCTTACGCAGTCAATAGCGGTATTACCACCACCTACAACACAGACCTTTTTACCCATGCCAGTAGGACGCCCCATATAAGCTTCACGAAGGAAGTCAATACCACCAGGAAGAAATCCCTTATAACCCTTGTCTTCCCCTTCAACTCCCATAGGCTTTGAACGGTGCGCGCCAGGGGCAAGGAAAACGGCAGCATGCTTCTGTTTCAGCTCCGGCAGAGAGATATCCTTACCTACACGGCAATCATAAACAATATCCACACCCATTGACTGGATAATATCAATATCGCGCTGCAGAATATGGCGTGGCATACGGTAGGCAGGAATACCTACTGCAACCATTCCACCGCCAAATCCTTCCGGAAGCGCTTCATAGATAGTGCTGCGATAACCCTGCAAAGCAAGATAATAACCCGCAGCGAGACCGGCAGGGCCGGCACCTACAATGGCAACCGTCTTGTCTTTCATCTTGGCATTATTAACTGGCGGCTCTATCTTGTGCATCCACTCGTAATCAGAAGCGGTACGCTTTAAAACCATTATATTTACTGAATCATCCACATTCTTGCGACGACAGGCAGCCTCACAAGGATGCGGACAGACTCTACCGCATACTGCTGCCAGAGGCATGTTTTCACGGATTGTTGCAAGGGCCTCGGTATACTGATAGTTTTTAATCTGCTCTATATATTTAGGAATATCAATATGGGCGGGGCAGCGATCCATACAAGGAGCTGTTACCTTCTCAAGATATTTATCTGACTTGGCTGTGCGGCCTCCTGTACAGTATGCCTCAAAATCTGACAGGAAATGCTTTACCGCATCAAGAACCGGCTTGGTTGAGGTGGGACAGAGCGTACATTTACAGTTCTGCAGAAGGGCATTAAGATCCGCAACCTGATCCAGATCAGACGGCTTGGCTTCTCCCCTCAGAACTCTCTGTAAAAGGTCTGAAAGAACCTTCGTCCCCTTTTTACCAGGTGTACATTTACCGCAGCAGAATTGAGTCTGGACACGCAGCATATACTCTGCGGCCATGGCAGGGATATCAACGGCCTTGTCAAATACGATGATACCATCCCATCCCATAAAGGCTTTCAGCGGTTGCTGTCCGTCAAAAGCCACCGGCAAGCGGAAGCTGACTGCCGCAGGCTCACCACTAATATTTCTGTTATCAACGACAGAACCACCCCATGTTGAAAATACCACCTGTGCCACAGCCACCTCCAATAAACAGTAAAGCTCAATAATTTCTATTGGTTAAGTATTTATTTTGACAGATAAAAACATGATTGCAAATTGTATACAGTATGCCTGATTACCATAACCATTCCGCTTAAATCAAGGGAAAAAATATTTTATTCTAACACTACACTCACTCTCTCCCAAAACCGGATTTTGTGTTAGAGTGATTAGAGATTTTTAAAAGGAGCCTGCTGATGCATAAATACCAATCTGCGTTCGAGTCACTATTTACTGTAAACATGGGGCATAAAGCCAATGAACGGATTCTGATATTCAGTGATCTAATCCGTGAAGATGAAAAAATCTCTGATGATGACCGAGATCGTAGAATTCGTCTCCATGAAACCGCGGTCGAACTTTCACGTTTTGCTGATAAGCACTATGGCAGTACTTTTTTTGTAGATTTTCCGTCAACTCTTGCCTCCGGCGCCGAGCCTCCCATATCTCTATGGTCTGCCGTTTTTGGTAGTAGCATTCTAGATACCCTGGCAGCCTCCAAACTGCTGCATCCTTTGCTTCAGAAATCAATTGATCCAGCCAGCCTTAAAGAGGCACAATCAATTGTCTTTGCAGAAAAAAACTCTGTCGCCGATATAATCATCGCACTCTCCAACAACTCAACCAGCCATACAAATTTTCGTAAGCTGGCCTGTATTGCTGGAGCCCGTTTTGCCTCCCTGCCTCACTTTGATCCTGATATGTTTGCAACATCCATGACTGTAGACTGGCATGCCCTTGCCAGCAGGACATCCCGTCTGGTGGATGCAGTTAACCGCGCAGAATGGGTAGAGCTAAACTGCCCTAACGGCACAACAATGAATATCTGCAAAAAAGGACGCAGAGCCGAGGGAGACGATGGTCTGCTGACAGCTGAAGGCTCCTTCGGTAATCTCCCTGCAGGCGAGGCATATATGGCTCCCCTTGAAGGTGAAAGCTACGGCAGGATGGTAGTAGAGTGGGGTCCCACATCAAAACTCTCCAGCCCTTTGATAATCACTATCAAAGAAGGAAGGGTTTTGAGCATTGAGGGAGACGACCCGCTCCGTAAGCGACTGGAGGCAAAATTTTCTGAGAATCAAAACTGCCGAAACCTTGCAGAACTTGGCATTGGCACAAACGATAAGGCCAGTCGCCCTGATAACGTCTTGGAAGCTGAGAAAATTTTGGGTACAATCCATCTGGCTCTAGGAGACAATACCGGATTCGGGGGAAATACCGCCGCTCCGTTTCATGAAGATTACGTATTCTATCAGCCCACACTCACACTGATAATGCCTGACGGCAGCAAGGAAAATATTATTGATAAAGGGAACCTGCTGATTTAAATGAACTACCCAACAGCAAGCTACATGTCGTATACAACAAAACTTTATTTGGATACATCAATCGCCCCAAGTGGCATGGAGTTGCGAAGATACATATCCAGAGAGAAACCAGACTGCAGACGGCTGATCTTGTTAAGCTAAACAAAAATTAGTCCATAGACAACACTCTGAAACTTTAGTCATATTTTTTGCAAACAAAAAAGACCGTAATATCAGGACATTACGGTCTAAGTTTACATTTTTGAGTCTAGTGCTCTCTAAAACGGAATATCATCATCCTGATAGGGTGGCTCTTCATAGTTCACCTGTTTGTCAACCGCTTCCCCTGCATCAGAACGGCGTCCTCCGACAGAACCTGCACTATCCCCCTTGCCTCCCAGCATCTGCATACGATCACCGACAATTTCCGTGGTGTAACGGTCATTTCCATCCCTGTCAGTCCACTTTCTTGTTTGAAGGCGTCCTTCAATGTAGACCGTTTTGCCCTTTGCCAGATACTCGCCGGCTATTTCAGCCTGCTTGCCCCACAAGGTTATCCTGTGCCACTCGGTACGTTCTTCCCAGTCACCGGTTTTATTCTTGAACTTTTCGGTAGTGGCAATCGAAAAGCTCGCAACTGCCTGACCCGATGCAGTGTATCGCAATTCAGGATCCTTACCTAGATTGCCTATCAGCATTACTTTATTCAGACTGGCCATTTAAACCTCCTGATTTCATATACGTTGTATGGTAGTTATATCTCATCTGGAGCAACGGGAGCAAGAGATTAGAAAACAGCAACAAGCTCATCTCAGCTTGACTGGAATATAATTACAGAATGGTTCTTCAGCCATATAGTCCCCGTATACAGCATCAGCTCTTGCTCTACATCCGCCACAAATGTTTATATATTCACATTTACCGCACTTGCCCTTATATTCTTTAAAGTTTCTTAAGTCATTGAACATCTTTGAGTTTTCCCAAATTTCTCGGAATGGGGTGGTTTTAACATTGCCTGCCGACCTCAGGAAATAGGAACATGGCTTTACATTACCAAAGCAGTCAATAAGACAGATACTCTGAGCTGCAATACAACCTTTGCCTCCCCCTGTCGAAAAGCTAAGACTGCGCCTTTCAAATTCAATCCCTTCCTCTTTTACGCGCTGAGCAACAAGCCGGTAATAGTGCGGAGCACATGTGGGTCTCATCAGGATAGTATCCTCAAGTTTTTCCTGCTGATAGTGCCACTCAAGAATATCCTCGTAATCTTCTTTGGTAATCAGCTCACTCATAATCTCTTCGCCACGACCTGTAGGTACAATCATAAACATGTACCAGGCGGTTGCCCCCAATGATTTGGCTAACCTGAATGTTGCACCAATGTCACCCTGATTACGCTTTGTAAATGAAGAATTAATTAAAAATTTCTGTCCATTTTGCCTGAATAATTCTGCAGCTCTGATAACACCTTCAAAAGCCCCATTACACTGGCGGAAATCATCATGTATCTCTGCGCAAGATCCATCAAGAGAGAGAGAAACCATTTTGATATCGGTCTCCTTCATCTTTCTACAGACTTCTTCTGTAACAAGCGCTCCGTTGGTTGCCATACAGATACGCAACCCCAGAGATGTACCATATTCTGCCAGCTCAAATATATCAGGACGCATAAGCGGCTCTCCTCCGGATAAGACAACTACCGGCTTGGAGTAATCCGCTATTTCGGCGAGAAGGCTTTTCCCCTCTTCAGTTGTAAAATCCCCTTCAGACGAGCATAGGCCGGAAGAACAGCGACAGTGTACACAGCTTAAGTTGCATCTCTGCGTAGTTTCCCAGGCTATCCATTTTGGAATAAATTCAGGTGGCATTCTAATCCCCGTGTCTGTTTTACATGCATCATATATGCAATTCTCTCCAAAACTCAAGGAATCCATTCAAGAAGAGTATCCTTCCAAGTTAAATCAACTTGAATCATTAAAATTGTTCTGCTATACAAAAGGGGTTATTTCTAACAAAGTAACCTTACTTAATGCCTACAAAAGATAAGGAGATCCACATGTCCAACTCGCAGATGGTCATGTACGATGAAGAGTTTCAGGAGATAAATGTAGTCATCGAGCGGTTGCTTAAAGAGTCTAACTCCAAAGTTATCTTCCTTGTAGACAAAAATGGACAGCTGATTTCCGGAGTTGGGGAGACCGAACGTTTTGACACAACCTCACTTGCATCGCTTACTGCAGGCAATATTGCAGCCACAGGTGGACTTGCCAAGCTGATAGGGGAAAAAGAGTTTTCAATCCTTTTCCATGAAGGTGAAAAGGATAACCTGCATATATCTATTGTAGGTGGCAGGGTAATCCTTGTTGTGCTTTTTGACAGCCGCTCCTCACTTGGTCTGGTACGTCTCCGCGTCAAAAAGGCATCTGAAGAACTTTCAATAATCTTTGAAAAGCTGATGAAGAAATCTGATGAGCAGGTCAAATCAGGCACTTCATTCCCATTTGCCGAAATCACCGACGACGATATCGACAACCTGTTCAGTTAACCAGTCAAGTCAAGGTACGTTGCCATGTCATTTATAAATTATGCTTCACGTGAGATTAATTGCAAGATCGTGTACTACGGTCCGGGTCTCTGTGGAAAAACTACAAATCTTCAGTATGTTTACGCAAAAACCGCTGCTGATGCCAAGGGTAAGATGATTAGTCTCGCTACAGAGACCGAGAGGACTCTGTTTTTTGACTTCTTACCACTTGCCCTCGGTGAGATTCGCGGCTTTAAAACCCGCTTTCACCTCTATACCGTTCCTGGTCAGGTTTTTTACGATGCTTCCAGAAAGCTGATATTAAAAGGGGTTGACGGAATTGTTTATGTTGCTGATTCGCAGGAAGAACGGATGGATGCAAATACAGAATCCCTGGACAACCTGAGATCAAATCTGCACGAACAGGGATACGATCTGGACAAGCTGCCGTACGTCGTGCAGTACAACAAAAGGGATTTGCCTAATATCGTTTCAGTAGAAGAGCTTAGAAAAGAGTTGAACCCTACGAATGTGCCTGATTTTGAAGCCTGTGCAGCCACTGGAGAAGGTGTTTTCGAAACCCTGAAGGCAGTAGCCAAGCTGATCCTGGTTGATCTCAAAAAAGGGCGTTAGAGCTTTGATGCCTTAAAATCTTGCATTAAAGAACCAAATAAAGTATAGATACAACCCGTTTTACCCAAGGGGAGAGATGGCCGAGTAGGTCGAAGGCGCTCGCCTGCTAAGCGAGTATACTGGGAAACCGGTATCGAGGGTTCGAATCCCTC
>DCVL01000026.1 GCA_002328035.1 Geobacter sp. UBA2189
AACTCAAGACCGACAGACTCCTAGGGTTTTTGAATAAAAAGCGAGAGGATTTTGCCATGACAACACCGATTGAAACATCTCTGTATAAAACATTGCCACTTGGAACGGATCTGGCCGCCCGTCGTCGTTATATGATCGTAGACGACCCCATTGTCGGTAACTTCAGATTTGGTCTTTTGCTGGAAGATCTTGATATTATGGCTGAACAGGCAGCTCTGGGCTATGCACGCCGTATCCATCCTGACGCCAAGGTCGTAACTGCGGCCATTGACAACATAATTGTCCGTCATGTTGTTGATATAGACCGCGATATCCAGATTGATGCCCGGATCAACCATGTGGGGAAGTCTTCCATGGTGGTAGGTATGCGGGTTGAGCATACCGGGACTCCTGCAACGCATATCGCCTCCTGTTATTTTACTATGGTAGCTCGTGGCGGAGAGTCTGCCGAAGAGAGCAGGGTGCTGCCCCCACTAGAGTATCTGGAGGCGCTGGAGCAGCGCCGTGCAGAAAAATCCCAGCAAGAGCGAGAGAAGTATCGCCTACAGCAGGTAGCTCTGCAGGAACCTCCCAGCCATGAAGAGTATGAGCTATTGCGTCAACTGCATATGGCTCAGGATGATCCAGATTTCAAAGGATTAAGGACAGACCGATTGGTGGTGGATGCCTGGGAGCGGATGTATCCTGAGCAGGAATATGTACCACACCGGATATTTGGTGGTTACCTTGTCCGTCGTGCATATGAGCTTTCGGCAATTTGCGCTGAACTGGTTGCTCCAGATCGTTCGATAATTGCGGCTGTTAACCGGATTAACTTCTTTCATCCAGTCAGGCTCGGAGACAAGCTTCATTATACCTGCCGGGTTGTCTATACCAGCGGTAGCTTCATCTGCGTAGAGGCAAATATTGAAAGGGTGAGTCGTGACCGTAGCAGTAAAGCTCTCTCAAACTCATGCCTGTTTACCTTTGTCAATGTTGACCAGAATTTGTGCCACCAGAACGTACCGGAGATTTACCCAACTACCTACGCGGAGGACTCCCGCTATCTGGCCGCCCACCGCAGCCATCGTGCCATGCTTGAACACTATGAACTGATCTAAGTTTTTTTTGCAGCAAATGGTGCTGGCATCTACGCCATTTGCTGTAGATAAACCAATTCTCATTGAAGTCTACTGTAAGTCTCTACCAGAAGGATTTGAGAGCTATGCCTGTTTACATTGAACCGGTTTTCCGCCCACCAAGCGAGGCTCGCAGCCTGATCTTCCAGATAACCGTCGGTTGTTCACAGAATAACTGCGCTTTCTGCGGCATGTATAAGGGGAAGCAGTTCAAAATCAGGCCGGTTCAAGAGATCCTGGATGAAATTAAAGAGATCCCTACCCGCTACCTTGCCGAAATTGACCGGGTCTTCCTTGCTGACGGTGATGCCTTGGTCTACCCTTTTGATGGACTGGTTACCATACTTGATGCACTCTCAAATATCTTCCCAGCTCTGACGCGGGTTGCATCCTACGCATCACCCAAAAGCCTTACCACTAAGTCTGCTGAACAGTTGTTCCAGTTGCGGGAGAAAAAATTGCGTATTTTGTACTTCGGACTTGAGTCCGGTGATGACCTGACGCTGGAACGGGTGAGGAAAGGCTACGCTGCTGAACGGATGGCAGAACTGGCGCTAATGGCAAGAGGTGCAGGGATGAAGTTGTCGGTGACAGCCATATTTGGTCTTGCAGGCAGAGCCCGCAGTAGTGAGCATGCAAGATCAACGGCGGAATGGGTGAACCGGGTCAACCCTGAGTATTTCTCCCTCCTGACCCTGTTCCACCGACACAATGAGCCGTTTGTGAACTCATTGGATCAATGCACCCGCAGGGAGTTGATGCTTGAGGCTAGGGAGATGCTGTCCCACCTGTCGCCTGCAAAGACGATCCTCCGCTCCAATCATATCTCAAACTTCCTGAATCTGGCCGGGAGCTACCCAAAAGACCGTGAAAGGTTGATCTCTGATGTCGAACGTGCCCTCAGGCATGCCGAAAGCTATCCCGGATTCCTGGATGAAGTTCCTGTATATGAAGAGGAATACTACTGACAAATAGATTTTTCGAGAGATAGTCCGGAGAAGTAAAGCTGTAAAAGTTGGGGTTTAGGCTTACCGAATGTCTTGTGTTACAAGCAATACAGAGACATTGTCTCTGCCTCCCTTGGCATTTGCTGCATCAACAAGGGAGGTGGCCAGTATGCTCAGGTTGCTGGCGACAGCACCGGAAAGAAGAGCTTCAAGTTCAGTATCCGACAGCATATCGGTCAAACCGTCAGAACAGATTAGAAGCGTATCATTCTGATGGATCTCGACAACCCTGAAATCAGGACAGGGTGGATTGCCGCTGCCAAGAGATATTGTCAGAGCGTGGAACTGTTTTTTAGGAATCTCACCCAGAGGAACCCCTTTTGCCAGCAGTTGGTTACCGACGGTGTGATCGTTGGTCAACAGTGTAAATTTGTGACGCCCTTCTTCAAGTAGTCGATCAGGCTTGGGGTAATAATCGCGCTGAAACAGATAACAACGGCTGTCACCGGCATTGACAATAAAGGCTTCGTTGTTTTTTACCACTACTACAACCAGTGTTGTACCCATCCCGGCCATCGCAGGTTCTGTCTGCGCCCTGGTAAAAATTTCCCAATGAGCAGCATGAAGCGCATGCACCATCAACTCAAAATATTCATCAACAGCTGTATGGGGAAGGTTGGCTCGCAGCACTGAATAGACGGTGTCAACCGCAAGTGCGCTTGCCACTTCACCGGCATTATGTCCCCCAATCCCGTCGGCAAGCAGATAGATTCCGATTTTGTCATCTGTTTTGACACAATCTTCGTTGTTCTGGCGAACACGTCCGGGATCAGTCGCGCAGGCGGAAATCATGATGATTGTGGCCTGGGCCTCTGACCATTTTGCTGTTCGTACAGTAGAGATAAATAGGCATTCTTGTCAGGAGCAAGTTTCTTGTTGTAACCAAGCGTGGTAATCCTTGGCTCAACCTGGACAATAATGCCGTTGACCATAAATTTATGCTTAATGAAGTTTTTGTGCAGCCTCTTTTGAATATAGAACGCACCGGATAGTTCAGTCATTGGCAGGATCATCATAGGAAATGCGGTTGTAGGGGCAGCATAGACACCGATAATGTCAGTATCCCTCTTCATCAACTCTTTGAGAAGTTCAAGTGACTGATTGGTCAACTGATTCGTTAAGTCAGAGGTTATTTCAAGTACTGCGGTTGTCCAGGGATCCATTACCTTCTCGTAGGAGATGAGAATAGTGGAAAACGGGGTATTGTAGCGCTGGTTAAGTTTGACCTCACGATCAAGAAAAAAATCTGTATTACTCCAGTTATATACGCCTGAAGGTATTTCCAGGGAGTGATTTACCACTGAAGCGGTTCGCAGATGGGCTTTTTTGATAATCTCATCAAGCGATTCTGGTGCATACCCTTTTTTTATAAGGTGGGATCGTATTTCCTCCGTTACGTTGTAACCATACTTTCCGTTCTCAATAACTTGCTCAAAAACAGAAAGCACCAACTCTTCATCAGGTTTTGAAGAGCTGTTAATGCTATTTTTGACCCAGTCACCTTTAAGGCTGGAAACGGTCTCATTAAACTGACTTGCCAGATTTTTAGCAACTTCAGCAACGGTATCAGGATTTATTTTCTGGGCTTTTAAACGTTCCAGAATCTCCTGCTCAATTCTGGAAACAGCGGCTTTAAGCATTCCACCGCCACCATTTGTTGAAACTTCCGGAGACTGTAATGCAAGGCTTCTACTGACCTTTTCAATATAGTCGCTCAATACGGCTGACATCTGCTGATCATCAGCCGTAACACCGCCATTTTTTATTTCCGAGGCGAGAATGATAAGCCTGGCAGCCTCCTCGGGTGCATCTTTGATCCCGTCAACCAGTTCGTTAAAAGTCAGTCCGATAAGTTCTGAGGCTTCAGCCATAACTTGCGTTAGCTCGTCACTGGCAAGTTCCTTGCTCAGTTCCTTTACCAGCAAAAGGTAGTCAGCAGGAGACATCCCTTCGGCAAAAAGAGCATCCTTCAATTGAGGCAATAGATATTTCAGCTCTTTGATATCTGGAAGCATTCTCCGGATAATCTGTGCCAGCCTCTTTACCGAAATAGATTTGTCGTTACGATATTCCTCTTTTATCAGGCGTACAATAACCTGGTAACTTAATTGGTTTACCTCGTTTATAGCAAGTTCGTCAGCCGTATCAAGTGCTCCGGTAGCCTGCTGGATTCTGGCATGTTCGAGAATATTTTCTTTAAGTTTGTAGACAGATTCAAGCATATCAGATGCTGAAAGAGGGGTGTCGTCCTCAGAACCCCCCGATCCATTGAGTTGTCCGCTGATTGCTTTTATTTGCGTTGAAATGAACCTGTCATACTCCGTCTGGGACATGTTGCCGGTCTCTTCGGCAGTTGCACCGGAAGCCCCTTTTCCGTACACCGCATTGCCAAGTGAAAGTATTTCCGCCACTCCGGTGCGTATATCAACAGAATCAGACTCTCCATTATCCCCTCTGTTCGTGGTCTGCAGACTGCTAATCACCTGCGTTTCGGAAAGGACTCCTTTGTTTACAACAGCTTCGTCAACGGTGACTTTCTGGTACACAACATAGTTTAACCGTACCCCTGAAATATGGTTGTTTTCGAGGTAATGCTGCATTGTTGCCATATCCCTGAAATCAGCCAGGGAGCCTATCATGTAAAACAGAGTCTGAAGAGCTTCCAGGGTAGCAGTTTTATCAAAACTTACGGATTGTATACCTGCCTTGGTAAATCGGCTTGTGATGCGTGGAACACTTACCAACTTGTCAACGCAATGGTTTTCAAGATAAACAGAGCCCCTCTCAACACTTACCGTAACAATCTCCGCAAGACTGAACGCCTGCTCCAACATGATGAAAAAGTTTGCAGAACTGTCTTTTGTTGACTGGTGTTCTCCACCAAACATAAATGCATTGTTGAACGCCAGATTGAAGGTTCTGGCTATCTGTAATGCCTGTTTCAGATCAATTTCAGTGTTTGACATATACTTATTGGATCCCCGTATTCAAATTAAATAGTCAGAGCAGACTTCTCTTGCGGGCATATATTTCGAGCTGTTTTTTAAATTCCTGACAATCGGTAAAGCGAGCGTCAATGAGGGGAGCTATCGCTTTGTCAATTATTGCCTCAAGTTCAGTGTCAATGACAGGATTTACCTCAGAAGGTCTGGCCGTAAAAAAACTCTCCGGTTCTGTCTTCTTCCTTTTGATCATATCCGCAGCGGACTCCGTACGTACAGGCAGTTGCCCCGTTACCATTTCCATCAGTATAACACCAACTGAATAAATGTCAGTTCTGCCATCAGTTTCTGAAGAGGCAGCCTGCTCGGGTGAGATATACAATGGTGTCCCGAACAGAAGTGACGAGGATCCGGCTTCAGCCCAGACCGTCCGGGCAATACCGAAGTCGGCCACCATGGGACGCTTGAACCGGTCATCAATAAGAATATTGGCCGGTTTGATATCCTGATGAAAAACACCCTCATCATGGGCATATCCCAGGGCATCAAGCACCTGACAGAGCCAGGGGAGGGTTTCTGAAAACGGAAGGATACGTTTGGTAGGGATCGGATGTTTACGTGCCTTGACGATGATCTCTCTCAGATCCCTACCGACAACAAGCTGCATAACCTGAAAAAAGAAGTCATCGGTTTCGCCCATTTCGTAAACCGGTACAATATTGGGATGGTTGAGTATACCAATGGTCTCAGCCTCATCACGGAACATCTTCTGTGCTTTTTTGCTGCTTGCAACTGTTTTGGGAAGAATTTTGACGGCAACCTGACGTTTAAGGGTTGACTGATACCCGATAAAGACAGCGCCCATTGCACCTTTCCCTAAAAGTTTAACAAGCGTCACTGTGCCGATGTTGGTGCCGATATAACTTGAGAGATTGATTGAAGAGATAGTTGCCATTGTGTGATCTCCTGCTATAATGCCCGATATCGGACAGTAACAATTTTATAAGATCTGGTAAACATCAAAAAAGAGGTGTAGCAGGCGCCAAAGAAGTGAGCGCGGTGCCTTAACACCTGGAGCTCCTGACAAAGACCACCACCTCAAGGAATACTTGCCATGCAACAGTCTGCCATACCATCAGCACAGAACTGTATCCAGTTTTGCCAACAGAAGGTTCTCTTGGAGAACGAATCATTTTCGCTTGATCAGCTCTCCTGCATCCTGGATATGGTGTACACGGATCATAAAGCGGTTACCGGCAGAACATTTACCGGTTATCTGAAGTTTGCCGGTGAGGACTGTTGTCAGCTATTTCTTTTCTTTTTTAAGGGTGAACCATATGCTGCGGGAAGGTACACCGAAGGTAAGCCAACCATATACACCATTCAGGAGCTTGCTCGACAGTTGGCTAAGACCGATAAATCGTCCTTGCTGGTAACCTTGTGTGAGACTGATCCTATATTATTGAAAAGCATGTTGCTTTTCCTGCAGAAAGAACCAGCGATAAAAGCGCCTACTTCGCTGATTGATTTTGAATACGTTGTTCAGCAAATTGGCGAGGTCGGTGAGCATGCGATGATTGCACTCAGCAGAGATAATAAATTTAACTGTTATTTTTTTAAAGGCGGAAAATGTGCGCAGGTTCATTATGCTGACAGTACATTTGAAAGGCCTACTGGAATGACGCTTGACGAAGAAATGCTTCTGTATGCTTTTCAGCCTGGTCTGGAAATTCAAGCCTACATCTATAGGGATATGAACACAACTGTGGCAGAAGATTCAAGCCATTATGACAAAGAGTCCATGTATGAGTTGTTAACGGTAGGTTATCTAAAAAACAAGCGTAAAGATGATCAGGAACCATCAGTAAAAACTGAAAGTAAATCCATTGAAACTGAGCTAAGGCGCCAACATCAGGAACCGGTTCTTGCCCATATAATGCTCAAAATTGAATCAGGTTCTCTTCAAGGGAAAACTTTTACGGTAACAGCCCCATGTACGATTGGCCGCAAGGAATGTGACCTGATACTGGACGATCGCTTGGTCTCACGACGCCATGCCAAGTTAAAAATTGCAGAGAACATGGTTATTATTGAAGATCTGGCAAGTAAGAACGGAACGAGGGTGAACGGTGAAAAAACAGTAAACAGTCCACTTGTGCCAAACGATCTTGTATCCATTGGCCCAATTAATCTCAGAATCCTGGAGATATCTTTACCGCCTGTGGTTTAGGCATATATGGAAAAAACCGTTTGACTACCCAATCTGTAAAATAGTCAGAATACCAAAGAAACAGGACAAGAAAGGTTGAGTCCTTCATCAGTCACCGCTACTTCCGAGAATGCCACCCAGAACACTGGCGCCAAGAAGTGAACCTTTATCACAAAAATCTCACCAACAGAAACAGCCCTATCATGGCTATGCCGATTGCAAACTTTCCCGCCAACCCTATGGCAAGTCCAACCACCGTACCAAATCCCGCACGGCTTGCCTCATCCAGTGTGCGTTGCAGAGACAGCTCCCCTATAACAGCGCCAACAAAAGGACCAAGCAGTATTCCTGGAATACCAAGAAAGAGTCCGACAATACCACCTAACACAGCGCCTGCCATTGCCCGGCGTGAACCACCGAATTTCTTGACTCCAAGGACTGAAGCGGTAAATTCCACCAGATATGTCAGAGCTGTCATAAGCGCTAAAGCAAGAAGCGTCCAGAAGGAGATATATTGAAAATCCTCAGCCCAGGCTCCAAAGAGAAGCCCCAAAAATAATATGGGTGCACCAGGTAGTACCGGCAAGAGTAATCCTGCTAAACCCGTAACAGTCAGAATCGCTGACAGGATCCAGAAAATCAGGGATTGGTCAGTCATATCGAGAAGCCCCTCTAGCTTTAGAATTTAAATGTACTTGTTTACAGCCTTGTCAAGCCTTGCATCAGCTACATCAATAATTTCTCCTGATGAAAAATTAAAAAAAGAGCTATATACCGCTTATAAACGTACTTTATATACAAGCTGGAGCGAATAGTAAACGAACTGTGGTTTTACAAGTAGAAGGATAGGGTGAAGAGGTTCCAGAAAAGACTTAAAGACTGGATCAACGGCAAGCTTTAGGTGCATAAAGCAGCATAAGAACGTGAACCTAAAACAACGAGGAATATAATTTGAAGCAAGAATTTGCGAGGCAGCTTGTTGATACGCTTCCATCAGGCCTTCAAAACCTGTTTAATCCGTGGAAAGATAGTTGCCAGTATGATACTGCCGGTAACGGCCCGACTCAGAAACTGGAACGGCTTGCGCAACATCTGAACTGTCAGCCTGAGTTTTTTCTTATCGGTGAAGCTCCAGGTTATCAGGGCTGCAGGTATAGTGGCATTGCCTTTACCAGTGAGCGGCTGCTTCTGGAAGGAGCCATTCCCGGAATAGATCGTTTGACCGGCCGTCTCTCTAAAAGGGAAAGACCTTTTTCCGAGCCATCAGCAACCATCGTCTGGAATACGCTAAACGAACTTGGCATCAGCAAGTGCACAATCCTTTGGAACGCTCTCCAGCTCCATCCGTTTAAACCAGAACAACCCTGGTCTAACAGGACACCCACAGATAATGAGTTGTCTTTGGGAAAACCTGCCTTGCGACTTCTTGTTTCAGCCTTTCCAAGAGCAAAGATGATTGCTGTCGGTCAAAAGGCCTGTCTACTTTTGGGGAAGATGGGAATTGAGCCGACGGCTGTTGTGCGTCATCCTGCTAATGGTGGCGCCAGCAAGTTTAAAGCAGGTATGATAGAATTGATCCGTCAATAGTAGATATTGGATCTATTTCATGGATATTGTACTGAGATAGCAGAAGCAAAAGGAGACTTACTGGAGCTTCGGGTCACGGTAAAGTACTGATGTACTTCTTTAATCAAGCGAAGCAGCCATAACCAACTACAAGGAGGACACCATGAAACCAATCAACAAACTAACGTTAATCTGCCTGCTACTGCTGACCCCTGTAGTCAGCCATGCCTTTGACGTCTCCGGCACCTACTCAAGCAGCGAGGGGGTTCTGACCCTGCAGCAGAACGGTGACAGGGTTGTTGGTAGCTACCCCAACGACAATGGCGAATTAACAGGGCTCATGTTCGGCAACATCTTTGAGGGGTTCTGGATTGAAGATGGTTCTGAACGCCGCTGTACCACCCCTAAAAACGGGCGCTACCACTGGGGACGGGTCACATTTACATTTAATGGCAACGGTTTTAATGGTGTCTGGGGACATTGTGATGACAAGCCGATACGCTCCTGGGGCGGCACACGCAATTATGGTGGTGGCGGCCAGGGTTTTGCCTCTCCACCTCCGGCAGTCAATGATCCGTTTGCTATAAACAGCTATGGTCCCAATCTGGAAGGAACCTGGTCGTCATCAGAAGGGGTTATCACATTCCGACAGCAGGGCAACAGGGTGGCCGGACGCTACCCCAACGACAATGGCGAGATCGTGGGAACTCTCCACAATGACATCCTTAGCGGCTACTGGATTGAGGACATGTCTGCCGAACGATGCGCAACTCCCAAAAATGGCCGTTACTACTGGGGTAGGGTTGAACTGCGCTTTTCTGGCACCACCTTTAGCGGCAAGTATGGCCATTGCGACGGTTCACTGAAAAGCCCCTGGGGCGGCGAACGCAGATAACACTGAAGTCCGTTATACCTGCAGTTGCTTTGTCCCTGCGGATACCCCATTTTGATGCCATCTGCGGCATTTGCCATTTACCTGGTCAGGCTTCCAAGTTATTAAGTTATAACAGCAAGTTGATATCTTGGAAGCCTGAAACCATTTGTATATCTGTTATCCACTTATCAGAATCAGCTGTATTTGACGGTTTTGTTGTATCCGATAGCATCCTTTAGAGGTTTTTCCTTTATTCTCTCCGGTATTTCATAATTTTCCATGTAAATACATGCTGTTAAAAGACCTGAAGTAAAACTTTCCTTTCGGCATACAAGTTGTAATGCATACTAAGACAATACCTTGTGATGCATTCACCAGTTTAGAAAGGAAACTTTATGTCAAACAGTATTAAAGCCTACCTCGTTGGCGGTGGTATCGGTTCTTTGGCCGCAGCTGCATTCATGATCCGTGACGGAAATGTTTCGGGAAGCTCTATCAGTATCCTTGAAGCCATGCCTGTTCCAGGTGGCAGTCTTGACGGCGGTGGAAATCCTCAAGAAGGCTACACCATGCGTGGTGGCCGGATGCTGACCACGGACAATTTTGAATGCACCTGGGATCTGTTCAAATCCATTCCATCCCTGATCCATCCGGGTCGGAGCGTGTATGAAGAAACCATTGCATTTAATGAACAGCATATTCCCCATTCTTCAGCGCGTCTGGTGGATGAAAACCGCTTCAGGGTTGATGTAACATCCATGGGATTTAGCATGGAAGACCGACTGGAGCTGATCAAGCTGATTGAGGCCGATGATGACAAACTGGGTGCAAGCTGCATTACCGACTGGTTTTCACCTGGCTTTTTCAAGACAACATTCTGGTACATGTGGGCCAGTACCTTTGCCTTCCAGCCCTGGCACAGCGCGATTGAGTTCAAACGGTACCTGCATCGCTTCATGCTTGAATTTTCCCGGATTGAAACCCTGGCCGGCATTAAACGGACCATTTACAACCAGTATGATTCTCTGGTGCATCCATTGTTAAGCTGGTTGCAGGCGCAAGGGGTACAGGTAGAGATGAACTGTACGGTGGAAGATTTTATCTTGAAAGCTGAAGACGAAAAAATTGTCGTTACCGGTCTGCACTGCAATCGCAATGGTACGCATGAGACAATTAACGTTGCCGATGGTGATCTGGTGTTTTTTCAAAACGGATCAATGACAGATGCTTCCAGCTACGGTTCAATGACCCACCCACCTGAACACCGCACCAAGCAGGATAGCGGTGGCTGGAAATTGTGGGAAAAACTGGCCACAACGCACCCTGATTTTGGCAACCCGACAGCCTTCAATAACAGCATTCCCGAATCGTATTGGCATTCTTTTACCGTTACCCTGAAAGACACAGTTTTCTTTGATGCCATGGAAAAATTTACCGGTAATATCGCTGGTACCGGCGGCTTGGTAACCTTTAAGGACTCCAACTGGTTTATGTCGGTGGTGCTTGCCCATCAGCCACATTTTGCCAATCAGCCTGTAGGGGTACAGGTATTCTGGGGCTATGCACTGCACCCGGATCGCATCGGTAATTTTGTTGCCAAGTCAATGGCAGATTGCAGCGGTGCAGAAATCCTGCAGGAACTTTGCGGACATCTGAATTTTGATCTGGAAATAATGACAACCGCTATCTGCATTCCTTGTCGTATGCCGTACATCACCAGCATGTTCATGCCACGGGCTACAGGCGATCGACCACTTCCCGTACCCAAAAATTCTAAAAACCTGGCCTTTATCAGCCAGTTTGTCGAGATCCCTGATGATGTGGTTTTTACGGTTGAGTATTCAGTCAGGGCAGCCCAGACGGCAGTCTACACGCTTTTGAAGATTAATCGAGAAGTGCCACCTGTTCACCGGCACGACAAATCACTGAAGGTGACGTTGGATGCGGTGATAAAAGCCTTCAAGTAAGAAGTGAACCCACCAGGAAAAACACCACCGTGCTTAGGGTGCGTTCTTGTGGTTATGGATCATAAGAACTTGCCTTAAGCGTAAAACAACCGCTCGCTGATAGACCGGTTTAAGAGGATATTTCCCATGAAGAAGATCATAAAAAATGTTTTTACCGTACTGATGTTAGGCATTCTGATAGCCGGAGTATTTGGCTGTGAGAAAAATCAGGGTCCGATGGAACGTGCTGGAGAGAAAATTGATAAGGCAACAGAAAAAGCCGGAGATTCAATCAAAAAAACCGGTGAAAAGATCAAGGATGCAGCTCATTGATACTGAAAATAACGGTTAGTAATTTTTTAAGGATGAACGGTTTGTTGTAACAAAGATCTCCGTATTGTCATTGAAATGCAATCCTTCATATATGGCAGTTATGTTAATAGCGACGGATTTTGATTGCTGTTTTGCCTTTGCCGCATCTGCCACTTTCAATTTTATGCCATACAATCAATCTCTTAGACTCTCTAAGGCTGTACTGTTTGTATGGCATAGAAGTTGCGAACTCTCTTTTCCCACAGATGATGAAACAACATAGATTGAAAGAATCAAGGGTTGTTTTAACCGGCAACCTCATATCTGAGTACACAAGGAGGATTAAATGAAACAGGTATCCAGGAACCGTATTATGCAGTTTGTTGTAGCTATTGCGGCTTGTGCCACCGTAGCAGGATGTGCAAATGCCCCGCTGCGTACAGAGGGTTCGACGTCCAGTATTCGTGCGGCCGAGGAGGCGGGAGCAGCTCAGGTACCTCAGGCCTCGCTTCACCTGCAACTGGCCAAGGAGGAACTTGCATCTGCCAGGACTCTGTCTGGAAAAGGTGATAAGGATGAGGCCAGGTCAATGCTCTTGCGTGCTGAGGCCGATGCTGAACTAGCTATTGTGCTCTCTCACAAGGACGCTGAGAAGGCTGAGGCCACCGCTGCTGTAGAGAGTGTGCGGCAACTCCTGAAAGACAACCAATAAGTCGACTATGACCCACAAGGAGTATTCTATGAAATCATTACAGTATCTCATCCTCTTTACCTCCGTTGCGCTTTTTGCAGGTTGTGCAACCGTACCACCAAACGAACTTGTTAATGCTCGTTCAGCCTACCAGCGTGCGAGTCAGGGGCAGGCGCAACAGCTTGTGCCGGCAGAAGTACACAAGGCACAGCAGGCGCTTGATCAGGCTGAACAGTCCTTTCTGAAGGATCCTGAATCCTTCAAAACAAAAGATCTTGCTTATATTGCCCAGCGCAAGTCTGAGCAGGCAGAGGCGCTTGGTGCCATGGCTGCCAACAAGACGATTAAGGAAAATGCAGATGCCGATTTTCTAAAACAGCAAACAGCTATAGTAAAACAGGGAAAAGAAGATCTGAATGCCTCTGAGAATCGTACGGCTGCTGCACAGGCTGAGATAGCAAGGCAAGCTTTAATAGCGCAGGGTCAGAGAGATCTTAATAATGCCAATAAGCAGACTGTAGCGGCACAGGCTGAACTTGACAAGCAAGCGGAACTTAATGCAGCCAAGTCTCTTGCAGATGCCGAGTTGCAAAGAAAACAAGGCGATATTTTGAAAGCGGAGCAGGAACTGAGAGATTCTGAGAAGCGGACGGCTGACGCGCTTGCGGAGCTTGCTGCAGTTGTCTCTTTGAAGGAAGAAAAGCGAGGGTTGGTTGCCACACTGTCCGGAAGTGTTCTTTTCCGATCTGCTGAATCAGCTTTGTTACCCAATGCACAGGTAAAGCTTGACCAGGTAGCAAAGGCGTTGCTGGCAATTCCTGCACGTAATTTGATTGTTGAAGGGCACACTGATTCCCAGGGTTCGGATGCTTACAATCAGGGGCTTTCGCAGCGCAGAGCCGATGTGGTTCGTGAGTACCTTATACAAAAAGGTTACCCGGCTGACCGCATCCGGGCAGAAGGCAAGGGTGAAGGTAGTCCGCTGGCACAAAACGCTTCAGCTGAGGGGCGTGCCAACAATCGTCGTGTTGAGATAGTTATTCAGCGTGAATTAAGGGCATCCAAATAATCGATTTTGCCCTGGATGTTGATATGAACCAGAGCCGCGAGGAGGTTTCGTCCAGATTCCCCTCGCGTTTCGTATCAACCTGGCATTGGAGGCCTTATCCCAAATGCATGCCGTTCCGATCTCACCTGCCTATCGTTTCTACGCCCTTGGGCTCCTTCTGGCAATAAACCTGCTTAACTATATTGATCGGCAGGCACTCTTTGCCGTGTTTCCTCTGATTAAAAATGATCTGCAGCTTACTGACACCGCCCTGGGTTTTCTTGGTAGTGCCTTCATGTTCAGTTACCTGCTGATAGCTCCGCTCTTTGGCTGGCTTGGTGACCGTTACAGTCGAACCATGCTTGCTTCAGGGGGGCTGGTTGTCTGGAGTCTTGCCACTGCCCTGTCAGGTTTTGCCCCTGGCTACCGGACCCTGCTTGCTGCCCGTGCTACTGTCGGGGTTGGTGAGGCCAGTTTTGGTACGGTTTCACCGGGGCTGATTGCTGATTTCTTTCCCAAGGAGCGTCTGGGACAGATTCTGGCCTGGTTTTATGTTGCCATTCCGGTTGGCAGTGCGCTGGGGTATCTGCTTGGCGGCCTGTTGGGACAACGCTATGGCTGGCATACCGCCTTTTTGATGGTGGGGCTGCCGGGATTGCTTCTGACTGTTCCCTTGGCACTGTTACGAACACCGCCCCGTGGAGGTGAATTACCAACAGTACAGCACGAGCAGTCAGGCTACTACGGGAGTCTGTTCAGAAACCGTTCCTTTGTGTTGAACACCGTTGCCATGGCAGCCATGACCTTTGCCATCGGCGGGCTTGCTCAATGGATCCCCTCATTTTTGCACCGCAGCCACGGTCTTGATGTGGCACATGGCAACACGCTGTTCGGTGCCACCACGGTTGTGGCTGGCATTCTGGGTACCCTGGCTGGTGGCTGGTTTGGTGATCGTTGGCAAAAGAAGAGTGGCAAGGGCTATCTGCTGATCTCCGGTTGGGGATTCCTGCTCGGTACCCCCTTTGCGGTCTGGTCCATCCTTGCTCCCGGCCTTGCTGCCTGTATCTCAGCCATGTTCTGCGCTGAATTTTTTCTCTTCCTTAACACAGGTCCGCTTAATACCGTGGTCATCAACATTACCAACCCTTCTGTCAGAGCAATGGCATTTGCACTCAACATCTTTTTTATTCATGCCCTGGGTGACGCAATCTCCCCCACTATTCTTGGCTGGCTGTCTGACCAGTGGGGGCTGCGTAGCGCACTTCTCATTACCCCGTTTGCCATGCTGCTGGCCGGCTTGTTCTGTTTTGTCTGTAGCAGGTTTGTGGTGCAGGATATGGCGTTGGCCGAGGGTTCATGATCATAGATTTACAGATCAATAAAGGGAATCCAAATGTTTAAACTAAAACTGTTTTGTATAGTCTGTATGCTGCTGCCGATGTCGGTTCATGCCTTGGATGAAAACTACGGCTATCCGATTAAAGGATCCCATGAAGCAAGTATTCTCGGGACTCCGGCAGAGCTTATGCCTGAATTCCCTGCAAGTCTGCCCACTCGCCAACTGGTTCTTGATCTCTTCCCTGACAGGGAAAAACCTCCTGTTTTCTTTTATGATGAAGGGTTGCGTTGCACCTTTACCTATCAGGATAAAAAGGCTCCATTGGTATTCATTGTTGGTGGTGCAGGCGCCAGTGACCGGTCGGCAAAACTCATCACAATGACAAAGGCGCTCCATCAGGCAGGTTTTCATGTCATAACCTTGCCATCACCAACCAGTACCAATTTTATTGTCTCTGCCTCAAGTAGCAGCATTCCAGGCGATCTGACCGAGGATGCCGCTGATCTGCACCGTGCCATGGAAGCCGCCTGGAAGCAGGTGAAGGGCGATATTGAAGTTTCTTCGTTTAATCTCTGCGGATATAGCCTGGGCGCCAGCGAGGTCGCTTTTGTGGCCAAACTGGATGAGGATCGTCGGGTGTTTAATTTCAGAAAGGTGTTGCTAATCAACCCGCCGGTTAGTCTCTACAGCTCGGTAACGCGGATTGAGGAGTTGATGAAGCAGATCCCTGGAGGCTCAAAAAAACAAGGGGTCTTTGTTAACAGAATGTTGTCAAAGTTCAGCCGTTTTTATCGTTATGGCAATTATGTCACCATAAATGAAGATTTTCTTTATGCGATCTATACTGAAAAACTGTTCTCACATGCGGAAACTGCCGGATTAATCGCGATTAGCTACCGTATTGGAATGGCCGGCATGATCTTCTCCGCTGATGTCATGACCAACAGCGGGTATGTGGTGCCCAAGAACAGGGTCTTGCGTTATACGGATTCCCTCTTTGACTACTTTCTTGTTTCTACTCATTTAAGTTTCTTTGATTATTTTAACGAGTTTTTCTACCCATATTTCAAGAAACAGCGGCCTGGACTTACCAAACAGGAGCTGATCGATTCCCAAAGTTTGAAAAGTATCGAGGGGTATCTTAAGTCTTCTGCCAAGTTCGGTCTGATTACCAACGAGAATGACTTTATTCTTACAAAGACAGAACTTGATTACCTGCGTCAGCTTTTCGGCGAACGGGCGAGGATTTATCCAAGAGGCGGACATCTGGGTAATCTTGCATACAAAGAGAATCTGGCCTACATGGTTGCTTTTTTACAAGATAAGGAGATAATCCAATGAGGGTTTTTAAGCAACGCTCTGGACTGTTCATCCTTGTCTTGATGCTATCTCTTACCGGCTGCGCTACAACCGGTGTCAATACTGAGGCCGAGGTTCCAGCCAGGCATTCAATCAGTGAGTTTAACGATCAGCGTTTTGCAGAGGTGGCAGATCCCTGGGAAGAGACCAACCGGAGGTTCTACCGCTTCAACTTTTATTTTGATAAATATCTCTTTCTGCCGGTGGTAAACGGTTATGAGTATATAACTCCTACCTTTCTCCAAGAGCGGATCTCCGGTTTTTATAACAATCTTGAAGAACTGCAGAATTTTACCAACAGTCTTTTCCAGCTTAAGGGTGTTGAAGCGGCTTCCACACTTGGCCGTTTTGTAATCAACAGCACGGTTGGTCTTGGAGGCCTGTTTGACCCGGCCACCAGTTTTGGCTTGGAGCGGAATAATCAGGACTTTGGCAAGACTCTTGGTTACTGGGGAGCCAGCTCTGGACCCTATCTGGTGTTGCCGCTTTTCGGGCCTTCATCAGTGCGCGATGCAGGTGGGCTTGCAGTGGACACAGCCATCAGTTACGGGGTATACAGTGCCATAGACCCATTTGCTTGCAGCGATCACAGTTTTGCCATTGGTGCAGGCATAACAACCCTGGGGTTTATTGATACACGACATCAACAGAGTTTCCGCTATTTTGAGAGCGGTAATCCCTTTGAATATTATCTGGTTCGTTTTTTTTATCACGAGAGGCGTGATATAGAGTCCGGCAAGCGGCTTCCCGAGGAGTGAGCACCATGAGCTATCGTACCATACTGTCTGTCATCAACCAGCATACCTCATCCACGGTGATAGCTCATTATGCTGTTGCGCTTGCAAAAGAATGTAGAGCGCGACTTGTTCTGTATGCCGCCCATCCTGAAGGTACCAGCGAGAGTACCCTGAAGCACACTGATCGTCACCTTGAACATCTGGTTGCTTTTGCTGATGAACTTGAGGTTTCAGTTAAACAAATGCGTGTAGTTGGGCAGATCGGCCAGCTGCTGCCTCAGCAGGTGAAGGTAGAACAGGCTGACCTGGTATTTTATCCACTGTCACCGGACGAACGCTATGGAGACCACCTGCAACGGCATATCGTGCATCAGATGCTACGGACAGTCAGCTCGGATCTGGCAGTCATGCGGATTGTCAGTATGGCCAAACCACATCCCAGACATATTCTGGTACCGCTTGTTAAGGTTGTCAGTGTTATGGAACGCCGTCTGATTTTTATCAACCAACTGGCTAAAAGTTTTCATGCCCAGGTTACCCTGTTCCATCTGTCTACAGCCCGTACAAAAGAGGGGATGCCTGACAGTATTACCCGCTTTCGTGAAGAGTTGCAGCAGCAGCAGATCGCGGTACTTGAACGAACTGGCAGTGGTCAGGTAGCCAAATCCATTACAGTTGAAGCGATTACCCATCACAATGATCTGATCGTGTTGGGCGCCAGTGAACGCGGCGCACTACAAAAGCTGTTCTTTGGTAACCCTGCCGGTGATGTCATGCATAAACCCCCCTGTAACACCATCCTGTTTCGGGCTGCGCGGTGAGCAGTAATGAGAATCCAGGCTCTTTCCAGCGCTGACGTTTTTTCAACCCTGCTTAGCGGCTCCCAAGGGCTAAAGACCGAGGAGGCTACCAGGCGTCGGGCTGAGTATGGCTCCAATCAAATCCATGAGCTACAGGGTCGTTCACTGTTTTTTCGACTGCTGGCACAATTTACCCACTTCCTGGCGCTGCTGCTCTGGTTTGCCGCAGCCCTCTGTTTCCTGTCTGAATACCTCCATCCCGGCGAAGGCCTGCTCAGGCTTGGCATAGCGATTGTTGCCGTGATCTTCATCAATGCCCTCTTCACTTTTATTCAGGAATATCGGACTGAAAAAGCGATTGAAGAGCTGCGCAAGATGCTACCGTTCAAGGTTGCGGTGATCAGGGATGGTCTGGAGTCTGAGATAGATGCTGCCGAGCTGGTGCCGGGTGATCTGGTACTGTTGCGGGAAGGCGATAAGGTGCCTGCTGATGCGCGTGTTGTGCAGGCCAACAGACTGACAGTCAACAACGCTCCACTGACCGGCGAATCAGACTCCCGCCTGCTGACCGATGCTGCCAGCGTAGAAGAGCTGCTTGAAAGCGGGAACCTTGTCTTTGCTGGCACGCTGGTGGTCAGTGGCAGTGCTCAGGTTGTGGTCTTTGCCACCGGTATGGCAACAGAGTTTGGCAAGATCGCCCAAATAACCGGCAAGGTTGTTGAGGAGGTAAGTCCGCTTAAGGTTGAGATTACCAGGGTAACCCGGATTGTTGCCATTATTGCGATATTCTTTGGCGCCACGTTCTTTCTGCTGGGTATCTTGCTCGGACATCAATTTTGGGGAAACTTTCTGTTTGCCATCGGCATAATCATAGCCATGGTACCGGAAGGATTGCTGCCAACGGTTACCCTTACACTTGCCATGGGCAGCCAGCGTATGGCTCGCCGCAACGCGCTGGTCAAGAACCTGAACGCAGTGGAGGCACTGGGCTCGGTTGACCTTATCTGTACTGACAAGACCGGCACCCTGACGCTAAACCAGATGACAGTACAACAGCTCTGGAGTCCTGATGATCAGGTCATGGCCCGCACCGTTGCCCAACTCTGTAACAATGTCACCATCACCAAGCAGGGGATCAAGGGTGATCCAACCGAAACCGCACTTTACAGCTATGCTGTTGCACAGGGGGCTGTTTCTGGTGAACGGCTGGGAGAGATACCGTTTGATGCAGAGCGGAAGCGGATGGCAACGCTCAACCGTATTAATGGCAGGCTGTTTATACTGGTTAAAGGGGCGGGTGAAAATCTGTTGCCACTCTGTAGCAGTCTGCAAAAAGACGGTGCAACTATTGCGTTGGACGCAGCCATTAAAGTAGAACTGTTGGACAGGTTGCAGACCATGGCCTCTCAAGGGCTGCGGGTGATCGCTCTTGCCTACAGGGAGCTTGCTGATGCTCCCGCTGGAGAGATCCCTGAAGAAGAGCTGGTCTTTGCCGGTTTTATGGGGCTACTTGATCCACCTCGCCCTGAAGTGCCCCAGGCTCTGAAGGACTGCCGCAGTGCCGGTATAAAGGTGATCATGATTACCGGTGATGCCGGTCCTACCGCAGCGGCCATAGCCCGAAACATCGGTTTGATTTCTGGAGACCCTGTCATTATTGAAGGGCGTGACTGCGTAAGGATGCCGGATGCCCAGTTGCGAGAGGAACTTAAAAAAGAAAACCTGCTCTTTGTGAGGATGTCACCACAGAACAAGATGCAGGTGGTCGGTATGCTGATCGAGGAAGGGCATCGGGTGGCAGTAACCGGTGATGGCGTCAATGATGCGCCAGCTCTGAAAAAGGCTCATGTCGGTATTGCCATGGGGCTGACTGGCACCAGCGTTGCCCGCGAGGCAGCCGATATTGTACTGCTGGATGATAACTTTGCCTCAATTGTCCATGCCATAGAAGAGGGCAGGGCAGTCTTTGAAAACATCCGTAACTTCATGACCTACATCTTTGCCTCCAACATACCGGAACTGATCCCCTATATCGGCTACATCCTGTTTGGCATTCCCCTGCCGCTAACCATCATGCAGATACTGGCGGTTGATCTGGGCACCGATATGTTTCCGGCACTGGCGCTGGGTGCTGAAAAACCATCTCCAGAGATCATGCAACGACCACCCCGACCCAAAGATGAGCACCTGCTTACCCGGGCAATGCTGTTCAGGGCATACCTCTATCTGGGTCTGCTGGAAGCCCTGGCCGGTATGGCAGCCTATTTCTTTGTCATGTATCAAGGCGGCTGGAGCTGGGGTCTGCCACTGTCTGCAACAGCAACACTGTATCTGCAGGCAACCACAGCCTGCCTGGCCGGTATCATTGCAACCCAGATCGCCAATGTCTTTGCCTGCCGATCTTCCAGCAGTTCTCTCTTTACCCTGGGATTATTTACAAACCGTCTGGTGTTGGCAGGGGTTGTCACCGAGGCTGTTCTGGCAGGTTTTGTTATCTACACACCAATCGGTAACCGCCTGTTTTCCTCTGCCCCGATAGGGGTTGAGGTCTGGCTGCTGCTGATCCCCTTTGCCCTGCTGCTGCTTGGCAGTGATGAAGCCAGGAAATGGTTTGTCAGGCGCAGGAGGCGACAGGCAGTGCGTGGATGCGTTTAGACATTCTGTTGTTCTTGTGCAGTGCCCGTACAGAAGGAAATCCAACAACCAGATCTTTCAAAAGGAGTATGCCAAAAAAAAACGAACCGGAGCCGGTGGAATGGTAGCCTGCCGAGCTTAAAGTCATATTCGAGTTGAAACCAATATCTCGTGATTTCATTGTCTATCCAGCCCTCCTTTGATCCGCTTGCGATTGATACAAGCCAGATAGTTTTATGACAGGCATGCAAAATATAAATGCCTTTTGTATTCCGTCATATATGCCAGCTTCCGGAATATATGGCAGATTATCATTTCCGTCATTCCCGCCCCCTACTAATTTTTAATCTGTATTCAAGTGCTTACGCTTTTTTCCTCTGCATCTTATCGGGCACATGAGTTGCTTTATATCCTGTTGGTAGAAGACGACACAGACATGGCTTGCAACACAACTGTATAACTCCTCATTTTTTGAGATTAACTCGGAGCCATACGTTACTGGGGAGTGGACAATGTCTCAAAAAGTACCGCAACGGGTGCTTGTCACAGGAGGGACCGGCTTTGTAGGAAGCCATCTTACTGATCGTCTGCTGCAGAATGGTTATGCCGTAACCTGTCTGGTCAGGGATATCAGGAAGCTGCACTGGCTTGAAGATAAGGATGTGCAGCTTGTGCAGGGTGACTGCACTGAGCTGGAAAGCCTTGCAGAAGCCGTGCAGGGAGTTTCCTCTGTTTTCCATTGCGCCGGGCTTACCAAAACTAGACATGTCCGCGACTATTATGCCGTGAACCACCTGGGCACGAAAAATATATTGGAAGCGTGTGCACGATACAATCCGGCCATTGAAAAATTTATTTTGATTTCCAGTCAGGCTGCGGCTGGTCCGAGTACAGACGGTCATCCGGTTGACGACCACTCAACACCACACCCGCTGTCTGATTACGGTAAGAGCAAGTTGCTGGCAGAAGACGAAGTGCGAGCTTACAAAGACCGTCTTCCCGTTCTTATTATCCGTCCGCCGAGCGTCTACGGGCCGAGAGACAGGGATGTCTATGAGCTGTTTCGCTGGGCCAGTCGCGGAGTGATAATCAAACTATCCGGGGGGGAGCGGTATTTTAATCTGTGCTACGTGGAAGACCTGACAGCGGCGCTGCTGCTTGCAGCAGAAACCCGGACGGAGAGCGGCAGCATCTATTTCGTTGCCGAGAAACGGGCGTACTCGTGGTCGGAATTCAGGGCTGTATTGCTCTCCTCGGGCGATGTCAAAGCATATGAAATTACGATCCCATATTTTGTGGCTTACCTGATGGCCCTTACTTCTGAACTAGCAAGCCTGTTTACGAAAAAACCTGTGCTTATGAACAGGCAAAAAGTAGTGGAAGCCGTGCAGCCCTATTGGCTCTGCGATGTTGACAAGGTTGAGAATGAGCTCTGCTTTCAGGCGGAGTTTCCCCTCCGGAAAGGAATGGAACTTACATGGCAATGGTACAGAAAAAAACTTTGGCTGTAGTAGAACCGCCCGCACAGCTCAGGATCATCAAGAGTGTTACGCCGGATTTTTTTGAAAAATGCAGGAACTACACCATCGCAAAACAGGTTATGGCCGCCGGACTCTATCCGTATTTTCATACTGTGGAGTCAGAACAGAATCCTGAGGTGATTGTTGAAGGCAGGAACATGATCATGCTGGGTTCAAACAATTATCTTGGTCTGACCAGCCACCCGAAGGTGAAGGAAGCATCCATAGCGGCCGTGAAAAAGTACGGCACCGGCTGTGCCGGAACCCGCTTCCTCAATGGAACCCTTGATATTCATGTAAAACTTGAAGAGAAACTTGCCGCATTTTTTCACAAAGACGCGGCGCTCACGTTTTCCACAGGCTATCAAACCAATCTCGGGGTTATTTCATCCCTGGCAGGCAAACACGATGTGGTTGTGATCGACAAACTTGACCACGCCAGCATCATCGATGCATGCAGGCTCTCCTATGCAGAGGTGAAAAAGTTTAAACATAGCGATATGGCAAGCCTTGAATATGCACTAAAGGAATGCGGCAATCGCGGCAAACTTGTTGTTGTGGATGGTGTGTACAGCATGGAAGGAGATATTGCACCGCTTCCTGATATCGTCACGATCTGTAAAAAGTACGGTGCGCGGCTCATGGTGGATGACGCTCATGGCATCGGGGTGCTTGGCAGGAGCGGATGTGGCACGGTGGAACATTTTGGGCTGGAGCATGAAGTCGATATTATTGTGGGCACCTATAGCAAGTCACTGGCATCCATCGGTGGTTTTGTTGCTGCAGGTGAAGAGGTGATCCACTACATGAAACATACGTCACGGCCCCTGATATTTTCAGCAAGCCCTCCGCCTTCGTCGGTTGCTGCAGTCATTGCAGCTCTGGATATTATCGAAGCGGAACCAGAACGCAGACAACAGCTTTGGCATACGACCAACAAGATGATGAAGGCATTCAAACAGATGGGCTTTGATACGGGTGTATCAGAAACACCCATCATTCCGCTGGTCATCGGTGGCATGGAACAGACCTTCATGATGTGGAAGACCTTGTTTGATGAGGGGTTGTTTGTGAATTCTGTGGTTCCTCCGGCAACGACCCCCGGACGATGTCTGATTCGCACCAGTTTCATGGCAACCCATACTGACGACATGATCGACCGCGTGCTCGGCATTTTTGAGATGGCAGGTAAAAAGCATGGCGTGATCTGAAAGCTGATCAGGTTTTCTCATCTTGTGGATGCCCGGTAATTGCTGACAACAGACGATGCAAGCCGGGCGCAATGGCCAGGGTCAAAACCACCAGCACCATTCCGGCTATCACGTCAATGACGTAGTGATACCTGAGGTAGACCGTCGAAATAATCAGTCCCGCTACCAACGGAGACAACACCATAAAAAGAATTTTTTCACGCTCTTTCCATGCGTAGTACAGGCTTACAAGCGAAATGGCGGTATGGCCGCTCGGGAAGGCGTCGGTCTTGTTTTTTTCAAGCGCATCAAGTGCTTCCTGAATTGTTCTGATGAAGGGTGAAACCTGCAACTCCATGGTTTGGAGATGGCTGAGCGTGAAGCGGGGACCGATTGCCGGAAAGAGCAGGTAGCCGACATACGACAGATAGAAACAGAGCAGAATGCCGAACAGGATCTTTTCGAATTCCCTGTATCGGCCTCTGAAAATCAGGACAACGCCAAGCGAGACCGGAATGAAATAATAACTGGCGTACGTGAGTTGGAGCATGCTGGTGAGAAGCGGGGAGTTAAAACGTTCCAGCCAGACCGTCGGGTGGACGCCAAAGATCGCCTGATCAATGGCAATCAGACGGGCATCGCATGTTGCCGGATGAATAACGGCGATGAGCGATCCCAGGCTGTTGAAAATAACGAGCACCGCAACCACGGTGGCGAGGATTGATACGTGGAACCCCCTTTTTGCCGGAGCCACGTTCGTGCGGTATGCGGCAGTCATCAGGATCATAGCTGCCAGCGCCGCATACTCAACAATAAGTTGGATCCATGACCTGTTCGAAGGCGCAGAGATAACCGCGAGGACGGAAAACAGTGCAAGGAAAGTAAACGTCAGTAAATCTGAAGGTTTAAAAATGGCGAACATTTTGGATATATACACGCCCCTTTCAGTAATTGCAATGACACCACCACGCTAGAAGGGAATGAATATGGTCGGCATAGAGGTTGTTGCAGTTGAAGGGAGGTCGGCACTGAAGGAGTTCATCGACCTGCCCTGGAGGATCTATGCCGGGTATCCCAACTGGGTCCCTCCTCTAAAAAAAGAGGTTCGCAGGATGCTGGACCCGTGCAAGCACCCCTTCTGGGAATTCTCCGAGCGGATACTGTTTCTGGCGCGACGCGGTCCGGTGACAATAGGACGGATTGTGGGGATTATTGATCAACATAATAATGATGTTCACAACGAGAAAACGGGCGTCTGGGGCTTCTTCGAATGCGAGGATGATCTGGAGGCAGCGGCAGCCCTTTTCTCTGCTGTTGAGACATGGGCTCGACAAAAGGGGATGAACTTTTTGAGGGGCCCGCTCAGTCCGTCTACTAATTACGAGACAGGGTTGCTGATTGAAGGATTTAATTATCCGCCGGTATTAATGATGGCCTACAACCCGCCGTATTACTTACAACTCGTGGAAGAGTGCGGTTTTAACAAAGAAAAAGACCTGCTGGCGTTCCTGATCGGTGACACGTACCAGCTTCCCGAATGGATGGACCGCCTTGCTGAAAAGATATCCCGTAAAAAAGGAGTCTACATCAGGCGCTTTTTACCAAAAGAAGAGGATGCTGAATTTGCGCTGATCAGGGAGATCTACAATGCGTCCTGGGCCGGAAACTGGGGATTTGTTCCCCTGAGTGTCAACGAGATGAAGGATATTCAAAAGAGTGTCATGCCGTTCGCAGATCCGGACTTGGCTTTTTTTATCTATTACGAGGATGAGCCGGTCGCGGTCTGCGTGATTTTCCCCGACATTAACCCGTTGCTCAAGCGTCTTAACGGGCAGATCGGGCTTCTGGGCTTGTTCAAATATCTTCTCTATCGTCATGAGATCAAGGGGCTCAGGTGCCTGATGTTTGGAATCAAGGAAAAGTTCCGGCAGCTGGGAATACCGATGCTGGCTTTTCACCACATCTATGAGATCGCGAGGAATCAGAAGAAGTACCAGTATCTGGAGATGGGCTGGACGCTGGAGGATAATGAGTCGATTAACTCCCTGGTGGAGGAAGCGGGCGCAAAGAAATACAAGAAATATCGCATATTCAGAAAGTCGTTATGAAACTTACAACAACGGAACGACTCTATCGAGCTTTTATCTATGCGGTGAATATTGTGCTGGCGGTGGTTACAGCAGGATGTACGCACAGGCTCTACGCTCCTCTTCAGTCCGATGGGTGGAGTGCACAGCCGATTTCGGTTCAGTGCCGTTTTACCTGTGATGCCGATTTACATACTGACACAGCCACCCCTGTGGGGGACGAGGGATATTACCTGTACATCCTGAACGAGCATGCTAATTGGGACTACAGCACTGCGTCGTCATTGGTTTTCACCATCTGGATGCGCCCCTGGGCCCATAGCTGGCTGATCCTGGAAAGTCCGTTTGAACGTCTGGAGTTTGGCCATACCGGAGATCTTGGAATAAAGACAACACGTTACCATGAAGGGGTATTCCAGGGAATCCGGGCTGGAGATCCCGATCCTATCGCGTACCTGTGGAAGACCAAGTCAGATGGCCAATTCCAGGTCGGGAAACCCAATCGTCCTCCCACCTTTGTCTGGCGCATGCCGATTACCCGTCGCAGGCATCACTTGATACATACATACATTACGCAACGTACCTACGACCAATTCGGCATACGAGACAATAACTGCACCGATCTGGTCGCAGAGGTAGCAGCTCTTGCGGGCATACACCTGATTCACCGCATACGTCTTACACTGCCGGCGGAAACGAAATTTTTTGGTCGGATGAGGCGGGTCTGGACAGATCCAGGCTACCGCATCCTGGAGTACGGCACTCCTGAGGTTCTGGATTCTGATCTGCGCCAGCTTGCCCGATTGGGTATCGGGAGTGATGTCACAGAGTGGTACCTGGGGCTGAAGTAGTTATCCCTGCCTTGCTTAAGGTGGGACTTACAGAGCGTATCCTGCAAAAGGAGAAGCCATGATTGTGCACCAACGGTCTGACATGATGACAGAAGATAAAGGAGCAACTATCGGTTTTGTCTGGCGGCCCGAGGAGATCACAAAACAGGTGATTCTCATGGCTCAGCGAACGGGCTGCAGAGCTATCTTCGATTTGTCCGGCAAAGCTATTGAAGCGATAGGTTCATGCCTGCGCATGTCCGACCCGGCCAGTCTTGTACGGGACATCAAGATTTCTCTCCCTGTTTTTTGTGATACTGCATTGCATCAGGTATTACAGGAAACAGGTGTCCAAAACATCTGGGTAGAGTGTCACCCTCCGTTCATTCAGGAAGATCCGGGCGTCTTTCTTGAAGGATTAAAAGGATTGTCTGAACGTTACCGCTGCTTTCCCGTTACCGGTGACGTTGACCTGATAACTGCACTTATCAAGCACAACAGTGATACCGGGAGCGTTGTTCTGAAAGGATGTGAGGCATCCGGTTTTGTGGGCAGTGAGACGACCATGGCTCTGTACTCCATGGCCAGGGAACTGCTGCCTATCCCCTCAACATCGTTCGAACTCCTCATCTGGGGAGCGGTTTCAACTCCGGAGGCGGCAGCAGCATTCCTGTCAACCGGGGCGAGCGGAATCGTTTTCGAGAGCCTGCATTGGCTGACGGATCTGGTTTGCATAGATGATACGCAACGCCAGCGAATTGCCAAACTCCGTCTGGATTCCACCACGCTGGCCGGTCTGGGCCTGCAGGTTCCGTATCGTCTTTTCGACAAAGGAAACTCGCGTGCCTTCAAGGATATCCTGACATTTGAAGATTCACTGTGCGGATCAGAGATCAGGGAGCAAAGTCGCCATGAGTTCGTAAGCCAGGTTGGTGCCCGGGCGGTTCATCCCCTGGAGAGCCGTTTCAGTCAGGACGAGCTGATTCCTCTGGGAGTGGAGGCTGCATCTGCCTCATCATTCGTTGAGCGTTTCGGAGCCGGGACTGAGACGGCTCTGAAGGCCTTCATGTACGAGATTGGCCAGGTTTGCGGCCTGGCTGAGGCAAAAAGAGCGTGCTATCAGGAGAGCCCGGTAGCCGCGGAACTGGGAACCCGCTATCCCTTTATTCAGGGCGCAATGTCCTGGATCAGTGAAGTCCCTGAGTTTGCCAGGAACGTTGCTGATGCCGGCGGATTGCCCACCATTGCCCTTGGCCTGATGGACGCGGAGACGCTTGATCGGAAATTGGGGCGTTTACCGGAGATAATGGGAGAGCGCCCGTATGCCGTGAATATTGTTTCTCTGGCAGAAAATCCTTTCAGAGAACTGCAGCTGGAGTGGATTAAAAAGTTGAAGCCCCGTTTTGTCGTGATCGCGGGTGGCGATCTTTTCCCTTTGAAGGAATTGATTCAAAGCAGCATCGAGGTCATGTATATCGCTCCTGATGAGGCGCTGCTGCGACTCGCTCTTGAAGCAGGCGTACGGTACGTGGTCTGCGAGGGGTATGAAGCCGGCGGCCATGTCGGGCAACTCAGCATGCTGACCCTTGCCCAGATGGTGCTGGATCTGAAACGGAGCAGACCACTTCTGTTTGAAAGCTGTCGCGTGGTCCTGGCAGGGGGAATCTATAATCGTGAAACCGCTTTCATGGCAGCTCTGCTCGGAGCAGACGCCATCCAGATGGGCACCGCCTACCTGTCAACCAGGGAGATCGTTGAAACCGGTGCCTTGACGGCGCTCTACCAACGCATGGTTCTGGAATCTGCCCCGGGTGGGACCGCTGTTTCGGGCCAGCACACCGGGCTTCGAGTGCGATCATTGCGGACCCCGCGGGTGGAAGCACTGTTAGCCCTGGAGCGGGAGTTTGCTGCAGGCAACCAGGACGAGGCCTCGTTCCGGTCCCGAATGGAGGAAATGTCCGCAGGGAGCCTCTTTATTGCGGCCCGGGGTCTGGACAGGCCGGGCAATGAACCTTTGGACGAACAGACCTGTCGAAAACGCGGACAATTCATGAGCGGGAGCTGTGCCGGCGTCATTCACGAGAGTCGGAGTCTGAACTCCTTTCATCACGAACTGGCCGAAGGCCCACTCGTACTGCACCAGCCGATTGTGCTACCGCCGGGAACAACGGTTGGCGCTCCCTCCACTGCAGGCAGTAACAGGCAGAAGCCGGTCATCCCCAACAATGGTGATAACGAACGGATCGCCATCACCGGCATGAGCATACTCAATGCACTGGGGAATAGTCCCGAGGAAGTCTGGGGTGCTAGCCTGGCTATGAAGAGCGGGATTACCCTGGTTCCATCTTCACGATGGGATCATGCACTGTATTATGACCCCCGGCCGCGTACCCCGGATAAAACCTACTGCACTGTCGGCGCCTTTCTTGATTTCCATGTCTCCCGCACGGAACTCGGCATCCCCCCCCAGGATTTCCGTTCCATGACCTCTGCAACAAAACTTACCATGTGGCTGGCGGACAGGGCGATCCGGGAATCCGGCATTCTGCAGTCAGGCATCCCCCGCGAACGGATCGCTGTGCTCGTCTCCCAGAACTCGGGCGAGGCTGCCGGAACACTGACCAATATCATTATCCGGGCCTACGTCAACGACATCCTTGCTTCCGTCAAAAGGGCCTTGCCGCTTACGGCTGAGCAGGAGAGCGCTATCGTACGGGAGGTGAAGTCCGGGCGCATGGCTTCGGATGACTCGACACTTCTGGGCAGGCTTAATTGCGCAGCGGCCGGTTTCATCTGCAACCGATATGGCTTTATGGGTCCCAGCTATGCAGTCTCCGCAGCCTGTGCAAGCTCACTTGTCGCACTGTACAGCGCCATCCAGATGATTCAGACCGGCGTCATCGATGCCGCCATCGTCGGCGGAGCTGAGGATGATCTCACGCATCTGCATTATCTGGAATTTTCCGCTGTAGGCGCACTCTATGGTCAGTCCGGACGAGAACGCCCCCCCCACGAGACATCCCGTCCCTTCGACGCTGAAAGAGACGGCCTGGTCCTGGGTGAAGGCGGCGGAATGATCGTTATCGAGCGTGAAAGCCTGGCCCGTGCCCGAGGGGCACAGATCGATGCCATCATCACCGGCATGGGTGCCAGCAACAACAATCTTGGCATGGTGGAGTCCAACAATATATCCCAGGAAATCGCCATTCGTGCCTCATTCAAGGGTATTCCCTATGGACCCGATGCCGTGGACCTGGTGGAATGTCACGCCACCAGCACCCGTCAAGGAGATATTGAAGAAGTTCGCGCTTTGAAAACGTTTTTCAATTCCTCTGAACGCACGGTGCTCACCTCATTCAAGTCCCAGATCGGACACACACTGGGCACTTCGGGTATCAATAATCTGATTCGTGGAGCCATGGCCATGAAGTCGGGTGTTTTCCCCGCAACCTTAAACTATGACCATCCAGACCCGGATATGGGTCTGGATGGATCAGGCCTGTTTGTCGCTCCCGAACCATTTGACTGGAAGCGCAGGAACGGACAGCCACGAAGACTTCAGGTAAACGCTTTCGGCTTTGGCGGTTCCAACTACGTTTTACAGATGGAAGAGGCCCGGGATGACGTAGGTACAGTCATGGTCAAACCGGATAGTTCTTCTGCCCAATGCGGGGAAGAACTCGCCAGTATTGCTGCGATGAAGGGCATTTCCTTATTCCGTCAGGAATTGGAAGGCAACAACTGTCGCATGGCCGTTGTTGCGCCATCGGATCACGAGGCTGCTACGATCATCAACAGCTCAGCTGTTCTGAGCAAAAGCGGTATATTTTCAGCAAAAGCGGAGCGCACCCTGTCGAAGCAGGGGATTTTCCTGAGGCGTGAGGGTCTGCCGGTCCTGCCGTTGGCCTTCGTTTTTCCCGGACAGGGCGCCCAGTATGCAGGAATGGGGCACGATCTCTATGGTTCCTTTCCGGTCATCAAGGAGTGGATGGATCGGGCTGCCGCCGCTGCAGATTTCGATCTGCTTCAGCTGTTGTTTTCTGATCGGGAAAAGAACCTGCAGAACACCCGCTGGCAGCAACCGGCCTTGTTCGCCCTGGAACATGCCATGGCCCGTTATCTGACCTCCCTTGGCATCCAGCCCGTAGCCATGGCTGGTCACAGTCTTGGCGAACTGACCGCGTTGTGTATGGCCGGTGTCTTTTCTGCTGAAGATGGATTTCAGATCGTGAATAAACGGGCCATCTGCATGGACAAAGCTGCTGCCATGCATAGTGAACCGGGGATTATGGCGGCCGTAAACGCCCCGTTGGAGCTGTTGGAAGAGATGATCTTGGGACAGGATCAGGTTCACATCGGAAATATAAATTCACCAAAACAGGTCGTGATCAGCGGAACCACCGAGGCGGTCAGGGATCTGAGTCAACGATTGAAAGACAGGGGCTACCGGGCTACGTTTTTGCCGGTCAGTATGGCCTTCCACTCGCCAATCATGAAGGTCATTCATGACGAACTGGAGACGTTCGTGGCCTCAATGACGTTTCATTCCCCGCAGATACCGGTTCTTTCAAATACCACCATGGCTGCCTATCCATCGGATCCGGCTGAAATAAAGCGAATCCTGATGGCCCATCTGGAATCTCCCGTTCATTGGATGAAGAATGTACAGACACTCTGGAATGACCTTGGCGTGCGATTCTTTGTGGAAGTGGGCCCCGGCGACATATTGAGCAATCTCCTCGCAGACACGCTTTCTGAAGCGACCTGCATTCAGACCTGCCTGCCTGGCGCAGAAGTCCAGACCTACACGACTGCCCTTGCCCGGCTTTTCGTACACGGGCATCTGAATGTCAACCAAGATCCGGTTCTTCAACACACCGGACCTGACTCAATTGCTCCTGAACCCGGGTTGCAAGCTTCTGAATGCTGGGAGTCTGGAATCCTAAAAGGCGGGAATCCGATATCCGTACTCACTGATCCCAAGCCTGCTGCCGGTATCGGGTCTGATAATCAGGATATCATAGAGCAACTTATCAGCATCATCATGGATGCCACCGGATTTGAGAGGGACGAAATACGGCCTGAAATGGATCTCAGGCGGGATCTCTCGATCCGCTCCAGCCGCCTGCCGATCATTATGGATGCTGCAGAACGCCAATTCGGTATCACCATCGATCTGGAGGATTTTATCGAAGTCCGTACGGTGGATGACATCGCCCGGAGGATCTCCAGTATACTCGCCAAACAGGCCGGTGTTTGCCTGCAGACGACAACCAATACTGATGATAACGTCTCCACAGCCATGGCAAAGCCTTCCTCAACCATTGGTGAGGCGTCAGGTGATCAGGAGCTTATGGAGCGGCTTATTCGAATCATTATGGATGCCACCGGATTCGAGAGGGACGAAATACGGCCCGAAATGGATCTCAGACGGGATCTCTCGATCCGCTCCAGCCGCCTGCCGATCATCATGGACGCCGCAGAACGTCAATTTGGGATCACCATCGATCTGGAAGATTTTATTGAAGTCCGTACGGTGGCTGACATCGCCCAAAGAATCTCCGCACTCATCTCCGGTCAGGGAACTGTTCACCTTCAGCCGGTCACCACTGCAGCTGTCAGCACTGCAGTACAGACTGAAATCCCGATGCCAGCTGAGGATGAGGCGCCATTAAAGCGGCTCATATTCAATCACACCGCCCTGGAGTTGCCTGACCCGATTCCTCTGGTAATGGATCCCGGCAAGTCGGTTATCCTGCTCGCTCCTGAACGGGATGACCGAATTGCCAGGAAGGCAGGCGAGATCCTCCGTTCAGATCAGGGCATTGCTACTGTTCCGATGCTGTTCATGCAAGGACGCTTCGGTTTCGGTGAAGCGGGCCATGACCTGCTGACCGATCAAGGGGCTGACCGGGCGGCAGAGGAACTCTCCGGCGTGTCATCCCTGGCCGGGATGGTCATCACCCTGCCCCATGTCGGGATTGAAAACATGGCTGATATTCCGCAGATGCTCAGGGGCCTTTTTATTCTGCTGAAGGCGTTTCTCAGATCACCCTCCAAGAGGTTCGTGCTGCTGGTGCATCTGGCAGAGGATTCGGAAAACCAGGCCAATCTCCTTGCAGAAGGACTGCTCGGTCTTTTCCTGAGCGCAGCTCAGGAATACCCGTCGGTCCAGTTTCGCAGCCTGGAAATCGACAGCACGACTGATCTTCGCGCTGCACTGCATGGCGCTTTGGACAGGCGCTGCACGGTTGTGGAGATGATCCACCGTAATGGCAGGCTCCTGACTTCGGAGGGACAGGTCGCCCCGGTGGTTTTCAGCGCTTCGTCAAGCCTGAGTATCAAGCCCGGAGATGTGGTCGTCATATCCGGGGGAGCAACCGGGATCAGCGCTCTTCTGGCTCGTAGTCTTGCACCGTTCATGCCCCGGCTGGTCTTCTTGGGAAGAACAGTGCTGGAGCACGGTTCTGACTCCGAAACATCGGCTGTTGGCCGGAGAAGGGCCGAGATCGCCCGAAACCTGGCGGAATTGCGCTATGTGGGGATCGAAGCAAGCTACCATAGCTGCGATGTGAGTGATTCCGAAGCGGTCCGCAGGGTTATGGGTGATGTGGTCAGCCGTTACGGCAGGATTGACGGGATCATCCACGGTGCCGGATTGCTCAGGGACGGCCTCCTGTGCCAGATGCCGCCGGATGAGTTCTCCCCGGTCATTGATGTAAAATTCCTCGGAGCGTGGAATCTGTTCTCAGCAGCCGAACAGTCCGGTTTGAGATTTTTTATCGGTCTTTCCTCGGCGGCAGCGATCCAGGGTAATCCTGGACAGGCCAATTACGCGGCAGCCAACCGTATGATGTCAGAGCTGCTCAGAACGCTGCGCCGGAAAAATAACGACATCCTTTGCAAAGCCCTGATGCTCCCGCCGGTGGAGGGGACCGGTATGGCGGAGGATGCGGAACTTCGGGAACTGCTGAAGCTGAAGGGGGTAGGGTATATCCATGGCAATGAGCTTGCCGGCCTTTTCTGTCGCGAGCTCTTTATTGCCTCGGCCGATGATGACTGGGTACTGTTTATGCGAAAACTGCCGGCCCTGAAGACGGTACGGCTCAACGACACGGCCCTGTCCACACGCCCTGAAATGCTGGATGGCGTCACCGTTTCCTTAAAACCTGAGGACTTTCCGATGATAGACCAGGTCGCTTGCCTGGATCTTAACCGCGGAAAACTTGAGGCTTTCAGAACCTTTTCCCTGGAAAAGGATCTCTGGATCACGGATCACCGTCCTTTCACTTTTGTCAAACATCCACTGGTCTCAGCCGCCATGGTGCTGGAGACCTTCATGGAAGCCGCCAGAATACTGTACCCCCACCTTCAGGTGCGTGGCGTCCGCCATGTGCGGCTCATGGAGATGATCCAATCTCCTCCGGGAGTGCCGCGTCCTTCCAGAATCTCCTGCCAGCGGATCGACAACGGCCTTCGGGAAATAGCGTGTGAGGTCTCTCTGGCAACACAGGAACTCTCCCCTGCCGGGAGGGTGACCGATCGCTTTACCCCGCACTGCAAGGGGCAGGTAATCCTGGATGGCAGGGAAGGCTATCTCGGTGTGGGGCTGCCCGGTTTTCCTGTTCAGCAGGAAGAGCTGCAGACTCCTGCTCTGGATCATAGCCAGGTGCTGCACTGGTACGAAGAACGCAGCAGCCTCAAAGGCAGATACCGCGTCATGGATCTCATTGAAGGTGCGGGTCCGGGCGTGATTCGGGGCCGCACTACCTACCGGGAGATAGATGACTTTGCGCAGCTGCGGAACACGCGCTACCAGTATTCTCCCTATCTGTTTGAGGCCCTTTTGCAGTTGGTTGGCTTCAACATGGCGGCAACCACCCCCTTGGAACGAAGAGCAATGGTTCCCATGGAGATCGGCGAGATGAGGTTTTTGCGGCACTGCCGGGCAGGGGAACAGATATCCCTTGAGGCCCGAATGCGGTCTCAGGACGATCAAGGCCTTATCTGGGACTCCCGGGGGATAGACGAACAAGGCCGCACGATCATGCAGCTCTACGGTGTTCGGATGCAATGGGTTGAGAACTGAACAGGTTAAATGGAGAGTAAACGTGGCACTAGATGGTCAAAGCATAGCTGTTCACGCTACAGGTTTTTTTCACGGAAAAGGACCGGTCTTCTTTGCATCCACACCCTGTGAACAGCAAACCTCCCAGGGCAGGGCGATTGCCGGAATTGATGACAAGCTGCGGCTTGCCACCATTCTGTGGGATTACGTTGTGTTAAAAGAAGGTTATTGGGGGATAAAAACTCAATCTGCAAACCAGGGGCTGCTCCCTGTCAGAGTGGTAGCCGGTCTGCTTGGCAAGCCCCATCTTATGCGAGGTGCAGAGCAAGGGCCTGGCATCTCATTCAGTACGTGTGGAGGAGAACTCTGGGCAGCACTCTCTGATGATACGTCTGATATCGGCATAGATGTGGCCGGGAGTGATGAATTCAGAGCCGCATATCCATATCTCCGCGTCTTCAGTCCAGAAGAGATGCACCACGCCTTAAGCTTGACAAACGGTGATCTGGAAGGGGCCTCAGCCTTGCTCTGGTCGATCAAGGAAGCCGTTGTCAAGGCACTGGGATGCGCATTCCATCTCGTGGAACCACGGCATGTTTCCGTTTATCCGTCAGCAGACGGCAGCGGAGGCGGGTACACCTTTCCGGTGGGTTTGTCGGGGAAAGCGCAGGAACGCTACCCCCTGATCGCATGCCGTCCGCTCTGGGTGCAATCTATTCCACAGCAGAAACAGTGGTGTTCCATCGCCCTGGTGGATAGGAAAGCAACTGACCATGCATAGGCTTTCCTGCGCCTGCCTGCCACGCGTGGACGGTCTGTCTTCGCTGGATCTCGGCCGTCTGTTTCCAGCGCCTTCCAGCACCGCTCCGCTCCTGTCATTGCTGCAGGAAGAGGGGGTTGACGATTTCCAGTTGTTGAGCATCGTGGTGTATCAGGATGAGGTTCCGATTCTGCTGTTGCCGCTGTTTGAAACCCGTTTTGATCTGTCCAGATTTGTGAAAGGGTGGCTCAAGAAAGTGCTGCAAGCAGCAGGCCGTATGATCCCTTCGCTTTTTGAACCCCGGATTCTATCTGTTGGCTTGGTGGCGGGGGAGTGGAGTGAAATCGGGATTGATCCCCGGATTGATGAGAGCACCTTTGATGCAGCCTGTGAAATGGCCTATGCCTCACTGCAGACGCTGGCGGGCGAACGGAAATGCGACATCGTGGCGTTTTACAACTTTAATCAGTACGGCAGACTTCCCGTAGAGATAATCAAAAAATTCAATCAGGTGCAATTTCAGTCATGCGCCCGACTCCCGATCGATTGTAACAGCATGGATGATTTCCTGGCCCGTTTTTCAAAGGCCGCAAGAAAAGATATTCGCCGCAAAATGCGCGTTTCGGCTGATGTTACCGTGATTCGAAGCTGTACAATTGCCCTGTATCTGGAGCGGATTTACACGCTGTATCTGGCAACAGTTGCCCGCAGTACGATGTCGTTCGGTGTTCAAAAGCGCCTGTTTTTTGAGAAAATCTGCGAGAGGGTCCCGGGGGCTGAATACAGACTCTATTTTGTTCAGGATGAACTGATCGCTTTCAACCTGCTCGTCGTACATCAGGAAGCGATGGCAGATAAATATTTCTGCATGGATTACCTGCTTGGCCGCAGATACAACCTGTATGTCCTGTCCTGGCTTGAAAATGTCCGTACCTGCATGGAACGAAAAATCCCCTTTTATTATTCAGGACAGGGTGCGGAGAAGACTAAAGTGCATCTGGGAGCAACCATGATCCCGAGCTTTGTATTATTCAAACATCGCCGGTTGGTGATTGACCGCTTTCTTATGGCCTGGCCTGCCATGAGCGGGAAGTTCCTGAGCATGCTGGGGTTTTGGCCCAAAATGGTGATTCATGACACACAACACTGAATATGCAATCGAAGTTGACAACCTGACCAAGCGCTACGGGGATCTTGTGGCGGTCAATGATATATCGTTCACCGTTCGCACAGGTGAGTTGTTTGCCCTGCTGGGGCCGAATGGCGCCGGCAAGACCACGACCGTTGAAATCATCGACACGATCCGCACACCAACATCAGGAAAAGTGACCTTGCTTGGCATGGATGTGACAAAGGGAAAACAGGCTATCGTCAATCGTATAGGTGTCCTTCCCCAAGGGTTCAACTCCTTCGACAGGATAACCGTCAGGGAGACACTGCAGTACTTCTCGCGGCTCTACAGCCGCAGGAACAGTGATATCGACAGTTTGATAGAGCTGGTGAAGCTCGAAGACAAGGCCAGGGAACAGTACAGGAACCTTTCGGGAGGGTTGAAACAGCGACTTGGTATTGCGATTGCGCTCGTGAACGATCCAGAGGTCGTATTCCTCGACGAACCAACGACCGGGCTTGATCCACGGGCGCGGCGCGAGGTGTGGGATGTCCTGCATGGACTGAAGCAAAAGGGGAAGACGGTTTTTCTGACCACACATTATATGGAGGAAGCGGAGCTTCTGGCAGACACGGTTGCAATTATATCGAAGGGCACCCTCATTGCGAAGGGAACTCCTGCTGAACTAATTGAAACTACCGCAAATTTTATGGTTCTAACCTTGCAGTCAGTCGATGGAAACGTCATTGAAATCATCGCTCAGATGGGTTTTAAACCGGTTATTAGCAACGATAATGCCATTAAAACCAGGGTGCAGCACACGGACGATGTCCAGAAGATCTTGAGCGCCATCAAGGATGCCGGGGCGTTTTACCAGAGTCTGGATGTTCGAAAACCGAACCTGGAGGAGGTCTTTCTGAAACTGACCGGCGAAGCGCTCCATGACAGCCATGCCGACGGAAGAGGTACGACATGAGCCTGCGTGTCGTCGTTGCAAATCTCTACGTGAAACTTCTCTGCGTGTACCGCGAGAAGACCACCATGTTTTTCACGCTTGCGTTCCCGATCATACTGATACTGCTGTTCGGCACAATTTTCATGAGCCAGGACAATGTGAATTTTCATCTGTCGGTACAGGATCTCGACCAGTCGAAAACCTCCAAAGAGGCAGTTGAAGCCCTTGAACTAAACGGGAAGTTCAAGATTAGCAGGGTCGATCCTGCCGCTAACGCTGTACAGTACGTCAGGGACACCAAGGTGAATCTGGTGCTTGTTATCCCGAAAGGGATGGAACGGTCGCTGTTGCGCAGGAAGTTTTTCAATGACTATACAGCATCGGTCACGGTTACCTATGTCTACGACCCCAGCTCTTCTTCCGTGTCCACGAAGATGGATATCCTGAACGGGGTACTTGCCGGAATAAACCAGCAGATCTCCTCTATACCGACGTTCATCAAACCGGTTTCAAAATCGATACTGATGACAAAATACCGGTTTATAGAGTATTTCATCCCCGGCATCATCGCCATGGCAGTGATGACGCTGAGCCTGTTCGGCTCGGTGAACTCGAACACGGAACTGCGGCAAAAGGGTATTATCAGGAAGCTTTCCACGACGCCCATAACCCGCACTGAATGGATACTGTCGGATATCCTGTATCAGTTCACCATTGCGGTGGTATCCACGGTTGCAATGCTGCTGGTGAGCTACGCCGTATTTGATGTCAACCTGCATATCAATCCCTGGCTCCCTGCGTTCATTGCACTTGAGGTCTTTGCTTTTGTTGGCATCGGGATGATCCTGACCCGCTTCACCAAGGAGGCGCAGAGTGCCGCTGCTGCGGCTAACGCCATCAGCTTTCCGATGATGTTTCTTTCTGGCAGCTTCTTCCCTATTGAGCTGATGCCTCATTTTCTGCAGACGCTTGCCAGGACACTGCCGCTGTATTACGTAAACGAGGGTCTCAGGGCGGCTATGATATTTGAAGATACCGCCGCAGCAGTGCGTGACGCAGCGGTCATCGGTGCTTTTGCTGCGGTAGTCTTCATCCTGGGCATACTTGCCACCAAATGGGAAGAGGGGCAGTGACCGCAATGTCCCTGCTCAGCAGCATCACTGGAGCGTCCTGCCCTCGTGTCGCGACCGTTTTGCTCGTCTCGATGCTCTCGGTCATTAGTGATGCTGTTTTGAGATCCAGGGATTACCGTGCTCTACCGGATTCACGTTCGTTTACCGATATCATGAAGTTTCTGGGTGCCTTCACCCTGGTCTTTCTCCAACTGTTCGCCCTGTTTTATTTCATTGCTCTCCTTCCGGGACCTCTTCGTGCAATCGCCCTCCTGTTTTCTGTTTTTCTGGTAATCGTGCAGTTATCCTATTGGCAGACTCTTTCCCAATTCATGACCGGCACCGACCTGTACCTGTCCGTGACCGTCAGCGGCGCCCACCGGATTGAAGCGATCCTGAGCTTTTTTAAACCGCAGGTTCTTGTCTATGCCCTCCCGTATCTGCTCATTCTTTCCCTGCTGCTATTCGTGCCTCCGGTATCCGATGCCGGAATGACGATAGCTCTCAGTATCCTGTTGCTGCTCTACCTTTTTGTTTCCAATTACGTACTCTTTCGCTTTGTGCCGGAACGCAGCTTTCATCTGAATCCCCTGACCTCCTTTTTGCGTGCGATAGCCCAGTGCGCCTTTGAGAGCAGGCAACGATATCAGGGTATTCGAGACAGTCTACCCGCATTTCAGGTTTCCCAAAGGCCGCTTGACAGCGTCATCTATGTTATCGATGAGTCGGTGCGTGGTAGCAATCTCAGCCTTAATGGCTATCCACGGGCAACAACACCATTTCTTCAATCGCTGGAAACCGAAGGGCGACTTATAAATCTCGGCATTTGTGTCGCTGCCAGTTCCTTCACACACATCAGTAATGCCTATCTGCTGAGCGGCCACAATGAATTTCCTGACACAGATTTTAGAACCAGGAAGAACCCGACCATTTTTGATTACGCAAAAACAATGGGATACGAAACGATCTACATTGATATCAATCGTGTCTACCTTGCTTCGCTTAAGAAAGCGGCCGGGGATGGCCCGGTGCGATCACTGGACAGCTGGATGAACGAGAACTCATTCGAGGAGCAACAGATTGATCTTGAGGTAACAAAGGATAGTGGGGTGGCTCGGGTTCTCAGTGCTATCCTTAATAAAGGTGGTGGCTATTTTATTGTTGTCAACAAAAAGGGGCTTCATTTTCAGTATTGCAACAACTATCCGGATGATACTGCCTCCACGATCTGGACACCGGTTATGAAAACGTTGGAGTCCATTGACCCCGGACCGACAGGGCGTGAGAAGCTGGTAAATTCCTATGACAACGGGATCCGTTATCAGGTGGATGAATTTTTCAGGGTGTTTGTTTCCGAAACGACAAATCAGAACTACGTAATTCTATACACATCGGACCATGGCCAGACATTGGCCGAGCATGGGCAACGGTACACCCATATGAAGGCTGACCCGGAGATTGTTGATGTGCCGGATTTCCTTGTGTCCAGTGAGCAGTATGCCAGGCAAGGACTCCTGGATGACATCGAACCCGGCATCCGCGTTTCCCATCTCAACAATTTCGCAACTCTGCTCGATCTGATGGAGGTGCCGCTAGCGTTGAGAGTCCGTTCATACGAAAAATCCATTTTTGCCTTAACCACCGGGGACAACAGTGACCGCTGCTATATGAGCGGTTCTCTGCACGGATCAGGGGATTATACACTGCATAGCATACCGACACCACCGGGTGACGGGTGGGGCCATTCTTTGCCTGTTGGAGCAGTACCAGGGAGTAGCAATGAACATTAAACTTATCGCACCGAGTTTGCATCATGAAGATATGTTATCGACACCTTTCAAACTGCAGAGGGTAAATCTTCCGCTTTTGGCGGCACTTACACCGCCAGGGCACACGATTACGATTGTCGAGGAAGCATTTGCACCTGATGACATCGATCAGGATGTTGATCTGGTGGGTATTACCGTCCTGACTGAACTTGCGCTGAGAGCGTATGAGATTGGCGACGCCTATCGAAAGAAGGGGGTGAAAGTGGTGATGGGGGGAATTCACCCCACGATACTTCCTGAAGAAGCCCTGGAGCATGCCGATGCAGTTGTCGTGGGAGAAGCTGAAGGCGTATGGGGGCAGCTTGTTGCGGATGCCGAATTGAATCAGATGAAGAGAATCTATCAATCCGATACGGCAGCCAATCTCGATTGTCTGCCGATGCCGCAGCGGAATCTTTTGCCCGGTAGTCACTATCAGGGGCGACTTCCCATGCCGATCGGCGTAGAAACCTCCCGCGGGTGTCCTTACGATTGCGAATTCTGCTGCATTGGCCAGACCTTGGGACAACGCTATCGAGTCAGGCCGGTTCATGAGGTAATTGCCGAGATAGCATCCATTGCATCCCGTGATCTTTTCTTCGTTGATGATGCGCTTGGATTGAACCGGGAATCTGCAAAAAAACTCTTTACGGAAATGATACCGCTTGGAAAACGTTGGCTGGCACAAGGAACCGTTTCATTGGCTGAAGATCTGGAACTGCTGGGATTGATGAAACGTGCGGGGTGTATGGGGCTTTTGGTCGGATTTGAATCGGTACAGAAAGACACTCAGGATGACGTGAATAAAATTAAAAATTTGAAGATCGGCTATGATGAGGCCATGCATCGATTCCATAACGAAGGTTTCGGTATTCTGGGCTGCTTCGTGTTCGGGTTTGATTTTGAAAACAAGGGTCTGTTCGATCAGACCCTTGAGTTTATCATGAGAAGTCATATGGATTGCGTCCAGCTCAGGATTCTCACCCCGTATCCAGGTACCCGTTTATACAAGCGCCTTAAAAGCGAAGACAGGTTGTTTGATCACGATTGGTGGCTCCACGGGCATCCTCCGGATACCCTTCTGTATCAGCCACTTGGAATGACGGCTGATGAACTGATCAGTGGTTTTGTCCGTTTGAACAGACAAGTCTATTCAATTGGCGCAATGACAAAACGATTCTTTGGCATGACCCCCTGGAAGCGAACGCTATTTGGCTGTCTTGTGTATGCAGGGATCAATCTTTCTACGCGAAAACGTTATTTCAAGAGTCTGAAAAATCCACAGCCGTTTTCCGGCGCTTCTCTTGCCTGTGTAACAGGGTAGAGCCAGTCGACATGGTAATGGGGTAACGTCAAAGTGATTGTTAGTGAGGATTGCATTCTCATCCTGGAGTACGTAGAACGCATTTAGGTGTCGTAATGAAAACAATCTTCAATTTGTTGTTTTTTACCAAGTATCTATTATCAATACTCGTGGGATGCACCCTGTTATTTGCAACGACCAGCTTCGTTGCCGCTGAAGACTGTGTGCTCTACGTTGGCGTACAAGAAAGATGCTTCCCGGGGAGGCCTTTGCCGCAAGCAGTGATTACATCAACAAACCAAGACAACAACAATAAATACATCAATATTACCGACATATTCGGGAATTGTGCCGTTATCTTGCCGGAAGCAAGTAGTTATGTAGTGGAAGTTAAAGCTGACGGATATACCACAACGACTCTTACAACAAAGAATCATTGCACGGCTATTCAGGCTACTCTTGATTTCTATCTGTTCTTGGCAGGCACGACTGCGTGCCCTGTCTATGTGCTACCTCCTCGCCTGCCTGACAGATAGGTGGGCATTGTCAGTATCGGATTTTGATCAGGTAGTGAACTAGAGTGAAAAAACATGACTGTTATACCAGCGGTATGAAAGTACTCGTTAACGGAGGACTCAATCATTCAGAGCTTGATGGAGATACGGCAAGCGCTGTTTCAATTTTAGGATATATCAGGAATGACAATTTACCGGCTGAATATCAGCACGCATCAATCAAGTTGACTGCTCTCGCTCATTTGACATTGACGATGGCATCATGTAAATCAGTTCTAACTTCATCCCAAACATCATCACTCCCTTCTTTCATCTCCCGCCAGATAGTATCACTGGCAGCCCCTATTTCTTGCAGCTTCAGTTCAACAACCTGCCGCTGACGCAGCAGGTTGTCTATCTCCTGGCAGTATTCGGCTTTCAACTCTGCTACAGCGTTGTCAGCCTTGTAGTTGAGGATATCCAGTTGCCTGTCCCATTGCACCAGCTGTGCTGAGAGCTTTTCGACATACTCCGCTTTTCTGCCCATGCGAGTTTCCTCCTTCGTCCAAAGCTCCATGTTTAGGGAATGACATACGTAGTAGTCCAGCCCCTTCACTTTCCTATGCGAATCGACGAGATGTTACCGATGAGTCCGAAGACACTCAATAGCCATATAATCACAGCAATAACCACGACTACATTCAAAATTCTTTTGATGGTAGACTGCATCGGTATGTAGCTGTTAATCACCCACAGGACTAACCCAACGATAACCAGAACAATTACTAATTGAATTGAATAAGCGGCATCTGCTCCTCCTGTCATTTGAGTTCCGCTGGAACAAAATCAGCGTGGCGGTGCAGATGAGGGAACAACGACAATAGTATCGCCACCCTTTTTGCCTTCAACGCCTGTCATTCCGGGTGCACCGGTTTCACCTTTTCCCGCAGGAGCCCCGGTCGCTCCTTGTGGTCCGGCAGGTCCAGGCGGTCCGGGAACAGGAACGGTTACAACAGTTGCAGGTGGCGCAGCAGGCGCCACCACCGGCTGTCGTTCACAGGCGCTTAAAGCTAACGCTGACACTGCTGCTGCAACAACTACGAGCGAATATTTCATGATGTTTCTCCTTTGTGCCTGCCATTATCTGAGCGCGGGATTGCGCACAGTGATTCAGACGTATCAACCAGTTGTACAGCCCCTAGAGCCGCCCCATAAGCAGCAGGACGAGCAGGATCAACAAAATCAGGCCAAGCCCGCCACTTGGGTAGAAACCCCACTGCTTGCTGTGAGGCCACGTGGGCAGTGCGCCAATAAGCATCAAAATTATGATGACGATTAAAATAGTACCTATCATAACGTGTCTCCTTTTTTCGGCAGGCATTCCCGTCGGTTGCCTGCAGCAGTCCTGAAACCTGTCCGTAAAACCGATGGGAGGATCTCTTTGGTGGACACTATCTGTCGCATCTACTATTGCTCCAGGTGTGCTGATTTTTTTCGGCTTCCCCGGTCATCGATCTGGCCTGGGTTACAATAGACCGTAGCTTTTGCGGGTTCATTCCCGCAATGTTCTCTAACCCTTTTTTCTCTGCAGCAGCAACTTTGGCAATTGTGTTATAGCTGGCTTCTGCCAGGCGCCGCGACAGAATTTTACCTATCCCTTTTAGTTTCTGCAGATCTTTCATTTGATTCTTCATGACATCCTCCTCTGGTAGCCTTGATTATGCATACATGGTTCTTGTTACACAACGATATGCATCAATATTAGATGGTCGAAAGTGTTAAACCGGCTGATTTCGGCTCAACGCACATCATCTTCAGGTATGCGATACGGAAACGCAACTTGCGTGCCGATGAAAACAGTCTGGCAGCAGTAATTCAACTATATGATTTTTTTGCCATAAATTATAATTATGCGGTGTGAGGTAAAATACTCGTCAATGTAAATCTGTACTCTTTGGCACAACTGTCATATATGGCAGCCCGTGCAGGTATCGAAATGTTCAGCTTTTATGTAATTGAGCATACAATGATATTTTTTGGGAGAGCTGGAAAGAGAGGGGTGACCAAAAGGTCACCCCTCTCTTTCCAGATTCTTGCTCACTCTGAGAGTAGTCACTTTTACACCGGAGACTTATTCCCCTTCACTCTTCGTGGGCAATTCGTACAATTTCTTTGGCGATGTCCTCAGGTGAAAGGATAAAATCTATATTGCCGCTTGCTATTGCGCTCTCCGGCATATCGGGTTGAACGGCAGTTTCGGGCTTCTGGGCAAAGGTAATACCGCCGACTTCTTTTATGCCCTGCAACGCTGCGGCACCATCACCATCAAAACCGGATACAATGACCGCAATAAGCTTACCGTCCCAGTTCTCCGTCAGGGAACGCATGAAAACCGTAATCACGTCGGGCCATCCCCTGGGCTTTGATATCGGTTTGAGATGAAATTCTCCATCAAGAACGTGCAAATCGCGCTTTTCCGGGATGATGAACAGATGATTGGGTTCGATGTCCAATCTTTCCGTGATCAGTTCCACCGGCATCTTCGTGTAGTGCGGAAGAATCTCGTGGAGCAGGGTGGCTACGGTTCTCAGATGATTGACGATTACGATGGCAACGCCCATATCGGCCGGCAGATGTTTTAATAAACGGGTATAGGCATCGAGGCCACCAGCTGAACCGCCGACGCAAACGATAGGGAAGTCTTTTGCATCACTCCTGGATTTCATGTGCATTCACTCCGCAGACAAGAATTTGCTGCCAATAGTTCACTGCATCTTAGGTATTGGACACATACCCCTGATAGAGGGTGACTCAGGCTTGTTGTGTGCGATCGCTTACGAGGTAAAAGCAACATAGATCAGATACCCACATACAATGAGAAAAAAATAAAAAGCAGAATCGATAAGTTGCGGCGCTTTAACTGTGTATAAGATATCATCAATTTTGGACAAAGTGCTGATCCAGAGGGGGCGAATTTGGTCTAAAACAACAACTCTGTCGTCAATCGCTTTTGCAGCTCTTCTGCCACTTTCCACGGCGCCTTCAATACTCCAGACCTGCGCTTGAGTCCTGGTGTGGGCGCCGGCTAAAAACAGATTCGGGATCGGCGTTTTCTGGGCGGGTAAATAGGCAAATGACAAAAAAGCAACTTGCATGCCGCTGATACCAAGCTGTCATTGTTGATTCAATATGCTGTTTTTACATATTTAAATTAAAATAGTGAGGTGGGAGACAGACGAAATCCGTCAATGTAAATCCGTGTTCTTTGACGCAACTGCCATATATGACAGTTCGTGCAGGTATGTATTCCGGGAGAAATCAGCAGGAAAAACGGGTACTGCTCAATTTGCTCCACTCTAACTCAACTTTGGGGGGGGAAGAGGGGGCACATGGGCTACAGAAAACCATTCGATATGATTGCTGAAATCAATAAAGCCGGAAAAGCAAAACTGCCCATTCTCGTAAGAGAAAGGGCAGTTTTCTCGTCTTTGGCCCTTAACTAGTTTCCATTCGGAAACTGTAACACTCTGATATTTATATATAAACCTGTATTTTTTGTTTCTGCTCTTTCACAATTTATGCTACTATTCTGACGCAATATACTGGTATCGTTACACTATTACTTAAGGATGGTACCCATATGCGTCGAAAATTCAACCCTCAACAGAACCTGTTTGTCACTATGGCCAAAAGCTCCATTGCCAAGGAGTTGGTTGAGATGTCCAAGGTGCTGGATGCCACTCCCAAGGTACTTGAACTTGTCTTTGCCAACCTGACCAGAGCCCGCCGTTCAACAACAGGCCGTGAAGGCATGACTGCTGAACAGGTAGTGAGCTGTGCCGTTTTGAAACAGTATCGCCAGCTCACCTACGAAGAGCTTGCATTTCACCTTGAAGACTCCGATGCCTTTCGCAGCTTCTCCCGATTAGATATGGTGCAGTATCCCAGCAAATCAATCCTCCAGGAGAACATAAAAGCTATCCGTGAAGATACCTGGGAAGCTATCCACCGTGAGATTATAGGTCACGCCAAAAAGGAGAAGGTCGAAACAGGACGCACGATCCGTATTGATGCAACCTCTGTGGAAACAGATATCCATCATCCTACTGACTCCACCCTTCTGGCTGATGGTATCCGGATCATCACTCGCTGGCTTGCCGAAGGCAAAGCACTGTCTCCTGCTCCCCAGTACCAGTTCAGTGATCATCAACGGGTTGTCAAGAAGCGGGTACTGACCATACTGAATGCCAAGAAGGAAGAAGTCCGTAAGGCGGCTTACCAGAACCTTCTTCTATATGCAAGTAAAGTCAGAGACTATGCCCTGGTCGCAATCCCTGAGCTTCATGCTCATATACCTTCTGAAGCCACTGAACTCTTTGCCGGCAAGGTGCTGGCAGAAAAGCTTGAGCGTGCCGTAGGGTTACTAAGGAAAGTCATCAGCCAGACCGAACGGCGGGTATTAAAGGGAGAACAGGTACCTGCTTCAGAAAAGGTCGTCTCCTTCTTTGAGGACCACACCGACATCATCGTCAAAAAGCGTCGTGAAACCGAATATGGCCACAAGATATTTCTGACTGGCGGCAGTTCCACCATGATTCTTGATTGTATGATAACCAGGGGCAACCCTGCGGACACAGAACAGTATGCTCCGCTCCTTGAACGCCAGAAAGAGCTGTATGGTCGTATGCCACGTCAGGTTTCCGTTGATGGTGGCTTTGCCTCAAAAGACAATCTGGCATATGCCAAAAGAGAGCAGATAAAAGATGCCGTGTTTGCCAAGAAGCGTGGGCTTTCAGTCCTTGAGATGGCCAAGAGTTCCTGGGTGTACAAGAAACTCAGAAACTTCCGAGCCGGTATAGAGGCTGGCATATCAACCCTCAAGCGTGCCTTTGGCCTTGATCGTTGTACATGGAAGAGTTGGGAAGGCTTTGGCCGGTATGTCTGGAGTTCGATTGTCTCCTACAACCTGCTGGTGCTTGCCAGAACAAAGCTGGCACCAGCTTAAAGCAGCAGCACAAGAGTTGATTTAGCAGAGCCAAGGGGATGCTGCGTCCTAAATTGTAAAAGAGCAGGTCAAAAACTACAAAATCATAAAATCCGGAACGTGAAGCAGAGGATGTTTCCTCTGCTACCGCTACTCAACTCGACAAAGTTGGGGTTTCCGGATGGAGACTAACTAGCGGGTCATGACCATGGTGCGCCCGAACAGGGAAATACCGATGTAGCCACGCATTTTCAAATCGCCAGTTGAGGTCAGCTGCATTTTGCATTTGTAGGTTTTTCCGGTTTCAGGATCATAGCAGGCTCCGTCAGCCCATTTGTTGTTAGCTTTGGGGAGACCTTGCATGATCTGCAGGCCAAGCACCGGTTTGGTTCTGAGTGACGGATCAGGATTTTTTCTGTCGGTCTTTTGTAAGCCGACAGGTCCATCCTCTTTGTCAATATATTTTGGTTCCTTGAGCCAGATTATTTTTCCGCAGACTTTGTCCCCACACTTGAAAAATTCAAGCTTTGCATCATACTTGTCTGTGTTCCATACCCCAAGGATGCTGTCTGAAGCAGTGCACCAAGAGGTTGTGGCGAACAAAAGGAGTATGATTAAAAATAATCCGGTTTTCATGGTTTTTTCCCGCTCAAGTCAATTGTCTGTAATTGTTTTTGTTTACCCCTGCACCGTTTCCCTGGCTATCCTGACCAATGCCCAATGCTCGGTATGATCATTAACCAAAGTAATGCAGTTGTCCTGCTGCAAAACCTCATCCACGCTTACTGAAGCAACCTCATCTGTAGTGGCAGCGAGTTGCCGAACCGCGATGTGATAGACCGTATTACGATAGCGGTAGTGGATCGTGAATTCATCCCACTCAGGTGGCAGGCACGGTGTAAACTGCAGTTTGTCCTTTTCCTGTTTCATTCCCAGCAGTGATTCCAGTATCAAGCGGTACATCCATGATGCCGAGCCGGTGTACCAGGTCCAGCCGCCCCGGCCGGTGTGGGGCGGGATGGCATAGACATCAGCGGCAACCACGTAAGGCTCCACTTTGTAGGTGTCTGTCTGTTCACTGGTGCGGGCATGGTTGATCGGATTGATGATGCTGAACAGTTCCCAGGCTCTGCGGTTATCACCAAGTTGGGCAAAGGCCATGGTTGCCCAGATGGCTGCGTGGGTGTACTGCCCGCCATTTTCCCGAACTCCTGGAGCATAGCCTTTGATATAGCCGGGATTAAGCGCTGATTTGTCAAAAGGTGGATCAAGCAGCTGAATCAAGCCATGCTTACGCCGGACAAGCCGCTTGTCCAAGGCTTCCATGGCTGTTTGCGAGCGTTGCTGACCTCCTGCGCCAGAGAGAACCGACCAGCTCTGGCTAATTGAATCAATCTGGCATTCCGGATTGACGGATGAGCCAAGGGGAGTGCCATCGTCAAAATAGGCACGGCGGTACCATTCACCATCCCAGCCATGCAACTCTATGTTTTTGCGGAGTGTTGCCGCTTCCGTGGTGCACTGTTCGGCAAAGGGAAGATCACTGTAGTTGCTGGCGATAGCGCTGAAGCGTATCAACAGATCATACAGGAAAAAACCCAGCCAGATGCTTTCCCCCTTGCCTTGTTCGCCCACCCTGTCCATGCCGTCGTTCCAATCACCGGAGCCAATCAGTGGTAGGCCATGTTCACCAAACTTAAGTCCGTTAAGGATGGCTCTGACGCAGTGTTCATAAAGTGTTGCGCTCTCTTCTGAACGTCCGGGCAGGTCGTAATAGGAGTCTTCATCTTCTTTAAGCGGGCTGCCCAGCAAAAACCGAACCGGCTCATCCAGTACCCCTGTGTCTCCGGTAGTAACGACATAGCGGCAGGTTGCCAGGGGTAACCAGAGATAATCATCGGAGCAGTGGGTACGAACCCCCCTTCCGATCGGAGGGTGCCACCAGTGCTGAACATCGCCTTCATGAAACTGGCGGGAGGCGCAGAGCAGGAGATGCTCTCGTACCAGATCCGGTCTGGCATAGACCAAAGCCATGGTGTCCTGCAATTGATCACGGAAACCAAAGGCACCACCGGATTGGTAGCTTGCGCTGCGTGCCCAGAGACGGCAGGCCAGGGTTTGATATAACAGCCAGCCATTGGCCAGCAGATTAAGTGATTGGTCAGGTGTTTCCAGGTATACCGTGCCCAAGGTGTGTGACCAATATTGCCAGACATCATCAAGGGCGGTTCTTGCGGCAGCCGTTCCTTTAAAGCGATTGGCCAGTCTTGTGGCATCATTGCTATCTTTGCCCAGGCCAAGCCTGAAGATGATCTCCCGTTCTTCTCCTGCAGCCAGATCAATGCTGACCTGGATTGCACCACAGGGATCCATTGCAGCGCCAACCTTTCCTGAGAGTCGTGTGCGGGTCATGGCAGCCGGAGCTTGCAGCGAACCGTTGCGCCCCAGAAATTCTGTCCTGTCGCCGGTTACGCTGCGCGTTGTCTCGTCTACGTCAAAGAACGCAGTACGGTTACAGAATTCTGTGTTGTAAGGGTTGTGCGCAAACAGCGCACCGCTGCTCAGGTCTGTTTCAGTAACTATATGCATGGCTGATTTTGGCGGAAGATCACCCAGCACCCATTCCAGATAGCCGGTGGCCGAGATACGGCGTGATCGACCTGAATCGTTGCGCAGTTTTATAACCGTAAACTTGATTGCTGCGTCAAGGGCAACGTAGACCCAGACCTCGGAGCAGATACCCCGCTCAGTATGTTCAAACACGCTGTAACCGAAACCGTGACGAGTGACATATGGAGTTTTGCCACGGCAGGGCAATGGCATGGGTGACCAGAAATGACCCCGCTCTTCATCTCGCAGATAGAGTGCTTCTCCACGGGAATCGCTGACAGGATCATTACCCCAGGGTGTGAGCCTGAATTCATGGGCGTTCTCAGCCCAGGTATAGCCAAGGCCGCTCTCTGATATGACCGTGCCGAACTGCGGATTGGCGAGCACATTCACCCAGGGAGCCGGTGTCAGTTGCCCCGGTGCAGTGGTAATCACATACTCCCGCCCATCAGGGGTAAAGCCACCAAGCCCGTTGAAAGAGGTCAGGTCGTTGCGTGGCAATGGTGCCACAGATATCGGTTCAGAACGATGGCTTCTGGTCGGTATCAAGAGTGGTACGGTCAGTTCAGACAGGGTGCGTCCATAGATCTGATCCGCCAGTGAACCGCGACTGTCCATGATGATGATGCGGGCAACGGTCTGGATCAGGATCCGGTCTTCTACTGCGATCTGGTCTCCAGGCCGTACAAAGATACCGCCGGGCCGGTCGGTGATATGGGTTTCAATGTCAGCGGCAATCAGCCCCATGATCTGGTCGTGCAACTGTTGCCGGTAGCCGGCACGATCCTCGTTCCAGATTACCAGATCAACGGCAAGTCCTTTCTGACGCCAGTAGGCGTGAGCCTGCAAAAGCTGTCGAACCAGTTCAATATTGGCAATATCCTCAATCTGCAAAAGCACAATAGGCAAGTCACCGGAAATGGCATAGCCCCAGAGTCCTGACTGTCCACGGTGGTTCTTGATCAGGATGGCGGTATCGGCACGTAGCGATGCATTGGCATAGATGATCGAACTGGCAAGACGTCCGAAGAGGTGGGCGTCGGCCTTGGATGCGTTAAGCTGGCGCAGTAGTACCTGACCATGGGTCCATGCCAGGTCAAAAACCCGGTCTGCAAGGCGGCGGTCATGGTATTTTTCAACCAGGCTTAATGCCTCTGCCCTGGTCTCCCCAATGCCGGTGACCATGTTGATGGTGACTGATTCTTCCGGCTCCAGGGTGATCCGGTAGCGGATGGACACAATTGGATCCAGTACCGAACCCTCACTGTCCGAGAGCGCTCCGGTGAAAAAATCACCCACTCCGCTGAGTGCCTGCGGATCAACCACGGTGTTGCCTCGGCCGATAAACTGCATCCGGTCGGTTTCATATGAAATCTCTCCGGCCTTTGCACCATGAACCGCCATTAGGTGCAGCATCCAGGGTGAACGCTCTCCCTGTGAGCGAGGACGCCGTGTGCAGAGGATGGCCTGTTGCTGACGGATGATCTCTGTCTGGACAAAGAGGTTGCTGAACGCAGGATGCAGCGCATCTGCAGCAGGTGGAGCAAGCACTACCTCTGCATAGCTGGTTACATCGAAGATCCGGCGTGCCTTTGAGCGGTTGGTAATCCTGATCCGTCGCAGTTCAATATCATCCTCGGGTGATACAGCGATCTCTGTGTGTGTGTCATACTCATGGTTCAGGCTTCGAAACTCTGCCCGTCCTTCCGAAAAGATAGCCTCAAACCGTTTAGCCGGTTTCAGGGTTGGCTGGTAGGCTGTTGACCAGAATTCTCTGCTGGTTACATCGCGGATATAGCAGAATGTACCCCAGTTGTCGCAGGTGCGGTCTTCACGCCAACGGGTAATGGCAAGGTCTTTCCAGCGACTATAGCCGCCACCGGCATTGGTGACCATGACATGATACCTGCCGTTTGAGAGTAACTGTACTTCCGGGTTTGGCGTAGACGCTGTTTTGAACAGGCGTATTGGGGTTTCCTGACTGCTACTGCCCAGATGGTGTTCAGAAATGCCGGTGGTATGGGCATAGAAGGCCGTCGCCTTGGGAATCTGCTCCTGTAGTAACAGCAGGGTTGCCTGAAAGGCAGGGTCTGACTCAAACCGTCGTTGCATGGGACGATTCAGCAACAGGTAAGATAAGGACAACAGGCTCATCCCCTGATGATGAGCCATGAAAGAACGAACCACAACGCTGGTCTGTCCCCGTGGCAGACGCAGGGGGGTGTAGTCAATCGCCTCGTAAAGACCGTATCTGGTTTCATTACCGTCAGCTGCCAACCGCTGCAGGTTCCTGCAGGCCTCGCCGGGTGCCACCATCAGTGCCATGGCTGAGGCATATGGCGCGATAACCAGATCTTCGGCAAGACCCCGTTTAAGCCCCAGGCCAGGTACCCCAAAGGCGCGGTACTGGTAGTTAAGATGCACGTCAATGGCATTATAGCCGCATTCAGAGATACCCCAGGGTACCGAACGTTTTTTGCCGTACTGGATCTGCCAGGCCACAGCTGCCTTGCAGGTCTGATCCAGCAGGGTCTGATCGTAGGTTGGCATAACCAAAAGCGGCATCAGGTATTCAAACATCGAACCGCTCCAGGAGAGCAGGATAGGTTCTCCACCGGCAATGGTTAGCAGACGACCCAGTGCAAACCAGCTTTCCTGGGGTAGTTGCCCCTGGGCAATGGCGATGAAGGTGGCAAAACGTGCTTCCGAAGCCAGCAGATCATAGTAGCTTGCATCCCGCCGGCACTCGCCAACATTGTATCCGATAGCCAGCAAATGGCGTGTTTCATCATACAGGAAGTCATACTGCATCCTTGCCAGCAGTTCAGATTGCAGGGAAATCTTTTTACTGTCTGCAATCCTTGATGCGGCGTGCTGGCTGGCAAACGCAATCTGTCGCGTCAGGTTGTCAAGCCATGCACTTTCAGGCAGACTGCTGACCTTATCTTGTCTGGCTTTCAGGGCAGGCTTAAGCCTGCTCTCCAATGTTACAAGCTCGTTCAGGGTCAGAATCCGGTCAAGTTCAGGCAGGTCTTGAAGGTCATGTCGGGAAGCGGTAATTTTTGTCCAGGGGGCAAGAAACAACAGCTCGTTACAGGCATCCTGACATTGGTTCTGAAAGGCATTGGCCCACCAGATCGTTTGTCGCTCTGGAGAGTCATCGAGTAGTTCCAGGGCTGCTGCAAGTTCAGCTACAGAGTTTACAAGTTGATCAAGATAACTTTGCAAAGCCCCCAGAGTAGAGGGGTGTGAACGGCATACCGACTCAAGTCGTTGCTGTAGTTGAAGAAGTTTATTAAGAGCTGTTCCTGTAGGAAGCTTGGTCAGCTCATCACGCAGAATCCCCAGTGTTACCTGTAGTCCTTCAAAAAGTTGTGTTCCAATAACAGGGTGGTTGCACAGCTCCAGCAGGCCGGGTCGCAAGGTCAACAGGTGGCCTGCCAGATTGCCGCTGTCCACCGATGAAATGTAGAGTGGCTGTAAAGGCTGCAGGGTCTGCGTGTCATACCAGTTATAGAAATGACCCCGATGGCGCTCAAGTCCTTCCATGGTATGCAGCGTCTTTTGGGTGCGATCAATCAGTTTCCCTGCTGAAATAACGCCAAAATCGTAGGCAGCCAGATTTGCCAGTAAGGCAAGTCCCATATTGGTTGGCGAGGTGCGGTGGGCAATTACCGGAACAGGATGTTCCTGAAAGTTGTCAGGCGGTAACCAGTGGTCATCAGGGCCAACAAATGTCTCAAAAAATGCCCAGGTCTTTCTGAACAGCTTTTGCAGAAACAGGGTCTGACCAGCGTTTAGTGTTTCCTGTTTGTGTGTGAGTGCCTTGCTTAACCACCAGGCAATGGCCGGGCAGACAAACCAGAGAGCCAAAACAGGTGTGGCCACTACCAGGGCATCGGGATTCAGCAGGACAAGGCCGCCCAGAGTGAGCATGGACAGGGCAGGGCTAATCCAGATGGTACGATAAAAGCCGGTCAGGTCGCTGCGACCTGTGCGATCCACTTCTTCTGATGGATTCCACTGTAGCAGAAGCTTGTGAGTGAACAACATCCGGCAGTTGGTGCGGATAATGGCATCCAGACTATAAAACGCTTCATATGGCAGGCAGACCAGAGCAAAGAGTGCCTGGACAAGCTGTTGTCCGGCACTGTCTGCAGCAGCAGCAAGGTGTTGTCCAACGGTTATAGTATCTGGTTTGTGCAGCAGGTTCAGAGCTGAGGCAGCCAGAACAGGGATCAGGATGATACCAAGCACTGCCAGGGTCCAGAACCAGGCAGAGGGCAACAGGAGCCAACCTGTAAGTAGCAGAAGTGTCAGCGCCGCTGCGGTAAGACTACGCCGCAGGTTATCAAAGATCTTCCAGCGGGACAAAAGTGAAAGCGGATTTTTAAGTCTGCTACCATTGGATCCCGGAACCGTTGGCAACAGCCAGCTTGCAATCTGCCAGTCGCCGCGTATCCAGCGGTGTCTGCGGCTTACATCAGAACTGTAGCTTGAAGGGTATTCCTCGTACAGTTGCAGATCACTCATCAAGCCGGATCGGGCATAGCAGCCTTCCAGAAGATCGTGGCTCAGAATCCGGTTGTCAGGGAAACGGCTGCCAAGCGCCAGTTCAAAGGCGTCAACCTCATAGATCCCTTTACCAATAAATGAGCCTTCGCCAAAAAGATCCTGATACAGATCAGAGACTACCCGTGTATATGGATCGATCCCCAGCTCGCTGGTGCAGATCCGTGCATAACGTGAGCGCTTTGCCACAGAGAGGCTTGCCGCTACCCGTGGCTGAATAATGCCGTATCCGGCAACAACCCTTTGCTCTTGATGATCATACTGAGCCCGATTCAAAGGGTGAGCCATGGCTCCCACAAACTGCCAGGCTGAATCACGGGCAAGTTGGGTATCCGTATCTAGGGTAATGACATACTTTATCTCGGGCAAGAGAGCTATATCACCGACTACAAGCGAAAATTTATCGAGACTGTTGCCGCGTAACAGGCCGTTCAGATCCGCCAGTTTACCTCGTTTTCGCTCATACCCCATCCAGATCTGATCCTGGGGGTTCCAGACCCGTGGACGATGAAACAGGAAAAAACTGCCACTGCCAGTTCCAATGCGGTACTTCTCATTTAACTCGTTGATCCTCTGCTCGGCTAACTGCAGCAGAACAGCATCCTCTGGGAGCACCGCTGAAGAGGCGTCACGAAAATCAGTCAGAAGTCCAAAGTGAAGCTGTTCATGGCGATTACCCAGAAAGCGAACTTCGAGAGCCTTGACAAGATCTTCAATACCCTGTCTGCCGGTAAGCATCGTTGGTACCACTACCAGGGTACCTGAACCCTTGGGAATGCCCTTGGAAAAATCCATCCGTGGTAACGGACGTGGTGTTACAAGCATAGTTGCCAACAAGTTTGCAAGGCCAATTGCCAGCTGACTTGCACAGGCAACGGAGAGGAGGGCTAACAGCAGGAGTAACCACCCATGCAGTCCATCGCTGTATGCCTTCAGCACAAAACAGCAGGTCAGCAGTGTTGTTACCAGCAGGATCGTGCCACCATAAAAAGCCAACGAAAACCTTCGTCCAATGCTACAGAGTATTTCAATAGCTGAATAACGGACCTCTACATGTTGCTCCAATAGCGCCAAACCTTTGTCAATAAGGTAAAATCCGACATGTGCACGGCGATCATCTTCACCATGTTGCACTGCACCTTCATTAGCCAGCTTGATCGCCTTGCGAGCCACCTCACTTTCTGAAAAAGTACTGCTTTTAGCTGTTTTTTCTATCAGGTGGCGGTAACGGTCGCGGGTGGTAAAATCCATATTTTTGTAAACATCAGCAGGGTCTTCAGAAAGGATCTCCTCCACACGACTCATGCTCTCGACAAATTCACGCCAGTCCATTGAGCCCAGAAACCGGAGGCTGCCGATGCTGTTGCTCATTGATACCTGGTCTGCTGCCTGTAGTTGGCTTTCGCTGTGAACCATCTGTTCGATGGTCTGCCCTGACTCGGCCAGACGTTGTTCAACCCAGGTCAGCGGTAGAGCCAGAGCAGGATCACGCCCATGCAGACGACGGGTGAGCTCTGCAACAAACGGGCTTACCATCGGCGGAGTTGAACGGGCCATATCGGCGATAGCAAGAATCAGACTTTTGGGATCCTTTGCTGCTATCTCTGTCATCTGATCAGCCCAGTAGATGGCACGGTTGCGATCCAGCCTATGGGCAGTGATTCGGGCAGCCACCCGCCGAAGGTTCTCAATCAGAGCCAGCCGCAGCATGATCGGTATGGCCCAGAGTTCACCCAGTTCAAGCACGGTTACCGACTGGTAAGCCGCTACAAAGCTGCTCAGATTTTCCGGATCAACCCGTCCATCACCGTGAGAAATGGTTTCCAGTGCGATGTCATATACCCTTGGCAGCCCTGCTGATATACCATCCAGCAGGCGGGGCAGTTCCTGACTGTAGCCCTTTGGCAGGTGCTGCTTGGCTGTTCTGATCTGCTCTTCAATCAGATAGAAGTTATCAAGCAACCATTCTCCGGCCGGTGTAATCCGCTGGTCTGACTTAACGTCATTGCTTAGCAGGTTATAGACTTCAAGTAGCAGTCGTTCATTTTCAGAGAGGCGCCCCAGTAGCTGATCCTGATGACGACCTGGTTTCAGGCGATGGATACCGGCCAGAATCCTGCCGTGTTGCTCCATCTGATTGGCGCTGAACAGTTCTGAACGAAGGGGCGGATCATCCTGAAGTATCGATTGGTTCAGGCTGTTTTTACAGAGACGCTTCCAGCCACGGAAAAGATTTCCGCGAACGGTTTTGCTGCTAATAGTCATAGTGCGTTCTCCTTCAGCCAGAGCGGAAGCTGCCGTAGATCTGTGTAGCTTGATCTGATAAGTGGGAACTAAAGCGCAACTACTGTGCCAGTGTGGTCTTGCGGTAAGAGAAGCTGTAGGGGGCTGATAGTACAGAGAAAACAGGGGAACAAGTGTCTGATCCGGTCTGAATAGGATGACGCCAACCCGCCATATATGACATAACATCCATATATGGCGGGTTGGCGTGGCTTGCCATTGCAGGATTAACGGTGAATGCCGTGTTTCCTGATTCGGGCTCGCAGGGTGCTGGGGTTGAGGCCAAGCAGGACTGCTGCACCGTTTTTCCCTTCAATACGCCATCCGGTCTGCTGCAGTACTTGCACGATATGTTCCTGTTCCAGATCAGCCAGGGCTTTAATCTCGCTATTTCCGGATTCGTTTGTTTTACAGAAGGTGTCAAAACGATCAAGTACCTGAAGGGTACTGCCCTGACTGGTGATGACTGCCCTCTCAATCACGCTTTCCAACTCCCTTACGTTGCCGGGCCAATGGTATTCCTGCAGGGCAAGCAGGGTCTCTTTTGAGATGGTCTCTATCTTCTTGCCAACCTTCTTGTTGAATTTTGAAACAAAGTGATTTATCAGCAGCGGTATATCTTCCTTGCGCTCCCGCAGTGGCGGGATAATGATTGGAAATACATTCAGCCGGTAGAACAGGTCTTCCCTGAATCTGCCGTTTGTGATCTCTTCTTTCAGATTCCGGTTGCTGGCAGCAATAATCCGCACATCCACCTTGGTGGTGCGTGGGCTGCCAAGTCGTTCAAATTCACCGTCCTGAATAACCCGCAGCAGCTTGCATTGCAGATCCAGCGGCATCTCGCCTATTTCATCAAGAAAGATGGTGCCGCCGTCAGCCAGTTCAAAACGCCCCATCTGCCTGACATGCGCCCCGGTAAAGGCTCCCTTTTCCCGCCCGAACAGCTCACTCTCGATCAGGTTTGCCGGTAGAGCCGTGCAGTTAACTGTTATCATTGGGCGGTTCTTGCGTGTACTGCGATTATGGATAGCCCGCGCCATAACCCCCTTGCCGGTTCCGGTCTCGCCAAGCAGCAGCACTGTTGCATGCATGGGTGCTACCTGTTCCACCCTCAGGAAAACCTCTGAAAGAATGGGGCTTTCACCAATAATATCGTTAAATTGATATGTTTCGGCAATCTCCTGTTTCAGGCAGATGTTTTCAACCAGCAATCGATCTTTTAATGTTTTTATCTCTTTATATGCGTCCAGCAGCGACTGTTCTACTCTTTTACGTTCATCTACTTCCTGTCCCAGTTGCATATTGGCACTGGTCAACTCTTTGGTCCGTTCAAATACGGTTGACTCAAGGTTGTTATGTGCCTGTTGCAGTTTGTCTGACAGCCCTTTGTTGATTGTGCCATCCGCAATAGATGAAAAGATCAAGCTCTCCCTATCATTGTTGGCATCAGCCGTAATGCTCTGCAGCAGTCCATGAAAACCCCCTGAGCCACCTTGTTCTGCAAGCCTTATTTCACAACACTGGATCCCCTGTTTGTGTACGACATCTTGAAGATGTGCAAGAAAGATATCTTTTTCAACCGGATCGGCAATAAAATTGATGAATGGTTTGTTCAACAGCATCTGGCGCTTAAGTCCCAACATCTTGGTACCGGTAAGATTTACCTCACGGATTGCTCCAAGCCTGTCAAAGGTAAAAAATCCGATAGGGGCAAAATCGTATAGCTTGCAGAACTTGTTGCGTGAGATTTCAAGCTCTTCCTGGGTATGGCACATCTCGCTGTTTTGCATTTCCAGCTCTACCTTATGAACCTGTAGTTCATGCAACAGCCGTTTTGAGTCAAGATCCTCTGCTGGCAGCGGTCGTGTGGCTATAGTTTGCTCAGCTTTTTCACGCAGTTTTACAGAATCAGGTGCAGCATGCTTGTCTCTGCTCATGGCGTATCCTTTGATCAGGTGCTGATCTGTCCGTTAAGCCGTTCAATCTCTTTTTGCAGTGTCTCTTCAACTGTTTTTGCAGCGGTAATGTCATTACAGGTGATTACCACACCATCAATCATCTTCTCCATTGTGCGATATGGCATTATTCTCACCATGTACCAACGTCCATCTGTTGTTGGCGCCTGGTATTCAACTGAAATCAGTTTTTTGAGCACATCCTGCACATGGTCATACAGCTGAGGATATTCCAGGTTGGTTACGATATCAGTCAGCGGCCTGCCTATATCGCCGGGAATCAGCTTGAAGAGACGGTTTGCACCGGTGGTGAAGCGCCTGATCTGTAGTTGGCTATCCAGAAATACGGTGACAATTTCAGTGCTGTTCAGCAGGTTCTCCATATCGTTGTTAAGTCTGATAAATTCATCCAATCGGGCTGTCTGTTCGGCATTTACGGTCTGTAGCTCTTCATTCATGGACTGCATCTCTTCCTTTGAAGTGGTTAGTTCTTCATTGGTTGACTGCAGCTCTTCATTGGTTGATTGGAGCTCTTCGTTCATTGATTTTTGTTCTTCGTGCGAGGCCTGCATCTCCTCATGCGCTGAACGTAGCTCTTGGCGAGTTTTTTCCAGCTCCAGCTCCAGATTTTCAAGCAGTATGCTATCAGGAGCTGTTCCTGTGCGTTTGCGTCGCCGTTTGGGCGGAAGCGGTATATCTTTGAAGGAGATCATCACCATATCCCGCAAGAGATTTGGTGTTTCAATCTTGACCAGTGTCAGTTCTACAGACTGTACAACAAGATTTGCCTCGACCAGGTTGACCCTGACAGTTACCGGTTCGTACTGCTGCAGAGCCTTGCTGAAGGCGCTACCCAATTCATAGCGTAAGCCTTCACGAGCCATGGCAAAGATGTTCAGATTGGCCTTACCGGCTGCCGGCTCCAGATATTTGCCGGTACGACCGCTGATATATACAATATCGCCCTGGGCATTTACCAGAACAGTTGGTGATGAGAAGTGCTGCAAGATAAAATTATCTGCAAGTAACTGAAGGTTGTTGGTTGCTTTAGGCATAAAGGTCTCCCGAGGCAGAGCTAATGGGCTGTTCGGTGTACAAGAAGATGGGATTGTGAAGATTTCATTTCTGATGCTTATCTGACTACGCTGGAAGAGCTTTGAGCGGGTGGCAAGAGTTGGAAAAAGATCACTCTGAATTCCAACTGTTTCAGCGCTGCCCAGAAAAAGCAGGCCGCCTTGTTTCAGGCTGTAATGAAAGATCTGTAATAGTTTTTGCTGCAGGTCAGAGGTAAGGTAAATCAGCAGGTTACGACATATCAGGATATCAAGTTTGGTAAATGGAGGATCCATGATCACATTCTGCCGGGCAAAGGTGACCATCTCACGAATTTCTCTACAGATTTTATACTGATTATCCTCCACAGTGAAAAAACGTTGCAGCCGTTCGGGTGAAACATCGGTTGTAATACTGGCGCAATATAGCCCTTTACGTGCCTTCTCGATGGCATCGCTATCTAGATCTGTAGCAAAAATCTGCAGGCTATACCGTTCGGGCTGATTCACCTGCTCAAGAGCCTCCCTGAAGATCATTGCCAGGGAATATGGTTCTTCACCGGTTGAACAGCCGCAGGACCAGGCTCTTAAGGCACCTCCATCCGGATACAGAGTCAGGATCTTTTGTACCGTTTCGCTTTTCAACTCCTCCCATGAGGAAGGATCACGGAAAAAACTGGTGACGCCGATCAGCAGCTCCTTGAACAGAAGATCCACTTCATGGGGGTTCTGCTGCAAAAAACTTGCATATCCGGCAGTTGAATCAATCTTGTGAATTCCCATCCGCCGTTCGATCCGTCGTTTGATTGAACTTGGCTTATAGAGAGAGAAATCCTGTTTGGTTTTTGTTCTGAGCAGGACAGTAATCTTTGCAAAGCTGTCCTGATCCTGATCCTTGTCAGCCGGCCCTTGTTCAGTTGTTCTAAGCGGAAGAACCCGTTGCAGATAGTCAATAATCCGCGCAGTCAGCTCCTCTGGTGGGGCAATAATATCAGCAACACCTGCTCCAATGGCGCTTTTGGGCATACTGTCAAACTTGGCTGAAGACGGCTCCTGCACCAGGGTGAGGCCGGACTGTTCCTTGATCGTACGCAGACCCAGTGTACCGTCTGACCCCATACCGGATAGAACAATACCGATGCTTTGTTCGGCACAATCCACGGCCAAAGAGCGCATAAACAGATCTATAGGCAGCCTCAGCCCGCGAATCTCAACCGGCTCATACAGATGCAGTGTCCGATTGCGGATGGACATCCCCTTGTTGGGTGGGATTACATAGACGCAGTTGGGTCTTACCTGGAGGCCGTCTCTGGCTTGCATGACCTTCATAGTTGTTATGCGCTGGAGTAGTTCGGGCAACATGCCGACATGATCAGGGGAAAGGTGTTGAATTATGATAAATGCGATGCCTGAATCTGGGGGGGTGTGGTGCAAAAAAAGTTCAAGAGCTTCAAGTCCGCCAGCAGAGGCGCCAATGCCGACAATAGGGAAGAGGGAGTGCTCTTTAGGTGGAGGAGCTCCACTTGGCGGAGGAATGGCTGAACTGATTGCTGGGTTTAATAATGCTCTCATTGGGGTAAGTATAGCACGTCCTTACAGTAATCTTTTAATGAAATATGGTAGGCAGTCAGAATCCTACACCTGTCTGCTTTTCGTCATATCCAACACAAGTGATGTGTCTTTCATCCTGGAAAAAGCATTTGAAACACGGAGCGACAGAGCAACTGAGTAAAACTACAGAAAAAAGCAATGAATAACAGCTTGTTTAAAGACTCACCACTTTGGTTTTACTAGCTCTCACAATTAATCCTACTCAGACACATAGTCTTTGTACTATAAAGTCCCCCTTTGCAAAGGGGGGAATTGACCAACTATAGATCAAATGACGGAGTGGTACTAACTGAACCGTTAAAGAAGGTCAGGAGATATATGTATTAATCATTCATACATAGCATTAATGTACATACTGTATATACAACTTATAATATCAACAAGTTAACCGATATTATATCCGATGGAATTCAAAGTGATGCATATAAATTTAATACAGATTAATTTTTGTTTTGTATTTTCCAAACATTATAAATCCTGTTAATTCAATATGTTATCACTATTTAAATGTTTATTTATGTTTTGGCATTCTAGTTGCTACTTAATAAATCAGAAGATGAAGAAAAGGCTCTTAGAAAACCAAATAGCAAAACGGATATAAACCAAATCAAGAGTTATTCAACTAAACCAAACTACCTTACAAAGGAGAACGACCATGAAAACTACATCAACTGTTATAGCCACCGTAACCATGTTGCTTGCCAGCCTTACAACAGCCATAGCTTCAGTAGCAGCCAACCATGTAGATACAAGCCTGACCTTTAACAGTGGTATTCTGGTACTTGCCTTTGCCGGATTCCTTGCCCTGGTAGTAATAGCACAACTTGTACCAGCTCTTATCAGCCTTTTCGGAATGATTAAGCATGCATCGGAAGAATCTAAAAGCAAAGAGGCAGCTTCCAGCGTACCAAGTAAATAAGCTTAACAACAGATAAACTAAAAAAGGGGTGTTTGCCAGATGGCAGACACCCCTTTTTTTATCTTAATATTGTTTTTACCTCAACTAACTTATCAACATTACTGGAAGCGCTACAAACTGTTACTTGTAGTTTCCCTAACAGGTGATACGATGTAGTTATTGCAAGCAAACCGTTGGTTCAATGCGTCGTCAGATTTTAAGATTTGAGGAGGTTGTAAACATGCAATGCCCGTTCTGTAAGGCTCAAATACCAAACGGTAGCGCCAAATGTCCCCAGTGTGGCACTGTGCTCACCTCTTCACCCCAGATCACTGCCGGTGACTTTGGAGCCGCCTTCAACAACGTCACAAACATCTGGAAAAACAACCTGGGTGATCTGGTATTGCTAACCCTGGTCTTCTGTCTGGTGGCCTGGGTTCCCATTGTCAACATCGCTTTTATTGCCGGCTATACACGCTCATTGCTGAAAGTCTTTCGCGGTCAGGGCAAAGCCTCTGTTGGCGATATTTTTAACGCCTGGGACTGCTTTGGCAATCTGCTGGTCTATCTGGTGATATACCTTATTGCCGTTGTACTGCTTTCATTTATTCCGTTTCTAGGTACCATCGCTGTCCTTGCTCTTTACTTTATTATTGCACCCGGTATGCTGGCCGTTATTGATAAAAAGTTGAATGCAATCGACGCCTTTAAATGGAGTCTTGCAACCATTCAAAAAGATGCTGTCAACTGGCTGCTGGCAATTCTGGTGGGTGGTATTCTTGGCAGTGCCGGGGCAATTGCGCTGGGAATTGGAATTATTATAACTATCCCTTGGGGACAGCTACTGTTGATCAGCCAGTACGACGCACGCAAATGGGACTGATACCGGTTTTAGCAGCAACACCGTAATAGTTGAAACATCCGTGAAGTATCAATGCAAAACGTGCTGAAAGCACTGAACACAGCACGTCTATTAAAAACGGATACCCGGAATCTACTGTTGATAAGAGGTTTTGAAGGTGGCCTTTGTCACCCTCTTGAATGTTGAAGCTCAGGCAAAATAACCTTCTTCCAGAAACCGGGCCAATGTTGAAAGATCGGCTCCGTAATTCACAACAGGATCAGACATGGTTGCACACTCATAGTCGTCGTCTTTAGATGAAGCTATAGCCCTTCCGATAGTGAGTGACCAAACATCATTAGATGGTTTTTGCTTACGAACTTTCTTGCGGACAGAAGATCTTTCCCCCTTGATAACCTTTTCATCATAGAGAAGCCTGGCTCGCAGAACTTCAAAGCTATATCCTCTCCCCATCCGGTTAATGAATCTGGTTATGTTATTCATGGACTCGGTGTATCCATTAGTCACCGGGTTGTCATAGTAGTTAAATATCTCTTCGTGCCAGTTATGCAAGGCAACCCGCAAATCTCGAAAATGTTTTTCAATCACGGGATCAAGACTGTTAGGCCATTTGTTTGCAGCTAGCTCCGCAGCTGCCCTGGTAGGATAGCAATAAATGTCAAAAAAACGTTCTTTGGCTTCGTAGGCCATTCCCAGTTGAGGAAACATCTCAAACCAGCGTTGAATCTTCTCCAGCCCCTCTGTATCCAGACTATCCCTGCGTTTGAGCAGGAGGAATCGTTCATCTTTAAGCTTAATCCGCGTTTTATCGTCAACGGTTTTTCTTATCTGCTTCCGGACGCGCTCCAACCCTTCGTTTGCCATTCTTACTACATGGAAGCGATCTGCCACGATTAGACGCCCTGGAAATAATTTTTTACCAACCTGCCGGTAAGGATTCCACATATCCATAACCAAAGTGGTAACATTTTGTTTATCAGGCAATGCACCGAAGTATTCCAGGAGAGATACCTTCTTACGAGAAGGCAACAGGTCAAATAAGGCCAATTTGTCAATATTCGTTAGTATAGCCCGATAATCACCAATAATCTTGAGTTCGCCAATTCCCAGGATTTCAGGTGTTTTGTATTGGAGTTCGTTCTGGCGCCTGGCAGCATAATCATCAAAGATAAAGCGAACCGTTTTATCATCAATGCCTATCTCTCTCGAAAGAGCTGAAAAAGTATCCTTCATACAGCGTTTCTCAACGTATTGGATAAGCCTTGAAGTTGCCTGTCGCTTTCCATCCATATCTGGCAGAGGTTCAAAGACTGTCTTGCCACACGATTTACAGCGAAAGCGCCGACGATCTATCTCAATCAGAACGCGTTTGCCATGCATAGGGGAGTCTGTGTATGTCTGGCGTTGAGAACCATGACCGTAGAAGCTGGTATGCCCGCAGGATAAACAGACAGGTGGTTCAAGAGAACCAGAAGCAGTTACGCGGTAATGGTCACCGTTGTCCTGACAGGACACGGTTTTCAAATAGGTGAGGTTGAGAAAGTCGGACATCATAAACGGCCTTCCCTGGTTTTAATGTCAACCTGGGGCACCAGCAGCAAGTGCCGCTTACGACAATAACCGTCAATCAAATCACCAAACTTCTGGCTGATAACCGCTTCATTGGCCTTACCGCCAAACTGTATAAGCCGGTCAACTTCGGTGTAGTAGTGGTTGATAAGTTGTATGGACATTTATACAGAACCTTCCTGAGCATTCGTCTGCGGTACAGTGGTTACATACCGCTGGTCTGGGTGATTGGGCATCTCTGGAATGGTATAGCTCAATTCACCGGAATCTCGCATAGGGGTAAGATGGGAGCGCACCAGATCTTTAGTGTCACGCCTCCCCATAACCTCGCAAAGTTCTTCAGAAGAAAAAGACCGTAGCATGCATAAATCACGAATGATTCCGCGTACGACATCCTGCCTGGGCTTTGTACCTGCTTCTGCAATTTTTTGTCGTAGTGGATATGGAATCCCCTCCAGAGGTGGTGGGTATTCTTGTGGGGGGTGGTGTGTATTCGTCTGTAGGTGGTGTGTATTATCTTGAGACTGGTGGGGATTCCCAAAGGCCGACCCTGGTACATAGTAGGTGCGGCTGCCACTTCCCTTCATTACGAGAAGATCAAGCCCCCTGAGCCGCCTTAAATGGGTTGAGGCATCCAGTGTATCAGTACGGTTGATTGCCCGGTATGCGGCATTGTCAATTGCCCCAAGCTCACGAACAAAAACCAGCGCACGAGCCTCTTCATCAGAAAGGAGCTCTTTTGTTAAGGCACTTAACCAAACAAGATCTTCAGCCCCCAGGAAATGGTGAAACAGGAATGTTGCAACAAACTGGTCAGGGCGGCGATCAGACTCAAATGTAGGAGGTAGCAGGTTGTGCTGGATCATAAGTTCCCGCATAGCTCTGATACCGCTACCTTTTGTTTCAGCTACATTTACCTCATGCAGGACAGCAGCAAGCCGTGGGTTACGTGTTTCAGAGCCTGGCTCACCAAGCTGTTCTTCTGCCTTCAAGGAATGTCCTGGGTTACGAATCTCAAGACGGTTTGCGTACCTGATAATCTGTATAGCTCCTTGAATTCTGTAACTACGGTGCATGACAGCATTTACAACCGCTTCACGTATGACCCTTGATGGCAAGACGGTTTCTTCTTCCCGAACAAGCGAACCTTCGGGTAGAGAAAATGACTTCAGCATATCTTCTGAAATAGCATTGGATGCTTTTCGGATAGCTGTTAAGAGAGGTGAGCGGATCTCAAGCGTATCAAATCTGTGATCAGGGTTCTCGACCCACTGGCGGCCTGGTATACGGATGTAATCAATTCTCATCATCGGAAAACAACGACGCAACGCAATGGATGTCCCAAAGAGGAGAACTCCGGCAACCGTTGGTTTTGGTGTGCCATTATCTATACGGATACACCCCAAGGCCCTCAGCAGGTCTTCATTTGACCAATTAAGCTCTTCTGCATCCGGATTAGCCCTGTTTCGCATCTGCCGATAATCGTTAATAGCATTGAGATCAATATCTGACATGTCTGCGTCTGAAATAACAGATGCGTCATATGTATCAATCTGATGCCCGGAATAGAGAGCTATCAGGTCATCGTCTGTTCCCTCTTGATCTGTGGGGCCAACGCGGCGAAAAGCGCCCCTGGGTAATCCAAGACTTGTGATATAGACAGGTTTATCTGTTGGAGATGATTCGGGGATATAGGCAATCACAACTGTTTTGCCATTAAGCCGCTCTACTGAAACCTGTGGCCTTATAGGGCGATTCAAGGTTGCTGCACACTGGGTTACAAGTTCAGACTGAATCTTGTCTGGATCAGCAACTCCGCACACTTCATAAGTGTATCCGAACAGATCGCGGTCGCGCTCAATACCCAACATAAGATAACCGCCACCAAGGCCGGGTTCATTTGCATATGCGCATACGGTTTCCAAAATCGACCGGTCAACCTTGCTACCCTTTTTAACCTCGATTTGCACGGACTCATCAACGGCTCTGAGTTCCCTAAGAAGGTCTTCTGCGCTACGATCCATAGTCTAGTCTCCAGTATGGGATTCAACATTCCATTCCGATTTTAGACAAATCGTACCATGCAACTATTCAACAGTCAATTCCGATTTATCGGGTACAATCAAAACAATGGAAAAGACATTTTCAACACTTTATTCCGAATACCCCAAAAACCTGAGCGGCGTTTTCCCGGGCACTAATTGGAGGTAAGATCGTCATTCATCAATATCTAAGCTATTCCAGCTCTCAGCGCTGGATCATCTTGGTTTGTGGGATGTTCCTAAGCGGCAACCAAAACAGGGCAGGGGGCTACGGCCTACCCTCACATCTGGAGTCAGATGTGAGGGATATTAAGCTGCTCAGATTTTATGACGCATCCTGAGAGATGCAGTGTAGTTGAAGATATTGTATTTCAATTGTTAAAGGATCTTTCGCCCTTGTATGACCCGAACCAGCACTACAATTATTGCAACTACAAGCAGAATATGGATCAAGCCTCCCATGGTATATGAAGTAACCATCCCCAAAAGCCACAGCACTATCAAAATTACACAGATTGTCCACAACATATATTTAACCCCCCTGTAACAAATTATTTCACAATCAGGTTTGTTTGGACTGATATTACGCCCTTGACGCTTTTAGCAATCTCGCGTGCCTTTGTAATACTGCTGGCTGAATTGACAAAACCACTGAGTTGAACAACTCCCTTAAATGTTTCAACATTTATCTGTAATACTTTCAGGTCAGAGTCAGAAAAAATGGCGCTTTTCACTTTGGTTGTGATCACAGTGTCATCGACATATTCTCCAGTACCTTCATGGGTTCTTGTGGATGCGCACCCCAGAAATGAAAGTGCAACTACAAAGCAGGCTATTAATTTTATGAAGCTTTTAAATGTTGCCATGATGTTTTTCTCCTCGTCTGTTTGACTTTTTGAAGGGATACAAGGAGCCATATCTTCATGCAGGAGAGTTTGACCCTTTGTGTCCATTGGCTACTCCAGAACTATTTCAAAAAGAACGCGCATATTTGATTTTGCCGCTGGTGAGTTAAGATTTTTCGGCACTGCTTCATATGACTCAGGGGATGCTTCGCCATAGCCAATTTTAGTAAGCCTTTCGCGAGTAATTACGCCATCTTCAATAAGATATTCTTTTACTGCAGTTGCCCGTCTTTCACTTAACTTCTGGTTGTACTCTTTTGTGCCGGCAGCAGAGGTATACCCGGCAACACGAATCTTGGCATTAGGATTGTCTCTCAAAAGCTGGATATTTCTTTTCAGGATAACTTTGGCTTCCGGCTTAAGTGTTGATTGATCAAAATCGAAATGGATGTCTTCAAGCGCAAGGACAACAACCTTCGCGGCTTTTTTCTCAGACGCTACAACAACTACCTGCTCCTCAGCCTTTGGTTCTGCCACAAAAATAACAACCGGCTCAGGCTTCATCCAGGCAACAGGAGCTACAGGACAAAGGGCGTCAGCCATTGCTTTAGCCTGGTTGGCAAGTCCTATCCCTTCCTGGGTATGACAGGCAGAATAGACGCTATAAGCCTTATTCTTCATCTCTTCGGCAGCGCTGAACTCTGCAGGGCACTGTTTGTCTTTGCCGGCTGTACGCGCTGCATCTACAGCCAGATCTGCGTCTACCAGTTCTTTATGAAAATAGCGGTCTTGCTTGACATTGTATTCCATGCCTGCACACCCAAAAATCATGCCTAAAGCAAACAGGGAGACAATATTCCGAACAGTTTTCTGTACATATTTCATAGCGATTTCTCCTTTTATTTACTTGACTGTCATAGCGTTTTTAACACTTTGTACGCCGTTTACATCGAGGGTCAGTTTGCTGGCCAAATCTATTTCGGCTCTGTTATCGGCCTGACCTGTCAAGGTAACTACAGCCCTCTTTGTGGTAACTGATGTGTTAAGGGCACTGGTTGAACGATGGTACAGCAGTGTCATCTTCACCTGGGCAGTGATTGAAGCATCATCAATCTTTTCACCGACAGTCCGTGACTTTTCAGGTGGTATGATGACTGCCATTTCGTTTTTTACCTCCCTAACCCCTTCAACATCCATTGCATATTCAGTTGCCAGTTGTTTTTGTGCCTGGCTGGTTGCATCACCGTGCAGGATAACAACACCATCTTTGACATCAACATCTGTTTTACTGGCTCTTACGCTACTGTGAAATAGTAGTGTGATTTTTACTTTGTCGCGGAGCCATGCATCAGAGTTTGCAGTGGGGGGTGCTCCCCTGACTTCCAGTCTGTTGTCTATGCTCTTGACACTGGGAAGACTTGCTACGGTCTCTTGGGCTAACGTTTTGTGGGACTCCTCTGAAACAATTCCGGTCAAGATGACAGCCCCGTCTTTTGACTGAATTTTAATATCATCAGCCTGAAGGTAGGTCTTGAAGACATATGTCTGCCTGGCAGACAATTCAATGCGACTATCTGTTTTTGAAGCAAATGCAGGTGCGGTAAAGGTAAAAATTATTACCGCTGCTACAATGCTTGATAGTGAGTACAATACTCTCATGGTTAATTCTCCCTCTAATGTTCGTTTTTACTTCTCTAAAACCTTCTTTACCTGACCCATTTTTACCTGAACCTCTCCGGCAATCTTTTCACCCTTGCCTTCGACTTCTAATTTGGGGTTGTCGCTGAGCTTGCCAGCGACTTCTTTGATCCTGCCCTTAACTTCGTGAAATTTGCCTCGTACCTTATCTTTTGTGCTGTTTTTCATGATTTCCTCCTGTTAGGTATGATGATTTTTGTGGAGAACGTGCTCATTATTTCTGATGATACGTTGCCGCGTCTTATTTCTCCTGCATCTTGCCATCTGAAAAGCCTGTTTTTTTGTCCCTGGCGGTTCTGCCTCCTTCCTTTCATCATCCGCAAACAAGCGTTCATAGCGTCCAGTCCGGGGTTTGATTCTCGATTAGCGGTTTATTGCATGCTGTACTGCTGATATGAATCTACTTTACTGCTTGTTATGACTATTCAAGAGCAACTAGTACGCCAAGAACTATCAGAGATTTATTTTTGCGCAATGTGTTGATATTTATGAGAAAAAACGGTTGATAGATAAATTGCAGGAGGGGGTTTTTCAGATAGAATCCGTCATTATTGGTGGAGCTGTTAGATATGGTTGAAACCTGTAAAGCTCTCAATAAAAATGGGAGGGTTTTACGTTGATCAATCAGTTCAGGGGGGGATAGATGGCAACTCTGTACCCTGTTATTGAAAGATGGGCAATAATAGGATCAGAAATTGGGTGATTTTAGCAGATCTGATCCATCTGATAATTTTGAGGTACTATCTGTTTGGTCTACTCAGCTCTTGCAGCATTCTCGCCTAACTGATTTTCTTTTTCTCTGTTGTTTTGCAGGGTAGAAGCTACTAAACAAGGCAGAAGTGACCCAGTCAAACCTGATGAGCCACTTCTGCTTCTTGAACTTCTGCCTTCTATCTATTTCTTAGCCCCTCTGCTTTCCACAAGAAGGTTTACAAGATTTACGCAATAATCTTTCCCAAGAATATTGACTTGTGTGCAGACAGAGTCAGTATCGGCTAAAATGATAGCGCTCTCCCTGGAACAGAGACGCTTGATAAGCCTTTTTTCGAGCGGCGTTTCATTAGTCCTATGCCGGCAATGCCAGCTCCGAGTAACAGTAAGGTGGATGGCTCAGGAACAGGGGCGGTAGAATTGGCAGAAATATAGTCAATCCGAAGGTCTTCGCTTGCAAGCAGGTCAAGAAACATTCCAGCACCAGTAATATTGGAAAAATCAACTCCAGTCCAACTGGTGAATGGAATCGAAAGGTTAAGAGGATACGTGTAGTTGTAGTCGGGAAGAGTGAACGTATAGTCACTATTGGCTGTGCCGTTGCCAAAATTCAGTGTTATTTGTCCGGGTTTGTCGTTGTTTATGATTCTGATATCAATAACATTGTTTAAGCCCCCCTCGGTGAGATCCACAGGAGCCATCTGGTAGTCAATTATGCCAGTGCCGTTACCGTCCCAAATTACACTTGCACTGCCGTTAACACCTGATTCAAGGCTGCTGGCCATAATACCAGGGTAGGCGGTGTTATTAATATCAACGGCATATGAACCGCCAGTACCTTCAGTTTTATTGACATTCAGATAGCGGGTTCCGCTCAAGGTTGAGGCACCAAGGTTGGAAACAAATGATGATGCGGATCCCAGTCCGGTCAGCGTAAGCGCTTGTCCACCAGGCGGGGAACTGAACTGATCGATATACACTGTAGCAAATGCGCTGCACGGTACCAGAATTGACAAAAGACATGCGGCTAGAAGTTGCTTCTTCATACTTGCTTTCATAAGTAATTACTCCTTTTGGTAGTTTTGTTTACAATGCTCCACGAGACAACCTGTCAGATCTTCTTTCAGCGTCACACCTCCGTTAGGACTGCAAGATTCCACCGGTGGGTTATTCGATGGTCAAACCGGTTTTGATTCAGTTGCATCGTTTTTGAGCCAGAATGCATGCACTACTTGGTTCTCTTTGGGATTGGTAATCTCATCATGAGTGTGGGTACTGCTTATCAATAACCGTACCAACAAGGGATATTTGCCAAAGAGACAGCAACATGCTGATTACACTAAGGTTAAATTATAAAAAAATCTTGTAGGACAGCTTGTAATAGTCGTTTAAGTCGTCATTCTTGACATATCTGTTATATCTGGCCGGAACTATATTGCGGCTTTGTTATTTGAGTTTTACTCCTATAATTTTCATAAATCCCCACCACTCCACTGTTTACAGATAATCCGTTAAATATGATTGTTATCTTGAATAAACCCAAACATAACTTGCAGCTTCACACAGTAAAAATAAATAAAAACAGAGCGTTATGGCTATTGCAAGCTGTGTAAAAACACTGGCTTGAAATTTGCTAAATCTAATCTTGTTGAGTCGTGTTCTGTTCAGACACTCCTTGACAGAATGAATTTATCCCACCTCTGACGGGGACTGATTCAGTCCCCGTTTATTTTTGTCCGGTATGTCGCCTGTATGCCGAGGAATGAGGAAACAATGACACCTGCTTATATTGTTCTTTTGATAATAAGCCTCTTAGTTTTTGCACTGTCTGCAGAGGCTGGAGATGTTTCAATCTACACAAAAACAGGATTTATCTATTTTAAGGAAGAAGTGCAGGGAAATGATTTTGTACGTGAACAAGGGCTAACCAATGAAATTGGTATCAGGTATAAAAATTCCATTCTTGGTGTTGATATTATGCCATCGTTAGGTGTGTGGGGTGCACTGCTGGAGTATAAGGGTATTGAGCTGGATGATGAATTCCCATCGGCACTTAATCAAACAACAGCCTATTATGGCATCAAAACCAGTTTGCCGGTTTCCAGAATATTTGAGGTGGCACCATATCTTTCTATTGGTCCTCTGGTTGGTATTGATATGAATTTTTTTGTCAGAACTATTGGTGAACGCTGGCTGGTACTTTCGGCTAAAAGCGGGATTAAGGTAGTCAGTTATAATGTTGAGGCTTCTGCAGGAGTGTTATACCCGTTCTACACCTCTGATACAAACTATGGCTGGCCGACCGAAGGATTTACAGTCTATCCGAAGGCAATGGTTACAACATTTGCTGACGTAAACTACAAGATAAACAAACGATGGGATGTTGGAGTATATTACGAAATGTGGCGGTGGTCAGCATCTGAAAAAGTTGCTTACAGATACAATGGAAACAGTATAAATTCAGCAATTGCACAGGGTGGTTTTGCCTATCAACCGGATACCCAGGTGATTAATCTCGGTATTTCAGTTGGGTACCATTTTTGATATGCGAAGAATAAAGCTCTGCCTCTTTAGGTTTACTTCAATAGCTTATACTCTGTCAGAGCCACCGCGCAAACAGGCTCACAAACCATTCTCTGATTCTGGGTAACCAGGGTCTGTTTTTCCACTCATTCCACTCAATCTGTCTTGAGTCCGTAAGGTCTCTTACAAACATCTTCTCCATTTCAGCCGCAAACTCGCGATTCAGGACAACAGCGTTCACCTCGTCATTGTGCAACATGCTCAAAGAATCAAGGTTGGTTGAACCGACGGTTGACCAGACCTTGTCAATTACAGCAGTTTTTGCGTGCAGCAGTGAGCTGTTCTGTTCGTAGAGCTTCACCCCTGCTTTCAAGAGGCTTGAATACAGGTGCCGCTGGGCATGTAATGCTAGCTGAGAATCGGTGACGCCGGGAAGAATTATCTTTACGTCAACACCCCGCTCTACAGCAGAGGTAAGAGCCTTTATAATCTGCTTATCAGGAATGAAATAGGAACTCGTCAAATGGATTGAATGCTCAGCAAAAGTGATGGCCGAGACATACATAATAAAGGGCAGTCTGTTCGTTTCTCCGGGGGTACTGCCAATTACACGTATCAGGGCTTTTCCCTGTTCTTTCAGGACAGGGAAAAGGTCATGGTCAGGCAGTTTCAAACCGGTTTGCTGCAACCATGTGGCTTGAAAGAGTTTCTGAAATTCAGCCACTGCCGGACCTTCAATCTGGATGTCAGTATCACGCCAGTGAATGGGCGTAGTTTTGTTTCGTTTACGTTTGAAAGGGTTGCTGGAATAGACTTTGCTAATGTTGATGCCGCCGATAATGGCAAGAGAACCATCGGCTATCAGGATCTTTCGATGGTCACGGTGTGTCAGACCCCATTCCTCTTTGTCAAATGATGGTTTAAGCGGATTGAAAGCTACAATCTGAATGCCACCGTCGCGCAGACGTTGAAAAAAAGACTCGGGCGTATTCATGCTGCCCATACTATCGTATATAAGATGAACCTGAACTCCCAGAGCCCGCTTGTGCAGCAACAAATCAGCAAATATGCGGCCTGTTTCATCATCTTCAATCACGTAACTTTCAAGATTGATATGGGTTTTAGCCTCCTGTATCGCCTTTAGCATTGCAGTATATGTTGCCGTGCCATCAGTAAGTAGTGTGACTTTGTTTCCTTTTGTAAGTTGGTTGCTGGTGACTGATTCCATCACCACAGTGTGGCGTTCCAGAATATCCATCGACTTGCCTGAGTTATTCAGACGAGACATGATAGCCTTGCTTTTACCAGGGGAAAGGAGGCCGCTGGACGAACTGATTTGACGGGGTTTTTGTTCTAAAGGGATCTCCTCTATTATTTCGGAGACGTTTGGCAAGGTTGCACAACCACTACTGCAGATCAGAATGGAAAGAAAGAAAACCTTCAAAAAAAGAGTCTCTATATCTCTCATCAGCCTAGCACCGTCGATTATACCTGGTGCGACCCACTCCATATCGGCCGCACCAGGGTTATCTTAACAGCTTATGATCTCACAGAGGAGGGGGATTACTTGAGGTTACTGCAAGCTAGTCCGAGGTAGCTTTGCCAGTACCGCCACCGGGGCGACCGCCACCACAGCTGCCACGTCCGCCACGCCCGCTGCGTACACCGCAACCGGTTCCATGGCGTCCGGTTCTTCCCTGAACCTGCCCTGCAATTTTTTCATCAGTACCCTCAGCTTCGAGATTAGGATCATCAACCAGTTTGCCTGTAACCTCCTTTATTTTACCCTTAACTTCATGAAACGTTCCTTCAACCTTGTCACGAATACTTGATTCCATGGTGATTATCCTTTTTTATAACTACTTTAGAGATGAATAAAGAAAGGGGGGAGAAATACACTTACGCCTGGTGGTGGTGGCGGTGCGTAGTAAACCGGTGGTGGAACGTATACCCTTTCCCTGTAGACCTGTGGTCGATACACACGCCTGCCATGAACATAATAATGATCACGGTCGTGCCCTCGTGCCCTGTGAACATTACGGTTATCATGCCTTTCTATACGTTTATGGTCATCTCTGGCGATGGCTGGTGTTACATAGACACCACCCAGAATTGCAGCTAATGCAAGTCCGGCCATACTTTTGCCTGCTATTGATCTGAAACTCCACTTACCTAATGTTTTCATAACTTCACTCCGTTTCTGGATCAGTTCCAGTTGTCTGCTGAAGTCGATCATTTAATCCTGTGCCTACCAAGTTTTCCTGTCCTGAATATAAGATCAGCAGTCTGTTTCTGGGCATCTGACATACTGGTATAAAGTTCTTCAAAAGGCGGGATAAATTTTGCCTGTTGATCCAGATGGGTTTTTGAAATCTGATAGTAAAATTTCATGTTATCAACTGCATTTACAATCTTGGTGCTTTCTACCCGCAGTGTGGCAAGTTCATCAAACTCTTTCGCATTATCCCGCATTACCTGTGTAAGGGTATTCCACAACGCCTGCTGTGGTTCAGTGATCTTTAAAGCTCCTTGCAACTGTTTGATACGAGCCTCGGTACGTTCAACTGCAGTGGGTCTTGTAACTTCAGTTGATTTCTTTTTGCTTGTGGCCGCAACTGATGGATTAACATCGGCTAAAAGCAGGATAGAAAAAAATGCCACTATCATAACGATTACAACGGGGAAAAAGCCTTTAATACTCTTTCGTTTCATGTTCAATCTCCTTTTTTCTGTTGTTCATTTGAGGCATTGTTGCAGCCAGGTATTTGTAGCTGTGCAGGTTTAACTTTACGTTGAGAGTGATGATAGACAACCTCCTTTCTCATCAGAATGATTTACTCCAGGTCAGTATCAGCCCACTTCCTGATGTTCCGTTGCGGATGAAGCCGGTATCCCATGAATAGCCAAGATACAGGGCAGAGTTCCAAAAAAAACCGGTGTCCAGGCCGATGGTTGTTGCCACACCAGTTGAACTTTTGAACAAAAACTGGTTGGTTTCTGTAACCGCTGCCCGATCAGCCCAGATGAAGGTTTCACGCAGATGAAGATAGATGAAGGGGGCAAGCTCTCGCCGGTATCCGAGAGCCAGCAGGGCATAATTCGAGACTAGCACCTGGTTGAACATCGTGCTGGGATAACCGGGACGGCTCAAATCTCCCGCTTCGCCTGGTAGAGGGCCACCACCGATTGAGATGGCATTGTAACGATCTGCACTTTTCTTACGGGTAACGCCGCCATGCAGGCTGAAGAGAACTCTGTTCCTTTCAGATAACCCAGGAATCCCTCCAACCCCCATCAGGTAGCCGTTAAACTGGAGGTAGTCACGGGTATCAGCCTTGGTAAATACTGCATCGGGAGTTGTGCCAAAATCTGCCCACTTATCCCTGTACATATAATCAAGATCAAATCCGGCTGCCATGCCGTTATGGGGCAGCTCCATAAGGTTCCTGCGCATCCCGTCATATCGGCCTCGCAATTTGACACCGTACAACATGGTGTCCGGAGGTAAAACCAGGTTTGAGCCGGTGTCGCTGGTTCTAATGGCGTAAAAATAACCGACTCTGCCAAGCAGTTGGAGTTTTAAATCGTTATCAAACTGGAAGGGAGCCACCTTGTAGCGCAGCCCCGGACCCGCAGAACCAACCACCGTACCCCAGATCGTATCGGATGACTTGATCTCTCTATTGTTAACCACTTCCCGTTGACCAAACGGAATGGTGTTGTTTTCAAACTGAGTGACCAGTTCAAGATTCCCAAAGCTTCGATCATATTCCAGATCGTTCATAAAAATACTGATCACGTTGCGTGTTCTGGAATTTTTCCATGTACGGTTGATAAAGAGAGCACCAATCGGGGTTGTGGAGGTCTCCCCCTGTTTTGGGGTATACAATGCTCCTCCAAAGCTCAGGGCTGTGACGTTACTACGATCCATAGCCGGGATATCGATAGTTTTGCCCATGAAGACGGTATGCAAGGGTTCACCAGCCAAAGGGGTTCGATATTCATCAGCTTGTCCCGAATTTGCAAGAGTGGCTGCAGCGATCAGTGCCAAGAAGGTTCTGTCTCTGTATTTGCCCATATGCTGTTCTCCATCAACTTCTACTTTTGGGTCTGGTCTAGTGACAGTTCTGAAATTCGAGACAGAAAGCAACTTTTTGTAACTTGTCTGGCAGATTAATCAGTACTGGTTCAATGCCTCGCAACCTGAAGCATTGCAGCCAGGTGTAAAGGAATTGCAGGCCGCTAAGATCAAATCTGGTTATCTGCTTACAATCAATCTCCTGGTTATTGTGGGAGCTTGAAGCAAGCTGCACCAATGAATCTGCCAAAGCATGAATGTTTTTTTGAGTAATTCTATTGAGTGTCCAGTCGCCCTTCAGGTAAGCCACTCTGCCACATATAGAAAGCTCCATACAGACCTCCGGATCTGGATACAGTTGAACTTTAATTGACATCGTCTTCCATTAAAATAGCCATAAAACCGGATGTTTATTGTATGGCAGAGTAAGGCACCCCTTTTTAGAGGGATTTAAAGAGGTACCTTACTGATGCTTAAAATCTAAAGCCAAGGTTTGCGGTTGTCACAAATCCATCCAGCTTTATATGTTGGCCTCCAAATGATGGTTCAGCCCAAAGATATTTCCCTTCAAGACCTGCAAACATATTTTTTGCAAAATTAATGTTGAAACCTGCACCAGCATGAAACCCATATGTAATCTCTGTGGAACCATGGAAATTACTATTGTTTCCGCTTAGTTCCAGGTCGCTGATATAGGCACCAATTCCGGCCAAACCAAATGGTTCGAATATTCCGATTGGGAAAAACAGTTTTGCTGTCGCTATAAGCGGAACGACTTTCAGCTTTGTCTCACCTTGCTGTGCTGCGGGTGAACCATCACTCTCAAAGTAGCCAGCCCCCAATTCCAGGGCAACCATCGGGCTGAAATAGTGACCGATCGCTCCCTCGCCGGCAAAGCCGGTTTTACTATCCAGATGAGTGGTGCTGCCTCCATTGAAGTTATCCAGATCAAACGACATACTTGGCGAGTAGATACCGCCCTTGACCATTACATAGTTTACCGGTTTTTCTTGGGCAGATAACTCTTCGGCTGATGTCATGGATGTGGTACCGATTGTTGCGACTGCAAGAATCATAAACATAATATTTTTGGTTTTCATTCGTTCTCCTTACTAAAATTTTGGGTTTCATCCGTTTTATATGGAAGATTTTCCTGCTTTCGCTGCATTGCCTGCCTCCTTTGGTGTACAGCCTCGTTAACTTGTTCTGTTTTAGTTGTTATCAAACTACTTACCAGCTTTGCTAACGATGATCCCCCGGACCGTCGTGGTGATCTCTGTGATGCCCGCCACGAGAATTGCCATGATGAAAACCATCATCAACAGGTACCATGAGACATCCTGATAGTGTTAGAATTGCTACTAGCAGCAGGATCGGTCTGAGTGCAAAAGTGTTTTTCATCTGTTATTTCTCCTTCTGGAACCTTGGATCCAATATCCAATCTATAAAAGGCAACAACCGTGCCAGAACAATCCTGGTGCTTTTGAGGGCGCAACTCACCGATTATAATGCTGAATTTAAATGGAAGATAAATGGGATGACAGGGCTGGCCGTCAGGCCGAACCGCCATGTTTGGTGTAACTGTTATATATGGTGGGTATTGGCACTTGTTCTAACAAGAGAATTATCCGGATTTCCTCTGGTTTCCCTTGATGGTGCGGCATCACCGAATAAATAGTCCTGTTTGGCTCGATACTTGTAACAATTCTGCTGCGATGAGTTTTGAATAAAGGAGGATGCAATGAGGAAAATGCGTTACGGAATAATTGTGTTTAGTCTTCTGTTGTTTTCAGCGGCCTCTGTCAAAGCCCAGGTAAGTATAGGGATTGGCTTACCCAATGTGAGCATCGGGATTAACCTGCCAGTATACCCTGAACTTGTCCGGGTACCGAATTACCCCGTCTACTATGCGCCACAGGTAGAAGGTAACTATTTCTTTTATGATGGTATGTACTGGGTCTACAACAATGATACCTGGTATGCCAGTTCCTGGTACAACGGCCCTTGGGGGGCTGTAGACCCCTATTATGTGCCGTTGTACATCCTGCGCGTCCCTGTGCGTTACTACCGTCAGCCCCCGATGTACTTTCGTGGATGGGTTTCCAGCAGGCCGCCCCGCTGGGGGCAACACTGGGGTCATGGCTGGGAGCAGCGCCGAAGCGGATGGAACCATTGGAATCGTAACACTGTTCCGGCAGCGGCACCGTTACCTGTGTATCAGCGTCAGTATTCAGGTGACCGCTATCCACACGTAGAGCAGCAGCATACGTTGCGTAGCCAGCATTATCGCTATCAGCCGCGCGACAAGGTGGTTCGTAAACATCTTAAGCAGGCAGCTCCGGTTTCAACACCTAGATCGCCTGCAGCAGTTCAACCGGTTCAGAGGACAGAACCTCCCAAAATGACACCCAGACAGCCGGAACGTCCTGTGGTGCTTCACCAACAACAGCAAGTGGTACCTCATGCTGTGCCGCATCAGCAGCCACAGCGAACTATCGAGCAAACCAGAAAGCCAGTGCCGTTTCATACTTCCCCTCTACCTGCAGTGCATGAGCAGAAGCATCAACCGGCACCTGTTCAACAAAGACAGCAGGAACAAAAACCGCAGGACAGAGGCTTTACCCATCAGCCAGACCAGCGGCATGGGCAGGACAACGATAATGACCGAGGTGGCAGAGGTCATAAATAGCCTTTTCATAATACACAAGGAGTAACTGTGCAGACACTGATGGATCTTTTTGCAACGTTTGAAACGTTGGGTGCCAAGACTGCCTTTGTAAACCGTACCGGGGTGCGACGGCTTGAAGTCTCATATACGGTATTTTGCGATCTTGCCCTTAAGATGGCGAATCTCCTGGCACAGAACGGCGTGGTACCAGGGGACAGGGTACTGATCTGGGGTCCCAACTCTTCCTGGTGGGCAATCGCCTGGTGGGGGATCATACTGCGTGGCGCCGTTGCTGTGCCGGTTGACTTTATGTCTGATCTGGCTCGTGCAGAGTCCATCCGAGTTCTCACACGAGCCAAACTCGTCTTGCAAAGCCGGTTTAAACAGGATCGGATGATTGCTGCGCCTTCACTGTTGCTGGAAAACCTGCAGTACCTGCTGGAAGAGATGCAGCCGATCAGTGAGATTACCTCAGCTGTGCCGGAAGATACGGCAGAGCTTATCTATACTTCCGGCACAACCGGCAATCCGAAAGGGGTCGTTCTAACCCATAAGAACCTTATTGCCAATCTGCTTCAGATCAATCAGCAGGTACCTATCATCAGTAGAAAATTTAACTTTCTTTCGTTACTGCCGCTTTCCCATATGTTTGAACAGATGGGCGGTTTTTTAACCCCGCTCTATCGTGGCGGATCCATTGTTTATCTGCGCACCCTCAAACCATCGGCCATCATGTCGGCGCTTGCTGAAGAGGATATTTATATAATCATGTCTGTTCCCCGCCTGATGCAGCTGCTTAAGACCGGCATTGAACAGGAACTTGCAGAAAAACATCTGCTGACTTTCTTTCATGGGCTGACACAGCTGGCAACAAGGCTTCCGCAAGGCTTCAGGCGAATACTCTTTTTCCCATTACAAAGGAAGTTTGGTCGTAACTTCACCGCCTTTGTTTCAGGTGGAGCCCCCCTTGCCCCTGATCTGTTCAGGTTTTGGAGTAGTATGGGCTTCATTGTCCTGGAAGGTTACGGGTTGACCGAAACCTCGCCGGTACTTTGCGTCAACACCATGGAACGCCAGCAGGTTGGCTCGGTTGGCCCACCTTTACCAGGAGTTCAGTTGAAACTTGTGGCCAGGGAAGTTCTGGTGCAAGGGGATAATGTCTTTCCCGGTTATTACGAGAATGAACAGGCCACCCGCAACGCCTTTACCGATGATGGCTGGTTTCGAACCGGCGACCTGGGGGAACTTGACCCTGACGGCTGGCTGATTATCAAGGGCAGGGAAAAAGAACTGATCGTGACCACTGCAGGTGTCAATGTCTATCCAGATGAACTGGAAGCGGTGTTGAACAGGATCACAGGGGTAAAAGAGTCGTGCGTTATTGGTCTCAACAGGGGAGGAGGGGAAGAGGTACATGCCGTGTTGCTTCTGGACGGAAGTGGCGTGAAGCCAGAGGAGATTATCAGTCTGGCAAACAAGAGTCTGGATACGTTGCACCAGATTATCGGCTACACCCTCTGGCATGAACCTGAATTCCCAAAGACTACCACACTCAAGATCCGGAAATTTGCGGTTAAAGAGTCGCTTGAAAACGGTCAACACAAGGAGGCTGCAACAGCCAGTAAAGACAGTCTGCTTAATCTGCTTGCCAGAATAACCAAAACGGATGTTGCTCAGATCAGGGAGGAATCGCTGCTGGTGAATGACCTTGGGCTGACCTCTATTGACCGGCTGGAACTGGTCAGCTTTCTGGAGCAGGAATACCGGCTTGATATAGAGGATTCACAGATCGGGTTACAGACCAGGGTTTCTGACCTCCGTCAGATTATTGTAAAACGGGGGAAATATGCCCGGCATGATCATTTCAGATTCTGGACAAATACCGTTTTTTTTAATGGTTTGAGGATGGTCTGGGACAAGCTGTTTCATAACCCTCTGTTTCGACAGTTTGTTACGCTTAAGGTGCAGGGGATAGAAAAGCTGGAAAATCTGACTGGTCCGGTCTTCTTTGTGGCTAATCATCTTTCTTATCTGGATCAACCAGCTGTCATGTCTGCCCTGCCTTCTCGGTTACGCTACAGCTGTGCTACTGCTGCATGGGAAGAGTTCTTCTTTGGTGATTACCATGGTGTTGAACGCCTGCTGAGGCGCTTGTCCTACGAATATGGCACCGTTATGTTTAACCTCTTTCCGCTGCCCCAATCCCAAGGGTTCAGCGGTTCCCTTGCTTATATGGGCAGGCTGGCAGATGCAGGTATCAATATCCTGATCTTTCCTGAGGGGGGGCATTCCAGAGATGGAGCCATGCAACCGTTCCAGTTGGGGTTGGGGATTATGGTCAAGGAGCTGGGGCTACCGGTTGTGCCGGTAAAGATCAGCGGGACTGATCAGGTTCTGCCACATGAAGTACGTTTTCCAAAGCAGGGCGAGGTTACCGTTATCTTTGGAGACCCTCTGCATTTTAGCTACGAAGAACCTGCTGAAATTGTGGAACAGGCGCGTGATGCGGTAGAAAAGCTTTCAGCCCCGGTGCAATGATTTTTACACACGCTGTTCGCTGATCTTGAAGGGAACTACCTGTGGGTAAGGATCGCCATAAAGATGGCTAAACAGAGAAAAAACATTGCAAAATGGGATCTGCTTGTCCTGGTTGTAAGAGGCACCCTGAAGGATGACTGTGATGGTCACGCAGCCGAGATGGCCTTTTTCCTCTTTTTTGCGCTGTTTCCCTGTCTTCTTGGTCTGGCAACACTGCTTGCCTACCTGCCGGCACCGGATCTGTTTAAGGTAGTGCTGGAAACTATGGACCCATTCCTACCTGCTACGGTCCTCTTTATGTTGGAGGAAAATCTCCGTACTCTTGCAATTGTGCAGAAGGGAGGGCTTTTGTCCTTCGGCCTGTTGCTATCACTTTGGACCGCATCAAACGCGATGGTTGCAGTCCAGAAAGCTCTGAATAATGCCTATACTACGGAGGAACAACGTCCCTATTGGAAGGTCAGGATTATTTCTGTTTTACTCGTTATCTGCCTGACCTGTTTCATTGTCGTATCGTTGCTGCTCCTTTTTTGGGGGCCTCGAATCGGTGTCTGGATAGCGTCTCTGGCACATCTCGGCAAGGTTTTTACCATGGTATGGACTCTTCTACGCTGGCCTGTGATCCTTTGGATGATGATGATAGCACTGTCAGCGCTCTATCGCTACGCACCAGCAGTACGGTTGTCATGGCGAGAAACTATCCCCGGTGCCGTTGTAGCCACGGGGGCATGGATCGCTGTCACGCTGGTTTTTTCATTTTATGTCAACAATTTCAGCTCGTATGTTGACACCTACGGGAGTACCGGAGCAATTGTCGCGCTTCTTGTCTGGATGTATGCCAGTGCATTGGTGGTTCTCATAGGAGGAGAGCTCAACGCCCGGATGAGAGAGCTGTCGTAAGGTTTTGTCTGACTTCATTGTACAGCACAAGGATAACTACCTTATCCCATCATCAGGAACAGCCATATTTGACGGCTTTGTTGCATGCAACAGTACCCTTTGATGATTTCTGCTCTGCCTCTGTCGTTTGTTGAGTGAATAGTTGTGTATATACATAATGTTATGATGTTTGAAGACACATTTTTTTCTCGGCACACTAGTTGTATTACATGAGCATTAAGACACATCTCCAAATTTTCGTATCAGTAAAGGAGAAGAACATGAGAAGTCAGTTCAGCACGGAGAGCCGACCGCATTTTGCTGTGGAGCAGTATCAACCCAAACCAAATGTCTTTTACAATCTTGACGCTGCCGCACATATCGCTGGCGTACCTCGTCGTTCCATTCTGATTTATTGTCGGGCAGGGCTTGTGCGTTCTGTCTTTCAACCACCATATGGGCTCATGTCATTCACTGAAGAGGCAATTCATACCGTGCGGCGTATCGAGCATGTACGGATCGTGCATCGTCCTGATTTGCCTTTGCTTAAAACCTTATTCAATCTGTACGAAGAGGTAGGGTGCCTGCGTGCCGAGTTGCGTTCTTTACGTCTCCAGTGAAAAAGCGAGCAGAGGCTTTTGGCATAAAAACAGAGCCAGCACCTTTATCTGAATTATCGTAACGAGCTATTGTTACGAGGAAGTATGGTAAACGCCATGAAAGTTGGGATAGTTGGCAACGGGTTTGTCGGTTCAACAGCTGCATATGCAATGGTGATGGAGGGTATCGGCCGCGAAATAGTACTGGTTGATAAAGATGAAGCCCGCAGTTGCGCTGAAGCTAACGATATCTATCATGCAGTTCCCTTTGCCAGACCATTAAAGGTTGTTGCAGGCAGGTATGCCGACCTGAAGGGAAGTCGTGCCGTCATCATAGCTGCCGGTGTCAACCAGAAGCCGGGTGAAAACCGATTGCAACTTCTCCAACGCAATGCCGCTGTGTTCAGAGAGATTATTCCTGAAGTGCTCACCAATGCACCAGATGCCATACTGGTGATTGCCACTAATCCCGTGGATGTTATGACTCATCTGGCAGCCCGCTATGCAGAGGCGCATGGTGTTCCAGCAGGCAGAGTGCTAGGCTCGGGTACCATGCTTGATACTGCTCGTTTTCGTACCCTTCTGGGAAATCATCTTGGCGTAGATCCGCAGCATATTCATGGTTATGTGCTGGGAGAACACGGTGATTCAGAGGTGCTTACCTGGTCTCTTGTGACCGTTGGAGGAACACCGTTGGAGGATTTTTGCCGATTGCGTGGTTTGCAGCTTGATGGCGACCAACGAGATGCAATTGACCATGATGTACGTCGGGCTGCCTACTCTATCATAGAAGGGAAGGGAGCCACCTATTATGGGATTGGCAGTGCACTGGCGCGTATTATTGATGTGATCCTGAATGACCAACGAGCCATTCTTACCGTATGTAGTCCTGTGACAGAAACATGGGGGGGAATCAACGTAACGGTCTCGCTTCCCCATCTTGTTGGTGGTGCAGGTGTGTTGGATGTTTTTCTACCGGTTCTTACCAAAGCTGAAGAAGATCTGCTCCATGCCAGTTTTAAAGTGGTTCGTGCAGCAATCAAAGGATTGGATTCGCCCGCTGTCTGAGATGAAAAACAGAGAAGCAAACAACGGATTTTGGTCGCTCAAAAGGTGAAGCTGCATGTGGTGATCAAGGCCTTCAAGTATGGAACATAATCCGAAGGAGTACCAGCACCATGACCAAACGAGTTCTTATTATCACTGGAAATGCCAATGATGCCAACGAGTTGGTAAACGTGCTTGGTACCGCACGGGATGGCCCTTTTTGTATAGAGTGGGTAACGCTTCTGTCTGAAGCGCTTAAACGGCTGCTTACAGGCGATATTGACGTGATTCTGGTCGATCTTTTACTGGCCGATAGCCAGGGTATAGAGACCTTTGACCAGCTGTTTGCTGCAGTGCCCCACACTCCTATTATGATACTCAGCCCCATGGATAACGAACGCCTTGCCTGGGAAGCGGTACAACGCGGGGCACAAGGTCATCTCTCAAAAGGTTACTTTGGAAGTTATCTGGTACCTCAATCTCTGGGACAGATTATCCAGCGCAAGGCGGTTGAGGAAACACTCTTTATTGAAAAAAACCGCGCAGAAATAACCCTTAACTCAATCAGCGATGCAGTTATCGGTACTGATATGGCGGGCAATATTGATTATCTGAATATTGCAGCAGAAAAGATGACAGGGTGGAGTAGAGATGAAGCTCGTGGACTGCCAATCAGCAAGGTAATGCATATCATTAATGGTGAGACAAGGGAGATAGAGCGTAATCCGGTGGAACTGGTTCTACTGGAAAACAAACCGATGGGGCTTACTGCAGGGACGATACTGATACAGCATGATGGTACTGAAGTCTCCATAGAAGATTCCTCTGCACCGATCCATGACTTGGGTGGACAGATCAGCGGAGCAGTAATTGTCTTCCATGATATTACGGTTGCACAAGAGATGGCTCTAAAAATGGCCTATCTGGCACAACACGACTTTCTGACCAGTTTGCCAAACCGCGTATTGCTTAACGACCGCATCATGCAAGCGATATCCCTGGCTAAGCGCAATGACAGTCATCTTGCCGTACTGTTTCTGGATCTGGACAATTTTAAATACATCAATGATTCACTGGGACATGAAACCGGCGATAAACTGTTGCAGTCAGTTGCACAAGCCCTGTCTGCATGCGTGCGCAGCTCTGACACTGTAAGCAGGCAAGGGGGCGATGAGTTTGTAATTTTGCTAACCCAGGACAAAAACTCGGAAGACGCATCCCTGACAGCCAATAAGATACTGACCGCTCTGGCAATGTCACATTCCATTGCAAAACATAAGTTGCATGTAACAACCAGCATCGGCATCAGTGTCTATCCGGCAGATGGACAGGATGCTGAAACGCTGATTAAAAATGCTGATACGGCTATGTATCACGCCAAGGAAAAGGGTCGCAACAACTACCAGTTTTTCAGCAGCAGTATGAACGTTCGCGCAGTTGAACGGCAGGTTATTGAAGCCAACTTGCGCCGCGCGCTGGAACAGCAGGAATTTGTTGTGCATTACCAGCCCAAGGTTAATCTGAATACCAACATGATTACTGGTGCCGAGGCATTACTACGCTGGATACATCCCAAGTGGGGCATGGTACTGCCCGGTCGCTTTGTACCGATAGCTGAAGCCTGCGGGCTGATAGTACCAATCGGCAACTGGGTGTTACGCGAGGCTTGCGAACAGACCAAACTCTGGAAAGAGGTTGGTCTTAAAATAGATTCAATTACCGTCAATATTTCTGCCCTGGAATTCCGTCGCAATGACTTTGTTGATGGCGTGCAGACGATCCTGCACGAAACCGGGCTGGAACCAGACTGTCTGCAACTGGAGATTACCGAAAGTGTGCTAATGCGCGATGCCGAATCCAGCACAATCATACTGAATCAGCTTAAGGATATGGGGGTACAGCTGGCGGTGGATGACTTTGGTACCGGCTATTCCAGTTTGAGCTATCTGAGGCAGTTCCCCATCGATGTACTTAAAATTGACCGATCCTTTGTACGTGATATTGATTCTTCAAAAGACAGTAGCATCATTGTCAGTGCTGTCATTGCCATGGGTAACAGCCTTAAGCAAAGGGTTGTAGCTGAAGGTGTGGATAGCCAGATACAGCTGGATTTTTTGAAGGCGCTACAGTGCGAAGAGGGGCAAGGCTATTTTTTCAGTCGTCCACTGGCTGCGGATCAATTTGCTGCATTACTTACTACCGGGATACGGTAAGTCCCTGTTTACTGAAAACAACCTGTTCTGTTTAAAAATGAAAAATTGAAGGCCTGGCAGCATGCCCGATTAAGCTGAGAACGTCGGTTCAATAACACAGTAGGGAACAGTCACCTGCTACCTACTCGACCGTTTCAAATGCTTTTATAGGATTAATGATGTAACCCGGAGTGTACGTATATGCCTGATCCTGTGACAACGCCAAAAAGTCAGCCTCCTCCTGAAATTGCCAAGGAGTCTGATCTTGCTACATTGCTCGATGAACCTGTTGTGCAACCCTGGTACCGACGCCCGATGCTGTGGGTCAGTCTGCTGCTGTTCCTACTGGTGGCTATAGGGTTGTGGTACTGGCAAATACGGCGGACTGCCAATGCAATGCCCAATTATATTACTCAAACTGTGGCAAGGGGTAACCTGACCCTGACGGTGATAGCCAACGGAACGATCCAGCCAACCCGTTCGATCAACATCGGCAGTGAGCTCTCTGGCACAGTGCTAAAGGTTAATGTTGATGTAAACGACCAGATCAGGAAGGGGCAGGTGCTGGTTGAGCTGGATACTGCCAAGTTGGGTGATCAGGTCTTGCGTTCAGAAGCTATACTGGATGCTGCCACTGCCAAGGTTGCCCAGACTGTGGCAACACGGAATGAAGCCAAAGCCAATCTGGCACGTCTCGAAAAAATATACCGTCTGTCAGGCGGAACAGTACCGTCGAAAACGGAACTGGACAGTGGGCGTGCGACGTTTAAACGGTCTGTTGCAGATAATGCCAGTGCCGAAGCCGGTGTCAATGATGCAGAGGCAGCACTGTCTACCGATCGGGTTAATCTTTCAAAGGCGTCAATCCGTGCGCCAACTGATGGTGTGGTGCTCACGAGAGCTGTTGACCCAGGCAATGCTGTGGCTGCTTCACTACAGGCCGTTACGCTGTTTACCGTCGCCGAAGACCTGGCCAGACTGCGTCTGTGGGTCTATGTGGACGAGGCTGATGTGGGGTCAGTCAAGACAGGGCAGGACGCCACCTTTACGGTCAGTGCCTACCCTAACCGCAAATTTCCGGCTCGTATTACCCGTGTTGGCTTTGGTTCTACCATTACTGATAACGTCGTTACTTATCTTACCTATCTTGATGTAAATAATGCTGACCTGAACTTACGTCCTGGTATGACTGCCACTGCCACCATTACCGCCACCAAACTGACTGATGTGCTTCTGGTACCCAATACCTCGCTACGCTTTACACCAAGTACAGCCCAAACGCCAAAGGCTTCCAAAGGTATCGCTTCGAGCCTGCTACCTAACATGCCGCGAGGAACCACCCGTAAATCGGCTGCCACGAATGCCAGTACTTCGACAGCAAAACAAGTCTGGGTACTGCCTAAAGATGGCAAAGGGGTTGCTCTTGCCGTGGCAGTTACCCCAGGCATAAGTGATGGGCATTTGACAGAGATTACTGGCGGAGATTTACAAGTTGGTATGGAAGTTATCACCGACCAAAAGACAGCGGCTACCAAGTGAATCATCCACTGATCCGCCTGAACGGCATCATTAAGAAGTACGGCAATGGTGTAGCCGAACTGGTGGCTTTAAAAGGAATTGATCTTGAGATTAACGCAGGGGAATTTGTTGCTATCATGGGTCCTAGCGGTTCAGGCAAGTCTACAGCGATGAACATAATGGGTTGTCTGGATACTCCCAGTTCAGGCCAGTATCTGTTCAAGGGGGTGCATGTAGAGACCCTTACTCGTGACCAGCGTGCCCGATTACGGCGCCGTTATCTGGGCTTTGTGTTTCAGGGTTTTAATCTGCTGGCTCGTACGTCGGCACAGGAAAACGTAGAGCTGCCCCTATTGTATCGCGGCGACAGCACCAGCGTGCGTCGTCAGGCTGCGTCCAGGGCACTTCAATCAGTTGGGCTGGGGGGATGGGAACAGCACACACCGGCCGAACTGTCAGGCGGACAGCAGCAGCGTGTTGCGATTGCCCGCGCTATTGTTACCTCCCCAGCAGTAGTGTTGGCTGATGAGCCCACCGGTAACCTCGATACCCAGCGCAGCAATGAAATCATGGGGTTGCTGGTGGCACTGAACAGGGATCATGGTATCACCGTGCTGATGGTGACCCATGAGCCGGACATGGCGGCATATTCACGACGTATGATCCGCTTTGTTGATGGTGCTATTGCCAGCGACGAACCCAATCTGCATCCTGTAAGCAGCCAGTCTGCTGATATAACCGTTGTGTCTGCAGAGACAAGCTGATGTTACTGAGTACCTGTCTGCTGGCTTTACGGTCTATCCAGCGCAACTTGCTGCGATCATTCCTAACCATTTTAGGGATTGTGATTGGTGTCAGTGCGGTGATAACCATGGTTACCCTTGGCAATGGGGCTACACAAGCGGTTCAGGCCAAGATCTCCAACCTGGGAAGCAACCTTCTGATGGTAAGGCTTGGCCAGCGTCAGGGACCAGGCGGTAGTGGCGCTGGTGGGCATGGTATACAGCAGTTCAAGGAGGCGGATGCGCTAGCAATCAAGTCACAGATTGGCGGGGTTTCTGAAGTGGCGCCCGAGGGAAGAGCTAGTGTAACTGTAGTGGGTAACGGACGTAACTGGGCTACCAGCGTAATCGGCAGTACTAACGCCTGGTTCAGCATTGGCAACTGGAAGCTGGCTTCAGGGCGGATGTTTGCTGAAGATGAGCAAACTGCCGGTGGAGCCGTTTGTATCATTGGTGAAACAGTGCGTCGCGAGATCTTCGGGGGTACCGTGGGACAGACCGGTCTTGGCCAACAATTGCGTATCAAGCAGTTCAGTTGTGAGGTTATCGCCATGATTGCTTCAAAGGGACAAGGCGGTATGGGTTTTGATCAAGACGATACCGTGATTGTACCATTACAGACGCTGCAGCGCCGGGTAACCGGCACCCGAACCGTTCCTATGCTATTGATATCGATGGAGGATGGCAGCGATAGTACACGACTTAAAAAAAGCCTTCGTCAACTCTTGCGTGAGCGCCGGAAGCTGGCCGGTGGGGACGATGATAACTTCAATATTCTCGATACCCAGCAAATAGCCGAAGCATTGTCCGGCACCACAAAGGTTATGACCACATTACTCGGTGCTGTGGCTGCCGTAAGTCTGCTGGTGGGCGGCATCGGTATAATGAACATCATGCTGGTCAGCGTAACTGAACGGACTCGTGAGATTGGCCTGCGTCTGGCCATTGGCGCACTTGAGCGTGAGGTGCTGCTACAGTTTTTGATCGAAGCGGTAGTGCTATCTGCACTGGGCGGTCTGATAGGTATTGTCATAGCTACGGCAGCGTCATGGGGGCTGGCCAGATTAATGTCCGTCCCTTATCTGTTCAATCCGACAATCAATTTGTTGTCATTGCTGTTCTCAGCCGCTATCGGTGTGCTGTTCGGCTATTTTCCAGCCAGGCGAGCCGCGCAGATGGATCCGATTGAGGCGTTGCGTCACGAATAAAGGAAGTTCTATGAATCTGCATTGGAAGAAAACGTGTGCTATTGGATTGGCTGTCGTGCTGTTGTCAGTCACAATCTGCTATTCATCTGCTTTTGCCCCATTAACAAAGCAGCTGAATAGCGCACAGGCCGACAAACAGGAAAGCAAGACAGAAACAAAAGCGATGACCGCCGAGCAACAGATTGAAATAGCCAGAGTTGCACTGAAAAAGGCACAGTCGGAAAGGGATCAGGCACTTGCGGCCTCAGATGATGCTTCCCGCCAGGATGTAAAAGAGCGAAACCGCCTCCTGGATAGGTTGGTTACTCGTTTTGCTTCCCAGCTGAGCCTGATTGATGAACGGGAAGAACTACGGCGTGCCCATGCCGCCGCTGACCAGAAAACAAAAAACTGGTCAGGTTTCTCCCAGCCACCACCCTATTCGATTCTACTCGTTGATGAGTTGATCGGTTCAGTATTGACGGCTCGCTCCAGATTGCAAGGTCTCAGTGCTAATCAGGATCTGCTTGCCAGCCAGGTTTCACATTACCGCGAAGCGGCAAAGCAGCTACAGGAAAAGGAACGTCAGGCCGTCGATGAACTTGAGAATGCACAAAATCCCGAACAACTATTGACATGGCAAAGAGGACTGGCTGCACTTCGTACCCGTAACGCCAATGCCATGTCTGAGTTGTTAGCCCTGCGTTATGAGGTGATTGGAGAACGTCTTGGAATCGCAGGGATTGAACTGGAACTGCTGGAGCGACAATTGTCGGAAGCCAGGAAAAAGGTTGTTTTCAGCCAGGCAGACCTGAACAAAACAGTTGCTCGCTTAAGGTTTGATCTCGTTAATCTTGAACAGGAGTTAGATGCATCATTGGTTCGCGATGCTCGTAGCAGAGCTGTGCTGGCAGGCATAAAGCGAAAACTGGAAAGAGTTGTTCTCCTGCAGGGGAGTACAGATAGTGTTGCCGTAGCAAAAAAACTACAGCGTGACCGCCTTGAGGCAGAACAACGCGCTGCAGTTGCATGGGTAGAAAGTTCGCGCTTTGAAACCGAGGTCATATCTGCTCTAATTGCAACAAACAAGTCTACCTCCAGTTTTTGGGAAAAACGCTATGCTGCTCTTACGGTAAAAAATACGGAGAAGCTGCGTGCTATCCTTATAGAACTTCGGAAGAGTGTGGAACAGCTCAAGCCCTGGTTGGCATTTGCCCGGCAACAACTGGAACTGTATCAGGATGCCGAACGTGCCCAGCAATCACGGCTATTCAAGATTGATACACGAAACAACCTTCATCCGGCAGAACTGGATCTGCTGGCGGCGATACGTTTACAGCGGGAACTGGCCGAACGTCAAAAAGCCGCTGTTGAACATGCATCCAGTGAACGACAAACCTGGCTGGAAGAGATGGAACTGGTTCAGCATTCACATACACTCACAGACAGGACTAGAGACTGGTTCAGGACTTTCCCTAATATACTCGGGCGTATATGGCGTTTCGAACTATTTGCCATCGAAGACAGCGTGGAGGTTGCCGGGCAAAAAGTCATTACGTCACGAGGAGTGACAGTTGGCAAGAGCGTTGGTGCTGTTTTCCTGTTTCTTGTCGGATACCTGATAGCCTTATTTTTAGGTCACAAAGTTCAGCGTGTTATGATCACCCGTTTCCGTGTCGGTGAGCATCAGGCCAATGTTATTCGCCGGTGGCTCCTTGCTTTGACCGTATTTATTCTGATGATCATTACCCTTAACCTTGCTCGCATTCCGCTAACCGTCTTTGCCTTTCTTGGTGGAGCACTGGTCATTGGCGTAGGTCTCGGCACCCAGACACTGATCAAAAACTTCATCAGCGGTATCCTGATTTTGCTGGAGCGCAATGTGAAGGTTGGGGATACTATTGAGGTGGATGGCGTGGTTGGGAAGGTCGTTACGGTAGATATCAGAGCCTCTACCGTCCTCGGATTTGATGGTGTTGAGACAGTGATTCCAAACGCCATGTTTCTTGAAAACAAGGTGACCAACTGGACACACACCAATGCCCATCTGCGGCGTACTGTGAAGGTTGGGGTCGCATATGGTTCACCGCTGACACAGGTGCGGGACATCCTGGTTGAGTGTGCTCACGAACATGGCCTGATCCTGAAGAGTCCGTCACCTGAAGCCCTCCTGGATGATTTTGGTGACAGCTCGCTGTTTTTTATACTCTACTTCTGGATTGAGTACGGTTCTGCGGTAAACCCGTTACAGGTAGCCAGCGATCTCCGTTTTATCATTGATAAACGCTTTGGCGAGGAGCAGATCGTTTTTGCTTTCCCACAGTACGACATACATCTTGACAGTTCACAGCCTCTTCGCGTTCAGGTGGTGACCTCTCAAGCGGCTACCTAAGTAAAGCTTTTAAACAAACCAGCTGTAGCAGTCATGTTAACCAGAGTATCTATGGCAAACAGATTAATCTTTCCTCGCATAAGATCCGAAAGACGTGGTTGGGTAACACTGAGGAGCTTGGCCGCTTCTACTTGACTCAACCCAGCACTGATAATATGATTTTTTAAAGTCATCATCAACGCAACGCGCCGTTTCATGTTTTCTGCTTCCGTCGGGGTGTCCTCGATCGCATCCTATACACTATTAGCGGTACTTGACTGGACAGAACCAGATTCAGGCACCGTTGCCGAATTAAGATATGCCGCAGGTAAAGGAAAGCGATGCTACAGGCTGCGCACCGACCTGCGTGATAGTGCTGATCTGCCCGGACTAGCGCTCAACCTGCAGGTGTTGTATTTTATAACCAGCAGTGGTGGGAGTTTATTCAGAAGCATCAGTCAAATAGTCATTTAAACCGGGGTACACAATGCGAATACTGCATCTGGCAGACCTGCATATCGGAAAAATCTTTCATGATGTCCACCTAACAGACGATCAGGCTCATATACTTGACCAAATTATAGCCATAGTCCAGGAATACAAAGTAGATCTGGTGGCCATCAGTGGTGATCTGTATGACCGTTCAGTCCCACCGGTTCAGGCAACCGTAGTTCTGGACGATTTCCTTACCAGGCTGCTGATGGATTTGGAGATAAAAGTCATTCTTACCCCCGGTAACCATGACAGCGCTGAACGGGTTGCCTTTGCAGGACGTCTGGTACGTTCACGCGGTCTTTACATAGCACCGGGACTGCCTGCTGCAGTAGAACCGATTATCCTTGAAGATAGCCATGGTCAGGTCACCTTTATCCCACTGCCATATGTTGATCCGTTACTGGTTAGAAAATCTCTGGATGATTCTGAAATAGACAGTTTTGATAGTGCGCTGCACGCTGTGCTGCAGTCACTGCCTCCCCTGGAAGGCCGTACTGTTTGCCTTGCTCACTGTTTTACCCAGGGAGGTGACACCTCTGAGTCAGAACGCCCCTTATCCATTGGCGGTTCAAGTCTTATAGACCCCGATCACTTTAAACCGTTCAATCTGACGTTACTCGGTCATCTCCACCGGTCACAGAAGATCAGTGACACTATCTATTACGCCGGATCTCCCCTTAAATACTCATTCTCTGAGGCTGATCATACTAAGGAAGTGGTCATCTATGATCTTGCAGCAGATGGCAGCTTCAGCCGTGAAACAATACCTCTTAAACCCAAAAGGGATGTCCGAACTATCAGCGGTGAGTTAGCAACAATCCTGACAAATGCAGCTAACGATCCTGGCAGTGATGACTATCTCTGGATTGAACTGACCGACCGGGGTGCCCTCTTTGATTATGCTGCCAAACTGCGTGTTTTTTACCCCAATGTTCTCAACATCACCCGTACTGAATATCAGCGGGAGGTAACAGGTGAGTGTGCCATTGAAATCCGCAGCAAGAGCGATCATGAGATCGTAGCATCGTTTTTCCGTCATATAACCGGAGATGATCTGAATCAGAGTGAGACAGAGTTGATGGAGACCGTCCTTACTGAGATGATTGCCGGCCAAGGGGGTGCAGCATGAGGCCACTGAAACTGACCATGCGCTCTTTTGGGCCGTTTACTGGTGAGCAGGTTGTGGATTTTACCCAGTATGGTGACAACGCCTTTCTCTTGATATACGGCTCCACCGGAGCTGGGAAAACTACCATTCTGGATGGCATCTGCTATGCGCTTTACGGTGATCCCAGTGGAGAGAAGCGTGATGAGCGCTATCTGCGTTCACAGCAGGCACAGCATGATTCCACCTGTGAGGTTGAACTACTTTTCCAGGTTGGGCCACGGCGCTTTCATATCAAGCGCACTCCTCCCCAGACTGTTTTTCAAAAGGAAAAACAGCGTGAAATAAAGCACCAGGTGGCATTTTGTCAGGTGGACGAAGCTGGTGAGGTGCTAGGTGACCGGTTAAGCAAAATCAGTGATGTTAAACAAAAGGTAGAAGAGGTGTTGGGATTCACCAGCGAGCAGTTTCGGCAGGTGGTGGTACTTCCACAGGGCGAATTCCGTAAACTACTCTTGGCCAAGTCTGATGAAAAGGAATACATCCTTGAAAAACTGTTCGGAACCGGCCGCTTCAAACTGATAGAGCAATCCCTTAAAAACCGCAGAGCTGTTCTTGGGGGAGAACTGAAGGAATTAAAGGCAGCTGTTGAGGGGATACTTGCCAGCAACAAGGTGGCCAGTACTCAGGAGTTGGATGAGCAGATAACAGCACTGGCCATCCGGCGGGAGGAACTGTCGGAACAGCTTGGTCAGCAACTCAAACTGCAGCAACAGGCAGACCGGAACCTGCAGGAAGCCCAGGCTCAGGCTGCAAAGTTTCTGGAGCTTGATCAGGCTCGTACCGGTAAGGAAACACTTCTTTCAAGAAAACCAGAGATGGATCAACTGGCAGTCAGAACAGAACTGGCAGCCAGGGCTCTTAATCTGGTTGATCTTGATGAAACGATTACTAAAACTACAAAAGATCTGCATGACCGCACCCTGGAGCTGACAGCGCTGGGTGAGGCCATTACTGGTTTAGTCAACCATCAAAATTCTGCCAGAGATCAGATGCATGAGGCAAAGATAGCAACAGAGCAGATTCCGGCTTTAACTGCTGAAAAAACCCGCCTTGAGCTGCAACTGCAAAAGATACGTGATCTTGAAACAGGACGTACAGGTCTGGAACAAGCCCAAAAAGCCGAGCAGACAAGCCGGAAGGTGGTTGAAAAACTCAAAGCAGCAATCACAACAAAAGAGGAAACACTCACTAAGCTCACCACAGCAATTGAGGAGTTATCACAGAATAGTGGCCATACCGGACAGTTACAAAATGAGGTTGATGGTCTGAAAAAGTTACAGATTGCCCGGCAGGAACTGGAAAATGAGGCGGGTAGCCACAAAAACCTGGAAATTGAACTTGAGGTGGCTGCAGCTTCTGTTGTAACAGCGGAACAGCAACTAAAAGAAATTCAGTCTCGCAATGAAGAGTTACAGCAGCGTTTTATATCCGGGCAGTCAGCATTTCTGGCACAAGAACTTGCTGATGGCAAACCATGTCCTGTCTGCGGTTCGGTTGAGCATCCACAACCAGCCAAATCAAGCGGAGATATACCTACCGATAAAGAACTTGAAAAGGCACGTAAGCAGGTGGCTGATGCAGATACAAAGCTTCGGAATGCGGTGTCAGTCAGAAATGATCTACAGATCACGTTAAGTGGCCTTGCGGCAGGCGTACAAAAGCTTAGGGAACAGCTTGGCCCCCTTACAGAACAGCCCTTGTCACAGATTAGTCAACAGCAGCAGGAACTGGTTCTGAAGCTTACCCAGGCTGAGACCTCTGCCCGTGAGCTGGATACAAAACGTCAGAAACGTACCGATCTACAGACAGCTGTTGCGCAGGAGAGGGAACAGCTGGTTATGGCTGAAGCTTCATTTTCGGTAGTCACTGCAGCACTGGAAGGGCAGCGGGCAGTAGTGGCCAGTCTGGCCAAAGAAGCAGGGGAGGGGGATGTCACCTCTGTAAGTAAAAAAATGAATGAGCTGGATCTCAGATGCAGCAAAGCCCAGGCTGATCTGCAAAAAGCTGAAAACCACCTTGCGACAGTTGAATCCGCCCTTGCTGTAGCAACAGGTCAGCAGAGCGAAAAGCAGACTTTGATCATTCGCTTGGAAACAGAGCTTACTGAGCAGAAAAAAACATTTGGTATGAGGTTGGACACAGAGGGCTTTGTATCTGAAAAAGCCTGGCGTGACGCACGATTGCCACGGGTTGAGATTGAGAAGAATCAGAAGACTGTTTTGCAGTTTGTGCAGACCCTTGCAACGGCGCAGGAACGACTGACCCGGGCAGAAGGAGCCTGTACTGATCTGAAACGCCCTGATCTTGCATCTGTTACAGCGGCCAAGGAGATGGCGGATGAACAATTGGGCATGGTGCAGAAAGAAGCGGGGCTGCTTGAGGCATCTCATGGTGCTCTGAAGACAGCTCTGGCCACCATTGGCGAAAAAGGAACCAGAATTACACAACTGGAGCAGGATTATGCAGTCACCGGCAGATTGACTGATCTTGTTGGTGGCCAGAATCCCAAGCGTATGACCTTGCAGCGTTATGTACTGGCGGCCTTGTTTGAAGAGGTGGCCATTGCCGCCTCACAGCGTTTGACCCGGATGAGCAGGGGACGTTACCGTCTGGTTCGTTCTGAAGCACCCAGAGATGGTAAGTCTACCAGCGGGCTAGATCTTGATGTAACCGATGACCATACCGGAGAAAAGCGGCCGGCCTTTACCCTTTCAGGTGGCGAATCCTTCCTGGCATCACTTTCTCTGGCACTTGGATTGTCCGACGTGGTTATGGCTCAGAGTGGTGGTCGTTATCTGGACTGCATTTTTATTGATGAAGGATTTGGATCTCTGGATGGTGAGACGCTGGATTTTGCCCTCAACACCCTGATTGAGCTGCATCGGTCGGGCAGGGTGATCGGGATTATCTCCCATGTGGGGGAATTAAAGGAACGGATACCATCTCAGATAGAGGTTGTTTCATCAAAAGAGGGAAGCAGGATTGTGCAGTAGAACATTGTATCTGTCCGATATGCTTTAAACGGTTTTGATCAGTTCACCCTGTTGCCTTGCAACCTCAACTATTGCCGATGCGTCATCATCACGCCATTGACGTGAACCGCAGGCAATTGGTTCTATACGGCTATCAACCCGCGCTGCAAGTCTCCAGAGCAGGTTAATGCCCTTTCTGTCTTTCATGTTGTCAAACTGAGGTGATACATCACCGTACAGGCAGCTCAGAAAAAGGCTTTAACCCGACATTCGTATAACCAAGTATCAAATTTGCTCTCGTCTGACAATAAACGGTTTTTCAGGATTATCCAAACCAAATAATTTGAAATCAACCTAAAACCGGCAGCTCACGAAACACAGAGCAGCGGAGCAACAGAGAAATCAAGATGTTAGTAAAGCAGCTAGTAAAACCAAAGTGGTGAGTCTTTAAACAAGCTTTATTCATTGCTTTTTTCTGTAGTTTTATTCAGTTGCTCTGTCGCTCCGTGTTTCAAATGCTTTTTCTAGGATCAATAATTTCAAGAAAAACTCACGGTTTGATTTGAATTGACTGCGTATACCTCGCCTTTCCCCGATCCTGCACATGACTGTACTTGGCCGCCATGGCAATACTGGCATGACGAAGCGTTTCCTGAACCACCTTTACATCCCGGGTAGCCTGGTAGAGCAAGGCACCACAGGTATGCCGAAGAGCATGACATGCTCGCCCTTTCTTGGTGATACCGGCTTTAGCCAGCATCGTGTCCATCCACTTTGACAACCCGATCCGGGTAATGCGCCGACCTAATTTACCGGATTTCCCAAGAGACACAAAAATCGGTTCTCCGTCCTTATCGGACTGCACCGTACCACGTTGGATCAGATAATCCTGGATGCAGGCAACGGTATCTTCACGGGGATAAATGTACCCATCCTTTCCTTTGCCATGTACCAAGATCCGGATTCCTGAGTCCGTCTCTTCAATGTCTTCAACATTTGCCCGGCAGACCTCAATTCTCCGTAATCCCTCTAAAGCCATCAGTGCTGTCATGGCCCGGTCACGCTGGTTTTTTAGCCGATGGTCGTGGGGAATGGCCTCAAATAACCGTTCCGCCTCGCCGGCAGTCAGACATTTGATGATTTCTGCATCAGCAGTACGTTTGCGTGGCGCCTTGATATCCTTGACCGGATTGGCTTCCAGCAGTCCCCGTGAGACAGCACCGTCATAAAACCGCCTGATCGTCGTCAGTTTCAGGCTGATAGTTGCATGGGCAGCTTCGCTCTGTACCAGTTCCTGCCGAAAACCTTTGATATGGGATGTGGTTGGTCGCCCTGGGTCTACCTTATTCACCCGGCACCAGGTCAGCCAGTGATTGAGATGAGACAAGTAGGTTGCAATGGTATCGGGTCGGGCGTCACCATTGGCAACATCAAGGGCAAACCATTCAGCTGCCTGATTGATCAGATCGGGGAGTTCGACAGCTGTTGAGAGAAATTTGGAGCTTAGCACCGGAAGGCCGGTCTCCAAATTTGCGTTCTGAGGCGTTTTTGAGTTTTGATCCATACTCAGGGTACCCCTAATCAACCGTGCTCAGGCGTTTCAGTGCCTTTCGCATACCTTCAAAAATAGGATCCGCAACCTCGGAAGGAAACAATGCTGGTAGCTGCGCTGTAACAGTACTAACCACCTGATCAGTCGTATCAATAATTTCCTCTAGCAGCCCGGTCAGCTCCTTCTTTGAAAACTTTACTTTTTTGGACTGTGCCAGCCAATGCCGCAGGTAGATAGTATCCCATTCATAGTGCTTGTTCTTCCCGTCAATCGACATAGCCATCTTTAATTGTTTTGCATGCAGGCTTTTTCTTGCCACCAATGGATATGCCGACAGCACATCGTAAAGGGGAGTCAGTTGGTAGCCGCCACCTGGCAGCAAAAAAATACTGTAGTTTTTTGCATGCCCATCAATTCCGGCAATCAACCAATATAAAAGCTGGGTTTTCATAAACGTGCATCTGTCCTGGTTGGCTAACGCTGATCCGTATAAAAGATCCATGATGGATTTGATGCCGGGGCCACCATCACTTTCATATTTAAACGCCGGGGGGACTGCCAGTGCCTGACACATATCCTCTTGTGGCAACCGGATTACCCATGAGCCGTCAGTTGACATCTTCCGGTCAAATCTTTTCACAGAAAGAACCTTTACCTCGTCAAAAACAAGCATTTCTGTATCTGCAACAGGAAGATTATAGGCTTTTAGTATCAGGTGGCATAACCATTCATTTTCAACACTGTTACGGAGATCCAGTTGAGGAATCTGCCCGATCGGAAGCTTGAAAATGTGGCTGGTTGGAGTTGTGCCTGAAGGTCGGCACCAGCGCCCCCCATGCCAGAGAAACGCCGATTTTTCCTGTGCGCCTGCCAAGGAGATCCTGAAATCGTTATTGCCATTCATACCTAAAGGGATTGTCTGATAATTCAGGAGCGTTGCAGCAATTTCAGCATTGGTCAAGGGAGTTGCCGTTATTCTGGTTACGTCTGGACAGGCTTCTGTCTCGGGAATTAACTGAACTGCCCCGATGCAATCCCGACCGATATGCCACAGAAGATCAAAACATCGATCACTTGCAGCACCAAAACGGGTCTGTATCCGCCGTCTGATCTCGTTGTTGTCCGGTAAGAGGTTGTCAAAGAAACTTTCAACGGCCTGACCTGACAATGTTTGCTCAGTCAGCGGCAGTGATAAAGAGAGGGGTCTGCAGTTCTCTGAATGCAGCCAACGCGGGTCGTACGTAACCTGCATCTGTTTACTGGTTGTAAAAGAGAGCGTCCCAACGATTTCGCCGTTGATGTAGATTGAGAGCGGTACAATCTTTCTGGGTCTGGCCATTACCAACGATCCCCTTCCGGCAGACCGGCTTCATGTGAGGACACATTCAACTTGAGATCAAGGGCTGATAACAACAGTATAACCGTCTGGAGTTTAGCTGACGGTTTTCCGGCTTCTATAATTGAAATAGTCGCCTGGGTCAGGCCGGTTTTATCACTCAAATCAGATTGCGTGAGCCCACGCTTTTTTCGCTCATTTCTGATAATGGCGCCAAGCGTTGCGGCCGTTGATACGTACTTTTCCATGACAGCCCCATTTATATGATGCAGCAAATAAAATTAACTAATACGCCACATAATATAAATTATTATTATATGCTGTACAACATAAAAACAATTTATTCCCTATAGAATATATTATCAACCAATTTGTCGTGGCTGGTCTATTGCCCTGTGGTTTGGCAACCAACTTTCTTGATTAGGATAAATTAGTATACATAAGTCTAATTATGTATACTAAAAATGTGCAAATTATCTTGTTAGTTTTGCAGTCAATTAACGTCTTGTTAGTTTCAGGTATTTACATTATTATACTAATAAATAATGTAAATTTGGGTTAGGAGGCAATTATGCCGATAGCAGCAGTTGCAACTGTTACAAGTCGTGGTCAGGTTACACTGCCGCGGGCAGTCAGGGAGATACTTGGTGATAGTAAGTCAATCGAGTTTTCGGTGGACGGGAATGTTATCACGTTGCAGGCTGTCCCGGATATGTCCGGTAGTCTGGCCAAATATGCGAAAGGGAAACCAGAGGTATCACTCAGTGAGATCCGCAATCAGGTTTGGTCAAAGGTGACCCATGACAAAGCATCCTGATTGGCTGATCGATACAAATGTTGTGCTGCGGCATATTCTGAACGATGACCCTAAACAGGCTACGGTAGTCAAGGCGATATTTAGTGCGCTACGTTCTGGAGAGAAGGCTGCTCTGTTCCTTGAGAGTGTGCTTGCGGAATGCGTGTATATCCTCTTGCACTACTACGAGGTCCCAAAGGCAGAAGTGGTTGAGAAGCTGGATGGTGTTTTGCGCTATCCAGGCATAGTAAATCGGGACAAGCATGACCTGCGCGAGGCGCTCAAACTTTTTGGCGAGTATGCTCTTGATTTTGTGGATTGCATACTGGTGGCCAAGGCGAGGATTGGCGAACTGGAGCTGGTGACTTTTGATGAGAAGCTGAAAAAGCTGAACGGCAGCATCCACCAGTGATATCAATCGGCGCTGAAATATGACCTAGGAGAAGCATTCAGATTGACTCAGCTGATGGAATGTTCCAGCTCGAGTGGGTCAACCAACATGCTGAAATGGGTCAAACTTGATTGCCAACTCATATGCTTATAAAATTCGTCGACAAAAACAAATTATCGTGTGTCGTTATTATGGTACCAGTTTTACTGTGTGATGATCCCGCTCTTATAAACAACTATCCTAACACAGGGGGTCGTAAGTCGAGCTTGCAATGTTATCTTGGGCTGTAATGTCGTTTCAGCCATCGGCTCAGACCATCCAACCCTGGAAATAGTACCCGTTCTGTTACGTTGGCCTGGTCAAGTTTATCTCTAATTTCCCATTTTAAAGCAGCCGGTATAATTATTTTTCTACCAATTTCTGGGTGTTTAAGCAACCATCTGTCCAGTGAAACGATCGGAGTTGTCATGATAGAGCAAAAGGCAAATTGGTTGACTATACGATCATCAATTGATGGAGGTTCAAAAAACACGGCCACCTCTTCCTCTGTAATAGCGTCAAGTTCAGTCAAAGAATTTATCACTTCCGAGAGCATCTCAACCGTCAGAACATTGGCTCCTTCAGATTCCAGTTTATTGCGGAGCACATCAGGCAGTAACAAGTGAGTCTTTACATAATTAACAGCCCATATAACCCCATCAATATTGGTTTTTTCAATATTTGCGGTTGCAAAGTGCATTGCTATCAATGGAGAATATGTCCAATCAAGCAGTCGAGTGGGTAATCCGTAATGTTGCGCCACCGAAAGCCAATGCCATATAGAGTCCCTTTCAACAACTTGTTGATGAGCGTACTTCTTAAAATTTCGTAGAAGGTGTCGTTCAAGCTCGTAATATGAACCGCCAAGCCGCATCAATGTTGTTTCCAAACGGTAATTTGTATCGGAAAGCCCTCTAAAGGCAAAACGAGAGCGATACCTGCCTAACTCTTGATTCCATGAGTCTGCAAATAAGGCCTGTTGAAGTTCATCCCAAGAATTAACTGTAACAGTTTCAATTGTCATAAATCCCTGCCCTGGATTATCTTTAGTTTTAGCCTGATATGGCTGATTCTCTTGTTACTTTTCACCGCAGCTTTTAATCAGTTCTCTTACCCCTACGGCATGCCCCTGAACCCCTTTTATTCCCAAAGAACCCAGTTCTTTGAATAGTTCAGCTTCTTCAAATGATAGAGCCAGCACCTGTATATCAAGGGTGTTTGCAATAGTCACCAGAGATTCAAGGTAGAATCGTCCGGCATATGTATCCACTCTGGAAACAAGTGTGGGAGCAAGCTTTACGTAATCAGGCAGCAATTCCTTAAGTGAAGCTATGCCGCCTGGATGCACACCAAAACCGTCAATTGCAATTCCAAAACCAGAACGGCGGGCAGCCATAGCAAAGTCAGCTGCTTTTGGAAGATCACTGACAACGTCTTCTTCCCTTAGTTCAAAACGGATAGATGACCATTGAAGCAGATCAGTTCTGAGAGCCGTCAACCCATCTTCAAAAGTTTTACTGTGCCATGTTTCTGAACTGATATTTACAGCAACAAGGTCAGGTACATACAGGGTGCATGTTTTCATAATTGAAAAAACGGTTCTGTCGAGAGCCGCCATAAGACCATTTCTTGAGGCTATATGAATCCATTTTGAAGCAGGAAACTCTGTTCCATCTTCACTGGTAATAACTGCCAGTATTTCCCTGTGATGAATACGGTTATTTCTTTCAGGATCAATAGTCAGGGCTGGCTGTGTATATAAACTCAATTTTTTCTTATAAATGGCCTGCTTTATCTGCTCATGCCACTCTTCAGCAGTCCATATATCATCTTTGTTCATCTCAGATGATGTCTGAAAAATCAGATTAATGGTCTCTTTTTTTTGCCTGGCTCTGTTTAGAACAATATCAGAAGCTGCAATCAACTTATTAATATCAGAGCCTCTACACTCTATCCATCCGGATGACAAATGGATTGAAGGGCATATTTCTACAATCGAATGCAATAGTTCTCTGCAATTTTCTTTCAGTTTTAAAATATCTATCTCTTCTTTGATCAGAACAGCAAACCCTGCTGCGTTAAGACGAGCCCAAACCGCAAAGGGGAAGGCTTCTTTAATCTTTTCTGCCATCTGTTTTATAAGACTGTTCCCTGCAGTATATCCAGATGTACGATTAATTTCTGTGATATCAGTACATTCAATTTGTCCGAACCAACTGTATTCAAATCCTTCTTCGGCAACTTTCAGAATAAGTCCCCTGCGATTCAGCATATCAGTAGCAGGATCAAATTGTGCCTCTTTTCTGAAACGTTCGGCTCTATTCTCTTCAACTGCAAGGAGGGTTTGAACCGCATCAACAACTCTATTAAAACCTGCCATAAGTCGTTGTAGCTCAATGCTGCCAGATACACAGTTAACCTTTATAAAATGTCTTTCAGCGAGGTTTTCTGCGGCTCTTTCAAGCTGCTCAAGAGGTTTAAGCAGATTATGCAACCATATTCGGAGAAAAAAACCTGTAATTATAAATACTGCAATCATCCAGGCTATCATATTCAAAGAGCTTTGCCAGAGTTGCTCATATGCAAAATGAGGCTCACTAATAACTTCAACATAGCCTATATGCTGCCACCCTGACGATACTTCAGCTCTCTGAAGAGGCGGATTTATAGCTGCAATCATGCGGAACCAATCAGGTACGCTGTCAGTGTCTGTTTTTTTTAGCTGCTTTTCAAATAAAGTAACATCATTTTGAGATTTAATAACAATACTGCTGTAGTACCCCCGGTCAAATATTGGCATCACAGTTGTCTCGGCCAGTGTCATATCACCCGTCTTGAGCGAAGCAGTCATTGCAAGAGCCAGTGAAGATGCCGCATCCTGCGCATGGGAAGCTAATTGGCGTTCAACATAGTTTCGAGTAGACTGCCAATGGCCTGCAAACAATCCTGTCAGAGCAAATACAAAGACAAGTATCAAAGAACGCATTAATTGTCTGTACAGGGTAAGACCTTCTTCATGTCTGGAGTTTTTCATTGCTGTTTTTCCTTGTTCATCCGCATCTTAAGGTCGCCCCAAAGACGAACCATGCTTGCTGTACCAACAGTACGGGTTCCAGAAGGTAACTCACGATATAAATGTTCATCGTTAAAACTGTAGACAGGGGTAAGATCAGGACGTTTAGAAACTGGCAGTAAGGTATGGCGGATATTATCCAGAACTAAAGGTTCTGAATTATCATCTGGATAATATGCGAGTACAAGGTGGCTACCAACCCGGCTCTTTGAAAAGGCTCTTACATAAACAATCCTTAATCTCTTTAAAGGGATTCCATGTGCAATCAGTGTAAAATATTTTGCTACTACATAATCATCGCAATCTCCAAGGTTAACCGATACAAATTCAGCTGGTGTTGCCCAATAATCTTCCATGTCCCATATTTCAGGATCAGAAGAATAAGGTATTTTGTTTACTAAATTGTTTACCTGCTCAAGAACGGGCAGATAGTAGTCCTTTGAAACCTTGGGAATTTTTAGTTCAGAACGCTGCCAAGCCTTTATATTTGTTGATGCCTTTGAACCAAAGCGATTTACCATGATGTTTATAAGGTTTTCAGAGACGCTGGTAAGACATGCCTTAGCGGATACAGCAGATAGTGCTGCTAATATGATCAGGCATGTAAAAGGGAAGGATTTTACATTTTTAATGTTCACGTAAATCCTGTTATTTTTAAAAATTTTAGAGAGAATCAACCGATTTGAAGAAGAAAAGGGCGTCCGCACTATTGCGAACGCCCTGATAGATGAATTATTTTTTATTAACCAATCTTTTCCATAAGTTTTGAAGAGTTTTTTCTGAACCCTAAAAGACCGGCCAAACCTGAAAACATTAAAAATGCTGCTGCTGGAACCGGAACAGGAGATGTCGGTGTTGTTGAAATATCACCATCAGTCCCTCCACCCTGAAATGCTTCAGGGAGTTCTCCAACATTAAAAGCAAGGTTCATTACACCATTGAACAGGGTGCCAGATGGATAACCAAAGTAAGAAGCCAGGGCGTAATCTGTTATTGCAAGGGCAGTGTTATTTATTTCGTATCTGTTGGCAGTACTTTTGTCCAGAGTCATTGCACCCATTGTTCCGGATAACAGTGTGAGGTTTGTTTCACTGGCATCAATATTACCGTTACCATTAAAGTCAAAACTTCCAACCACCTTGAATGTGCCACCGGCGCTGTAGTTGTAAAAAGAACCTGTGTTGCTTCTGTAAGTTCCGGAAGTAAAGGAAAAGAGGGCATCAGTGAAAGGCAGGGATACTCCTGAATTTTCGGGCGTGTTAATTCCGATCAGATCCTCAACTGAAATATTGCTCCCGTTTACTGTTGATAATGCACCTCCGGTAGACCATACAAGGCTTGTTGAAGGCTTGTCTCCAAGAGTATAATCAATATTGCTGGCAGCTTTTGCATGATCAGCGCTGTATATGGTAATACAGGCAGCCGAGACTAGTGTTAATAGCGCAAAGTTTCTTTTAACTGATTTGCTTTTACCTCCCATGGTATCGCTCCTTTGTTAGACAATATTCTATTTATTTTTTTGATCAAACGGCTTACTTCCGGTATGGCGGTTCAAGACCAGTCCCAGCAGCTTACCCGGCGGCAGCAACTCTATAGTTTGCTTTATTTGCTCATATGGTGTGGTACCTTCCCGCACTGTAATAACTATATGATCCACAAGTGGGGCGAATGCCAGCGCGTCAGCTCCGTCAAGAACCGCTGGCATATCAAAAATTACATATCTGCTGGGATATCGTGAACGTAGATCTTCAACCAGATTTTGCATTCGTTCTGACCCGAGCAGTTCACTACTCTCTGTCATGTTTCTGCCACCGGATACGACTGTCAGTTTTTCAACCCCGGGCCAGATAATCAATTCAGACATCGGGCGGTCATTCAAGAGGTAATCAATCACACCACCCGTACTTTCATACCCCATATAGCGATGCACCATCTGGTTACGTAGGTCGCAATCTACAAGCAAAACCGTTTGTTGGAATTCCCTCGCCAATGTAATGGACAGGTTAATGGCCGTAACCGTCTTACCCTCACCCGGAACAGCACTGGTAATCATGATGGTATTACCACCACCATCCCGTGTTTTTTGCAGAATTTGTGTACGTAAAACACGATAAGCATCGAGTTCCGGCGCCTGAGAATCAAGAGCGATGCACCTGTTTGACTTCAAGGTAGCCGGATTGAGCGTCACCGTTGGTGAGACAGTATATTGAGGAGAAAACCAACCGCTCTTTGACTTTTCAGGGCTACTTGCATCACAAATTTCCTGGGAGTTATCGTCAATTTCTACGGAACTGCTCAGACCGGTCATCTTTTCATGCAGTTTATCAATCCTGTTCTCACCAGACATCATATTCACCGTTGTACCTCTCCCTTGACTGCACGTTTACATCACAAGACGACGCATCAGCTTTGCCCAAAAAATGTCGAGATCCATGATCAGAAAGTGGAAAAGTCCGATACCAACGACAATCGCAGCCAAAGCACCAGTTCCAATCATCAGCCATGCCCTGTTTTTGCCTTTGATGTCGTTTTCAGTCAGAATTTCAGGTATAACCGCCAGCACCTGTAGACCGGTCAGTCTCACCAGAGCTTCACTATCCCTGACAGAATGGTCACTAAACTCCCGCAGTGCAGCAAGGCCAATACCAGCTCCAATCCCAAGTACCAGACCGATCAGGATAATAGCCGGTATATTGGGGCTGATTGGCTTCTCGGGCAAGCGTGCCGAATCGATCAGGGTAAAGCGTTCCCCCTTCTGACCCTTTTCAAGGCCATATGCCACTTTTGACTCCATAAATTTCCGTGTCAGATCATCATATTTCAGCTGAAGGTTGTTCCTCTCCAGCAGCAATCCCTTAACACCCTCTTCAACACGAGGAGAGGCATCAATTCTTTTTCTAAAGGCATCCTTACGGTTTTTTAACAGTTCAATCTGACGCTTTAGTCCATCGATCTCCGCCTTGACTCCGGCAAGCTGGGCAGACAGGGTTATATAAGCCTGATTCTCGGCACGGGTATCCTTAGTAGCACCACCCGCAGACCTGATCTGCTTCTCCATGGCAACAATCTCTGCCTTCAACTTGATCACATCAGGGTATTCTTCAGAAACCCTGGTTCGTAAATTCAACAGTTTGGCTCGAAGCTCATTCAAACGGGCACGATCAGAAGATAATTCCTCTGCAGGGATTCCAGCCAACTGGGTCTGAAGATAACCCTCCCGCTCCCTTAATGTACGCATCTGGTCATTCAACTGGCTCAGATCCCGTTCCACGTTGTCAAGACCCTGAATATTCATCATGGACAATTCTGGCAGAGAGTCGAGGTTTCGTTGCTTGTAGGCTGATATCTGGGCATCAATCGTGGCCAGTTTTTCCTGAACCAGCTTCATCTCTTCCTGCATAAAGCTTGATGTACCCAAGGTCTGCTGTTCCCTGACCCTGAGATTCTCCTCCAGGTAAAGGGTTGCCAGCACATTTGCCACCTGCTGTACAACTGCCGGATTTTCCCCTTTGTATGAAATGGAAAAGGCAATGGTTGCAGGTCGTGGTTGACCGGTACGTGGGTCTATGACATCAGCGCTGATCGTCTCAAACTTGATATCCTTTTTACGCATCCGATCTACAATCTCTTCAATGGTCTTTTTCTGTTTCATATCTGCATACAGATTGTACTTGTTAATGATCTCCAGCAACTTTGGAGTACTCATAATTCTTTGGTTAATGGATTGCAGCCGCTGATCGGCATAGCCGGTTACTGTTGATGCAACATAATCTCTGGGTACCTCCTGATCCTCGATAAGGATGGTAGAGGAAGACCTGTAGACACGCGGCAACAAAAATGCTACCAAAACTGCTACCAGCAGAATACCAAAGGCCGGCAGAACAATACTGAATTTGCGTCGTTGAATAATGGCTTTCAATTCAGCTAGTGATACAACGTCTTCCATCTTTCCTCCCGCTCAGTCTCATCGTTCAAAAAGCGGATACCGCCAGGTGAACCCGACAAAAATCACATTTCTGCCAACCTCGATCCCGTTTTTGCGGTTTACAAGAGAGGTATATGCATAGTTGGCATTCAGATTCATATCCTCTGAAAATTTATATCTTAAACCGGTAGAAAACTGCATTGTCTCCTGAGTAAAATCCCCGCCAGAAGATTGACTGAATGATGCCTGATCCCACTGATAACTTGTTGATGCCCGCAGGCTCAGATCTGCTGTCATTTGATAACTGATATCCGCTGAAGCAACAGTTGTCTCGGTTGGACCACTACGTCCGGCTGATACGGTAACATCATGACTGATCTTCAAATTTGCCTGAGTAAGTTCCCCTGTACGGGTCAGAATAAGGTTCCCCACCATTCCGGTTCCGTGAGAAAGTGTAGTTACCTGTCTGGTCACAGGAGGAATTGCCGGCACGGTCTCAGTACTGTTGTATTCAGACTGGGTATAGCTGCCGCCAAACAGGCCTGTTGCTGAAAAGATCTCGGAAAATCTCCAATTGCATCCAGCTGAAGCAGACAGGTTACGGGTCCAGCCATTCATGTTTGTGTAGTAGGCGCCATCAACCTCAACGATGGCCTGCGCCGGAGGTAACCAGCGACTTAAATCATAACTCACCCTTAAGCCTGCAGAATGTTGCGTAGTGTCAATTAAGGCCGGGTTATTGTATTCATCTCTGACGTGAGCGTAATTAAGCTTTCCTGATGCAAGTTCGGAAAAATCATACCCGACATCTGCAGCATAACTCTGACGGCTTCGACGCGTGGAATTCAGCACCACACTATTTTGTTCCAGAGTTTGATCAGGCTGATTACTTACCCGATATGCAAGAGAACTCCCCAGATCAAGTCGTGGTGTTGGTTTTATACTAAACTGACCACGGCAAGAATGATTTAAGGCTGTCGTCTGCCCCTGCTTATCGTCGAGGTAGATAAAGGCATCAAGTCCCGCGTTTAAAAGGATTCGTACCGTTTCCGAATTGGATACCAGATCAAGATCCGGAGAAAATACGGTCATATATGCGCTGATCGGTGACGATACTGAAAAGTAGATATTATCGTTAAACTCTTCTTTTACGGTCAGAGCCGGAATAATATTGTTTTCAGCAGCATATATCTCAGAAGAGACAACCAGCAGAAGCATCAGTACAGTATACCGTAAACCCTCGAACCCCCTCTTTTTCAACCAACAGATCGTTTGCTTATACCGCGCGATCCGGCTCATGGAACCACAATAACATCACCGCGTTGTAGCTCTATGTTTTCAAAGAGCCGCTCACCATCGATCACGTCAGTATAACGGAAAGGGAAAATCAAGGTCTTGCCGTCTACTTGCCTGAAAATTTTAACGCGGTCTCTACTGGCATATGGATTAAAACCTCCCGCCATTGCCAGCGCTTGCAGGACATTTATCCGCGTGTTTAAAACGTGTCTACCCGGGCTGTTAACTCTTCCAATGACATACACCAGCAAACTGTTAGATTGCTTGACCTCTACCGACAACACCAGATCAGGCACATAGCGTGTCAGCCGCTGTGTCAGTTCCTGTTTTAATCCGGCAACGGTTTTACCAGCGGCGACAACATCACCGATCAGGGGGAAGGTTATTTTCCCGTCAGGCAATACCACCGTACTCCTGGTTAACGCCTCATCCTTCCAGACAGAGATATCAAGCATATCACCAGAACCAATCAGATAATCAGCAGCCTGATCCACCGATCCGGTTTTACCCTCTTTGTCAACAGTGGGCAGATCATTTCCCCAGCAAGGGGCAAAACTCCCCAGAACAGAGCAGACAAAACATGCTACTCCCAAATTACCTATCTGCTTGATCACTGTGTGCATACAATTCACATATCCTCCTGAATTGGGCAACCTTATCACCATACTGTTACAGAACTGTTCCAGGGATAATAAATCTGAGTAAACAATTTCATTTTTTCACAATTTGCCCAGGATCTCCCTTGCGGTATCACGTCCTGGAAAGTCACCTCTAGCTGCAACTGCCTTCTGTAAGGCAATTTTAGCCTCTTCTTTTTTTCCGGTTTTTTGAAAGGCCATCCCTAGATGATAGTTGATAATCCCGCTCGATGGAGCCTTGTCACGAGCTTTGCTAAGAACTGTTACGGCTTGGGAAAGATTACCCTGCCTATAATAAACCCACCCGGCAGTATCAAGAACTGTCGGATCATCAGGTCTTATTTCAAGAGACTTGTCGGCGAGCTTTCTGGCTTCATCAAACCCTTTGTTGGCGTTATCTGTTTCACTTAACAGGAAGGCCAGATTGTTCATCGTCTGCCAGGAATCCGGTCTCAACTCCAGTGCCTTCCTGAAATTGGCAATCGCCTTGTCATAGTTTCCCTGGACAGTGTAGATCTGTCCTAATGCCTTGTAGGCAGGCTCGTCATTCGGAGCAGCCTTGAGACGCGCCTCTGCCAGACTGACCGCCTGGGCATACTGCTTCTGTATCTGATACAACTGAACCAGATGCTGGAAAAACTGAGGTGCGCCGGCATTCAGACTTACCGCCTTTTCCATCTCCTTTACCGCAAGATCAAACTTGCCAGTGGCCGTATACAGCTCACCCATCTTGGCATAGCCAACCGGCAACTGCGGCGCCATCTTCTTAAGGGAGATAAACTCAGCTGTAGCCTTGGCTACATTTCGCTGAGAGAGGTAGAAGTCTCCGAGATCAACATGTATTTCAAGATCTTTGGGGTTTTCTGCAGTATACCTTTTCAGTGACTCCTCAGCCTTTGCCGGTTCCTTTTGCAAGAGATAACAGCGTGCCACAGCCTTGATTACTTCCCGTGACTGCGGTTGCGCCTTTAATGCCTTCTGAATATTTTCGGTAGCAAGGCCGGCTTCCTTGTTCAGCAAGTGAGCCTCTGCAAGACGAGCGTAAGCAAGCCCTGCCTGAGGATTCTCACTAACCACCGCCCTGAACGCAGGCACTGCATTTCCTCCCTCACCCTTTGCAAGATGGATGTTTCCCTTATTGAAATGTGCCTCCATATCCTTGGGGTTGGACTTTAGCACCTCGTCCAGATATGCCATGGCTGGCGCCAGCTCCTGCCTGCTCAAATGATACTTTGCCAAAATATTCTTGGCTCGCAGGACGTCAGGAGCCGTTTCCTTGCCCGCTTTGATAATTTCCTTTAAAAGTGCAATCGCTTCAACCTCACGATTGGTGCCCATATACAGTTCAACCTGCGCAAGTTGAAGGGTTGTTGATTTGTTGTTTGCGGCAATTCCTTCCTTCAACAGAGCCTCTGCTTCCTTAACCTTCCCTTTGCCAATGTAAAAAGAGACCACCTGTAAACGCCGCTGATCATTTTTCTGATCAGAGGCAATGGCTGCCTTCAAGACGTCATTGGCCTTCTGCTCCTTGCCGGTTACCCAACAAAGATTGGCCAACAGCAAACGATGCGAACTATTGGTTGGTTCAAGCTCTACTACTTTTTCTAATACCGTTATTGCCCCATCCGTCTGTCCGGTTCGCGCCAGAAGCTCGCCGAGCACCAGTTGCATCTGAATATTCTTTGGATTAACAGCAATCCCCTGTCGCAATACAGCCTCAGCCTTTCCAGTGGCACCCTCCACCTGGTAGACCGGTACCAGCAGCATATACAGTTCAGGGTTATGAATACCGGCGGCAAGAAGACCTTCCAGATGTTCACGAGCCTTGGAAAACTCTTTGGTTGCTACATAGATGGCTCCCTGCAGCAACAATCCGTCCTCGTTGCGAGGATCTGCTTTTAAAATAAGCTCAGCCTTCTCACGTGCTTTTTCCGGGGATCTAACCGCCAGCATCAACTTACCTATTTCGTACTGGGCTTTCAGGAGGGATGGATCCAGTTCAACCGCCTTTGTCAAATTCCCGTAGGCCCTTTTCATATCCCCCTTTTTTAACTCCGTAATGCCGATCAGGTAGTATGCCTCTGCAAATTTGGGATCAATCTGAATGGCGTTTTTAAACTCCAGTCCTGCCTTGGCGTACTCCCCCTTCTCATAAAGCGCTTTACCGTTGGATACAAACTTTGCCTTTTTCTCCTCTGGTCCGCTGCAGGCCACAAGCAATGTCAAGACTAGCAGACTACAAAACCATTTCAGTCCATACCATTTCATACACACCTCTTTAAAATGAATTTAGGCACCCTTAAAAGCTACACACAGCAAGGCAACAACCGTTAACAGGGCAACAGGTCGCCATTTTTTACGTAACTCGGCAAACAGAACTTCAAAGCAGAAATAGAGCATGATGATCTTGGCAGCCATAATCACTATATGGTGATTGCTATTTCCCAGTGTTGCCAGAAACGGAACAACCAGTGCCAGCAAGATCACCAGGAAATCAAGAGGCGTACTCTTAAATCCCTCTGAACGACGTGACAGCCTTGAAATAAGGATCAAAAGCAGCGTAAATACGCCAAACATTATGTTGTAGAGCTTAAAAAACAGATTCGGCAGAAGGTTAGACTGGATATGTTCACTAAAATAGACAGCACAAGGTATCAACAGGTAGACTACCGGATGCAACAGTTGTGGAAGATAGCGTTGTGCCACAACGAGAGTTATAGTTATGAGCAGCGCGAAGATACCGGCAACAACCCGTACTGACTGAGGTACTCCATCGGTCAGAAATGCTGTGAGTACAAGAAATGAAGGAAGAGTATACTCAAAAACCGGAAAGATTATCTTAATCAGCCTCCCTTTACGTTTCCAAATCCTCATCGAAGAGGCTATACGCTGGTTATAACGTTCTATACTGGCAGGGCGCAAATAGGTGCGATCCGCGATATGTAAGAACCACAGCAATGAACCGCTGAAAAGCAGATAACCACCCAACAACAGCCAATCCTGGTAAAATCGGAGCGAAACGGCAGCAAAGATCAGCATGGTCTGTAATAGATAGATAACCAGTACCGATTCCGGATGTGGCAGTCCCAAATGCATCAGGTTATGATGCAGATGGTTCTTATCCGCGACAAACGGTGACTGGCCCTTTGCAATTCTGCTAGTCATCACCGTCAGGGTATCAAGAATGGGAACACCGGCCAGCAACAAAGGCAGAAGCGGGCTTAGTGCTCGATGGTTCTGGGTCAATGAGATTGAAAGCACTGCCACCGAATAGCCAAGAAATTGGCTGCCCGTATCTCCCATAAAGATAGTGGCAGGATGGGTATTAAACCGTAAAAAACCGAACAGAGCTCCGGCAAGTGCCAGACAAATCAAGACTACCGGCAGACAATTGACCTGAAAAGCCAGATAGCCGATACCGACCACTATCAGAAGCGATACCCCGCCAGCAAGACCATCAAGTCCATCTGCTAGGTTGATAGCATTGGTAACCCCTACAATGACGAACATCGTCAAAGGCACTGCCAGCCATAGTGGCAGGAACCAGCCGTCCGGCAGCAAGGAACCAAAACTTATAATATTGACACCACCTGGCCAAACGGCAATGCCAGCAGCAAGAATCTGGCCGCCAAACTTGAACCTGGCCGAGAGCTCCTTGAAGTCATCAACAAGGCCGATCAGAACCAACGCAAACCCACCGCACAGGTAAGCCGCCAGAAAACGATCAAGCTCAGCAAAGACAAGCAGAGAAACAAAGGTGCCGACAGCCATGGCAAGCCCACCAATCCTGGGAATCGGTCTGGTATGCACCTTTCGTTCGTTAGGAATATCAACCGCATTCATCCGGATTGCCAGAGCCCCCATAGAAGGAACCAGCAGGATCGTTATGAATAGGGATGAAAGCAGGATCTCAAGCGCGACAAGGGTCATATATTTCTGCCTGGAAGATACTGATCCAGCAACGGCGCAATCTGGCTTGTAAATAGTTGAAGCCGCTGCTCTGCCTTCTCTGCAGTTTCCGTTGCACCTACAGGGCTGATAATTCTGACCAGGGCACCATCAGTGCGCTGTTTGGTCAAAGCATCCCAGAAGGCAAAGAGTTTGAGCTGATAAAGGTTATGCAGAACCCGTCCCCGTTGTGCAAACCAGTAATAACTGACCTGCTTCTGACCGGTCTTTTCCATAACCGCACGTTGTACTTCCAGGTTCCCACCGTTTGACAATGGAATGTTCACTATTCCTGACTCCTTGAACAACCATCCGCCACCGGGCAAACAGGTTGAAGGAGAATGAGCAGATCTACCCTTTGATTGAGATTCGTTATAGGCCAGATAGAGATGAATCTGGGCACCCTGGGGATCTTTAAAATCAATAAGCAGATAATCTCCCAGATTAAGGACATCAAGATACACACTCTCCATCGCCTGCCGTTTTCCCTGCCATTGACCAATCCTGTCAGGAAAGGTAGCAAACGGGCGTTTAAGCGGTATTTTCTCCCTGAATTCCACCGTTGTTGAAAGTATGAAAGTGCCTGCCAGTAAAATAACAACAAACAACTGCGGAACCGGCATGATTCCATAGAAGGATTTTTCTGCAACCGTTGACAGTTTTGAAGATGCCTGCTCAGGGCAGGAGGCTGTACTCTTCAGAGAACCCGGAGCCTTCGGATGCAACCGTTTCAGCAGCCATACCTCAGCCAGCAGAATACCAAGGCTGACCATAAAAATGAACCAGCCGGAAAAATCATGAAAAAACCCTTCCGCCACTTTGGGACCAAAGATGGGAAACAGCATACCAACAAGAGCAATTCTAAGGCCGTTGGTCAGTATTGAGATGGGAATAGAGGAAAGTGTTAGCAGTACTCTCTTCCAGGTGCGATCCTTAAAGAAATAGGCCAGCAGAAATCCCAAAAGCAGCAGTGGGAAAAAAAATCGTAACCCGCTACAGGCATCCACCACCTGTAGCTGAGTAAAGCCCAGATCGATGAGATTGCCTTCACGATATGCACTCATACCGTACCAATGCAACATGGTAACGCCAAGCCAGGATGAGATCAGTTTCAGCTTCAAGGTAAGGCTGGAAGCCAGCATGCTGGGAAGCGGGAACATGGCTAAGATAAAAACCAATGGAACCAGTAGCTCTTTGAGGCGGTTTAACCCTTGTTCAAGCCAGAATAATCCGATAGCAACAAGCCAGACAGAGATAAAGAGGATTGTGTATTCCCCCCCCAGCTCGCCAAGCCAGAATATTGCAAGCCCCAAAATAACCGGTAACAGGCCGCGTCTGTCTAAAAAAGGTTGAATGCATAGATAGGCCTTGCTCTTTTCCCAGATCAGGTAGGCAACAATGGCAGGCACAAAGTAACAGTAGTTGAAATCTTCATTATTCCAGAGGGATACCATATAGGTAAATGCGCCCCAATAGAGCCCCAGAATCAGCCCGGCATACAGCGCATATCTCAGCCACTGCACAGCAGTAACACCATGATGAAAATCTGCCTTTGCCCTCATTTGTCCATCCTGTTAATGCCGTCAAATTCGGCAAAAAGAACCTGCCATATACGCTCTGCGGCTTTACCGTCCCACAACGGTGGGATCTTCGCTTTTTCACACTTCTTCATGGCTGTTTGGAAGGCTGCCAGGATGCCTTCTGTAGAAGTGCCGGCCAGCACGTTTGTACCAATCTCTGCGGTAACAGGACGCTCGGTATTGTCACGTATCGTGACGCACGGGATCCCCAAGGCTGTCGTCTCCTCCTGAAGACCACCGCTGTCGGTCAATACTGCCGCAGCATCCTTCCAAAGGAAGAGTGAATCCTTGAAACCAAGGGGCGGTAAGAGTTTAATACCATCGGCTAGTTGCAGATCAAACTTTGTCAGCATTGCGCGAGTTCTGGGATGAACGGGAAAATAGATCGTCCAGTCCCTGGCCAGCAGATTCAAGGCATTCATTATTCTTGTCAAATTTTCAGCTGTATCTACATTGGAGGGTCGATGGAGTGTCAGAAAAAGATAACGTTCCTGGGCAATCTTCAGAGGATAGCTTGCCAACTTCGAGCAATCATCTACTTCAAGCCGGCTGGCCTGATAGAGCAGGTTATCTATCATTACATGACCAACCTGATAAATCCTGTTACGGTTCTTTCCCTCCTGTAGCAGGTTTGCCATGCCACTTTCTTCTGTCACAAAAAAATAATCGGAGATAGCATCTGTAACCATCCGATTGATCTCTTCCGGCATGCTCATATCAAAACTCCGTAGTCCTGCTTCTACATGAGCAACCTTTATACAAAGTTTTTTGGCGACAATACTGCACGCAAGAGTTGAGTTGACATCACCCACGACAATCACAAGATCAGGACTTTCCTTGCTGCAGACATCCTCGAACTGAACCATAATCTTTGCCGTCTGAACAGCGTGACTGCCTGAACCGGATTCAAGGTTATAAGCAGGTTTAGGTATTTCAAGTTCATCAAAAAAACTGTCTGACATCTCGTAATCATAATGTTGGCCTGTGTGTACTATCAGGCATTCAATAGATGGATAATTTAAAGATGCACGATAAATAGGTGCTATCTTCATAAAATTTGGACGTGCTCCCGCTATCAATAAAACCTTCATCAGCTCACCTTTCCTGCTGGAATTGTTTTCTGAACAGTTATGGAACCATCTTTTTTCTGAAGCCTGAAAATCTGTCTGAATTTTTCAATGAGCACTTCCAAAGCAAAAACAGGAAGAACCTTCTGCCTCTTTATCCTGGAAGGTTCTTTCAATAGTCGGTAAAGCCATTCAAGATTAAGGCGACACCAAATTTCGGGAGCCCTTTTTACATTACCGGTAATCGCATCAAGCGTACCCCCTATACCCTGGCAGACTTTGACATTTGAAAGCTGATCTCTGTACGTCGCGTACCATTTTTCCTGTCTCGGAGAACCCAAACCTATAAAAAGGATATCCGCCTTGCTCTCATTAATAGTTTTTATCAGTTCAGGCATCTGCTCATCCTTGACAAAGCCGCTTGAACGCCCAGCTACTATCAATCCTTTATAACGGTCTTTAAGAATTCCCTCAGCCTGCCTGTTTATCTCCTCAGATGAACCGTAAAGAAAAATGCGGAACCCGTTTTCCGCAGACAAACGGCATATACGCTCCATCAGCTCCACACCTGGAACCCTGCCAATCTTGGCGCCATGAAGCAAACGAGCCGCCAGAACAACTCCTATGCCATCCGGTATTATAAGATCTGCATTTTTGAAAATTTCATACAACTTATCATCTAGCGGTACGGAATAGTTCTTCTCGGGATTAGCTGCAAAAATTGAATTTGGGTGGTCAGACCTTTTTACAAACCCTGCAATTTTTATTAAGGCTCCATCCATATCTATTGGATCAACCCAGATATTAAGTATATTGAGACGATTACTCATCCTTTCCCCCTTTTGCTTCCGATGGAATAAAATCTTTTAAAGCGGATTAGTGTTCTAAAACTTGTCGTGTTGCAGAGACCCTTACGATGAGAACGTAAGGTTGGTGAGGAGATCAGCTGGCCGTATCCAGGAGAGTACCAGCCAATAGGAGGGTTCATCTGTCCCTTGACGAGTTCGAATTCTCCATCAAGAAGTTTTATAGAGATACTGTTTCCATCCCTTTGAATAAGCCATTCATCATCCTCTTTTGTGATTGAAGAATCAGGGTGAATATGAAAATGTATTGTAAAATCATGCTCCCCTGTTCCATTAAATTTATCTTTTACAAAAAGGGATTCATTAGGTGTAAAACTCAATTTCCTTCGATGAATAATGGAGCCATTAATCTGCCGATAGCCTTCATGCTCGGCTTCTAAAATAATTTTCCCTTCCTCAACAAAACTTTTGTCAAGTTTCGAACTATAAGCTTTATCCCAGACAAATCCTGTTACCTGCACAGCTTGATCACAACCATCAATAACAACCGTGTTATGTGAACTGGTGCCCTTAAAATATTTTCTGAAATCAGTAACACCGTTATAACGATAGGTTCCTGGATCTATAAGAAGATCTGTACCATTTATGGAGAGTATTATTGACAGGGCATCGGCATGGCCATGGTTATACAGAGGCGGCATACCCAGGGAACCATGGTCAAATAAAAGTCTCAGTTCATTCTCATCTCTCAATACGGTATATCCGGCATTTGGAAAGGTTGAAATTCTGTCTGTAGCTGAGCAAGGTTTGATTCTTTGAGGGAAGAGTCCTGGTGCAATCGCATATCCGTCATCGGAATCTCCGACTGATGGAAATTTAGAGTATGTATCGCTGACCGATGCCAAGAAGTTTTCCCCAGCGATAAGGCGTGGTTTCATATCAAGACAATCATAGCTACTGTTTAAAGCCAGAAAATCTAAAGTCAGCCAGTAAATATCCAGTACAAAACGATGATAAGCAAAGGACTGCTCTATCGGACCTCCATCATTTAGTATCTGGTGACCAAGTTCCTGTTGTAACAATTCTAATCCAGATTTCAGCCACTGCTTGCCCTCTTTGGAGCTTCCGAAGATAATCCCCGCAAATACCAGCCCTGAAGCCTCACAAACCGTATGATTACCCAAAGATGAGTAAAGTGACAGGTTGCGTTGCATCCACCAGGCATGAGCAAAGATAGCGTCACTTAAGTATTTAAACTCCTGATCACTCAGGTTTTTTAAAATCTTAATGCTATAAAAGAACACCGGAATACGAAGGCCGCATTCCATCGCCGATCTATAATGCAATCCTTTTAAAAATGGATTTTTTTGGAGCCAGCCCATAAGTTCCTGCCTTGCAAACTCTTCAATTTCTCTCGATTCTGCATCATTTGGTTGTTGTAACAGGTATACAAGCAGGGTCGTAATATGCTGTAATCTTGCAGGTTCCCAGACGGCTCTGATATCTGCCTTGGGCAACTCAAGTGAGATTACCCTCTTGACATCAAGATCAAGGGCATTTTCCCAATTTTTTAATGTTTCCTTATCAAAACAATTATAGAAAAGAGCTCCCCCAAGTATTTCCTTAACCATCTCTTTATTGGTAGAACCTATAAATTTAGGGAGATTAAGATCGTCAACAAAATTACGAGTAAGACAGGGGACAACAGCAAAGGGTGTTTTCCCCTTACTTACTGATTTCTTGACTCGCCATCCAATAAGCTTCGTTCTAATACGATGAAGAAGTTCTTGAAAGGAGGCTTTCCTCAGGCGAGCAGCATAAAATTTTATTAAATCTGCCATTTACAGAACATTTAAACACTTTTGGATTTTTATTCATCTTGATGTAACTGAATTAGTGGATGATTTTAGTCTAGCAGGTGATTGTTACAGGAAGGGTTCGAACATCTTAAAATCGTGTAATTAATGGGGCAGGAAAACAAAATTGACATTATGACATGGTTCCAGGCGGAATCCAGTCTTTAAGATATTGAAATCATGGATCCCCGATAAAAGCATTCGGGGATGACAGTTAGAATTTGCCAAGGCATAGAAGATGAAAAATCTGATTGAGATTGGAAATCGGTTATCTAATCAGCATCTTTACTATCCGCTTTAGACTCTTGGGTATAAGCGGGCTCAACAGAAACATCTTTGAGCTTTTCAAGTGAATGCTGTTTATTTCCTTCAAGCCTTTTATAAAGCTCCTCCCGTTCATGCTTGATGGGGTTTTCCGGAAGAGGCTGAGTTCTCATCTGCTGCGCAATTGCGGCGTATCTTTCTTCTTTTGTTGGCATCTTACCCTCCAAAGGGCTTATTTTGTAATGCTTTAGCAATTTGCCATTCCTTAAAAGCTTTGTTTAATCTCTTGAAGAGTCCCTGTTTCAGTTTTAAAGGTGTTTATCAATGAAACAGCTCGGCCTGTAGCCAAAGATTCCATAATCTTGAAAGTTACGAGAGATGCAGAATAGATCTCTTCAAAAGGAATAGGAGAATCCAGTCCCTCAATAACTGCGTCAAGAAAGGCATGTACACAAGCTGCCTGCCCTTTATCCTGCCCAGCCAGCTTTTTCTCTTTCTTTTTACCCTTGGCGTAAATGCTTACCGCCTTAAAATCATTCAGCACCACGGTGCAGTTGTTGGCATATATTTCTATCCGTTCTTTAGGACAGCTTTTATCGCCATTTGCAAAATAACATATTGAACCGACTGAACCATTTCTGAATTTAAGATCTATAGTTACGGTATCATTCAGATTGCCTGGAACGGTCATGGCAGAAGCATATACTGAAACAGGCAACGAACCATTAATAAATGTTAAATAATCAACAAAGTGACAGACTTCTCCGATTATTCTACCACCACCTACAAGTGGATTCTGAATCCAGGAGTCAGGCGGTATTGAACCGGCATTAATCCGGTATACCATAGCCATAGGACCTGTACCTAATGCATCACGAACCATCTCTGAAAGCACAGAGAATCTTCTATTATAACCAACCATAAGGATTGGTTGAGATGTTTCAAACTGTTTTAAAAATTCGTTGCGAGCAACAGATATGATGTTAAGTTCTCTCTCTGTCAGACAAAGAGGTTTTTCAATAAAAGTATGTTTGCCTCTAGGCAGAGCCTGTAGCAGATAGCTGGCATGCGAATCATGCCTGGAGGCCACAAATATCGTAGTAATTTTATCATTAAAGATAATATCTGAAGCACTGCTACTACAGAAAGCAAACTTAAAACGATCCCCGACAGATCGCGATCCGGCGCCAGTTCCAGTCATCAAACCCACAAGTGATATACGAGGATCCTTCGGTATGTTTGGCAACAAATGACTCTGGGCATATGAACCTGCACCAATAAAACCTATCCCTGCAGGGACAGCTTTTTTTGGATATTTTGAACTAAGAAGGTTAACAGGTTTAACCTCTCTACAATGTTCCTGCTTATCATATTCAATTATAATCCCTACAAACGGAGTTTTTTTCTCCATCATCATATCATATGCCGATTCGGCCTCTGCCAGCTTGAAGGTATGAGTGGTCAGATATTCCAAATCAATGGCTTTACGATACAAAAGGTTCTGGAATGCCTGCATGTTTCGGTTTTCTGTCCAGCGAATATATGCAGCGGGATAATCGTTACCCTTTTCCTCATAATCGGGATCGTAGCGACCAGGGCCATATGAACAGGACATCCGTACTTGCAACTCTTTACGGTAATAATACGGATCACGCTCAAACCCTGTGGGAACCGCCCCTACCACAACCACCGTGCCACGCTTGCGGGCAATGGCTCCGGCAAAATTAATAGGATCAACAGAACTGGAAGCCGCCGTAATTATTACGGCATCACATCCGAGCCCACCGGTTGCGTTATGGATCTTGCCCTCAATACCAGGATCATCTCTCAGTAATCCCAAATCCAGACATTTTTTGGATGCGGTCTCTATCATCACAGGATCAATGTCAACCCCAATAACATACACTCCTGAAGCCCTCAGAATAAGAGCAGTTAATTGCCCGAGCAGACCCATACCTATGATAGCGCAGTTTTCTCCAAGCCTCAGATCCGCTTGACGTACACCCTGCATGGCAATCGCCCCGAGAGTGTTGTAAGCAGCCTGCTTAAGATCAGCGTCCGGTTGCAGCTTTACACAAAGCTTAACTGGCACACTCACATACTCGGCATGACATGCAGAGAGTCCCGCGCAAGCCACAAGATCGCCAACCACAAAATCTCGTACATCCTCAGCAACTTCAACAACTTCACCAGCTGTAGAATACCCTAACGGAGAATAAGCATCTAGCTTTTTCATTACAGCCCTGTAGGTCTGAGTAACACCCTGTGAGCGTAAGGTATCAAACACCTGCTTCACCTGCTGGGGCCGTTCCTGAGCCTTGGCCAGCAGACTTCCTCGGGCAGTCTTGACCGTACTACCTTCAGTACCTGCGCTGATAAGTGAATAATGATTTTGTACCAGGACGCAACCTGAGGCAAGAGAAGGCAAAGGCACCTCAAGAACTTTCATATCGCCGTTTTTCAGTTTTTGGGTAAGTTGTTGCATGCACGGTGTCCCTGATCCTTCGAGGATATTCAACCGTGGCAGAATACCTGAAGATTGTTACAGGATGGAGACGGAGAAATGAATGTTTGGTGAACTCAGGTTCCGTAGGGAGTGTACTACATCTAAAACTCCTTTGCCTGATCTCACCAGATTGGTAACGTGTGGTGTCAATAGCCAACACCAATCGGTAATCTGCCCATTACTGGACAGGACTGTATCTAATCAAAGAAGCGGCAATGAATTCCGCAACCGCTTTTATTTCTCCCCGCGAACTTGCTGCCTCAAGCGCCGCCATGTATTCAGACCTTTGTTCGATCCGAATTACAGTCCAGGGATATCCTCCGGAAGCCAGCATGGCATTCATCAGAAACCTTCCCAATCTGCCGTTGCCGTCAAAATATGGATGGATGTACACAAACAGAAAATGTCCCAGTACAGCACGTACGGCTGCATTAGTTTCAGCTTCCAGCAGGTCACACAACTCCGGCATCATGTCGCGGACAGCATCCTGTGACGGCGGTATATGGGTTGCTCCCCTGATGAACACCCTGTCTGTCCGGTAACCGGCCAGATCGGCAGGCTTCAGAAATCCGACCTCCAGATTGGGTGCGAAAAGCTTGCGATACCATGAAGCGTGATCCCTGCGAAATGCAGCACCGGGGTTTGCCCCTATCAAAATGCTCCTGATTGTTGCCTTTACCTCATTGTGAGCAAGCCAGTAACCATGTGCCGCCATGGCGTTCTTCATTTCTGCGTCAGATTCATTACTGTCCGGATTCCAGTTGCCGTTGGCCACTTTCTGAATCAGTTCAGGGGTAACGCGATACCCCTCAATTGAGAGGGAGTGGTAGGCATCATTCTGGTAGTTTTCTTCGACAGTAATCATGAACTTTTCGATGTCGGTCGGAAGGCCAGGCTCTGGCGGGAAAGAGCCCAGAACTGATTCTCGCATAGCTTGCCAGATGAGACGCATCCGCAGAACGTAGGGTGATTGTGCCCTGGTAAACGTCAGGATTGGCGATGCGACATTAAACGGATTGGATTCAGAGACCACGTACCCTGCGGCCCTCATGGTTGCCAGCAGATCATCCGCCAGATCTTCCCGGCCTGATGCTCGCAGTGCCCCGGCGAGACGCCCTGCAATCGTGCTATGACCCCCCTCAAGCAGTTCCCTGTTAAGATCCGACGCATCACGTAACTGATGAAGCGCGATCTGCGCATCTTGGGGATATGTGGTGAAAAATGCTTCGGGTACGCGAATAAGAGCCATGGGTAGTGATAGGACTCGAATCTGCTCAACAAGCTGGATTTTGGCGACTGGAGTGAAATCCTTGGCCTTGTAGTCCAAGATCGAACAGTTGTCTGGCAACTTCAGCAGACCATTCTGTCCAAGTGGTGAGTGAATCACGACCTGTTGCGGCGTTATGGTCTTTCCTGTGTGTAGAAACAATGAGTATTCAGCTGACACATGCCACTGATCGCCAAACCGTTCTGTGCAATAGCCCCGAATGAAGTCACGCATCGCCGCATACCAGGGGGTACTGTCGCCGGTGTCTTCACCCGGCCGACATGGCATATACCATCCTTTGACAATAGGCCGCAGGAAGCCGTTCTTGACCAGACTTTCCCGCTGCAGACGGGTAAAGTCTCCAGATTTTATGGCGGTTTTTTCGTTGTCCTGCAACTGCTTCAGGGCTGTTAGAGCTTCGGCAAGCCTGCGTTGTACCGGCGTTGTGGCCATTGCATTCCTCGTTCATTGCTAGATTAGCATGACTTACGATAGCTAGATTATTGTGTGTTGTCAACGCTAGATTATTTAGTGTTGTACGGGCAAGATTATTATGCTTGAAATAAAAAAAACGACCACTTGGGTCGCCTCTATCCAGGCCGGACGGGTATCTGGCCTGAAGGGGAAAGTAAATAGTTCTAAGGCGTTACTAATTTAACCAGGTCTTTTATAATCAGGAAAAGATGATAAGGGTCGGTAGGACTCGGCTCAAATCCCCAGTGAAGATACCACGTGCGGGCAGCATCATCCTTGGCGTGTACCAGCACAGCACGAATTCCTGCAATACTGGCCGCCTGGACTGTCCGTAGCAGGGCATCTTTAAGGAGCGCTCGACCAAGACCGGCACTTTGGTGTTTCTGATCAATCGCGAGCCGCGCTAAAATCATCACCGGCACCGGGTGCTGCGCAAGTCCCTTAGAAGCACGGATAGAAGCTGCTGACGGCTCTACACTGCCAACCACCAAACTATAAAATCCAGCCACGACAGTTGTTCCACGTTCACAGCACACATACGTCTGTGCACTGTTAGCTTTCTGATTCACCACTGCAAAACGCTGCAGGAACTGATTCAAAGCCGGATGACCGCAGTCAAATAATGCTACGTTGTCACTGAGCTCGATTTTACGAACTGATTCATAACGAAGAGCAGGAATCAATCCAGCACCCCCGGCTCGGTCAATAAAGTTTTCATCCGTGAGTGGGGAGCTTGCACCGGTCGATCAAGTGCACGTTGGAATTCGTTCCAGTTCGTCCCGTCGAGCTCAAAGCGGCGACGATCAGCGAGCGTCTGATTTGCCGCCGTAATCCCGGCATCAAGCAGAAACTCGCTGACACTCTTATGACAGGTACGTGCGGCATCTTGTAGAAGCTGCTTGACCGTTACATTGGCGCGAACATCAATCCGCTCGGTTTTATGAATAGCTAAAGTAGACATGTATTTCACCTCCATCAGGAAATGAAACCACTATACTGTACGGACATTGTCGTGACAACAAAATAAATCATCACCAACTAAGAGCTGCAAGGTGCTTATCAATTTCCATGAAAACCAAACACTTACAGAAACATTCAGTTCTACCCAGTCTTGTACGGGCAAGATTATTATGATTGAAATAAAAAAGAGACCACTTGGGTCGCCTCTATCCAGCCCGGACGGGTATCTGGCCTGAAGGGGAAAGCAGATCTGCCTTTTGAGCCTGTCAGTACAATGTGTCGTGGTCGCCCACATTCACCGGGATGATCTCCTGAGCCTGAATCAGGAATTCAAGCGTAATACGGCAGGAAAGATTGATGGAAACTGAATGCAGACCCGAGAGACGGCCTGCAAGCGGATGCAGCCGCAACGAGGGGTGAAACGGATTCGCTTCCAGAAGTTGCAGAGTTTTCAGATACTGTTTTTCCAGTTCAGGATGACGTTTAAGAAAACGGTGCGCCCGTTTTTCATACTGTTCGGTAAAAACCAGTAACCAACTCATGCTGCTGCTTTCAGACGGGCAACATGCTCTTCAGGACTTCCCTTTATAGAACGCCCTTCAGCAAGGTCCGCGCGGGTTTGGGCAAGCGCCGCTTCCAGCTCGCATTCCCGTAGATAATGGTACTGCTCCATATCCATCACTACAAAGCGCTCCTTACCCCGCACGGAAATAATCGCTTCCGGCTGATTGGCCAGCATCGCCTCTATGGCGGCAACACCTTTTACTTTAAGATCATTGGCAGATATATGCGGCATGGCAGCCTCCTTAGCACTGAATCAAATACAGTTAACCACACTACAAATAGCACTGTAAAGAACATTGTTAGGTTTGGCTATTCGGATTTCATGCTGGAGGTGGTGCGACAGGAAGGACGGGAGATATATCTTCTGCCGCTCTGGATAGTGTGATTCTGATGCCGTTTCACTGGCTGTCATTATAGTTTTCGGGTGAACCAGCAATGTGGCCTAAAGATTGAGCGATGACAGCAAGAACGTTTTCAGCGATCCGTCATCTGCCCCCGCCACGACGGTATTCCCGACAATAGCAGCCGATCGCACTGACGCCCCCAGAGCACCCTGAGACTGCACGACTCCTCTGTGATCAAGCAGATACAGCGTACCGTCAGCGCAGCCGACGACCACGCACCGGCACTGTTCACTACCGCTGATGGTCGTAATGGCGGAATCGAAGCGGTGTTGCCAAAGGTCATGACCGCGTTCGTCAAAGGCTGACAGCCAGCCCATGCGGGTTCCTACTATAACGGTCTGTTTCCCTGAACCATGCAGATCAACGGCGAGCAGTCCACGCATGAAGCCTCCACCTGCCCGATCCGACCCGAACGATTTCATCCAGAGCGGTTTGTTCTGCTGCCCGTCATACACCCGCAGTTCATTCCAGTGTCCACTGAGGGTGAAAATAACCTGTTCCTTGCCGGTACCGGCCAGATCACGCACCAGCAGCTGCCCCACACCGCGCTGCAGCCAGGCGTGCATATCGGAAAAGCCGACAGGCAGGGCATCATAGTAGCCGTCGGATACTTTTTTGTGGGCGGTACTGATGGCGGTAATGGTTGGATTACCGGCAAACCCCTTGCCTGCCAGCAGTACCTTTCCGAAGTTAAACAGCCCGGGCCGTTCAAGCAGCGCCAAGGCCGTGTTGGTTCCCCACTTGGTGGCAATCCGTGTCTTGAGCCCGCCGTCAAGAGCACGGAACTCAACGGTGCTTGGCCTGCCGATCATGATTTCCGGACGCACCCGATCACTGAACGTATCCACCAGGAGCGCAGAAACCCCAGACACGCCAGCCGGATCGGTAAACCAGGGTGACTCGTAGCGATTGCCGATCCTGAAGTCCTGGCTCACCTCTGTCTTCACCCTCCACCGTTCGCCCCCATCTGTCCCGAAGGCGTACAACTGGTCATTCTTGAAACCTGCCAAAACACCGAACGATTTCAACTCTTCAGGGCTCCGAGCAACCCAAAGGCTCAGCAGTTCGCCAGGGCGTGAAACTCCGGCAAGTTTGACACCATCCGCTCCATAACGCACCAGTCCAGCCGTGTTCTTTTCTTGCACAGCAACCCAGAAGCCGTTTTCGGCATCTTTAGTCCTGCCGACCTCAGGCATAATGTGCGTAATTGATCCATTCAGGCGCGTTTCCCACAGCGGCTTCCAATTGCTGACCGGCTTCTTCTGTACCGCTTGTGCAAATGAATGCGCCTGTTCCGGCAACTGATCAAGCAATTGCAGAAGTACTGCCACCTGCTTTTGCACCTCATCCCCCGGAAATACTTCGGCAAAACTGTTGTGTCCAGTCAGAACGGTTTTTCGCTCAACACCTGTCTTGGTTGTAACGGCAAGTTCCGCCACCGCGTTACTGAACACCGACAGTTCACCCGTAGTAACGTCCCAGGCAATCGATACCGGCTGATCAGCAGAAACCGCTACCTTACCCTGCAGTTTCAGGTTCGTCACGCCAAAGGCCAGCAGCCGACTACGCCCCAGATACAACAGCTGTCCGTTAAAATCGATGCCATCGGGTGTATTCCTGTCCAGCGTAATAAAAGCGTCATCCGCACCGCTCAACAGATAGCCATTTTTTACCGACCGTATGGCAAGGGGCGCAGTATCTCGTGAAAACAGTGTCGCAAAATGAATGGAGTCACCTGCACGCAGGGGGCGAGAAATGCTGGATGCAAGCACACGATCATCTCCCTGGGTAAAACCCGATTCCGGCGATGACATCACCACACCGTTCGTCAACAGTACTCGAAGTGCGGCAAACGGTTTTGAACGGGACGGCACCGCCGTCTGCCAGGAACGGACAACGTCGAAATAACCCTGTTCATGAGCCGTGATGCGATCGACGACAAAAGCCGCCTTACCCTTTATGGTTAGAATATTGCGCTGCCATAGTGACGACGGCATATCCGGCACTTCGGTACGAATGAAAGAGATGCCGGGAAGCGTAACGGCCTGTTTGAGGGCGCCGCCGCGGGCTGCCTTGCCGTCAACCATGCCGTTTTTCCAGATACCGACACCGTTGGCATGACCGTCAAGGACATTTTTACCACCAAACAGTCGTAACCGCGAGATGGTATTCAGTTCATAGGGATGACGGCCTTTCCCTTCAAAACCATCCAGCAGCAGGTAGTCGTCATTTCGTTCAAGGCCGGTTCTGTAGGAGAGTATTTGAAACGCCTCGTGCTGCTGCACCGGTGTCTGAGCCGCCTGATGATCGGCAAGAGCCAGTGCGGCAACCGTAATCCTGCCGGACAGGTCATCCGGGATCTTCACCGCAATCTTTTCGGTTGGCCAGTACGATTGCCCGATCCTGAACCGGTCAAGATCATAACCGAACCGGTCGCGCATCCAGATATACCTGCCGTCGCCGGTCATGTAAGCTGCCTTGTGCAGTAGGCCGAGCGAAAGATACTTGTTGGCGCTATCAAGGTCGTCCCCGGTTATCAGCACTTCCAGACCACACAACATCGTCTTCGCCGTGCCGCTACTGACAAACTCCTCAAAACCGTCCATCAGGAAAAACTCGAACACCGGTTCGACTGAGGTCGAAACCCAGTAAAGGGTATCCCGGTCACTCCAGGTAGGATTATTGAGAAATGACCTGAACGAAGTCCGCACATTGGCAATTCTGCGTTCCCAGCGTGCATCAGGGTAGGAAGCTGCAAAATATCGGCTGCCGGTATAGATGGTCATCAGATGCCACAGGGCGTGTCGCTCGCCATTGGTGACAAGATAGGCATCTTTGGCATCATAGTCGATCTGTTGCTCAAGCAGTCTGTTGGTAATCTGAAGGCGCTCCCTGTCGGAAAAGAGCGGGCTTTCCTCAATCAGGTCATAGACAATCGGTACCAGGTGTGCCCGATAGTGATTCGATTTTACCAGAGGGTTCAGCGGATCGATAAACGCGTCGCTTGACCTGAGAGCTGGAGGAGCTGCCGATGGTTTTGGCAACGCCAGTTCCTTGAAACAATCCAGATACTCCTGTTTGCCGGTCATGTAGTACAACATGCCGGCGATGCTGATCGGGTTCCAGCCAAAGACCGTCGATGCCTCATAGCCTACCGGCCGTCCCCCTGCCAGTGTTCGCCTGCTGTCATTCCAGCTGTACACCTGCCATTCAGGCATGTACGCACTGATTGACGGCAACGTCACCCCCTGCCCAAGTTTAATTTCCATCAGCCGGTCAACCGTAAGGGTTCCCTGTTTTGGTTTTTTCAATCGCTTCAGAAAAAGGTCACTTGCAGCAGCCACACCGGCATCATCTGAACCGCCGACAAAGATGACATTGTGGCCGGTACCATAAGGGTTATGCAGGGTTCTGACCACAGAGCCCCCCTTACCCGGATAAGACAGATCGAGTATCACCTGCCACTGATTATACAAATGCTCAATAAAACGATTGGTCGCCATATTGCCAATGGCGATGACATTGGTCTGTTTAAGAACTTGTTCCGGCTTACGTTCATCTGAAAGGACCTGAAATGTAACACCCGTAAGCGCTTGAAGCTGAGAGGCAAGTTTGATAGCCTCAGCATGGGATTGACCATACGCTGGCGCTGTGATGACGGCGACAGGCGCCCCGTTTTTGAGTAATGGGGTAGCAATATGCAGTTCTTTCAGCCTGGCAATGCCGGCGGGTGCGGCGTACGCGTTTTCGCGGGACTGCAAACTTGCCAGAAACACCAACAGACTGAACACTATGACGCGAAAGGTGCAGATCATAAGCACAAATTTATGACGAAATATGGGCATTCTTGATCCTTGAAATAACGAACCGCAGCTTACCCCGCGAGCTCCGCTCAAGCTCCGCAACATAGTCAACCGTTATCCTTATTTCATCGCCAAGCCGCTTGCGCGCCTCATGCAGTAACAACTCTTCATCCTGTTGGGTATACCAGTCACCCTTCACCACCCGGAAGACCACTGCCCCAGGTGTCTCCTGAAACACCTGGCTTTCCAGAATATTGACCATATCCTTGAAGACGTGATCCATCCTGCCGATCCTGCGGCCATCCGGTGTCACCACATAATCTTCCACCCGACCGTCAATGGACTTTATCAAACGTCCCGCACGTCCACAGGGGCAGCGTATACCTGGCGATTCAAGCTCTGCCACATCTCCGGTATCATAGCGCAGGAGCGGAAAAGCCAGATTGGTGTAGCCGGTGGCAATGATCTTTGCGCTGTTGTCTCCATCCGGAATCAACTCTACCAGACCAAAATCCTCGTCAATATGTAATCGGCCTTCCGGGCATTCCGAAATATTGGCAACTGCCTCGGTCATACCGTAATGCTGGCGGCAGGGGGCGCCAAAGGCCTGTTCAATCACCTGCTTCTGATGGGGCAGCAGGCTTTCGGCGCCAATGGTAAGCACACGGGGACGGTAGGCCAGCTGGCATTTCCCGTTGAGCATGAATGAAGCCAGCAGCGCCAGCAGCGAGGGATACCCCTGAATCCAGGGGGGCTGCCGCCGGTTCAGCTCTTCAATATAGGCCGGCAGATTCCTGTCGGTCATATGGTAGCCGCTGAAGAAGATCTGCCTGCCTGGCTGGTTAATCCGCCAGAACGGCGGCTTGTCCTGATGTAACGGCACAACTGACTTTCCGTAGAAATGGGCATACCAGGTGGTACGGTCAATACCAAAGCGTTGACGATAGCGCCACCAGACCGCCCACTGTTCCTGTTCCGCCGCCAGGGTCATCGGAAAGATCAGGCCGGTGCCGGTGGTGCCGCTGGTATGAACGGTACTGCACCCCATGGATTCCGCCGCTTCGCTGTGAAACTCGCCCAAGTTTCGCTGCACCGTCTGTTTTTCAAGAATCGGCAGCGCCTGCAGATCAGCAGCAGTCCGGATGCCGGACGGATCAAGCCCCAGATCGGCAAACAGACGTCGATAGTAGGGCGTTGTGGTTGCCGCATGCATGACCATTGTCTGTAGCCGTTTTGTGCAGAATTCGGCCAGTTGTGCTGCAGGCCATTGATCCCGTGCAACAACCTCTGCTTCCAAACGCAGATATGCAGGACTGTAGCGTCTGCGGTTCAGACGCAGTCCGTATAACGAACACAAAAGATTCTGCACTACAGCGGGGCTGCGCTGGTAGATGGTTTCCAGATTCATACAGCCACACCTCCAGTTGCAGGTACTGTTTCAGGAATACTCAGGAAGCACTCCAGGCAGATCCGCACGTTTCTGGTATAGGCTTCAAGGGAATAGTGTTGGCAAAAACGACTGCGGCCCGCTTCACCCATCTGTCGGCGAAGGGCCGGATCTCTGACCAGGGTCAGCACCCGGTCAGCCAGCAGGCTGATGTTTTCCGGGTCAACGATGTAGCCGGTCTCGCCATCCTGAATAATCTCGGGAATGGCGCCGGCCGGTGAGGAGATCACCGGTACCCCGTACTGCATCGCTTCAATATTAACAATGCCAAATGTTTCTTTTTTAAAAGACGTTGGAAAAACCAGAATATCCATCGCATTAAACAGTCTGGCTTTATCCGCTCCATACACCGGCCCCGGCAGTTCAACGCACGACGCAAGACCTTCCTGGCGTATGAATATTTCAAGCTCCTGCAGGTAGGTTTCGGTGGTATGGCGACCGGCCATAACGAAGCGGACGTCCGGCTCCGCTGCATGTACCTGCTTGGCCATCTGCAAAAAACGCAGCGGCCCCTTGGCGGGGATCAGGTTGGAAAGAAAGACCACCAGGGGTCGTTCTCTTTTCTGGCTTGGCGCAGGCGGTTGTTCAGGCTCAGGGATGCCGTTTGGCAGCACCAGCAGCCGGTTGTCCGGTATCAGGTGATTGACATCTTCTTTCAATGCCTCCCCCAACACCAGACCACCGGCAGCATTCCTGAGAGCCGTATGAATAACACCCCGCAGCGGAAGGAAGCGGGCTCCCTCATAGACCCGGTACCCCTTACCGTGAAAATAGAGCAGATACGGAATCTTACGCCGCTCCAGCAGCCAGAGCACCAGGCAGTCAACCAGCAGAGACTGCAGACCGACCGAGATGAAATAGACACAGAGATCGGTACGGAAGGTTTCGGCAACCACCGCTACGCGACGGCAGAGATCAGGTATCTTCAGCACCTTGCGGTAGGATGCCTTGCCCACTTCATCCATGCTTTTGGAAAAGGTCTTTTCCACAATCTGCGTTTCATACCCGCAGGCCGCAAGGGCGTCCATGAAACGCTCGGTCATGACATTGGAACCATGTACCGGTGGCGGCAGTTGCCCGATAACCAGGATTCGGGAGGACATCACGGTTCTCCTTTATGAATAAGCTGATTGAATATCTCGGACAGGTGTGCGGCTACCTCTTCTGCCCCCCACTGACTGACCGTATCGGAAACCTGCCGCCGGTTCCAGCCCCTTGCTGCAACTGTCTGTAACGCCGCCGCAATGGACGCCGGCTCTACAGCATCCAGCAGCTGTCCGTTTTCACCGTTTCTGACCAGATCAGGTATGCCGCCAACTGCAGTGGCGATCACCGGTGTGCCGCAGGCCAGGGATTCAAGTATCACCATTGGCACCCCTTCCATTCTGGAAGGCAGCACCAGTGCATCCGCCAGGTTGTAGTAGCCGGGTAGACGATCATGGGAGACCTTGCCCAGAAAGGTCACCAGGTCACCAAGCCCCAGCTCTGCCACCAGGCGCTCCAGCCGCAGGCGATGGGAGCCATCACCGGCAACCAGCAGGCGGATCGGCATGAATGCACGTGCCAGCGGCAGCGCAGCTATCAGACGATCAAGCTGTTTGATCTCTTCCAATCGCCCCACAAAGAACAGTACAAATTCATCATCACGACAGGAAAGCGCCTGACGCATGGTATTGCGCAGATCCGCATCCGGCCGAAACTGATCCCGATCAACAGCGTTCATCAGCAGACTGGTTTTATCTCCGGCTCCATGTGCCCGTGCCTGCTCCAGACAGAAGCGGTCAATGGCAATGATCCAGGCTGAGCGTTGGTAAATTGTACCATGTATCCAGTCAAACAGCCGTTCCAGCAGCCCGTTGCGTGCCCATCTGAATGTTGCTGTTGTTACCGGGTTGCCGGAGCCATGCTGATGAAACACCACCGGCAGACGCTGACCGCCGAACAGAAACGGCAGGGCGCATTCCGGTGAATGCACGTACAACAGATCCACACCGCTTGCCACTATACGTCGTCTGTTGCGGATGTAACCCCACAGCGCCTGTAGACGCAGTGGAAAACGGGACGGTATGGTTTGGGGATAACAACCTATAAACTCCACCTGTTTGCCAAGTTGGTGCAGTTGCCAGAGCGGCGTACCGTTGACCGCAGCGCCAAACAGCACCACTCTTCCACCCAGCGTGTGCATAATGTTCTGAATAAACCCGCTGGCGCCGCCAAAGGGTAACCGTTTGACAAAGTCATTGGTGACAATGATGCCAATGACAGGTTGCCGGTTCATGGGTGTATTTTTCATGACGATACACGGGTAACAGCAGCTGTAGTTACTGAACGTTTGTCAAGCTCTCTGCAGACATACAGCAGGCCGATCAGAAACCAGAATAACTGTGCCATCTGGGTGCGAACAATGTAGCTGTTACTGACAAGGTTCATGACCAGCACCGGGCCGATAACACTGAGCATAAAATATCGCAGATCCCTGTTCCAGCTGGTCAGCATCAGATCAAGCAGCAGCACGCCATACATCAGCAGGTACAGCGCCAGTCCTATTACACCGACTGTCACCAGCAGCGAGAGATAGTCGTTGTGCGAGCCGGCCCACATCACATTCATCCGTCCAGGATATGGCTTGGCTTCCCTGCCAAGCCCCACCCCCAGCAGTTGTGATTCAAACGGCAGCTCGGAGAAGAGCTTCAGGTTGTGCTTCCAGAGCCATTCTCTGCCACTGCTGGCGCTGTTGATATCAACCTGTTTGCTGTGGTAGCCCTTCTGCATAACCATACTCTGGACATCGGCCGACTTCAGGAGCCCAACCACCAGCAGCAGGGCAACAAACGGCACGAACCAGCGCCTGCGGATGAACCAGATATAAGAGCTCCAGAACAGCAGCCCCCCCAGCATGGTGGTACGGGTGTAGGTTTTGTACATGCAGAACAATGACCCCAGCAGCAGGACAACCAGCAGTATCTGGTGCAGCCGCTTCTTATCCTTGACAACTATCTGGTACAGGCCAAACAGGAATGAAAAGAACAGCATCAGGTGACCGGTGGTATGCACACCGGATGAAAGACCGGCCTGCCGCTCCAGCATACTGCCGGTTACCATCACGTCAGACCTGCCAATCAGGATCAGCAGAGCGCTGCCGATGATCGGCAAGAGATAACCAAGGACAAGTGCGCCAATCAACAGCCTGACCTGCGACGGTTCCCGTACGGCTGCAAACACCAGAAAAAAAGGCAGAAACGGTATGACTGCCCGCACGATGTCGCGATATTCCGATCCCCACAGATAACTGAGCAGACAATAGAAGATATACAGCAGAATCACGTAGGATATCAGAGGCAGCCTGATATTCCGCAGATTGATCAGCAGTGCCAACATCAGCAGATAAGACGAGGCAACACCGAAAATATCCAGCAGGCTGACCGAACCGACATGATGAAACGACACTGTAATCGGCCTGAAGAAAAGGAATAGACACAGGGTAGCTACGCCGATAACAGATGCGGCACGATGGTAGCTATACTCGGGGATGTGGGAAGAAGTGACCATAGTTGGATTAGGCTTTCTTGAGCAGTTGCTTGACGCCAAACCCAGCTCTGAGCAGGACAGTCGGTATGCGGGCAAGACGGCGGTGGGTACCATAGCTCCCATCACCCAGGACAGAACGAAACTCGTCAAGAATCTGGCCTGCCTCGGGATGGAAGCCGGCAAGCAGCAAGCGGCGGATGCCGATCTGTACCAGCCCTTTGACCAGCCGGTTGACCGCATCCTGTCGTTCTGTAGAGAGTTCTGCGGCAGTAACCTGATGTTTTCTGGCAAACCTGAAGTGGGGCAGATTCAGCGGATCGCGCACCTGCTGGTGCGTCAGACTGCCCGCCACTTCAACCGAGTACTCGGCAATCGGCTCCACACAGTAGGCCATACGTGGATATGCCAAAGCTATTCTGAGCCACATATCCAGATCTTCAGCCGTGCGCAGCGTCTGATCCATGCCCCCAATTTCAATAAAAACATCCTTTCTAATCAGCATGGTATCCGTACAAAGAAAACCGTGCGGCAATACCATCAGCACGTCACGCACGACATTCCCGTCAGACTGTGACGCCAAGAGCACTCTGTTGATTTTCATTGGTGCTACATGGGTACCCGATCTGCGGTTGAACAGACCAGCTGACCATTGCACGTCCGGCTGCTGCTCAAGCTGCTTGAAGTGGCATTCCAGATTGTGGGGCAACCAGCGGTCATCAGCGTCAAGAAAAGCAATCCATTCGCCCCGTGCTGCCATGATTCCGGCATTCCGAGCAGCTGCAGCGCCGGCATTAACCTGACGTATCAGACGGATACGCTCATCCTTCAATGCAGCAACCCGCTCAGCACTGTTATCAGTTGAACCATCGTCAACCACAACAACTTCAAGGTTTTGAACCGTCTGTGACAGCACCGACTGTAGCGCCTCGCCAACATAACGCTCTTTGTTGAACAGAGGTATGACAACAGAGACCAGCGGACTCAACTTCTCATCTCCACTGTGGCACCAGACTCTCCGCCTGATGCAGCCATTCTCCCAAGCATCCGGTTTGCGATCACCACCGTAAGTCCACCTTTTACAACAAATGCCGCCAGTCGGGCTGATACCAGCCCCAAAGCCCCCCATCCGCTCAGAAGCGCCATACTGATTAGGGAGGCGACCCCCCACGAAAGATTCAAGCCAAACATGGCCCACTGCAGGTTGCCTCCATTCAGAACCTCGGCCCATGGGGAAACCAATGCCAGCACGCCTGCTGTTACCAGCGCAACCACAAAGGTCAACCAGTAGTCGGCATATCCCTTTCCATACAACGCCAGTATCCAGGGGCTGATCAGGGACGTAAGCGCAACCAGTGGAACTACCACAGCGGTGTTGACACTGGCACTCAGGCGCAGGATCTTCCGAGAGCCTTCGTAGTCCTGCTTTGCAATTGATTCCGAAAACATCGGAAGAACGACCTGGCTGACAAGTGCAGGGATAAACATGATCATGGCAAACCACTGGGTAGTGGCATTGAAAACAGCCATCTGGGGATACCCATCCGGCTGGTTAACCAGCATGACATTACAGACCCACCCCACGGGGCCATATACAACAGATGACAACAGGGCAGGCAGACTGTAACCCTTAAGCACCGGAAATTCAGTCCAGATACCCTGCAAACTGAACGGCACACCGGCGCGATGCGCCTCAAGCCGCACCGCACGATGCGTAATCAGCCACCCGACAGCATTGCTGGCGACAAATCCCCAGACCGCACCTTCCAGCCCACCAAACCAGGCTCCGCCAACCATCAGCGGAAAGTTAATCAACCCAACGATCAGATTGGTCTGTGCCAACCGCTTGAACGCCTCAAACCCCGCAAGTGCACCGTTTTGTGCACCGTTTACTGCCGTAAAAAAAACCACCAGGCCACCAAGGCGCAGAAGGTTGGTCAGGTGGGGGGCGGCAAGAATTTTTTCAGCAAACCACGGAGCAGTTACAATCAGCACAAGTGCAAACAGCAGCCCCGCACCGCTGGCAACCACGCCCGAAAACACCAGAATACGCCCCGCTCGCGCCGGGTCGGTTCGCTTGCATTCCGATATATACTTAATGGCGGTCAAACCAAGACCATGACTGGTAAAAACACTGAGGTTAAGCAGCGTACTCTGAATGATTCCCAACTCGCCAAAGCCCACCTTGCCAAGCATGCGGGCAACCGCAATGGAGGCAACCACCGAAAGTGTACGGGCAAGCACTGTTCCAATAAGGTTCCAGAAGGCGCCACGAGCCAGACGATGTGCAATAGGAGAGGCTTTAAGGCGCTCTTTTATTCCTGCCATTGAAAGTGTGGATTGAAGAACCGTGCCGGTATTCATGCCTGGCATGCTTGAGATCCACTAATTGCAAGGCATTGCATACTACCGTAGAACGCAGCGTGATGTTCAGGGCGTCTATTTATGCTGATGGAACTCTGGCTATTCATGCTACAGCTATCCTTTCCATCACACTATTCCCCGAACGGCTCATACAGCAGAAACCAGACCATCTTCACATACTCCGTGGCGATCTTGCCCAGATGGTCACTGTTAAACCAGTCATGCGCCGAAAATGGCTTCTGAAATCGACTGGGTACCACTGTTACGGCATAGCCATCATCAAATACCTTGCTGCTGATTAAACCGATCCTCCGGGTATGAAACGGTGAACTGACCAGTATCGCAGAGTGCATCCCCAATCTGTCCAGGGTCTGCTTTGCCAGTAGCGCTTCAATATGCGTGTTTTCAACATGCTTTCCGTAGCCCGGTGCCGGTGGCCGTCTGGGTGAAGGAACGTACCTGCGCGGTTCAGCAATCAGCGGATCAAAGCTGCCATTGCCGGCATAGCGACTGACCGTGCCGGAGGCCGGTATGATCAGGTAACGAGCGTACCCTTCTGCTACCAGGCGGCGTGCCTCCTTGAAGCGGTACTCGCTGCCTGGCCCTACAAACAGTATTACTGCATCTGCCTTGACAGGTTTGTCTGACCTGGTTAGAAACCCTGGCGCGAACAAAAACAGCATTGTAAGTGCCGCTACAATCAGCAGTGCCGTAATAACAACCCGTTTTGTCATGCGAGGATCAGGCCTGGTACAACAGCCCGCCTTCGTCACTTACCAGATGCCTGGTATCCACCACAGGAATTGCATAAGAAAGCAGGTTTAATGAACGATACTGGTCATGTGCGGTTGCTACCAGAATCAGGTCATAACCGTCGGTGATCTCAACCGATTGTTTGCCGGCGTAGCGGGCATATTCGCGGCTGGGACGGATTTCAGGGATATAGGGATCGTTGTAACTGACCTTTCCGCCAAGTTCCTCAATCTTTTCCATCAGGTGATAGGAAGGTGACTCACGGTCATCGTCCACATTGGCTTTGTAGGCCAAACCTAGAAGCAGGATATGGGAACCACGCACCGGCTTCCCCACATCGTTGAGCGCCCTGACTACCTTACTGACCACATAATCCGGCATGGATGTGTTGATCTCACCCGCCAGCTCAATAAAGCGTGTATGGCAGCCATACTCCCTGGCCTTCCAGGTAAGATAAAACGGATCAATCGGGATGCAATGTCCCCCCAGGCCAGGGCCGGGGTAAAATGCCTGGAATCCGAACGGTTTGGTTTTAGCGGCATCAATGACTTCCCAGATATCAATATCCATCTGGTCAAACAGCACCTTAAGCTCATTGACCAGAGCAATATTGACGGAGCGATAGATGTTTTCCAAAAGTTTGGCTGACTCCGCCACGCGGGTAGAGGATACCGGAACGGTTTTTGCCACCACCGTATCATAGAGCGCTACGGCCACTTCCAGACAGGCCGATGTGTACCCGCCAACCACTTTGGGTACGGTACTCAGGGCAAAATCCTTGTTGCTGGGATCCTCCCGTTCTGGAGAAAAAGCCAGATGAAAGTCAGTGCCTGCTTTCATACCGGTCTTTTCAAGTATGGTACGCATATCCGTATCCGTTGTACCGGGGTAGGTTGTAGATTCAAGCACTATCAGCTGCCCTTTACGCATGAACTGGGCAATCACTTCGGTGGTGTTAAAAACGTAGGACATGTTGGGTTCACGGTTGCTGTTGAGCGGGGTTGGTACACAGATCAGAATACAGTCCATATCGTTTAGCAGCGAAAAATTATTGGTAGGCACAAATTTGTCCAGCACTGCAGTATCAATCTTTTGAAGGTCAATATGTTTGATATAACTTTTTCGAGAAGCCAGCATCTTTATCTTTTGAGGGTCTATATCAAAACCGGTAACTAAAAAACCGGCCTTGCAAAACTCAAGTATCAGGGGTAACCCGACATACCCCAGACCAATTACACCGATTGAAGCGGAACGTGAACTGATTAACTCAAGAAGCTGCATAGATGTATCTCCGTTGATAGATTTGATTTTTACAACTTGATCTGGGCTATTCAACTGTAACTGATTTGGCCAGGTTACGCGGCTGATCCACATCGCTGCCACGCAGTACTGAAATATGGTAGGCAAGCAGTTGCATCGGTATAGACAACAGCACCGGACTGGTTATGCCAGCATCCTGCGGCATTTCGATCACAGCAGTAGCCCTGCTGAACTGTTCTGCGTCACCCTTGCTACATAGAGCAATCACCTGTCCACCACGTGATATGACTTCTTCCATGTTCGAGACAACTTTTTCATAATGCCGATCCCTTAGAGCCAGCACCACCACAGGCATCTTTTCATCAATGAGGGCGATAGGCCCATGTTTCATCTCTCCTGCTGGATATCCTTCGGCATGGATGTACGAAAGTTCTTTCAGCTTCAATGCACCTTCAAGGGCAATAGGATAGCTATCGCCACGCCCAAGAAACAGAAAATCACGGACATGCTGAAAACGGCGAGCCAGCTGTTCTACAGCTCCGTCAAGCTTCAGTGTCTGCTCGACAAGTCCAGGCAGCCGCACCAGTTCTTCAATTATGGTGCATGCCTGCTCTCGAGTGATGCTGCAACGCACACGCCCCAGCCGGATGGTCAGCAGATACATGGCAACCAGTTGGGTGACAAAGGCCTTGGTTGAGGCAACACCGATTTCAGGCCCGGCGTGGGTATAGATGACTCCGTCGGACTCTCGGGGAATGGAGGAACCGATGACATTGCAAATGGCTATACAGCTGGCTCCCTGCCTGTGTGCTTCACGCAGTGCCGCAAGGGTATCGGCGGTTTCACCTGACTGGGAAATCAGCAGTACCAAGGTGTCACAGTCTACCATCGGGTTGCGGTAACGGAATTCGGAGGCAATATCGACTTCAACAGGGATCCGGCAATACCTCTCCAAAAGGAATTTACCTACAAGTCCCGCATGCCATGAAGTGCCGCATGCCACAATGCAGATCCGACTGAACCCCTGCAGCTCTTCATCCGGCAGATTCAGATTCTCCAGGTAGACATCACCTTCTTCTTCCAACAGGCGTCCGGCAAGGGTATCCCTTATTGAGGTTGGCTGTTCGAAAATTTCTTTGAGCATAAAATGACGAAATCCGTTCTTCTCAGCCATCAGGGGAGACCAATCAATGTGGTGGGGCTCTTTATCCAGAATACCTCCTGCCAAAGAGGAAAAGGTTGCCTCACCATTTGTTAGTACGACCATTTCGCCATCTTCAAGAAACACCATCCAGCGTGTCTGCTGCAAAATAGCTGGAATATCGGAAGCGACAAAATACTCTCCTTTACCTATCCCCACTACCAGTGGTGACCCCTGTTTGGCGGCGATCATCATTTCCGGTTCATCGCTACATAGAATGCAAAGAGCGTAGGCACCCCGCACCTCCTTCAAGGTGTGGCGTACTGCTGCTTCAAAATCATCCCCCTGCTTCATCCAGTGTTCTATCAGGTGTGCAATTACTTCCGTATCAGTATCACTTTTGAAGGTATGACCATATTCAATAAGTGTCTTCTTAAGCAGTGGATAATTTTCGATGATCCCATTATGTACCAGAACAACGGAACCGGCCTGATGAGGGTGGGCATTTGTTTCAGAAGGCCTGCCGTGGGTTGCCCAACGGGTATGGCCTATTCCTATTTTTCCTGAAAGCGGTTCCTTATTTAATGATTCAGCAAGGTTGGAGAGTTTCCCTTCACGTCTTCTAATCTCTGTAATTCCGTTATAAACAGTGCAGATACCAGCTGAATCATACCCTCTGTATTCAAGACGCTTCAGCCCCTCCATGATGATAGGCTGAGCAGACTGGAAACCTGTATAACCGACAATGCCGCACATAATTTAATCCTTTTCCTTGATTATCTTCAGATATTGCTCCCACTGCCATGCCGTTTTTATAATGAATTCAAGATCGTCATAACGTGGTGTCCATCCCATTTGTTTTCTAATCAATGAGCTGTCAGCTGTAAGAGCAGGAGGATCTCCTGGACGACGATCCCGCTCAAAGACCTTGAAATCAACTCCGGTTACCTTCCTGGTAACATCAATTACTTCACGAACCGAATATCCCGTTCCGTAGCCGCAGTTTACCGTTGCATTCAGACCTGTATTTTCCATATATCCAAGCGCAAGTATATGTGCCTGGGCAAGATCCGAGACATGGATATAATCACGGATACATGTGCCATCAGGCGTTGGATAATCGGTGCCGTAAACATCAAGATGCGGGAATTCACCTGCGGCGGTTTTTAATGCTCGAGTAATCAGGTGGGTAGGATGGCGATAAGCCTGCCCCAGATATCCCTCAGGGTCGGCTCCGGCCACATTGAAATAACGGATTGCGACATAGCGGAACTCACTGCATGAAGCCAGATCCTGCATGAATTGCTCGCCCATAACCTTTGTAGTTCCATATGGGTTAATGGGCTTAAGAGGAGCCAATTCAGAGACAGGTATGCTATCCGGTATACCGTAAACAGCGGCAGTTGAAGAATACACCAACCTGTTGACACCAAAATTTTTCATGGTTTCAAGCAGATTCAAGGTGTTTGCAACATTATTACGATAATAGTGTAATGGCCTTTTAACTGATTCCTCAACCTGTATCGAAGCCGCAAAATGCATTACCGCTTCAGGTCTGAACTCTTCAAACACTCTTTTGAGAACCTTGGTATCTACAAGATCCCCCACAACCAGACGACCTGAACGCACCGCCCTAAAATGACCGGTTGAAAGATTATCAAATACCACTACATCGTTACCTTGCTGACTCAATATCTTGACTACATGGCTACCAATGTAACCAGCTCCACCTACTACCAGTATTTTCATATTATTTCCAAACGGTTACAATTATGTTCAGTTGGGTAAGACCAACCGCTAGATGAGTAGTTCCAGTATATCACTCGATTTTTACAGTAATGAGTCATCTGTAATAATATTGGGTGACAATATCTGCTGAACCGGATACAGGAGAGATCCCTTTACAAGCAGTGCCAAAGCATAAATACGGCAGGCTGCCTCTGTTCTGCGAAGAGATGATTCTACGCTATTCCCAGTTCGTCAAGCACCCCTTCAAGTCCTTCCAACTTCAACCTGGTAGCAAAAAATTCCATGACCGTTGGACGGTAGGGTCTGAACCCCCGATCTATAAAGGGCATCCCTGCTTCAGCCGGTGTTCGGTCATCCTTTCGATTGTTGCAACTTCTACAGGCCGTGACTGCATTTTCCCAGCAGGTTTGGCCTCCACGACTCTCAGGGAGAACATGGTCAAAGGTAAGCGTCTCTTTGTTTCCATTGTTGCCACAATACCGACAACGGTTACCGTCCCGTATAAAGAGGTTTTTCCTGTTGAACGGCACGCCACCCAGATACTTTCTGCGGATTGACTTGAGCAGCCGGATGACGCGGGGAAGAAAAAAATCATTCCGCAAACGGATCGTACTGCTGGATACCAAAGCCTCAGCCCGGCCGCTGTATACCAGCCATGCCGCCCGTTGCCAGTCCATGGTTTCGCAATACTGGTATCCTAAATCCAGGACATGAACCCGTTTATACATCTGTTTTCTCCTGTTCCGATTCTCCCTCTCCAAGCTTAAGCAAAAAAACAACTCCGCAGCCTTGACAGCCAGGCAATAAAGCTTGTCAATTCAGGATTACCGGTATTTTTTTCTGCTAAACAACTCTGTTGAGATGTTGATTACACGATCAATAAATAGTATTCCGTCAAGATGATCCAGCTCATGCTGGATTGCCACAGCTTCAAAACCGCTGGCAGCAACCAGCCGTTCCTGATGATCCAGACCATCAAAAAAACGGACTATTATTTCTGTGGATCTTTCAACATCACCAGTGTAATCAGGCACACTCATGCAGCCCTCGCGCATTACGGCACTGCCACGACGGCTCAAAATCTCTGGATTTAGCATACAAAGCAATCCATGGTTATCCTCCTTGCCACGAAGATTGCCGGAAACATCGACGACACAGGCACGCAGGCAAACACCAATTTGTGGAGCCGCAACTCCTACTGAGCCAGGACCGGCATGCATGGTATCTATCAAATCCTGCATCAGATTACTGATGGCACTATCGAAACCTTTAACACGATGAGCCATCCTTTTAAGCAGGGGATGTGGGTATTTAAGAATGGGCTGAATTGCCATCAAAACTCCACTGGAGTCACAATTCTTACGTTGATCTCAACCTTTAATTCCTGCTTCAGCCCTTCAAGAAGATATTCCACATCTTCAGGAGTAATAGTGTCTGGCAACAGAGCTTCAAGCAGCATGACATAGACTGGTTCAGAGCCCATTTCGATGAGTTTACTCTTGAGATCTATAATATTGATCCGGCGCGAAGCCAGGTTGTCGGTGACTCTGTAGACTATGCCTGGCTGATCGGCGCCATAAACGGTAATCCGACAAATCTCACCTCCAGTTTCCCTTCGTTTTTCTTCCCCACGCGGTAGATGGCGTATGGAAAGGGTCATTGCCATCCGTTCAGAGACCGGCTTCAACTCTTCAAACAGCTGTGTCTTGGTAAACGGTTTGGGGTGGGAAATTATAAGAATCATTGCAAACTCGCCAGCCAACATGGTGCAGCTGGAGTCGGCTATATTGCAGCCCAGGGTATATAGCGCTTTGGCAACACCGGCTACAATACCGGGACGGTCGGCACCAACAACTGATACGGCATAATGGCTCAATTCGTTATCTGGCATGTATGGATCCGTTAAAGGAAATAAGCATCAGATTGATCAGCAGCATTCCCTATTCATGGAGATGTAGAGGTTCTCTAACAGGTAATGTTGTCAAAAATGTGTCGAAGTGGTGAACATTGGGTAATAAATGAACGGTTTGCTATAGACGAGTCCCAGCTTTAACCCAAAAACGGCAGTTCTCGAGACACTGAGTAGCGGAGCAACAGAGAAATCAAATTGTTAGTAAAGCAGCTAGCAAAACCAAAGTGTTGAGTCTTTAAACAGGCTTTTTCTAGGATAAATATTTGAAAGGACTTAGAGTGGTCAGGAGGGGATAGCTGTTATGTTGGCACCTGCCCTGGCCTGTTGTGGGGTGGTGTGCATGGTGATGATGGGGTCAAGGCGTATGAGGAGCTGTGTCAGGTGGTAGCGAAAACAGTTGAGCTTTATCAGGTGGGCGGAGAGAAAACCGCAGGGTGCCTTTTAGATGATTATCAGGCTTCCAAGATGATAAATTATTCCGAGAACTTAATAACTTGTAGGCCTGACCCGAGACCCTTCCCTATCATGGCTACAGGCGGGTGGCAAGCCGTTTAATGCACCGGCACAGGTCTGGATCACTGATTAACTTAAGTGCCTTGTCTAAAGAAACTACCCTGCGTTTCCTCGATGCAATTTCCGGCCACTTTTTGAGAATAGTGGTTACCTTTAACGGATAAATATGGAGAGTACGCTCTCCCTTTTGGCGACAGGCCAGGTGAAGGCGAGGTAAGCAGCTTCCAATGACACCAGCTTCTTCCAGCGCCTCCATAACCGCCACATTGTGCCTAGGCATATCAGGTTCTTGCTGGCCTTTGGGAATAATCCAACGGGTCTGGGTAGAGTTGGTTACCAGCACTATATGTAGCTGTCCACCACGTATCAGGTAAGGTAACGCTGCAATCTGATGCTCGAAATTACTGTTTGAGGGCAAGCCGTGGAGTGCCAGAAAGAGATTTTTATAAGCGTCAATACCGGTAACTTCACGACCCATAAAGCTGGATTTTTCAAATCTCTCGCTTTCTTCAATTGATATAAATTCAACTTCGGCAACCATAAGTGGTGCGAGATCACCAATATATCGGTCTACCTCTACCTTGTGGGCACCAATCTGGATCTGTGAACGGAATTTTTCAAGTCGTCTTCCTTCTGTAGCCGGCCACAATTGATCAAACTGATCACTGGATATCGCTATTTCCGTCTCTTGCCGCGACAGCCCGCTTCCCTCTTTGACTGTCAGGAGTCTCATATCGCCAGCACGACGAAGCCTGATTTCAAGGTTATCCTCATATGCCAGGTATCCCTGCTGGATACAAACTTCATCCTTCAAATCATTGGGGAGGGTAGTTACCAGGAACTTACGTTCAATTTCAATCACAGACATTCTCCTGAAGCGAGATAATCTCACTACAAAGCGTACGGTATGCCTGTGCAGCATCACTTGCTTTTGAGTAAGCCAAAAGCGGCATGCGACGCAACCCCATTTTTTCAACGTCAACCGACAAGGGAATGGTTGTCTTTAAGAACTGCGGATAGGCTGCTGTAAGTTCTGCCATAGTCTCCCGATGCAGCTTGTTCCTCTTTTGTACCATCGAAAAAAAGGGACATAAACGATCAAGCGGCAGCTCTTCATCGCTGAAAAAACGATCCAGTTGTTCCAGGGTACGCTGAGACAGAACCGTAGGAATGACCGGAACCAAAATGAGATCCGACGCCCGGAAGACATTTTCTGAAAGCAGGGTAATGTTGGGTGGACAATCCAGAATAATGGTGTCGTAGTCATCTTTAAACTCTTCCAGCACCCGACGCAGCTGTTTGCGCCTTTTCTCCATGCCGTCAAGAGCAATATCAAAATGCCGGTAAGCAAGGCTAGACGGGATGATGTCAAGTCCTGGAAAGTCTGATTCACGGATATTACGCCGTAAACCGCCGGACAGACTATTGGTGTCACCCATATTGAATTTTTTTGCACTGGAGACCCTGAAATAGAATGCAGCCGCACCTTGAGGGTCAAGATCAAGTAATAAGGTGCGGTGGTCAGCTTCAGAGAAGGCGTAGGCAAGATTTACTGCCAAGGCCGTTTTGCCGACCCCGCCTTTGATGCTGTATGACGATATGATCTTCATGTCAGACTGTCTTTCTGGCTATTTCCCCGTAGCTTCAGCCTGGAGCTTAAAAATATGCTTAAAGGTTGCAGCAGTCTTGTTATCGGTAAACTCACTCAGCATCTTGTTGATCCGCAGGCGTGCTTCCTGTTGGCGTTGGTGAAGCAGGGCAATTAGACCACCCATGGTCAGGGTGCTATCAGTATCTGCCTGTTGTTTATGCCACCACCCAAGTAAAAATGCCTGTTGAACCGAGCTGTCGTTACAATCGCCTAGTACCCCCTGCAAACGACGAAGTTGTCTCTGGAGCAGTTGGCTTTTGTCCGACGGAAGTATTTCGTTAAAAAACTCCATAAGGTACCGCAATTTTTTACATTCAATACGAAGCTGGTGCAATTTTTCATCGGTTGATTCTATGTTGATTGTTTGAGCAATTGTCTTGATTTTGCGATAGCGCCTCAGGATGCCTCTAAAGACAAGTGGCCCGATTTGCTGAAATGCTGCTGATTCGACGTGCCCACTAACGATTGAAATTTCAGCGATGATCCCTTGAATCGTATTAGAAGCTGATTTATTACGCAAATTAGTGCTAACGCTACGCTGTTCACGTTTCCGTTCAGTTAATAACCTGGAAAATATGAGAGAAAGACCCTTGTGCAGCGGCTCTGGCAAATTTACCAAATGTTCATGGTAGGTCAGGGCACATACATCCAGATCACGAAGATAGTTGGTCGCCCGTGTAAGCTCCCCGAGTTGATTTCTGAACTGCTCTGTTTCACCAAGCGGATAGATATTCTTTACCAGACCAAGTAGTGACCTGGCCTTACGAAGACAGATACGGTAGTCATGCAGAAACTCTGTATCAAGATCAGCGGTAATGCCTGCTATGTTGCTTTCAGCAATGGTCAATATAGTAGCTATTATGCGTCCAACAGCCTCCCGTGCAGGGGTTTCGAATGAAATGCCAAAGGACGGCTTAAGGGTATAAACGCGCGGGGTGCACCCTGCCCGTTGCAGTAAAAGGCTAAACGGCCCTGTGCCGGGTGGTGTTGCACCAAGTTCAACAAGTCGGTATACAACGTGTGAAGTTTGGTCTTCATAGCCCCGCAACGGAAGAATTTTACAAGAGGTGAAATATGGATCTCTTCCCGGTTCATCAGCGATACAACTCCATTCGATTCGGCAGACAATTTTCCCGGATTCGTTGCGGAGATCACAGCATTGTGTAGTAAAAACAGCGGTTGCTACGGCCTCAAGCCCACGCAAACCAAGGTACTCACGCAGCCGCTGACGCATCAATTTGCCCGAGAAGTCATACCAAAAGCGTATGTTATCGCCCTGTTCTGTACACTCCACCGTACCCGGCCAGCCGCTTGTCAAGGTTTGTAAAATATATTCCGTGCCATCGTTATACAGCAGATGACCAGAGAACCAGACTCCCCACTCAAAGGTGTCGTAGAAAGTACAAAAAGTTACGGTTTTAGGCTGTTCAACCACCTTCCAGGTTGTGCCAAGAGATCTTGGAATAAGGCCTGGAGGCAGAACCCAAACGGCTGAATTTTTATCTGCCTGTGATAACACTCGGAGCATCCCCTATGTCAGATACTACCCGCTTGCGTGCTGCTGGCTCACCCAGCCGCATGCAAACGTTTAAGTGCAACTCAGTTAAAACTAACCGTTCAACCCATCTTGCAGCAATTTTTGTTCAACAGCCGTGACAATGTATTCATTCATACTGACACCAGATTCAGCAGCCTGTTTCTTGATGTTTTTGCGCAGAGACTTCTTCATGCTCACCAGAAATTTGGTTACCTTATCTTCCTTGGTTGCCTTCTGTTCTTTTCCCTTAACCTTTTTGGGTTTCTCAACTTTTGATTCAGTCTTCTCAGCATCGATCTCTGTGTCCGGAATTTCTTTAGCTCCCTTTACAGACGACTCAGCCTTGTTCTTCTTTTTAGGTGCCTTTTGAGTGGATACTGATTCCGCAACAATCGGGGTTTGCTCTTCAACAACCTGTTCTGCTGGCTTCTGTTTTTTCATTTCAACCCTCCCGTCAATTAGTTACTTATAAAGATAACATCTATTATAAATATTATCTTTGTCAAGTTACGACTGGAGAGTTCATAGCATTTCATCGCCATGAGGCAGCCTAATGGTGCATCAGTAAGCTCCAAGTCCCTAAAGTGATAGGCAACTGCTGAGACAGATCTGCTTAAAACTGCGGGTAACTATCAGACAATAGTTACCCGTCAGTGTTGTTTTTTTCAGATTTTCTTACAGTTATTACACAAAAGTAAGTACATATTACTCCTGGGTTGCGCCCTCAAGTGCTTCCTGTTGAGCCTTCATTACGGCCTGGACATGAGCCAGCTGTTCACCAAGCCAGGCATGGAGTTGAGCTGCTGTCTGGATGTTCATGGTGACCCCTGATTCTACAACTCGAACCATAGTGCCATTCAGGTTTTTGGGATCAGAGTCGATTATGGCACCAATTCCACCTTCCGGGGTAATCTCATGGGTCAGCTCTTTGGGCAGGGCAGCTCTTTCCTGATAAAAATGCATGACCAGTTCACCACGGGGGCTGAATCCACCTTGAACACCATTAATGTAGATTGGATTATAGCTGTAGTTAAAGATGTAGTTAAAAACAATTTCAGGTTTACGCTGCGAACTCATGGTTGTTTATCTCCTTTTGTCGATAGGTGGACATCGGGTACACGCCGTTTTTTATGGATTAGTCCAAGGCCGTATAATGATACCAACAGCAGAACGGTTCCAGCAGACCCAAAGGATGGCACATTGGAAGAAGTTGTCATGCAGGTAGTCAGGACAGCGTTGCTGTTATTGGTGCTATCAGGATCGGTGGTTGCCGAAGAAACGCTTACAGATGCTGACAGGTCGCCTGTTATTGATGGTCTGATTACAATTTCCCGAGCCAGCGCTACGCCTGAAGCCAGCGTACCAAGCGAGCAGTTGAGCAGATTTCCGGAAATATTGCATCCTTCAGGAACTGTTACCAGTACCGATGAAGCTGGAATCTCCAAGGCAAATACCACTGCGGAAGCATCTGATGGACCGCTGTTGGTAACCGTAACCTGATAGGTCAGGTTACTTCCGGCTTCAACAGGATTCGGGTTACCACTGATGAAAACAGAAAGGTCGGCCTCTTCAACAAGTGACCAGGAAAGTGCAACCTGTCCGTAGGCTCCGTTTTTACCGTCAACAGCGACCCGGTAGGTAGTTCCAGCTGTAGTAACAAACGAGACACTGCTGGTTCCGCCGGTGGCGCCGTCATCGTCGTTACTGGCAACAGAGGCAAGGCCAGCTGCGCTGCTACCAGTATATATACCCAGCAGTGTGTCAAAGGAGCTACCATATGTATGCACTGTTGCCACGCCATCTACAGGCGCTGTCCAGTGCCACCATACCGATTTTCCACCGGCATTTCCAGCGTGTGAAGGCTCTCCAGTCTCTTTGCTTGCATTAAGATTACGACCTGGTGTGCTGCCGCTTGTACCGGTCATTGTCAGAGACGAACTGAAAAGGTCGTTGGATGGCGAACCAATGGCAGCGGACAAGGCCAGCCTGGGGGTCACGATTCCATTGCGGGAATCGGTAACCAGTACGCCGTTGGTCACAAGCCTGGAAACAGTTTGATCCAGGGTTTCAGCAGGAAAGGCGCTGCGCATGACAGCCACAGCTCCGGCAACGTGGGGAGACGCCTGGGAGGTTCCCCCCTTGGTGCTGCCAGCAGCCGTAATCAAGGCACCCGGAGCCAGCAGGGTCATAAAACTGGCACTGTTGGAAAAACAGGTTACCTTGTCCGTAGCAGTAGTGCTGTCACTGCATGAACTCCAGCTAACACTACCCATACTGGAATCATATACCGCCCCTACGGAAACAACCCCAGGAGTACAGGCCGGCCTCGAAATTCCACCCAGATAGGCTTCGTTACCCGAGGCAGCAACCGTGATAATGCCGGCGCTTTTGGCGTTGCCAACAGCGCTGACGTAGGGATTGCTCAGACGATTGCTACAGCTTGAGGTATTATTTGAGCCGTCTCCAAGGCTCATGTTCAGTGCCACTATATTGTAGGCAGACTGGTTGGCGATGGCCCAGTTGATGGCTGAAATAACCAGTGAGTCGCTGGAAGTACCGTCGCTGCTAAAAACATCAAGCGCAGCTATCTTGCTGGCCGGCGCCACACCAACAACGATACCTGCCACATTGGTGCCATGGCCGTGGGCATCCAGGGAACCATCAGATGTTGCAATATCTTCTGACGCCACCACCTTGCAGGTTGCGGAGGGAATCCCAGGGGCTGTGCAGGAGCCAAATGCTGACAATGTGTAGTTGACACCGGTATCAATCACCGCAATAGTGCTTCCGGCTCCGGTTAACCCAGCTGACTGCACCATATTCTGTCCGGTCAGAGGCAGACTCTGGGTCAGAGAAGACCGGATGACGCGATCTTCATACACCGCTATCACCTCGTCCCGTTCAAGCAGAGCCTGCAAAGCCTTGTGATTAGCGATACGATAGAGACCAAGCGGCAGGTGGCTGTAGTCACGTACAGCCTGAACCCCCCGTTCTTGAACAGCAGTAAGCATCTGCACTTTTTGGGCTTTGAATCGATCCTGTTTTAGCTTGAGAATTCTGGCAGTGTCAAAACGTGAACCGGATCTCTGTCGTTCTGTTTCACTCTCCTGCTGCACATCTGTTTCATCCAGCAGCACAATCAAATCCTGTGCCTTCCCGGATTCAAGACCTTCAAAGACCTTTTCAGACAAGGACTGGCTTTTATCTGCCGCTACTCCCGATGGGCGCATAGATGCAGCAGACACCTGGCAAAGAAATAGCAGGGAAACCAGCGTAGAGTATACTGCCACCTGAACTGCATGCCGACTCATGCCGTTTGCCCCCCTGTAGCCCTGTAATAATTTGAGTTTTTGAACATAATCCACCAGAGCAGAAAGGGAGCCAGATACTGTCCGGCTATACTGATTGAGTTTGCAAAGGGTAATCCCCAGGGAGTGTTGAATGCCGTAGCCATGATGTTACCGATTCTGATCAGCAGATGGCCTGAAACCAGCAGGGCAAATCCGGCTACAATGTAGCGTCTATCATGTTTTTCTGAGTGCAAACGAGTTGCAAGCAGAAGGCTACCAAACGTAACCAGGTTGAAGGTCTGAAAGTACACCAGATGGACTTTGGGGATGATCAGTTGTTGGTCGAACAGGCTGAACAGGGCCGATAGCAGGTAATCAATCAGCTGCATGTACCATCTGTTAACCGGCAACCAGGCCAAAAACAGAAAGGAAGACCAGAGGGTGAAACGTGATATGAAACTTAATATCGGTAACCCTGTAATCTCCCCCTGCCCCCATCGCAACCATACAACTGCAGCCAGAATAACAGCCAGTATCATCAGACTTTGAGCCAGGTAGGTATGTATAATATGAAACTGTGCAGGGAATTGAGCCCCCACAAAGACCAAAAACGCGATGCGCAACAGGGTCATACAGGAAAAAAACAGCGTGGCAAGTAGCATCGCCTTCCCTTTACGTTCCAGTCTGGCTGGAGTGGCAGCCAGGAATGATACAAACACGATCAGCATGAACAGCGGGGTACACTCATCAATCACCCTGGCATGAAAACCGTTGGCAATCAGGGTATCGCCCTGCAAAGAAGCATGCATCCCCCATGCCTCCAGCAACAAAGCTGCCCCGCTTGCAAACAGACGATTTAGCGGTGACAGCACCTGTTCCGGGAGCAGAACCGTGGCTGTGTACAACACGGCAAACACGAGCATAAAGCGAAACGGTGACAGGGTACGATAGTCATGTTCTTTCGGTGGCAGACCGGTTATTGCATCGCTAGCAACGTTCATCAGCAGATTATCCAAATTTATAGAATTTCCAATCACCTGCATCAAAAACCATCTACTGTCAAAAGAAGTTATCCAACAAAACACCCGAAACGCTGAACAGCATTCGTTCACGATTCAGGCTTCCGATCCCACCCAGATGGCAATCGGCACGGTACCCATGATTCTGACAGTGCTTGTAGCAGATCAGTTCAGTAACACTTACGGTATTTCTTCAGATTGTCCGCAAATGTGGTGAACCAGCCTCACAACTACGCTTGTATCACCTGAATATTGTGATTATGTGTCAGCATGTATAATTCTAGGTAAAAATTCATTGCTACCAAGTCCCGTACTTTGAGCCACTGGTAGAAGATGTTTTTTTGCCAAACAGCAATTGGTGCCAACAAAATGCAACACAATCGTTACAAGGATTTAACTTGTATACACGATGATTTTAAGTGATATTCGAGCGCAATAATTCCGTTTTTCAGGTACTTTGCCGACCTGCCCAATCAGGCCCCGGAAAGCCCGAACCACAGATGAATAGCCACGCTATTCCGGTTCGGGTTTTTTTGTTGCGATGCCAGAGCGTTGCTAACGCACCAGAGCTTAAGAAGATTAAAACTGAAGCTACATAGCCCGTAATAAAAGCCACTTATACTTAATTCATCCTGAAAGCATTCTTGGCTTTTGACCGCGGAAAGACCGGCAGAAAGGGGGGGGTAAAACTGGAGCAGCACTATTTAAAGCACGTTGAGTATTAGAACAATGGCCTGAAGTAACTACTTAACATGAAGGGTTAATAAAAAAGGAGAAAAGGAAATGAAACTGGTAACCACTAAACTGGCTATCGTTGTATCAGCCATCACACTGTCGTGCTCTGTATCAATAGCACAAGCTCAATCACCAAAGTATGTATTCTTTTTCCTCGGTGACGGCATGTCAGCATCACAAGTTCAGGCAGCCGAAGCCTACCTGACAACCAAAAATGGAGGTAAGGCCACCGAAGCTGCAGACCTCATGAAGCCTGAAAACCGCCTGAACATGAGTAAAATGCCGGTTATGGGGATGCAAACCACATATGACGCACATGCGCTGATGACTGACTCAGCCTCATCTGCCACCGCATTCGCCTGTGGCATCAAGACCCTGAGCGGCGTCATTGGAATGAATGACACCAAAACGATCAGCTACAAAAGTATTGCTCAACTTGCCAAGGAAAAAGGCAAGAAGGTCGGCGTCGTCTCTAGCGTATCACTTGACCATGCCACCCCTGCAGCCTACTATGCCAGCGTTGCCAGCCGCAGCGATATGAATGGTATCGCCACCCAAATGGCCAACTCCGGCTATGATTTCTTCGGCGGCGGTGGACTGGTGAAACCAACCAGCCCAACGAATATTTGGGATCTGCTCGCAACCAATGGTTACCAAGTGAAGAACACCAAAGCAGACATTCTTGCACTCAAGAGCCATCCACGTGACAAGGTTGTTGCCATCAATCCGATGCTCCAGGACTCCCAAGCAATGCCATACGCCATTGACCTCGACCAACCAGGGTATGAAAACAACCTTTCACTGGCAGAGATGACTGATGTAGCTGTCAAGGTTCTCTCTGGTAATGGTGGTCTCCATAAAGGTTTCTTCCTGATGGTTGAAGGCGGAAAGATAGACTGGGGCTGCCACGCCAACGACGCCATGGCTACCATCGGCGACACCATTGACTTCGATAACTCTGTGAAGGTTGCTCTTGATTTTGCCAAACGTCATCCCCATGAAACACTGATCGTCGTAACCGGCGACCATGAGACCGGCGGTATGACTATTGGTCATGCAACCACAGGATATACGGCCTATTACGATCGTCTGCTCGGCCAGCAGAACAGCTTCCAGCACTTCGGTATGACCCACTGGCCTGCTCACAAGGCTAACTGGGCAGCAGCTACCTGCCCCAACTGGTCAAATCCGGACAACCTGGCCAACAACTCGGATATGCTCAATCTGCTATCGAGCGAATTTGGTCTGACCTATAGTGATCTTAATGCCTACCAAAAAGAGAAGCTGGAAGATGCCTACGACAAGTCACTGTGCGGTTCAAACGGGAATGGTACAGATGAAAACAAACTGCTGTACGGTGGCTATGAGCCGATCATCGTCACGATTACCCATATCCTGAACGAGCGTGCCAGCATTGGCTGGACTTCCTACTCACATACCGGTGTTCCGGTACCGGTTTTTGCACAAGGCAGGGAGGCACGAGCCTTCTCTGGTTTCTACGACAACACTGATATCGCTAAGAAACTTGCTGATGTGATGGACATCCATAAAAAGCTTCCTGTCGTTAAATAATCAGAAAACTTTTATCAAACAATCCTGGCCGGAGCAGTAACTCCGGCCAGGTGAAAGAGGATCTCTTGTCAAAGGTAAAACAAGAATGGCTTTTTGCGTTTGTAGTCGGCATGCTGTGTCTGGTGCTCGCCTTTATAGATGTAGCAAATGTACCCTCCGCCCCCAGCGGGTTACGGCAACGTGCAATGGTAACCAGTACCGATAACAACCTGGTACGGATAAACGGCATCGTCAAGACCGGCCCTCAGGTGGTGAACGTACAGTTGCTGGATGGCCCACACAAAGGGCAGCAACTGCCTGTGGTAAACCAGTTGACCGGCAAGTTGGAGATGGATGAATTCTACGAGTCTGGAAAGGTTATTCTTGTTGAATATCAGGTGCGCGACGGTAAGCCAGCAGATGCCGTTACCCGAGGTTATTACAGACTTCAGCTTCAGATAATACTGATTTTTCTTTTCTTCATACTCCTTGTTGCTGTTGCCGGCGTAACCGGATTAAAGGCGGCTCTTTCGTTCCTGTTTGCCATTATGGTTCTGTGGAAGCTTTTCTTCCCCCTGCTACTCAACGGCTTTCCTCCCATTCCGACCGGCCTTGGCATCGTTTCTCTGCTTACCGGAGTGATCTGCTTTTCCGTGGGTGGCCTGAATCGGCGCGGCCTGGCAACGTTCATCGGCTCCATGTTGGGTCTGTTACTCACCACCGGACTCGCTACCTGGTTCGCACACTTGTTCCGGATGCACGGAGCAGTACGCCCTTTTGCTGAGATGCTGCTGTATTCCGGGTACTACGACCTGAATTTGACTGATATCTTCGTTGCCAGCGTGTTTATTGCCTGTTCCGGTGCGGTTATGGATCTGGCTATGGATATTGCAGCGACTATGGATGAGATAAAGGAAAAGCAACCTGAGATCGGCCTGCTCGAACATATGCGCTCCGGTCTGCGCGTAGGCCGGGCCGTCACTGGCACCATGACCCCAACGCTACTGTTAGCCTACTCTGGCAGCCATATTACCATGTTCATGGTCTTTCTTGCCAAAGGGCTCCCGGCAGAGAATCTACTCAATACGCCGTTCGTTGCTGCAGAGGTTTTGAATATTCTGGTGGGCAGTTTTGGTGTTATCGCCGTAGCGCCTGTTACCGTACTGGTGGCTGGGTTGCTCTACCGATATACGGGGGTGGATGCGGCTAAACAGACAGAAGCGGAATTGGATGGCGTCTACACCCTGAGTAGCCTGGAGACCGGCAAGGTGGAGACACTCTAATAGATCGGTTAATCCGGTTTGATACGACAAAACCCGGATGCAGATAGTGTCTGTAGCCGGGTTTTGATTATCTTTATCCTACAGGGGTTTCATCATCATCCAATTTAGGTTTTGGGAACAGCTCCAGCGCTACGCAGCTTACTTTTTAACAATCCTGATGCCGGGAACAAAGGAAATCTTCTCAAAACTCCTGTTAAGCGTTTTGCTCTTAAAGTTGATGAGCGGCGCTATATCAGGGAATGCAATGGCATCGTCAACACTCACCCTTGTCTCCGGCACGGCAATCCATATCCTTACCCCTTTCGGATCAACAACTTCCAGATAGGTATAACCGCCAGCATTCATAGCCTGAGTTACCTTCCCGCTTTTTCCAAAATTAAAGGGAATTTCTTTCGAAGAACGAGCTGAATAAGGATCACCGCCAAGCATGACAGCACTGGATGGGTTGCCGGGGTGAGGCTGGGGTGACTGCCCTTGTGCTGGCACAACCGATGATGGTACCGGCGAAACAGCAGTTCTGGCCATTTTCTGTGAAGCTTCAATTTGAGGTTTCCCATTGCAGCCAGCAGATGCCAATGCGAATATTACAACAAGCGAACATACCGATTTATTCATATCCTGTCTTCCTATAGACGACTACTTTATAAACGTGATCGGCAAAGTACCCGACAGCTGTCACAGGTTGTATAAAGTTGTTGTTAAGCTATATATGCATTTTGTTACAGCCAGGTTATGGATATGCTAAATTACTGTCACATCCATCGGTAGACCACTCTTTCAGAATAAAACCATGGCTATCGTACAGAAACTACTTTTACCAGTTGCCGGTATGCCTATTAAAATGACTAATGATGGAGCTTTATCTGAATGCATTAAGGGCATTTTCAACAATCCATTGTGACCAGAGTAGCAATATTAGACCTCTGACTTCGTGCCATCTGTCTTATGGGGTTTTTATCGAGTCCCCTCTTTCCTCGCAAATGCAGACTATTTGGCTTTTAAAAGCCGGTTTTGTAACCTTTTTACTTCGCCTTGAGCCTCCCGCTGAAGATCAGGGGATAGTGATGAAGCGATCTCCTGCAGATATTCCTTGCGTTCACCGGAGAGAACCAGCCAGGCATAAGCTTTTACAGCATTCCGCTCTGTACCTTCACCTCGAAACAGCATTTCAGCAACCATGGCCATTGCCTGGCGATCCCCTTTCTCGGCCCGATTAACTGATTCTTGGAAGATTCTCTGCTGCATGTCATGCATCCGCTTTTCATTGCGCTGTGTCGCTTCTTCACTGAATGTTGGCAGGCCAGACTTCCTCCGGCATTCATCAGGATCCACGCCTTCTTTGGGCCAAGCGGTCATTTGATAGATGAATTTTTCATCACCCATAATTTCTCTGACAGTTTTGAGGTCTTCTGCCAAACAGGCGAAGAGAGCAAAGCGATTGGCATTCCAGCTTGAATTTGGGTATTTTTGAGACATCTCACGGTACCCTGACCGTAACCTTTCCCAAGAAATACCAGAACCAAGGAGGGTACGAAATTCACCAAACTGCTGAATGCGTGAGACAATGAGTGCATAAAGAATGTTCCCGGAGCCAGCCGGGGCGTTATTGGCCGATTTCTCTGCAAACCTTAGCCACGCACCTTCTGCCCCTCCCCAACGTGGCAGCAGATGAATTGCTGCAGTCAGATAATATTGTTCGTACTCGGGTGAAAAGGCGGTTGCTTTACGGAACAGCCTCCAGTACTGTTCTTTGTTCCAACCAAGACCGCTTGCCAGACGCAGTAGCAGATTGTAGCGTTCAGGACAATCGCTGTTTCTGGCCACAGGTTCCTTGACCAGTTGATATGCCCTTTCATTACGTTCACTGAACAACCTCCACCCATCACCTGTCACCTTGTCAGCAAAATCTCGCCCCCGCGCATGCCAGGCATAACCGAACCACGCACAACCGAGTGCGGTCTGGGCCGTGACAGACTTTGAATACCCCCTGCTCCATGCTTCAAGGTCGGCAATCAGTTTGCGCCATTCACTATCGGTGCGCTTGCCTTCTGAAAAGGTCATATAGAACGCATTGAGCTTCCAGCCACCGTCAGTAAAACGGGTTTTATTTGCCCGATAGTCCGCCGCTATATTCTCCAGCTCCTGATAGGCTCCTCGTGTGACAAGCTTCGAAACCTGCTGCTGCAACTCCACTCGTGCCTGTTGACCATCGGTGAAGGCAGCAGTGCAGTCAGCAGGGATGCAGACGATGGAGAAAAGGCATATAGCGATGCTTACATAGCTGAATATCTTCATAATGAACTCGAATCTATCTCCCAAATAACCTGGCACTGTCAGAATACGTTGTTCCGGTTTATATATTCACCACTATCATTCCTGGCCATTCATCTGCATGGTCTGGGACATAAGTATGGCCTCAAAACAGTAGCTGCCTGCATGAAACTAAAAACTGAGAGCCAAGGCAGCAAGTAACCGTACATAAATAAGGCGAAACAGGGGGGCTACCCCCCTGCACCCCCAAAAGGGTCAAAGCGCTCAAAGCGCCAAAGCACTAACGGCCACGCTTGCGCAGACGCAGACTGGCAAGCCCGATCAAACCGACTCCCAGCAGCAGAACAGTAGATGGCTCGGGAACAGGCGTGGTACTAAATGTTGTTCCCCAGCGCCTATCACCGGAAGAGACGCTAATTTCAAATGTATCAAGTGTTGCCGGACCATCTAATACCGTCAGTTCCATCCTGCCTTCAAGATCCTCCCACAATAAACGGCCTGCAGATGGATTGAAAATATCTATGGATCTCATTATGAACCATGCAATACAACCTGAATCAAGGATGTTGGAATAGGCAGGATTATTATCGGCTATATTCTCGTAAAGATCCAACCTGAATGAGTAGTATTCATGAGCAGAAGTACAGTTACCCAGCAAATCACAATTTATAGTCCAAGGGGATGTGGGAAATGTTATAATCGTTGTGTCCGGGAAATCAGCCTCTCCTAAATACGGGAGTGTTGCAAAAGAGATAGTAAGCGTATCACCCTGAGTATACACCAAGGCCTGGGCTGTGCTGCTTAGGCAGCTCAATGTGATCAGCATGATTGCCGTTAAAAGTTTCATTTTCATATTCATATTCACTGCCCCCACTTGAGTCTGACTCAAAAAGTCCTGACAGCGTACGGTACCCTGTCAGGACTTTTTCTTAAAGCTGCTTGTTTCTATGCAGCATTGTTTTTTCTTCTACGCAAACCAATCAGTCCGGCAAGGCCTGAACCCAACAGCCAGGCAGCAGCAGGGACCGGGGTGGGGGTTACATGAGAGACACCACCAATCCGAAACGGTGTTGTTCCGTTATCAACATCAAAATACCATGTACCTGCACTGCCATCTGATAGGTTTGATAAAACAAGATTATTAAGTGTACCGGAAGTACTATCAGTAATTTCAAACACATGAGCATTCGCAACATAAACATTGTAATTATATACACCACTTCCAAATGATTCAAAATGATAAGTAGTATTATCTTGTTTTTGGACATCTACCCATAATTTTGTTGTGTTACCGGTTGCAGCATCAAATTCAACTAAGCCATTTACGCTATCACCGAAAGCAAATTTATAGCCATTATAGTTATCATAATAGCTACTATCAGTTGATGATAATGACCAATCAACAGTCCCGGAAAAAGTTAATGCAGCTTCAGAATTTGCAGGTAACCATGCAATTGAAAATGCTATAAACATAAGTAAGATCAGCTGTTTTATCTTCATTTTCCTTCTCCTGTTCTCCGTTTTGTACAGATCCAAATATCAGATTTTTGTGCAGCTAAAACAACAAAAGCCCGAACCTTGTACAGCGCGTGCGCTGTGCTTGAAGGGTTCGGGCTTTCCGGGGCCTGATTTTTCAGGTCGGCAAAGTACCACAGTGTATTGATACCAGCCTCATGCTGTCTGGTGCGTGCAAGGCGGGTGGTATGTGTTTACATGCAGATATACAGATTGATGCATTTCTACAAGTTGCATGCCATCAGATAATTGTTTGTTATTGCAAGGTATTTTTTCTGGCAAGGGAATAACAGCAGGAAATGGTGTTAAGTTTTCTGAATAGCAGGCAGGGCAGGGAAAACCAGTGTTGTTAAATGGTCGTTTTATTTTAGGTTGTTATGGCATTTACTGTAGTGTTCTTGCTGTTGCCGGGTCTGTCTGTTTTTTGGTCTGTTTGTCAGAAAAGTTAACACCTGTTAATAAGACACCAAAATGACACAAAGATGGAGCAAAGCTTTTACAATGGGCAGGGGCTGAGGTGGTATGACCCGTCTACCGCCGTCTGAGAAATAAGTTTCGACGTGAGCTGATGGCATGGAAAGTCTCCTTGATTATTGTCGTTTACATTATATCGCCTCCGCATGTGCGGTCAATACGGGTCAAGCCTGCCATACTATCAATAGAGTCAATCAGGCTACTTTTTATCGGCTATCGATCTTCGCGTGTATGCCAGATCCGGAGTACGGAAATAACAGACTCTTGTATTTCATAGCGCATTTCGTATCTGCCAACCACAATACGTCGGACTTCGCGCGGGTCAAACTCTTCGAGCTTCTCACCTATTCTTGTCTGATCCACAAGTCTATCTGGTACGGCTGACAATAATTGCACTGTACGAGCAGCAGCTAACTTGTCTTTTGTAGCTAAAAACTCATAGAGACGAACCAAATCTGACAGGGCTCTGCTAGTCCACTTTATTGTCATAAATGCGGTACCGGAAGCGGCGCTTCAGTGTCGAGGCTGTTAGCCCAGGCTTTGACATCAAGGTGGTTAACAACCTGTCCAGCGTCAACATCTGCCATAGCCTCCAGTGTCAGGCGGTGACGCTCCTCTTCTTGCCCTACCCAGGCGCTTAAAGCCTGTTTTACAATCCAGCCGCGAGAACGCTCCAGTCGTGCGGCAATCAGATCAACCTGTTCTGCAAGCGGGATTGGAATATGTGCAGTCAGAACTTTTGTGCTTATTGCATTCATTGGATAACCCTCCTTTTGCAAATATAATCATAATGATTAATTATGACTATATCAAGCGAATCTATTTTAATAGAAATGTTGGATCCGTATAAAGCCTGCCGGAAAGCTGTGTCTGCAGCAGTTTTTTGTTGGGGCTAGCGGAGGCAGAACAGGTGCATGAACAGTTTCTGGCGTTTATCAGGCCGCCAGGAGTTATGCGTGGAGGGGTGCAGGGGCATTAGTGACACAAGGGGCATCCGTTAGGACACCCCCCCTTTCTTTCACCTATTCAACAACGTCCCCTCAAGGTACTTATAGATTTTATAGAGGGGTAACCCATCAGTTGATCGAAGAGCTTGAATCGTTCTGAGACGAAATGCCAAGCTTTATCGAGGCCGGAAGTGTCATTCCGGTGATCGGATCGTACTCAGCCCCACGCCGTTCATGAACTGACAGGTCATAACTACATATTGCATTACTAATGCAATATATTGATGTAAACTATGCATTACTAATGCAATATACTGCCAGCCATCTACAACCCTTCCAAGGTGTACGGCATTGATCCGGCACTGATGCAGTCAATCAGCTTCGTTTCCAGCCGTAATCTCGGGCGTATCTATGAAAATATTGTGTATCTGGAATTGCAGCGCAGGGGCAAGGAGCTGTACTACTGGAAATCAGTTGAAGGTAAAGAGGTGGATTTCCTTATCCGCCAGGGGATTACCATAACCGGAGCTATACAGGTTTCTGTTACACTTAACGAACCGGCCACCATGCAGCGTGAGATTGATGCTCTTCTCGCGGCAGCAGCGCAATTTTCTGAAGCAGCGCTCACCATCATAACTGAAGATGAAGAACGGATCGTAAAAACAGACCGTTGTGCGATCAACCTCATACCGCTCTGGAAATGGCTGATTGTTTCCCGAAGTTCAGAGCAGCCATTACCACCCTCAGAGCCGGTGGCTTGAGGAAAGTCCCTTATGTGATCAGGGCTAGGTGTTTTGGGTAAAGTCTAGTTCCTCTTGTTTATCCAAATGCTCTTGGTCTCTTACATACGCCCGGATCATTTCTTAATCCAGACTAACAACACTAACATAGTAACCAAATGAAAAAACTGTAACTATAGGTAATGGGGCAGCCTCTCTTGAGGCTGCCAATCCTAGGCTGGGTACAGTATCACTTCACTCTTATCATCTCCTCCAAAATCGGGGAGCTGTACTTTGATGGCACATTAAAATCCTTACAGAGCACAGAAAACTGCTCCAACGCCGTCCAAACCTGGTCGATGATCTCGTTAGCAGTTCTTTCGTTTATTAATCCAGACTGTGCAATTTTAAGGAAAGTCTTGCAGGGAACGTTTTTACCTTCTCCCAGATATGAGGTCCAATGTTCTCCTCCTGGGCCAGTTGAATAGGTAAGGTCATATGCTGGTGAAAGATACCAGCGTCCGGTTGAGTCCATCAGATACCCATGGTTCTTTGCGTGGTCATCACGATTCACTGCTGAGTAATTGAAAACAGCCCTTCTAAACTGTTCCTCAACACTACGGCTGTCTTTCGTCAAAACCCAGGCCCATTTGATTAGGTCACTATAATCAATGGAGGGTGTGCCAGGGTCGGCATGCAATAAGCCCGCAGCTGTTGCAGCATGAATCCTGTCAGTCCGGTTAGGCCTGTCAAAGCGGCGCACGGCAATATGCTGAATGCCACTTTCGTCGGTAATCAATCGGTACTCGGGCACGGTAATTCCAGCGGTCTCAGCCATCTTCAGGTAGATATATTCAATGACCCCTTCGTAGGGTCCTAAAGTACGATGTTGGGTAGGTTTTAAGCCTGAGAATTTTATCAACCAATGCGAATAGCCGACCGGCAGGGCATTTAAACCAGAGATAAATCTGGTGCCGCAATCAGAAATGCCAATCAATCCCTTTGGCCTGGCACCTCCCGGGGAACCACCAATTTTACTCAGCAGTCTGCTGGCTTCTTCTATGTCACCTTCATAAAGCTTAAGTGCTTCCTGCGCGATGACACCGATCTGAACGGCCTCGTCCGACTGATCATCTTTTTGTAGCATATGCTGATAGATCAGTGCCCCCATCGCGTTAGTGCCGAGATACGCCAGACGATCTAATGGACTGATATTATCTCTCCTGATGCCATTATTGAGAAAAAGCCTATCCATAATCAGCATGCCCCAGCCATCAGGTAATGAATCTGCAAAAAGACCGGGGAGGCCATTGTACAGCCTGGATATTTCAAACTGAAATCTGCTTTGGGTAGTTGGTAGATGGCGGGGCGACAGCTGAAGCCCCTTTTTTATCCAGGCCTGATCATATTCAAACAAAACCTTCTGGCCAGAAATGGCAAGAAGGCCAACCTGTTCTTCGGGACTGTTGCCTGAGTAGAGTACATTTATTTCCTGAAACCTACTCATACACGCACCCGCTTACGACGTTTACGGGAAAGTTTTCTGAGTTCTGCTATTGATACCGGTTCCTCTGGAATCAATATGCTGGCAAGTAACTCCAGTTTGCCAAGTGCAGCAAATACCTTCACCAGGTTTTCTGTAGAGCAGATGCCAGTTTTTTCAATTCGTGCAAGCGTGGCTTTACCAATCCCTGCACGCACAGCCAAATCCTCTGCCCTAAGGCCTTGCTGTAGCCTTGTTTCCTTCACGAAACTTGCCACGGAAAGCAGTACGTCATATGGAGTAACAAATTGAATCATGTATGACTCACTAATGAGTATTTAAGATATAAATATGCAATTAAAATATCATATTTAATATATTTATCCAATGGCATTTTTTGAACGTTAAGGGGTCACCACAAAAAACGGAACAAATAGCCCGCTAAGAATTTTCTGACTCTTCGTCATTTCAAGTGGGTTGATGGCATTTCCTGTTAAAGCAGAGCTTTCCAGCAATCAGGTAAGGGCTAAGGCGCTGAAACAACAAATATCTGGCTAATTTCACCGCCGGGGTTAACCACCTGGATTCTCAGATCCTGCCTGGTTGAGGAGTAGGGACGACGTTGATAGACAATACGATTGCAATCAATATAGGTAAGCTGACCTCCTGCCTGCATATCGGTTGAGCTGGAGATCTGGTTGCCATTTGCAATGACAATGCTGTTCTGCTGAAAGTTGTCCCCTTCCAGTATCAGATCATAACTGCTGACCCAGTCATCGCCGATCGATACAGAGGAAACAGTCGGTGTGGTAATAATCTGGAGTCCAACTGGAGTTGCAATCTCGGTGATATTTTTGACTGAGACCTGATGCAGGCCACCTGCAACCCTGGGCAGAATAAAGCTCAATGACTCAGGTGAGATATACTTTGCTGGCAGAGCCGCACCATCAAAGAGCACCTTAGAGGTTTCGGTAAAATTTCTTCCATAAATAGAGACTTGATTTACGCCATTAAGCCTACAAGATGTGACCCGATCCGGTTCAATACTGTTGATAAATGGTTTAAGCGGAAGCACCGTAAATGCATATGAACGTGTCATACCGCTGCCCCCCCGTACTGTAAGTGCATATTGACCAGGCATTTTACCTGCCGGAACGGTAAAGGCTATTTTATGCCCTTCAAGCTTTTGAAATGGGAGTTCATCACCACCGAGCAATATTCCGGCACCATCTATTTCTCCCCCAAATGTTAAGGTAACCAAAGTTCCAGGTCCGGCCTGGGTTGGAGCAATACTCAAAACAGTTGCGACTTCTTTTCGCTGTGGCGGTCTTTTTGCTGAATATGTATCAAATGGCGCTGCTGCAGTCGTTTCAGAGCAGGCAAGAAACAGCAAGAATAGTAAAAGGAATCCATATAATCTATGTGGGAACATCACTTTTCTCCTCTGCTCTCATTTAAATGTCTCTGGTAATTTTCCTGCCGATGGCATGGAGCCACAAATCATGCTGCTATCAACCCGTGCACAACACATCTGGCGAATCAGGCGCTCATCAAATCCATTTTTATGTGAGTATTCAACCCAAAACAGTTTTCCAGGCTCGATCTTCTGGGCTTTTTCAATAAGGTTCCGACCGACATACCGGTTTTCTGCATCTGTAGCTGCCTGGACATAATTACCGGTTACGAAGGGGGTCGGATGATACAGAATCTTCCCTGCCTCTTTGTCCGTAACTTGAACAATCGAGAAGATAACCTTTTTACCAAGAGATTTACGTATTTCCTTCATCTTTATTATCGTCTCTTCCCTACCGCCCGCGAGATAGAGAGAAGATAACGAGACAACCTTTTCAGCCAATTCTGCATGGCGGATCTGGTTTGCAGCATGTACGGAGGAAGCGGCCAGACAACAACAAACCAGAAAGCATGTCAGTATAGCGTGTCTCATGCGTAAGGTTCCCACTTACAGTAATATCTCTATATCAGGGCTTGGTATCATTGCATACAGGTGCTTCAACGAACGGTTGTCCTGACAGTAGTTTTAGTTGTGGTGCTGGTTATAATTTTTGTATTGGTGGTAGTAGTGGGTTTGTACCTGAATTCCCAGTCCCGATACTTTTGTTTGCCAGCCAGAGTATTAAGTTCATCCGTAAATCCACCCTGTTTAAAAGGTTGTGCGTCACTGTCAGGCCTGACCCCTACGATCCCTTTAGTGGGATCCATTATCAGCAGCCAGTCCTTCTTTGAAACCGGATCTCTGTACAACTTTCTTAAACGGCGTACCGTTTGCGAGGTACGGGGGTCTTTCAACAGATCCTTTAAGTCCGTCAGTTTGGTTGCAACATGTTCACCGCTGGCCGGCAGGTACCATCTCTGAAGGGCTCGTTGGATCTGTAGACCATTAAAGATCAACTCCTCCTCACGCTCCCGCTCAAGCTGGGCGTTCCAGCTCTGTCCGGCCTTCCCGAGCATTATTCCCATTACGGTTATTATCATCAGCGCTGCCAGATAGGTAACGCCCTTGTCACCTGTAATTCCGGCCTTACCAGACATTGTATGGAATGCCATCACTGCCTACCAGATCGCTGCCGCTATGAACATCGTAGACCCCTGTAGATGTCGAGGAAACCCCAGGCAGCCCTTGTACCCCTCCACCGGCCAGTTCTTGGGGCGGAGCTATTGCTATCCAGGTATCATTCTTTCCGGTAAACGGATCCTTGGGTATATCCCTGAGATATTTTTTATCCACGAGAACCTGTATACTCTCCGGGTACTTGCCCTGATCCGCATAATACTGATCAATACTTGAACGTAGCGTATAGATGTTTTCCCGCAAAACTGCTTCCCGCGCACGGATTATACCCCACTGATAGTTGGGAACGGAAATGGCCGCCAGAATACCAATAATGGTCATGACGATCATCAGCTCTATCAACGTGAATCCCGAACGATTATGCATTCTGACCCTGCGCATATCACCAGTCCTTGTAGTTACTGCCATCTATGGCGGTGCCACTGCTCAGGGAATAAACATCATAGAGATCCTGACCTCCCCAGCTGCTGGCATCCGGCGGGTCACTGTAGGCACGAAATCCCCATTGGGGGGGTTCACCCTTTTGAGGAGGATTCATGGGATCTGACGGTATTCTCCGAAGATATTTTTTCTTATAGGAATAAAGCCCGCCAAAATCATACCCCTCTACAAGCTGCTGCAGGCTTTCAGGATACCCTGACTTGTTGAGTGACGGAATGATCTTCTTGTCTTCCACCGCCTTGTCATAATCCTTCTTGAAATCATCAATGGCGTTTCTAAGGCTGCGCAAGGTACGTTTAAGCTCTATCTCGTGTCCTCGGACGGTTGCCATATGAGAGAGAGGCACTGCTACGGTTCCAAGAATACCGAGTATAACGGCTGTTACGATCAGTTCTATAAGGCTGATACCACGCCTGTTTTTTAGAAAGGAAGAGGCCATATCGGTATCTGACTCAGGGGCTATCTGGAGTAGAAGTCAAGGACTCAGGCGACTCTTCCCTCTGCGATTCAGTTGGAGTTACAGCTGTTGATGCCGGTGGAGTCGCCGGTAGTTCTTTGGCTTTAGCTGTATCAACAACAGGAGTTGCAGGCCTTACTGGTGCAGTTACCGGAACAACCGCTGGAGCAGTTACTAACGGACGCTGGACTTCTGATGCAGAAGGAAGAACCGACGGTATCTTCTGCTCCTTCCTGGACTCGTAGAAAGGTTCCTGCTCAAATGAGCCAAATGGCGGCATGACTGAAGGATCATCCTCCCTGCCTGTTCTGATGGTTGACAAGGCGTGATCAGGCAGCGTCACACCACGTACCAGGCGCGGGGTAATGGAGAGAACCAGCTCGGTTTTGTCTTTAGTTGTATTATTGCTGGAGAGGAGAGGCCCTAGCAGAGGAATGTCACCAAGCAGGTACACCTTCTTTTTGTCTTTATTGATGCTGTTTGAGATCAGACCGCCGATGACACTGGTCTCACCATCCTTCAATGAAAGAACAGTATCCAGGTTGCGTGTACCGATCGTAGCTACCACTGTAGCGCTGTCTGTTGACCCAACTGTTTCACGGCTTAGAACAGAGCTTACTTCAAGTCCAAGCTTTATGGTGACCTCATTGTTTGCCTGAATGAACGGCTCTGCACTGACTTTAACCCCTACATCCACATACTGCACATTTACACTGACGGTTCCATTGGTAGTTGTGGTAGTGGTGATTGGCACTCTGGTACCAACATTGAATTTTGATTTTTCCCTGTTTTTAACCCTTATCTTCGGGTTTGAGAGTACCTCGCCCTTGGTAAGGCTTTTACCAAAGTTGTACGTTGCATATGGAACGGTTACAAATCCTCCGTAGCCTTTCAGTGAAAACGCCTTCAGCAAGGTATCAATACCTGCTGTAGTAGTGCTTGAACTGCTGCTTGTTGTTGAGGAAAGGGATGTTGACATAAGCTTGCCAGCGCTGGTGAAAGCGCCCAGCTGGACGTTGTAGTTGGAGAGCAGCAACCCCAGTTTCTCAGTGTCATTATCTGTAATTTCAACAATCTCGATGTCAAGTATAACCTCCGATTCCGGCAGGTCGTAGATATCAACAATTTTTTCTATAACATTGACAACATCCTGAGTGTCTCGCACCATGAATGAATTGGACTCTTCGTTAACATGGATCTTTTTCACCTGAACCAGTGTACGTATTAATGCCACCGCTTTTTTGGAATCCATATAATCAAGATGGAAAGTCCGTACCAGCATATCTTCATACTGTTTGGTCTTGTCTGGTGTCTTTGGATAGATAATAACCGTTGATTCATTAAGGGTTTTGCGCCCCAGCTTGAACATGCTGGTCAACAGCTCAAGGCTCTGCTGAAAGGTGGCATTTTCAAGAGAAATGGTAACGTTCTGATCCTTCATGGCTTCGTCAAAGACAAAATTAATCCCTGAAAGCTGAGATATTACAGCAAACACCTGCTTTAATTTTGCATCTTTGAATTTGAAAGTTATCGGTTTTGCAGACTTAAGCCTGAGCTCGAAACCTGCCAGACGGTTTATCTTGTGACCTTCAACCCGGGCAACCCCTTCCTTGCATGGAACACAGTGTTCATCCAGCTCAAGCGCCCGGTTAAATGATGCTGCCGCCTCACGGAACTTATGCTGTTTTTCAAAGGTCTCCGCTTCATTCATAAACATACGGGAGTGTTTCAGGCGTGAGGCCGACTCCATACTCTGGTGATAGCGTGCCTGTGTCGAATCAAACCCCCAGGCGGTCTGGAATTCAGCCATTGCGCCGGCATAGTCACCTTTGGTCATCAGCTCCTCACCACGCTTGCTTCGCTCCCAGGCCGCGCGGTCACGGGCTTTTAAGAAACGGATCCGGTATTCACTTTCGTTAGGCTGCGCCTTCATAGCTTCAACATAGCGATACATCGCTTCTTCATAACGACTGCTTTGCTCAAGCTCAAGTCCGGCATTAAATGACCGGCGTCCTGGCGAACAGCCCAGAATTCCGGCACAACAGACTGTAGTTAACAGTATAACGGCTATGATACGCATGGGTTGCTTATCTCCTTAAGGTGGGGACTATAGCCCCTGGCTACGCGGCTGGCCGCGTCTCCGTTGAATAATGCCTGGTAACTGCTTTTCAAGGAGCGGTAATCGCAGCTGCTCCCCGGTATCCGGTGAGGTAACCGTCAGAAACTCGTCGCTGAGAGCAGTAGCTTCATACCTGCCTGCAAGTTTATCCCCAACTCGGACAGGAACGATATCTGCACCTTTTGTAAAAAAGCCTGTTTTTTTACCGTTTATGGTCGTTAAACCGATAAACCTGTACGAAGCCAGTGAACGTTGCATGATCTCCAGCGGAGTAGGCGGTGGTGGAGGAGGTGGAGGCAGAGGAACAGGGGTGGATGCCCCCGCTTTTTGGCTGCTGCCACCACCCGAACCTTTGTGTTCATAAAGGTTATTTCTGAACAGATTGCGCGTCACAGGTTTTAAAGGTAGAGGCTCGCTATCAAGCAGATCAAGCCGCAACTGTTCGCCAACTACCCCTGGGGGCTCTTTTGTTGTACCGGTCTGCGTGGTCTGACTGCTTTTACCAGCCTGATAGACAAGACGTTCAACCTTTTTTTGACGTGGCATCCGCAGGTAACCGATCAGCAAAGCTACCGCCAGAATCGGTAACAAGATGAATAAAATCAGCCTTTGCCGGTTCATTGTGTTGCCTCCCGCAGATAGAAGGTAAAGGAAATATCAAGCGTTTGCATATCTTCCTCGCCTGTCCGAGCCGTAAAGCTGAGTGCCTCAAGCACCAACATCCCGTCTGCCCGCTGGAGACCATCAGCCAGATGTTTTAACCTGGAGTAATTCCCTTCCACAGCCATCTTGACCGAATATGCCCAAAGTCGCTGTTCCTTTAAAAATTGCGGATTATAGGCTACCGAAACAGCCTGCAACCCGTTGTCGGCGACAATCTTGTAAATATCGCCCAATACGGCAGCTAATTCATCCTGTTGGGGGATTCGCTCTCTGAAGGTTTTCAGGTCGGTACTCTGTTTCGCAAATATTGCGGCTCTAATTCGTGGATCATTGGCAGCAGGTGTTTTCCTTTGCTCGTTCCATCTCTTTTGGGCATTTTCAAATTCAGGTTTCTGTTTAAAGATATAGATTCCATACAACAGCAGGTTCCCTGCCAGAAGTGCGGCAATCAAGATGCAGATTCGACGGCGGTAGTTGATTATTTCCAGTAACAGATCAAGATTCACAGGTCTGAGACCTTGCAGGATATGCTGAAGCCGATTTCCTGATTAGGTGAATTGTTAGACAAGGTCTGACTGAGCAGGAGTGGTTCCCTGAATACACCCGAGGCATTAAGTTTTCTTAAGTATGTCTGTATAAGCGGAAAGTTACGGGCATTCCCTTCAAGCTTTAACAATCCATCTTTTTCTGCAGGATGCAGGCTGGTAAGTACAACTCCTTCAGGCGTTACCTGTTCCAGATGGTTAAGCAGAAGAAGCATGTTTTTAGTTTTCTTGTAGATAAGCTTGTTGGCAAAATCAACCTGGCTTTTCAGCGCTTGCATATCCTTATCAGTCAGAGCTGGCAGTGGGCTCGTTTCGGGAGAAGCTTCCATCTGCCGGTTCATGCGGGTCAGAGCCGCATCAGTTATGAAAAGGTTTCTTCCGTTAAGCAGCAACAGGAACGACAGAGAGAACAAGAGGGCGCTGCATAAAATATTGACCGATCTGCGGTCAAATGTCGTTTGTGTTGACAGATTAATGGTAAATCGGGTCATACCGCTCTCCATGCCGCCCCGATTGCCGCAGCAAAGGGATAGAGCGTTGCTCGATCCACCAGATCGATCTCTTGAGTAGGCATGATATCGGCAATGCTGAATCGAAAGGGGGTAACGCCGGCAAGCTCTTCAACCATGGCATCAAATCGGCTCGAACTGTTGGGGGGGGACAGGGTATGGATTGTATCAATGTCACGATTTTTATTTCGTTCGCGCCATGAGACAAAGGTATTTTTCAGCTCCATAAACACCCGTGGATCCGTAACATTACAGTTGTCCAGTTTTTTGTTCCTGATAAAGCGTGGAACCCCTTCTTGCATGAACATAATGCCGAGGTTATCCCCATGAAAGCTTATGAGGCCGCTGGCACCACCGTTACCAAGATGATCGGCAAAAGGCCGATGAAGGCTCATGCAGTTAAATTCAATCCGTGCTGGCTCAAGTCCTGTTGCCTTAAATAGAGACTCGATACGTTCAACAACCGTTCGCGAGACAAACGCCACCAGTATTGAAAGCTCTCCGTTTTCAAGCTCTTCAAGTATCTGATAATCAAAATGCAGATCATTCTGGTTGCCCTGAACCCGTTTCTTCAGCTTCCAATGGATCAGTTCCATCGCTTCTGCACGGTTTTTAAAACGTTCACTCATCGTCAAAACCAGCAGTTTGCCGGCGCTGTCGGGAAGCGTAATAATAGCCTTGTTTACACGGGTATTCAGGCAGTTGTAGGCATCACGGATCCGCTCAGTAACGACCTCTGGAGAATCCATCAAAAATTCACGGTGGGTAAGTATAACGGAGTCAGGCTCAAAGGCACGTTCCTGCGCCGCACTGATTCGACAGGCAGTACTTGATCCGTCAAGGAGCACCATTTTTACCCCGTGGGGGGAGATATCAACTCCAACACGTTTTTTTGAAAATAGCATGGTAGTATTCCGCCTATTCTACAAAGGTAACGCGATTGATTTCACGCAGTGTTGTTTCACCAGCAAGCAACTTTTCCACTGCAGACTCTCGCAAAAAAACCGTTCCGAATCCCTGGGCGCAGGCTTTCAGTTCTTCAGCCGGAGCCCTGTTGATGATCAAATCTCTTATCCTGTCATTCATTTCAAGAAGCTCTACAATGGCTGATCTCCCGTTAAATCCGGTGCCGTTGCAGGTTTCACAACCCCTGGAATCGTAAATAATCTTGTCGCGGCATCTTTCCGGATCAATATTATTTTCCAACAACAGCTCATCCGGATGGGTGACTGGCCGACGGCATTCCGTGCAGATCTTCCTCACCAGACGTTGCGCCACAACACAGTTAAGACTGGCGACAAAATTGTAGGGATCTATTCCCATATGGATAAAGCGGCCAATCACATCAAAGGCATTGTTGGCGTGAACGGTGGTGAATACAAGGTGTCCGGTAAGAGCGGATTGAACCGCAATCTTGGCTGTTTCTGTATCCCTGATCTCTCCAACCATAATCTTGTCTGGATCGTGACGCAGGATGGATCGTAACCCCTTGGCAAAGGTAAGTCCTTTCTTCTCATTGACTGGGATCTGCAGAATCCCGTGCAGCATGTACTCAACCGGATCCTCAATAGTGATGATCTTCTCTTCACCGCTATGGATCTCCGTCAAGGCAGCGTAAAGGGTGGTTGTCTTGCCTGAGCCGGTTGGGCCGGTAACCAGCACCATACCGTAAGGCTCACGGATCTTCTTTCGCAGACGGCGCATCTCTCTTTGGTGCATACCTAAACTTTCAAAACTGAGACCATGTAAACCGCTGGCAATGCTTTCCTTGTCAAGAATACGCAAGACAGCATCTTCGCCGAGGGAACTCGGCATTATCGAAACACGGAAATCAATAGACTTGCCACCCATCCGGATCTTGAATCTTCCATCCTGGGGAACCCGCCGTTCGGCAATATCAAGCTCACTCATAACCTTCAGTCGTGAGATGATAGGAGCCTGAAAATGCGGGGGGATAAGTTCGTGAGCCTGGAACAGCACCCCGTCGATCCGGTATTTGATAATCACCCCGTCAACAGCCGTTTCTATATGGATATCGCTTGCCCTTCGGTTGAGGGCATCCATCAGAATAGAGTTGATCAGTTTGATGATAGGACTGACATCGTCCGAAACTGATTCAGCAGACAGTATCTCTTCACCTGAATCTGTCTCCCTGACCAGTTGCAACATAAAATCTTCAGAAACATCACGAAGCATATTTCGGGCAGTTCCGCCCCGTTTAAGTACATCGTTAAGGATACTTTGCGCAGCGACCCTGATCCGGATTGTTCGGTTAAGCAACAGTTCAAGCTCATCAAGGCGTATGACATCTGTCGGATCGGATACCGCAATGGTTATCCGGTTATGGTCACCCGCCAGCGGGACGAATTTGAAGCGCTGCATGGCATCAGATGGGATGCCGGCGAGCAACTCCTCGTCGAGCTTGAAATCGTTGAAATCCTCGTATTCCAGTCCAAACTGCTCTGCCAGAGCCTGCGCCAGTTCCTCTTCAGTAATAAACTTCTCGGCAAGGCAAATTTCTCCGAAACGGATGCCCGAGGCGGCAGAGAGCTGTTCAACGACAGCAGCACGTTGCTCCTGGGCAAGACTGCCACGCGCGGTAAGGATTTCGCCGATCTTTCGTGGGCGCTGTCCGGTCATAACCTGTACCCTAACCTCCCACAGTTCCGGCGATCTTGAAGATCGGCAGATACATGGCAATAATAATAGCTCCCACAACAACCCCCATCACAATCATCACAGCCGGTTCAATGGCGGTGGTTATCAGTTGTACCTGTTCTTCAACCTGCGTCTCCAGATACTCTGAAATCTCCATCAGCATCTCTTCCATTGCGCCGGTTCCCTCCCCTACACCAAGCATCCGAAGAGCCAGCGGCGGCATTAACTGTAGTCTTTCCATGGCCGAGGTAAGCCTTCCTCCCTCTTCAACCTGCCGTAAAACATCAAACAGCTTCTTCTCAAGCACCAGATTGTTCAAGGTGCCTGCAGACATCCTCAGAGACTCAACAATCGGGATACCGCTACCCAGAACCGTGCCAAAAGTGCGGGTAAAACCTGCCAGAGAATATTGAAACAGCAGGTTCCCTATCATAGGTATCTTCAGAACCAGGCTGTCATACCGGTAGCGTCCATCCTGGGTGGCAACCCATGCCTTAAAAAGGCCGTACAGCAAGACAGCAAGCAGTATCAGGAAAGGAAAGAGCCTCTGCAATCCGCTTGAAAAAGAGAGTAGCAACTGCGTTGGCAGCGGCATCTGCGATCCTGCATCGGCATAAATCTTACTAAAGGTCGGTACGACATAGATCAGCAGAACCGACAGGGCAATACCGGCAAAGCTGATCAGAATACCTGGATAGAAGAGCGCTGAAACAACCTTTTTTCTGACAATCTCGGCTCGCTTGAGGTAGGAACAGTAACGCCGGATGGTCTGTGGCAGGTCACCTGTCCGTTCGCCTGCCCTGACAGAGGCAGTGTAAAGAGGGGGGAAAGCCCGGCCATGCCGTTCGATTGCGGCAGATAGGGACAACCCGCCCTTGACATCCTCGCGTATCCTGACAAGCAGTTCCGTAAGCCTGCTCCGCGTGGGACGCTCAAGTATGGCATCCAGCGACTGCAGGATCGGCAGTCCCGATTTGATCAGAACAAGCAGTTCCTGGTTGAAGGTCAGCAGCTCCTTTTGTTTGATCCGGCGCCTTGCACCCACATTCCTCAAGAACTGAAGAGGTTTCTTTCTGATCTGAAAGATGTGATAGCCTTGATTTTCGAGACCCTGTCGCAGACTGTCAGGAGTATCCCCCTCCAGCTCCATGACTGTAATACGCCCGTCACATGAACCAACTTTGCACGTAAATAGTGGCATGGACTAAGTTTTATTCCCTATTTTATTTATGTCCACATAACCACCCGGCAACCAGAGTTACTGATACGCTCCTTTTATATTCCCTTTTTGTTTCATGCGAGTCACAGAATCAGTAAAAGCGGGTTACAATTAGATGCGGTAAAAAACCTGAAAGATTTGAGGGAAAAGGCAGGTGACTCAACAGTTTGAGGAGTGAGATAAGAATATTGACGGTACAGCCTGTCACCGCTGTTTAGGAGGCTTGCATAATCTTGGTGATGGTTTGAAGATATCTCTTTGCAGGAAAGATATTACGAGTATTCGGATTTCATGGTAGAAAACACATTCTGACTTCTTGCTGTGCCTTTTTCTGACTT
>DCVL01000044.1:0-20667 GCA_002328035.1 Geobacter sp. UBA2189
TACTTGATTGAGAACGCACCCTAGTGGGTAGAGTTTCCCAGAGTGTCGCTCCATTAACTTCAGGAGCAAGAAAATCACCATTCAAATCATGCTTAAGTTGTGCAAGTAACTTGACAATGCCAGGACGATCTCCATTTTGTATTAAATCTTCAAGACATTTAAGGCCATGTTTGTTTCTATATGTCTCGCCAACTATTTCTCTGTGCTCAAGATATGAAACGAATAGAATCTGAGCCATGAGATACTGTGCATCACTTTTATCAATGCCATGTCGCTCAAGGTCTTGTACAATGCGATAGAGGTTACGCAGTAAGTCACGATCTACCTTTGATTCCTGTGCGAACCAATCCGCATGGCGCTGGAATATTTCTCCCGACTGTATATCTCGACGTGAATAATGTCCTGATTTGCTAGCATCTTTCCATGGTATGCCAACACTATTCTGCTCTTTTTTGTTAACAGGCACAGCAAGTGCGTCATGTTCACGCACAACCAATACAATAGAAATCAAGTTCTGATTCCAAATTTTTTCTCGGATGCGCTCGAGTGCAACAGACTTATCCGAGAACTCACCTTTATCTTCAAAGAAACAAATTGTAGGCACACCATCTACGCTAAATACAGCCGTAGCCTTGATGACGCCATCAGGATCAAGAAGCTCTTCAACTTCGCTTCGGTAGGCGTAAGTTGCAGGCATAGTAATGCCGGACTGATAAAGGTCCTCTCGTGATTCCAAATAACCCCAGGCATTAAGCCATCTATGTGCAGAAGGTTGTGTCACCTAGAAGTTGCCTTTCGTTCTTTCCGGCTGCCTCTGAGAAAGCATATTCCATTTCAATTAATTGCAGATTAAAAAAACTTCAAACATATAAGCCGATTAAACTCATTTAGTTTGTGTATATCTTCTCAGTATTAACCGGTCCAATTAAGCAATACCACATCAGTATGACAAAAAACGCCACTTTCAATAAAATCTTCTTTTGTCTCACCACGCACATGCAGCAACGCCGCTTATATTTTCTCTATTTCATTGGCTAGCTCTTGTTGGATACTTTTATAGGCTTGATAAGATATCACGACGGCAACAGGCCTCCTATTCTTACCCTTTACAACCAGAACTGGCTCTAATATTGCCGATTCTAGCAATTGCCCCATGACCTGTTTTGCCTCTGTTGCGGTAACGGATTTCATTGAATATCACTCCGAAATAAGTATGACAAAATTATTTTATTTGGTCAATAAGTTTAAATTAGACAAAATAGACAAAAACTGATGCTTATATATATTCTTCATCTTCGACTAGCCTAGCCCCCCAGCACTCCTGTATTCCTGAGTCTTGGCCCAACCTTGCTCAAATATCTGCCTTCCCATCTTTCTAACGTCTCAATATTGTCGCTTTCAGCAGAAAGGGGAGCTGCCCGATTTGGATATACCCTCTCGAACAGCCCCCTTCTGATGAGCTACATATCTTTGTAAATGACATCCCTACTGGTATACAGGAATTTGTTGAAAGTAAACTTACTCCTCAATCACCCACAAAAGACTCAGTACCAACGGTAGTTTTCCTAGTTTCATGGATTGCTCATACACTTCAAATCGCTTACCGTATCGAAGGTTTGTGAACCAAGAGTTCGCCGACACTTGCTGCATCTTGGTTGCAGGAATCCCGTCATGGAAGCATTCCCATGCAGCGCTATCTGAATGAATTTTCTGGTGAGACTCAATCCAGAGGTCAGACATACCTTCTTTTGCCCTCCACCACGACACCTGGCTGTTCTCAGAAAAGACCACGATACAGTTTTCTTTGTTCTCCTCCACAAATCGCACAGCCGTTGAGGTAAGTGATGTTCCAAATTTGTCGGCAAGCTTTTTTATTGTGGCAATTCCCGGTTCAATGTCCCAACATACTGGTTTAAACAGCGGTGTCGGCATCAGGAGTTCGCTGGCAAAGGTGTTTGCCTCGGCCTCCTGGTTGCTTCCACTGTAATTTCTAAGATCACCTTCCGTACACACATGAAATTGTGAAACATCACCATGAAGAAACCAGTGGCCAAGTTCGTGGGCAACCGAAAACCTTCTTCTACCGCTCTCTGGTGCGCCTGACTTTACGCGAATAATTCCCTTGTCTTGCTTCCTGACGAGCCTCGCTTCAGAGCCATGGAGCGTCCCTTCAACCACCAGCACACCGCTTGCCATGGCTAGATCTTCCACCACGATCTCTTCCGGTTGAGAAATTGCAAATCGCCTTATCAGGCGAGAAGCAGACAGCCGGGCAGCCGAGTAATTATCTTGTTGTTTTACCAGCATCCTCTTCTTTCAACAGTTCCAAAGCCTTCAGATCATCAAGCAAGGAGGCAAGATCCTCCTCATTAGCCTCTTCGAACTTTCTGAAATAAACGGTTGCAAGCTCCGGGCTGCCAGGCATGAGGTTTTCAATCATCGCTCGCACTCGCTCCTTCACTCCAGCTGTTACCGTTGCACCGTGGGATTGCAGTTTACTGACGCAATCCATCCGCTTCTGGCGAGCCTCCGCAAGTTCCTGCTCGGCCTTCACCTTGATAATCCGTTGCCTGACCTGCTTGATAAGGGAGGTTGGATCAATACCTTCAGACTTGAGAATGCTGTTGACCTGCTCCATCGGCATGGTCGCCACATCTTCTTCCGGTCCGATAATGAATTCGTGCAGCGACTTCAAAACATCAGAGGCTTTATATTGAGAGTTTCCAGTCATGTCATTTCCTCGCCACATCTGTGTTTGACATCGATTTTTGATATTCTTTCAGACGCCGAGTGAGTTGTTTGTTGGCATTGTAGATGTCGTTAACCGGGATACCCAATTTTTGTGCAATATCTGCCGGTTTGGGAGTGTCGTCATAAATGCACTCCACTATTTTCTGAAGAGTCGGTTTGTCTGACAGTGCATCGTAGAATCCCCAGAAAAAAGCTTCGCATCTGGCTTCATCCTCATTCTGCAGGACCTCTTCCTCTGGGGTGGCACTTTGACTGGAGGTTCTATCGAAAATACTGACTTCTTGTCCGCTGCAGTCACAGCCTCCTTCTGTAAATGTTACTGATTCTGACTGCATGGCCCCATTATCCCAGCAGTCTGTAAGGTGATTAAGATCGCTATCGACGACACTCCTGAGCAATAGAAAAAGATCCGGATTAGTATCGGGATCCCATTTTCGCTGACCTGTAAGCACCTTTTCGATTGCCTCGCTTACGAGATCCTGAATTTCATTTCCTTCTGGGAGGGGCCCACCGCGAATACCCCGCCAAAAGAGGCGTCTGGATTTTCTCAAAGCGTGGGCGATCAACCTTGGAATGGTTTCATCCCACGGGTGCGCCTCCAGTAATTCCATTACCTGTTTAGTAGGTCCCAATGACATTTTTCACCTGGCCTAGTAAGTAATGCCGCCCAATTAATATTTTTCGCCAGAAATTTTGGAGAATTTTTCCGCTAGCCCGGCAACTACCTAGTGAAGCATCAATTTTTACAAAAACTAGCATAACCATGGAGACAACAAAATGGAAAACACACAGGGTGAAGACAAAATAGTCAATTATATCTTCCGTCCGTGGAGAAAAGACCCGCGGAACGGTAAAATTCTTTGGGCCAGGAATTACGGGCTGCGTGCTTGGAAGATACCGATTTGTGCCTGAGCATGTAACGAAGCGGCCCTCAATACACAATGAAAGGAGGTGATACAGATGGCAACTAATCCACCAAGTGGTGACGGTCACAGAAACGGTGCTGTCCGGGAAAGGTCTCAGGTGCACAACCCGGTCAACAATCGTTGGACAAAGCGCGATACCAATACCGGTTTGTTCATTGATCAGAAAGCTGATGACAAACCATTCAAGGGTGTCCGTAAGGAGAAGTGAACCAAAGGGCTCCTGGTGCCAGGAGCCTTATCTCATCTGCTGTTGGCATTTCATGGGAGATAGAACATGCCGCGACGTAGAATTAGCTCCGATGAGAGCAAACTGCAGAAGGGGAGAGGACAAGGACATGGGGAAAACTATACTCCCTTCCTCCGCACGTCCGAAGTGCCCTCACATGGCAAGTCGACAAGAGTCAAAGGTTGGAAAACTGGCCGAGTACACCATTTCCTGTCAACTCATGAAAGCAACTACTTTTATATCCTTGAGTGGTCGCCGGCAGTTGTTGACATCCGGGAACAGTTCCCTCTTCCTCTTGAAGAAACCACAAAAATTGCGGAGCGTCTCGCCATAAAACACCCCGTCAAACCCAAGGATAAATCAATGGCGGTCGTTACCACTGACTTCCTGATAGACGTGGCCCATGAAGGTGTTGCTACATTGAAAGCCCGCACCGTCAAGCCATCAAACGATTTAAACAGTTTGAGAACAATAGAAAAACTTGAAATTGAACGGACCTACTGGCGTGAACGTGGTGTTGACTGGGGCATTGTGACCGAGTGCGAGATACACAAGCCATTGGCCCAGAATGTGGAATGGATTCATACAGCATTGGACTTTGATGATGCTCCAGGCATTGACCCCGCGCATATTCCGTTCATTGAGAGCTCGTTATTTGACTTTCTGTCGACAACCCCCACCGCATCGTTGGCTGAGGCGGGCATTGAAGTGGATATACGTTTGGGATTGAAAGGCGGTATAAGTTTGTGGGTTATGAGGCACCTCATTGCCAGCAGGCAGTGGGAAGTCAACATGATGTCCAGGATATATCCGAGTAAACCTCTTGTGCTCAGGCGCAGTCTTTCGCCTGCCATGGCTGAGCGGAGGTGTCAATGAGCCTGATAAACGTCAATACGATACTTGAATGGGTAGCCGAACCTGATCAACCACCGCTATCGGAGCGGGTACTCTGGATTGAGCCAGATGGCGAAGCTGTTTTTGTCATCTCAATATTCAACCCTAAATCACTTCCGATCATGCGCCTACGCAGTGAAATTGAAGAGGCACTTCAGCAGGAACATGCGATCCGTCGCACTGTGGATCCTTATGCCTCGCTTGCAACCATGCATGTTGATGCTCCGGCCAAACATCTGGAAATAAGGGATAGGGTATGGAAGCGGATAGAGGCCCTTGTTGCCCAGCAACCGGATATATACCTCGAAGAAAAACGCAAACGTCTCATTTTGAATGATCCCGAGGCATCACAGGGATCAATAAATAAAGTCTATGATTATCTGCGTAAGTACTGGAAGCGGGGAATGATCAAAAACGCCTTGATGCCGGATTATGGGAACTGTGGCGCACCTGGCAAGAATCGGGGAATTAAGGATGACAGAAAGCGGGGACGTAAGCCAAAAGTGACCGCAGTTGCCCCTGAACAGATTGGCGTCAATGTAGATGAGGATATTAAGCGCATCTTCAATATCGCATTCAAGCGCTATTATGACTCACGCGAGAAGAATCCGCTGAAGCGGGCTTACGATCAAATGATTGGAAAACATTTTAACCTCGGATACCGCAGACAAGGGGATCTGCAGATTCCCATAGCACCTCCCGCCTATCTTGTTCCGACACTTGGACAGTTCAACTATTGGTACAACCGTCAGAATAATCTGGTTCACTCTATTGTTGCTCGTGAAGGGCGGCGTGCCTATGTCTTGAAGTACCGACGGGTGCTTGGCAACTCAACCTCAATGGCATTCGGACCAGGTTCTATTTACCAGATAGATGCTACGGTCGCGGATATCTACCTTGTTTGGTCACTTGATCGATCAAAAATTATCGGCCGACCTGTAGTCTATCTTTGTATTGACGTCCTTTCCAGGCTTTGTGTGGGATTGCACGTGGCGCTTGAAGGGCCAAGCTGGATGACCGGTATGATGGCCCTGGCGAACAGCACCACTGACAAGGTTTCGTTCTGCGCTGAATACGGCATCGATATTACTCAGGAAGATTGGCCGTGCGCCCACTTGCCGGAACAGATCCTTGCAGACCGTGGCGAGTTTATCGGCATCACGTCTGATTATCTGGTTGATTCCCTCAATATCCCTTTTGCCAACTGCCCGCCCTATCGCGGCGACCTCAAAGGCATTGTGGAACGTGCGTTCCGCCGGTCCAATGACACCTTTATCAAATGGATGCCGGGAGCTGTCAGGAAACGTGAGCAAGGTGACGCGGACTACCGCCTTGATGCCACTCTCACACTATTTGAATTCACAAAGATCCTGATTCTTACCGTTATCGAGTACAACTTGTTTCACCGGATGGACGAGTACCCGATCGACAAGGATATGATGGTTGATGGGGTTGAGCCGATCCCCATTGATTTGTGGAACTGGGGCATTGTCAATCGGACTGGTCATCTGCGTGAAAAGTCGCCTGACACAATCAGGCTAAGCCTTCTGCCCCGAGATAATGCCTCCGTGACACTGAAAGGAATTCGTTTCAAGGGGATGTTTTATAGTTGTGAGCTGGCGATTCAGGAACAGTGGTTCGTCCGTGCCCGTAAATCCGGCGTATGGTCCATGACTGCTTCGTATGACCCGCGAAAACCGGAAGTCATTTACCTCCATCTGGGAGGTGGCAAGCTTGAACCCTGCCAACTGCTCCCCAAAGATGAGCGCTTCAGTAACCTCCCGATTGAAGAAATTCTGGAATATCAGGAAATTCAGAAACAAAAGTCGACATTGTATAAGTCCCGCAGGATGGAAAGCTCTAGCGAGCTCAACACCATGGTCGATCATGTGCTGGATGGGGCGTATGAGCAGACCAAGGCAGCAAAGAACAATCCTGAAAGTGACAGGTCTAAATTAAAGCATATCAGGGAGAACAGAGCTGGAGCAAAGAATCAATTGAGGGATGAGCAGGCCTGGGATCTACGTCCCCAAAGCAAACAGCAGAACAGTCAGGACCAACGTGACGATAACGCCGGGGTATCACTTAACGAAAAGTCAAACATCATCTCTCTGGCCACATCTAAAAGGAAGAGCTTCCTTGATGCAATCAAACAGTCTGAACATGGGGAGGCTGGGGAATGAAAAAAGGTGTATATCGCAGTAACCGTCTCCTGACTGGCGAAAAAGTAGTAGCTGTCTACCGTGAAAGCGAAGAGCCCCTCTATCGCCACAACTGCTATATTGAAGCACTGCCTCCGGCCCGTCAACCTGTTGAAATTTCTTCTCTGATCGCAAGAAGCCCGGTCTATGCTCAGGACGAACGTAAGCTCCCTGCCATGAGGCGGCTTGAAGCTGTCCATCGTATTGCAAGCTGCATCTTTCCGACACCTGATTTTCTTCTGTTTGAACAAAAGGTGTCGCGCATGATCAGGAATGGCTACCTGACGCGCAACCCTCTGCAGCAAGAGTGGATCCGGCAGATTAGATCAGGATTTCCTGATTTGGTCAAAGATGTTCTGCAAGAAGGGGAACCGCTGCCGTCTCTGCGCTCAACAGCTGTCAGTATTGCCGTCATAGGCCCCAGTGGTGTTGGCAAATCAACCATGATTGACAGTATTCTCGGCTTGTATCCTCAGATCATCATCCATACGGAATATAACAGTACGCCATTTGATCAGCATCAACTGGTTTGGCTCAAGCTTGATTGCCCCTTTGACGGGTCGTTGCGTGGACTTTGCATGGGCTTCTTTGAGGCGGTAGACGAGGCCATTGGAACCCGTTATGCCGTCAAATACAACAACAGCCGCCGTACAGCCAATGAATTGTTGCCTGTCATGGCCATCTTGGCAGCCTCACTTGGTCTCGGTGTTTTGGTGATTGACGAAATTCAGCGTCTCAGTGAAGCAGCCAGCGGTGGGGCGCAAAAGATGCTGAATTTCTTTGTGCAACTTACAAACACCATTGGCGTTCCTGTTATTCTTGTCGGTACCTATAAGGCACTAAGTCTGTTTACCAGCGAATTGGCCATGGGACGAAGAGCTGCAGGCCAAGGGGATATTATTATCTCCAATATGAGGCAGGACGAATATTGGGAGCATTTTGTCAGTAGGCTCTGGAAATACCAGTGGACAAACGAGCCAACACCGCTTGATTCGAAATTGAGCAAGGCCATATATGACGAGTCTCAGGGGATCGTTGATATTGCGATTAAACTCTACATGCTGACCCAATGGAGTCTGATTGGAGAGCCTGACGAACGAATCACCCCGACACATATCAGAGACACGGCGAGGGATAATTTTCATACGGTTCGCCCGATACTTACAGCTCTTCGGGAGAGGGATATTGAGGCCCTTACCAAAATTCCTGACGTTATTCCTATGGCCACAGAGCTTGACAAGTTGTGTTCATCGGCGGTTAAGCGTGTAGCCTTCTCTGGCATGGTTGATACGCTTGCCAACAACGAAGGGCAGGACAGTCTGACAGATATTGACGAACTGATGGATTCACCTGAAAGCCAGATCACTTCCATGCTCATTTGTGCCGGTCATCCGGCCAAACAGGCTCATAACTGGGCACACCAGGCCGTACAGCGGTTTGCCACCGATTCAGATATCAAGTTAGCTACCAGTGAAGCCTTCAGACTTGCTGCAGAATCACTCATTGAGGAAGCCCCAAAACCCTCACCCGCACAGCGGATTAAAAGAAATACCGCAAAAGTGATACCGCTCAGTGGAGATCTGCGAGAGATCGCCAAGCCGACTTTGAAAAAGAAGCTATCTGTCTATGATGCCTTGAAAGAGGCAGGTGTTATCAAGTCTGTAACAGAATTTTTTGATAGCATTGCAGCTTGATATGCTTCCTTTTTTCCCAACCCCATACCCAGACGAACTGTTTTACGGCATATGCTCTCGTTATCACCTGCGCAGTGGGAATCCCGGCTACAATCATACGGTTGAAGATCTGTTCGGGAACAACCGTGCCGGTGCGGCTTTTGATCTGCCAAGCAATATCAGCCTGCTTGTCCAGAATCTGGCCCCTGCAAGCCATCACACAATGGAATATTTCATCAACGCACACACAATGCTGCCGCTATATCGTCCATTTCTGCCTCCAGAACGCCTCGAACTGCTGATACGGAAAATGGGCGGATGTGATCGAATGGGTAACGTTCATTGTCAGGCCGGCCTGACAGCAAGCCGCATTCCGATGGTGAAGTTTCTGCGTTACTGTCATCAGTGTCTTCGGGACGACGAATTTGAGTTGGGTGAGTGCTATTGGCACCGTAGCCATCAAGTAGCGGGCGTTGCGGTCTGCCATCGTCATAGCATAGCACTGGTTGAGTCGAACATAGCTATGGGAGACATGGGGGCTAGGCAATCCTTTGTGCCACTAACGCCTGATCTTGTGCCAACAGTTCGTGTTGTAAGAGATGTTCCACACCTCAATAGCCATCATAGGCTGGCAAACGATGCATACTGGCTGCTCACTCATCATAAAACCGAAAAACCGGTAGGCCTTGAAAAACTCCAACAGCGCTATCTATTTCATCTTAATGCTAAAGGTTTTATGTCACCTGGTGGACGCCTTGATTGCCTACGCCTAGGCAGTGAGTTTGTTTGTTTTTATAGCGAAGACTTCCTGACAGATTTGCACTGTAGTCTGGATCCCTATGTTGATACCAATTGGCTTCTGACGCTTGCCAGAAAACCTCGTAAAGCCTCTCACCCTATTTGTCACTTGCTGCTGATCAATTTCCTCGGCCTCGATCTTGATGAGTTTCTACTCAGCGAACACAAGCCGAACCATCCTTTCGGTAATGGCTCTTGGCCGTGCCTTAATCCCGCAGCGCCACACTACCGCCGAGCTGTAATCGGCACCTGCCGGATTTCACGCAATTCAGAAACCGGGGCACCGGTTGGGACATTCGCCTGTAAGTGCGGTTTTACTTACTCTCGTACTGGTCCTGACAAGTCTCAGACTGATCGGTTAAAAATCGGCCGTATGGTTGAAATGGGCAGCGTATGGGAGAAACGGCTTCTGCAACTTGCTGTTGCAGAACAGAAAAGCCTCAGGGAAACCGCCCGTCAATTAATGGTTGATGTCAATACCATCAAGAAACACTTAATGCATCTTACAAGGAGCCGACGTGATGTAACGCCATCCAAAGCACAACCTGATGATGTTGAATCACTCGCCAGGCGAGAGTTATGGGAGAATGCCCGAAAACTTCACCCCGATTTTTCAGTCAGTAAACTGAGACGCCTCAAAGGGGCAGTATACACCTGGCTGTACCGCAACGATCGCTTATGGCTGCAGTCACACAGGCCTAGTCGTATTCCTCCAAAGCAACCAGAGAGACGGGTAGATTGGAATGCCCGTGACTTGGAATTTTGTGTGCAGATTGAACGTGTTGCTGTGATTATCAAGCACAATCAAGAACCACTGGTGCAAGTGTCTGTGAAAAACATTGCCAAACAGCTCGGTGCTCCAGTTCTTACTAGGAAATTGCATCTACTGCCCCAAACGCGGGCCACACTGAATGCGGTTGTTGAGAGTAAAGATGAGTTTGCCATCAGAAGGTTAAGATTTGCGGCAGAGAGGCTAAAACAACGCGGAGAACGCCTTGTGGCGTGGCGACTTGTAAAGACGGCAGGTTTGAAACCTGGTTATTCAGATTGCGTCGCTGCAGAGTTGGAATGTCTGATCAGTTACCAAGGAGGAAATGAGTTTGGCGAAGATAATACTCAAAAACTGGCCGTTTAGCGAAGGAGTAAGGGCACGACTGCATTGGATACGTTCTCCATATCAGGTAGGAGAGAGCAGGCAGTGGCGAATGATGGTCGTATTCATTGCCGAGGATGGTGATGTCAAGGAGATTAGAGTCTCTTGGGGGATGTTGCCGATGCTCCGGCTTGGTGAAATCTACTGTGATGGGCAATCTACCGGAACGTTTCCGGGTTTGGAGCGCAGATCCATCAGATTTAGCAGATCTCTTGATGTCTCAATCTCAGAATCAATAGTAATTCCAAAGGCGCTTTACAGGCTCGGTTCTAAGTGGAACCTGCGGGAGAAGTGTGTGCAGATTGTCGACGGGGATTTGAAAGTTATTGTCCCTTGTCTGGAAATCATCCGAGCCTATTTCGCCACCACAAGATTAATGGCTTCGGAGATGCTGAGTCCTGACAGTTTCAACGGTATATGCAGTTCTAATATGGAAAATGAAAAAGTTCATATGATGTTTTCCAATAAGGTCGCCGCCAATATCATTACCTCAGGCCTTGCAACCCGGATCGCTCTTGTTCTTGAAGACAGGGAGTTTAATCAATCATGGCGTCAAATTTGGGCATCAGCTTCTCAGGGAGAGGGAACGAGCTTACGTGAACCAGCCAATCCGTTATGGTGCTATCCTCCGGCTATTAGGAAAAGCTCCTGGTCTGCCGTTGGTATTGGAATGGGCAATACGTTTTTTGTGTTGGGGATTGAACGATTCAGCATTAGTCGAATGCCTCCTTTCATTAAACTGCATTACGAACATCCATTATTCAGGGAGACAAGTAGAGGTGGAACGGGAAGCGGTTCTGGCAGCGCAGTGATCGATGATAATCCTAAAGAGGTTGAGGTTGGCCCAGAACCGGCTGCACCAAAGTCATTAACAAATCCGCAGATCGTCGAGATTGAGACATGTGCCGCCAGTTTTTTGAGGGCTATCGATGTAATAAAGGTCAAGAAAAAATCAGACGGCTTAGGCGGAGGTCATGGAGAAAAAACCGGTGGTACCGGAGTACGCAACCATAGCATTCAAACAAAAGAGGGTACCCTTGACTGCGAGGCAGGTGCAGGTGCATTGCCTGCTATTGAGTTTAAAGAGGTAAGCTCAATAGTAAATCTCAACGATTCGTTCAAAAATTTTACAAAAGCTTTGGGGTACATAGACCTGAAGATTCTTTGGTGTGGTCAGGAGAATGCCCCGGAAGGTTGTAAACTACCTCTTGTGGACGGAAGTCCAAGGCAATATCTGTCGGTCTATTTGCTGTTTGGCGGAAAGAGATACTTTCTGCATGAAATAGACAACAGTGATAGGCATTCACTCTCTACGCTAGTCTATGAAAAGGAATTACCGATTGGATTGGTAGCTGTTTTTTCACAAGACCTTCTGACGGCATGTGTGACTGGTGGTGGTCATTGGGATGCGCCCCTGTTGGATGTTCATCTTGGGAAAAGTGCGTATTGCTTCGTAAAACACAGGAAAGCAGCAGTTGAAAACTGGAAACAACGTCTATATAATGCCCTGACAAGTTTGAAATCAAAGAGCGGCAAGTCTTGATTTTCTTCCAGTTCCCAACTTAATTAATTGTTCGAAGAGCTCACCTACTGTTTCCAGTTTCTGACTTTATTGTTTTGATGAAAATCTACGGATCGTGAAAAGTACTGATATTTATGGAGCCGATAGTTGCCAACATTAATAGCAGTATTTACTTGACAGACCGTCAGATTAAATTTATAAAAATAAACTCTTTGCCCAGATAGCTCAGTAGGTAGAGCAGTGGACTGAAAATCCACGTGTCGCTGGTTCGACTCCGGCTCTGGGCACCATTTCAATATACGGCTAAGTCCGATGCAGTATGAGAGCCCCTGATTTTCAGGGGCTCTTTCTGTTTTTGATGTCCAAACAAGTCTGACTAGGCGCTTTGACGTCCGGGGTATCTGGGGGCATAGTTTTTATCCTAAAAACGGCAGTTACCCCTATCTCACCCGTTCGCTGGTAGCAGTTTCGGTCTCGGCAGTGGTGGTAAAGCAGTTAGCAATTTCCTGAACGCTCGCTGCGCGATTAGTTTGACCTTGTCTGGTACAGTCAACTGCCCAGATAGGCAGCCACCACCTTTTCATTCTTTTCCAACTCCGCAGGGACTCCCTCAACCGCAATACGACCCCGCTCCATGACGTAGGCGTAATCAGCCACCTCAAGGGCACGCTTGGCCGATTGTTCAACCAGCAGGAGGGTAATACCTGATTTTTTCAGCTCCCAGATAATGTCAAACACCTCATCAACAATCACCGGGGCCAGCCCCATGGACGGTTCGTCCAAAAGGACAAGTTTGGGATTTGCCATCAAGGCTCGTCCAATGGCAAGCATCTGCTGTTCCCCGCCAGAAAGGGTGCCTGATGCCTGTTTGCGGCGTTCCCTCAAACGGGGAAACAGTGCATAGACCTTGTCCAGATCAGGGGCTGCCTTGGTACGAAAACCAAAGAACCGGGGCAGACGGGTATAGGCGCCCAGCAGCAGATTGTCTTCTACCGAGAGCGGGCCAAACACCTTGCGCCCTTCAGGGGAATGAGCCAGACCAAGGTAGGCGATCTTTGATGGCTCAAGCCCCTGCACCGGCTTGCCATCAAGGATAATCTCGCCTTTGCTTGGCTTCAAGCCGCCGGAGATAGTCCGCATAGTGGTGGTTTTGCCAGCGCCGTTAGGTCCGATCAGGGTAACCAGCGTCCCTTTTTTAACGGTCAGGGAGGTGCCCATCAACACTTCACTCATACCGTATCCGGCATGGAGATTATTCACAACCAGCATATTCGTTATCCTCCCGCGTTCAGGCCGGAACCGGCGATGGTGTTGCCAGACAGACGGTTACAGGGGAAGCGGATTCGCTTCCTTTTCCAAGATACGCCTCAATGACCAGAGGATTCCGCTTGACCTCATCAGGTTTCCCTTCAGCAATTATCTTGCCGCCGTCCAGCACGGTCACGGTATCACACAGGCCAGCCACCACATCCATATGGTGCTCAATCAGGATGATGGTGATCCCCTGCTTGTTGATACGACGGATAATGCCCAGTAGAGCAGTCACGTCTGGATGCGCCAGACCTGCGGCGGGCTCATCCAGGATCAGGAAGGTTGGGCGGCGAGCCACGGCCCGGGCGATTTCCAGAAAACGCTGGGCACCGTAGGGCAGATCCTTGGACGGTGTGCGAGCCTGATTTGCCAGCCCCACCATCTCAAGCAATGCTAGGGCATCAGCCTCGGCCTGTTTTTCATTTTTTCCGGTAAGACCCATCAGCACCAGTGGCAGCGGGCTGCGGTACCAGCCTTTCATGGCCACCATCACGTTGTCCAAGGCGCTTAGTTCGGTAAAGAGCTGTAGGTTCTGAAAGGTACGGGAGATCCCCTGCCGAGCCACATCAAACAGGTTACCCTGCACCAGCGGCTTGCCATGAAACAGGATTGAACCGCCGGTTGGACTGTACAGGCCCGAAACCACGTTCACCAGCGTACTCTTGCCGGAACCGTTGGGGCCGATCAACCCATGAATCGTCCCTGAAGCAACGGTCAAAGAAACACCGTCCACCGCCTTGACCCCGCCAAAGTAGCATTTCAGCTCCTGCAACTGCAAAAGCGGCGATCCGTCAACCTCCTGTTTTACCAGCACCTGATCCAGATCGGAAGGCGACGCAAAGGGCAACGGATCAATGCTGAACAGTTTTGACAAAAATCTGGCGGCAAACCCCATCAGCCCTTCCGGCAGCCCAACCACCACGGAGAAGAGCATCAGCGCAAAGATCGCCTTACGCCAGTCCTCGGTATTCTGTACGGTAAAGCTGCCAACCACCAGCAGACCCATGGCAATCATCGGGGCAATCCCCTGGAACGGCCTGGTTCGTTTCTGGTAGAGAGCCAGCCCGCCAGCCCCCAGAGCCAACAGAAAACCGATGGCGGAAAAGATCTGAAACAGCATCCGGTTGGAGAGCAGGTTAGGCAGCAACACAATCAGGATCGCCCCCACAAATGCTCCCCACAGATTTTTTCTGCCCCCCAGCACCACCCCCAGCAACAGGATCACCATCAGTTCATAGACAAAGACGTGGGGTTGCAGGTATTCAAAGTTGAAGGCATACAAACCACCTGCCAGCCCACCCAATGCCGAACCAAGCGCAAACCCGGCCACCTTGTGGCGGTAGGTGCCGATACCCATGGCATCGGTGGCGATCGGGCTGTCCCGCAACGCCTCAAAGGCCCTGCCCCACTGGGAAAAAAGCAGGTTTTTCATTGCCATCCAGACCAGCCCCAAAAGAAGAAGACAGAACCAGTAAAATCCTTTTGAATCCAGCGCCATCCCGAACAGGGGAGGACGAACAATCTGTAGCCCCAAAGCTCCCTGGGTCAGGGATTCCCACTCATTCAGAATGGTGGCAGACAGAGCTGAAAAGCTCAAGGTGGCCAGGGCAAACTGGGGGCCCTCAAGCCGCAGGGCCGGAAATGCCAGCAGCCCCCCCATCACCAGACCTACCAGCGTTGCAGCAGCCAGGGCTGATACCATACCAAACTCGAAATTATTGACCAGCAGCCCGGCCGTGTAGGCGCCAAGCCCCAGAAAAGCAGCCTGAGCCAGATTCACCTGCCCCAGATAGCCCACCGTCACATCCAGGCCAATCAGCAGAATGGCATAGATCGCCAGCAATGTGAGCAGTCCCAGCATGAAGCTGTTATCCACCATCAGCGGTATGGCAGCAAAAAAGAGGACCATCAGGCCTTCAATTCCCCGTATAAGAATAAATCGCTTCAGCATCAGCAGTTACTCCGATAAAATGTGTAATCAAACCTTCCTGATAACCGCTTTGCCAAAGATACCGGTGGGACGTATGGCAAGAGACAGAATCAGCAACACCAGGCCGGGCGCTTCACGCCAGCCACTGCCAACATAGTAACTGGTCAGACTCTCCAGCGAACCAAGGAACAACCCCACAAGAACCACGCCAAATCCTGACTCAAGTCCGGCAACAACGGCTACGGAAAAGGCCTTTAAGACCAGGACGGATGCCATGGTGGGACCAACCGTAGTGATCGGTGAGATCAGGATGCCTGCCAGGGCAGCCACCAGACCGGAAAGTCCGTATGACAACATAATGGTGCGGGTGGCCGAGATCCCCATCAGCTCGGCGGCATCCCGGTCAGCCGAAACTGCTTCAAAGGCCTTGCCCAGCAGTGTCTTGCGCTTGAATAGTTCAATAATTGCCATGATCATAAAGACCCCCACCGCAACCGAGACCTCCAGCCAGGTTATGCTGATGCCAAACAGCTGGATCGGCTCGGAGGGGATCGGGGTGGGAAAGGGGCGATCATCCCTGCCCCAGATATTTTCAGCAGCAGAGAAACCGAACAGACCGATGATGATGGTCATCAGAATCCAGCCTTCACTCTTCTGTTCAAGTGCCAGGCGGACGCCGGCCCGTTCAACGAACAGGCCGGCGATGACACCGAACAGCAGACCGCCGGGAATCATCAGATAATAGGGCAAACCAAGATCGGTCAGGGTCAGGCTGAAAAAAGCCGACACCATCACCAGTTCACCCTGGCCAAAATTGATGCTTTTACTGGTTGCAAAGGTCAACTGAAACCCGTAAGCCACCAGAGCATACACCAGCCCCATCAAGGCACCGCTTACCACCATCTGGATGATTACCGCCTGATCCATCGTACTACTCCTTGTTCAGATGCAAATCTTGTGGCTGCTCAGCGAGACTTACTTCTTACCTGCCACTGATGTGGCGTTCTTGATCAGACGTTTACGATCAGCGTCGTTACCAAACACCACCTTGCCATCCTTTACCATCCCCATCACCGCCTGCTCACGCCGAAACGCCTCGTGACTGGTCACATCAGCCGGATTCCAGGCGCTGAACGGTTTTTTCCAGGTGGCAATAACGCCATGCACCGGCTCCTGAAGATTCTCAAGAGCCAGCTTGATCTTTTTGGTATCAGTGGTCTGGGCCTGCTTCACAGCGGCTGCAAAGATATAGACCGCATCATAGCCCTGTGCTGCAGATACCGGTGAAGCGATCCGCTGCACCTTGTAGGCCTTGTGATAGGCAGCAATAAAGCTCTTGGCCTTAGGAGAAATCGGCTCCTCAATAAAGGTCTGGGGCATCAGGGTACCGTTGCCGTTTTTACCGGCATTATCAATAAAATTGGACATGGAGAGGGTCCAGCCGCCAATCAGGGGTACCTTCAGGCCGATCTTGGCCATACCGTTGGCAACCGCAGCCAGCTCCGGTCCAATACCCCAGATCAGCACTGCCTGAGCACCACCGTTTTTAGCGCGCAGCAACTGAGCGGTCATATCTTTGTCGCCGATGTTGAACTTCTCGCTGACAACCACCTGTAGCTTGTTACCCTGCTTCTTGATCTGCTCAAGCATGTCATCCCGACCTGAAACACCATAGTTGGTTGCGTCATACAGCATGGCAACCTTGGTATACTTGCGGTTGATCGCCTCTTCAACCACCATAGCAGCCTGAATACCGTCATGTGCGGCAAAACGGAAGATGGAGAGATCTTTAACCTTGGCCTTGATCCACTGGGTCATTGAATCAGAACCAGCTGCCGGGGTTATAATCTTGGTAATCCCTTTTTGCTGCAGATGCTTGTCGCCTGCCATACAGACGCCGGTATTCACCGTGCCGATCACCCCTGCCAGACCGGACATTGATGCCAGCTCCTGGGCAATCAAGGCGCCCCGCTCGTTCTTTGCCTCATCATCCCGCTCAATAATATCAAACTTCATCATCGTGCCGCCGACCTTCACCCCGCCTGCTGCGTTAATCTCGGCAATGGCCAGCTTTGCGCCGTCACGCATGGAGGCGCCCATCGGCGCAGAGCCTCCGGAAAACGGACCGGTAATGGCAAGCTTAATACTGTTCGCAGCATACGCCTGCGTTGCGAGCAACCCAACTAACAACCCCGAAAGCAATCCTTTTCTCATTTGCAACCCCCTTTGTGATTTTAACAACACCAACAAATAAAACTTCTTTATACCAATAGTAACCAAACTAACACCTTGCGAAAGCAGAGCAACTTCCTTCATAAATCTAATAGCAACTTACCGCCAACCATATCTATAAAACAGCGATTTATTGATTATAAGATAATTTCAGGCGGCTGCTAAAAACAATTCTTTTATTCTGAATAGCTGAAAAAAGATAATGAATGGTAGGATTTGTGGGATGAGTGGTCTGCAAGCAGTTGGCAGAGCTATAAGGTAAAGCGCTGTTTCAGCTCCTTGATCTGGTAGCGGCTGACCTGAATCTCGGTACGGTCTTTGTCTGCCATCACCAGCTTATACCCCCCATTGAACCATGGAACCACCTCACACACATGTTCACAGTTTACCAGCCAACTGCGGTGGGGGCGGAAAAAGCCGAACGGCGCCAGACGCCGCTCCAGCTCTTGCAATGTCCAGCGGCTCCTGAGCGATTCCAGGCCGACCTGCACCCTGTTTTCACCGTTTTCAGAGCAGACAAACATGATCTGATCAGGTGCGGTCGGAATGATCGTCTCACCACGGTACAAAGGTATTTTGCTAACCTTGACAACCTGCGCCTCAACGTTGCCCAACTCTGGAACTGCCAACTGCTTGGCTACCTTTTGGATGGTCTGCTGTAGCCGCTCCGGCGCAAACGGCTTCAGCAGATAATCAAAGGCCTGTACCTCAAAGGCAGGCAAGGCAAACTCCTGATAAGCAGTGGCAAAGACCAGCAAGGGAGGATTGGGAAGTTGGCGTATGACCTCAGCCAGCTCAATGCCTGAAAGACCCGGCATCTGAATATCAAGAAAAAGCAGATCGGGATGATGCTTCTTCAATCCCTTTAAGGCCTCGCTGCCGTTTGCCGCCTCGTCAACCACCTGCACACCATCAATCTGTTCCAGCAGAAAACGCAGTTCACGCCGTGCAGGAGCCTCATCATCAACAATAAAGACGTTTAACGGCATACCGCCACCTCGCAGGGTATTGTCATGGTAATACGGGTTCCTTCTCCCGGTCGGCTCCAGATTTTGAGCCCGTGTTCCTGGCCGTACAGGGCAATCAGGCGGGCATTGACGTTCTTCAAGCCGATGCCGCCGGTCTGGTCAGCCTCACCTGATTCCAGCAGATCGGTATTATCCGTATCCAGCAGCCGCTCAAGCTGTTCAGACGGTATACCAACACCGTCATCATGCACCGTGATGATAACCTGCTGACCGTCCCGACAGGCAGCAATGGCCACTTCGCCCCCCTCTTCCCTGGCAAGGATGCCATGTCTGAGGGCGTTTTCGACCAACGGCTGCAGAATCAGGGGCGGCAACGAACAGTTCAGCGTCTCCTCATCAATGGTATAGGTAACCTTGAGCCGCTCTTCAAAGCGGGCTCGTTCCAGGGTTATATACGCCTCACAATGTTCCAGCTCTGTTGCCAGCGACACCTTTGACTTACCGGGATTGATGTTCTTACGAAAAAAATCAGCCAGGGTGACCAGCAGCTCTGAAGCGGTTGACGGACTGGTGCGGACATAGCTGATGATGGTGTTGATGGCGTTAAAAAGAAAATGCGGATTGATCTGGGATTGCAGCGCCTTTATCTCCGCCTCCCGCACCAGTTTGCGCTGTTCATCCAGCTCTGATATCTCAAGCTGATAGGAAAAAAGATGCGCCAATCCCTCGGCCAGCTCCATATCCAGTGGGGTGATACCGTTTTCCTTGATCCGGTACAGTTTAAGAGCGCCAATGACCTTGTCGCTCTTTTTCAGGGGTACGATAATGGCGGAACCAAGTCGGCAGGAGGGATGACGACAGCCGATCTCCGCACGTGTCAGAGGGGTCGAGATCTCGCCCGAGAGCAGCGCCAGCCTGGTTGATTCGGTCAACAGCGGCGTCTCAGGCAGATGGTGGCCTTCCTCAGCCCCGAAGTGCGCCAGGATCTGATGAGCATCGGTAATGGCCACCGCATCAAGGTCGGTCATCTGCTTGATAATACGTACCGTCTCTGTTGCCGTTGTCGTAGTCAACCCGCCACGCAGATACGGCATGGTGCGCAACGCCACCTTCAGAGCGGTCTGGGCCTGCTCTGCCGCAAAGCGTTCCTTTTGACGCATCACCGAGGCCACCAGCTCAACAAACAGCGCCAGCCCAAAGGCATTGACCAGAATCATCGGCAGACCGATGATGGCGACCAGGCTGACCGCCTCATGAAACGGCTTTGCCAGTGCGAGAATAATCACCATCTGTAACGCCTCAACCGCCAGCCCGGTCAACAGGGCGGCAAACCAGTCAAGCGGTTTTCTTCTCAGGCGTTGGTACAGATACCCGCCGACCACCCCCTCGGCAATGGTGGCCACGCCGCAGGCAGTGGCGGTAAAGCCGCCAATATCAATCAGGAAACGATGGCCACCGGCGATCAGCCCTGCACCAAACCCCACCAACGGCCCGCCCAACACACTGCCCAGCGCCACCCCCACCACACGGGAGTTGGCAATGGCATTGAGTATCGGCACCCCCATATAGGTTCCACCGATCCCCATAACACCAAAAAAAACAGCAAGGCACAGCTTTTCACGCCGATTGGCCTTACCGGTCAGAAGACGGCTGAAGAAATCAAACCGCATGAGCAGGATAAACAGGATGGCAAACAGTCCCAACCGCTCAAGCATGGAAATAAACAACTGCAGCATACCCGACCCCATCCTCAAAATAATCTTAAAAAAGCAGTTGCACGCTGAGGCGCAGAGACGCGAAGAGCAAAATCATGTAGTTACGGCATGTTACCGTTTCACCTGTAAGGTTGTTCCTTTATTTAGGTAACTACTTGATTTTTTCAGCGAGCTTCGAGGCTCCGCGTGAGTAACTGCCGTTTTCAGGTTAATATCAATAATGAAACAAGCTGTGAAATTACAACAAAGTTCCAACACTATCAAGGAAACTACTCTGCAAAAAAGGATTGACTGAAGAATTTGGATTTAAAGGGCGGCGGGCACTGAGAGTAACATAAAGCTTCAGTGCATAATGGGTAACAAAAAA